>NZ_AUWY01000139.1 GCF_000447205.1 Sphingobium ummariense RL-3 | reverse complement strand
CCCCCCCCCCGACATTCCCGCTGGCCCACTGTCCATTATCGGCTATGGTCCGCGCATAAACCCTGCCGTCCTGCACAAATCCCAAGGAGAGAGTGATGCGTCATCTGCCCCTCGCCGCCCTGCCCCTGGTCCTCATCGCCTGCTCGGCGGAGAATGCGACGGGACAGAACGCCGCTGCGGCCACCGGGGACAGGCCCTTCAAGACCTCCATCATCGCGGATTTCGAGTCCCCCTGGGCGATGACCTTCCTGCCCGACGGGCGGATGCTGGTGACCGAGAAGAAGGGCGAGATGATCCTGTTCGACCCGAACAACGGCACGAAGATCCCGATCGCGGGCATCCCCGCCGTGGACAGCGCGGGGCAGGGCGCGTTGATGGACGTGGTGCTTTCGCCGACCTTCGCGAAGGACCGCAAGGTCTATTTCAGCTTCTCGCAGGCCGGCGAAGGCGGCAAGGGCGTGGCGCTCGCCACCGGAACCTTCGACCAGGCGAGCGACGGCACGACGAAGCTGGGCGAAGTGAAGGTCATCTTCCGCGCGACGCCCTTCGTCGAGGGCAACGGCCATTATTCCGGCCGTATCGCCTTCTCCCCCGACGGCAAATATCTGTTCTTCACCAATGGCGAGCGGCAGAAGTTCGATCCTGCGCAGGATCCCAAGGCGACGCTGGGCAAGGTGCTGCGCCTGAACCTGGACGGCACGCCGGCCAAGGGCAACCCGCTGGCCGCCAAGGGATTCCATCCCGCCATCTGGTCCTATGGCCATCGCAACCTGCTGGGCATCGCCTTCGACACGGAAGGACGGCTGTGGGAGCAGGAAATGGGGCCCAAGGGCGGAGACGAGGTCAACCTAATCAAGCCGGGCCTCAACTACGGCTATCCCCTCGCCTCCAACGGCGACCATTATGACGGCAAGCCCATTCCCGACCATCGCGCCGGCGACGGATTCGAGGCACCGAAGGTGTGGTGGAACCCCTCCATCTCGCCGGGCGGCCTCATCCATTATTCCGGCGACCTCTTCCCGCAATGGAAGAACTCGCTGTTCATCGGCGGCCTTTCCAGCAAGTCGCTGCTGCGGGTGAAGCTGGACGGCGAGAACGCCACCAAGGCGGACCAGTGGGACATGGGCGCGCGCATCCGCGAGGTGGAACAGGGGCCCGACGGTGCGCTGTGGCTGCTGGAGGACGGCGGCAGCTCACAGGGCCGGCTGCTGAAGCTGACGCCCGAAGCCGCCTGAGCCGCGTAGCATTATTTCGCGCGCCTATGCGATTGTGTCATTGCCTTATCATGTCCTAAACGTAACAACGTTGCCATCACATTGCCGATGGCATGGCGGGAAGAGACAGGGGCCTTGGGCATGCGCGTCGTGACGATCCGTCGTTCGGGGAATGTCGATACAGGCACCCGGCCGTGAGCGGGGCCGTTACGCCTTCATCCTATGTCTTCGCGCCGGACGAGCAGCCGACCTTCCCCGGATCGCCCTATGCCCCGCGCCATCCGGCGGCGCGCAAGGCGGGCTATATGGGTATCGCCATGCTGTCCGCGCTCGGCGCGACCTTCGGCAACAATCTCGTCACGGTGAACGTGCAGCCGCTCAGCGGCTCGCTCGGCGTCTATGTGGCGCAGGCGAGCCTGCTGCCCGCCATCTATGTCGCCATGAACGCGACGGCGAACCTGTCCCTGGTCAAGGCGCGCATGCAGTTCGGCATTCCGGCGATCACCCACGGGCTGGTCGCGCTCTATGCGGCGAGTGCCCTGCTCCAGCTCCTGTGGCCCAGCTTCGCGACGGCGGTCGTCAACCGCGGCATGTGCGGCCTGGCGGCGGCGGCGCTGACCACCTTCACCGTCTATAACCTGCTGCAGGTGTTCCAGGGCAAGCTGCGTCCGCTGGCGCCACTGCTGGGCGTCAGCCTGCCGCAGCTGGGCATGCCGCTCGCCCGCATGGTGCCGGTCGAGTTGCTGGCACTGGGCGAGTGGCGGGGCCTGCATCTGCTGGAGCTGGGGCTGGCGCTCGCCGTACTGGGGGCGAGCTTCGCCCTGCCGCTGCCGCCCAGCGAGCGCAGGAAGGCAATCGGTCCGCTGGACCTGCTGACCGTGGCGCTGGTGGTGCCGGCGATGCTGCTGATCTGCGCGGTGCTGGGCGTGGGCCGGGTCGTGTGGTGGCACGACACGCCCTGGCTGGGCGTCGCGCTCGCCTGCGCGATCCCGCTGCTGGGCGCGGCCTTCCTGATCGAGCATCATCGCGAGAAACCGCTGATCCTGACGCGGTGGATCGGCACGCCGGAAATCCTGCGCTTCGCCGGGATCGCCCTGCTGGTGCGGCTGGCGCTTGCCGAGCAGAGCTATGGCGCGGTGGGGCTCCTGACCGCCGGGGGCCTCACCAACGACCAGCTTCACGCCCTGTTCGCCGTGGTGGGACTGGCGATGATCGCCGGCATGGTCGTGGCGGTGGTGACGCTGAACCCCGCCCGGATCCCGCATCAGGTCTGCGCCGCCTCGCTGATCATCGCGGCGGGCGCGTGGCTCGATTCCCAGTCGACCAGCCTGACCCGGCCGCCGGAGCTTTTCCTCAGCCAGGCGCTGATCGGCTTCGGCACGCTGCTCTTCATCGGCCCCGCCTTTCTCTATGGCTTCAGCCGCATGATGCTGAAGGGGCCGGACGCGCTCGTCACCTGCATCGTGCTGTTCAGCACCACGCAGAATGTCGGCGGCCTCGCCGGTTCCGCCTTGCTCGGCAGCCTGCAGCAGATCGGCGTGCGGCATAACAGCGCGATCCTGGCCGGGCAGCTGGACGCGGCCAACCCCATCGTCGCCGACCGGCTGCGCGCGGGGAGCGCGGCGGTGGCGGGCGCGATCGGCGATCCGGCGCAGCGCAGCGCGCAGGGCGCGGCCCTGCTGGGCCAGGCGATGACGCGCGAGGCCAATATCCTGGCCTTCAACAGCGTGTTCCTGTTCGTCACGGCGCTCGCGCTGGCGACGGCGCTCTATCTTCTGTTCCTGATCGTGCGCAGGCGACTGCGGGAACGCCAAGGGGAATGACGGCATGAACGAGACAACCGATCCGGGACCGGCCGAGCAGGCGGCTTCGCCCGAGGCACCGCCCGCGCGCTGGCGGCCACCCGCCCATACCCCCAGGACGATCCTGATCGTCGCGCTGCTGGTGATCGCGTCCGTACTGGTCGTCCTCTATGCCTGGGGCTTGCCGCCCTTCCGCAGCGCCACGGCCACCACCGACAATGCCTATGTACGCGGCCGCACCACCGTGATCGCCCCGCAGGTGAGCGGCTATGTAACGCAGGTCGCGGTGCTGGACTATCAGACGGTCCGCAAGGGCGACGTGCTGGCCCGGATCGACGACCGCATCTATCGCGCGCGGGTGGAACAGGCGCGCGCCAATCTGAGCGCGGCGCTGGCAAGCCTGGCGAACAGTCAGCAGGCACGGGCATCCCGCACGGCAGGGCTGCAGGGACAGGCGGCGGGCCTTGCCAGCGCGCAGGCGCAGCTGCAGCGCGCGCGGGCCGACATGGCGCGGGTGGAAGACCTGGTTCGGGACGGCTCCGTGTCGATCCGCGAGCGCGACCAGACGCAGGCCGCGCTGGCCC
>NZ_AUWY01000138.1 GCF_000447205.1 Sphingobium ummariense RL-3 | reverse complement strand
CCCAGGCGCAGGCGCAGGTCCGGCAGGCGCAGGCTGCCAACGCCATCGCCCGCGAGGACATCCGCACCGTGGATGTGGGACGCGGCGGGCTGGAGGCGCAGGTCGAGGCGGCGCGCGCCGCGCTGCGGCTGGCCGAGATCGACCTGTCCAACACCGTCATCCGCGCGCCAGAAGCCGGGCAGCTGGGCGAAGTGGGCGTGCGGCTCGGCCAATATGTCACCAACGGCACCCAGCTGATGGCGCTGGTGCCGCCCGACCGCTGGATCATCGCCAACTACAAGGAGGCGCAGACCGCCGGCATGGCGCCGGGCCAGCGGGTGCGGTTCACGGTCGACGCGCTGGACAATGCGGCGCTGACCGGTCGGGTCGAGCGACTGTCGCCTGCGGCCGGCTCGGAATTTTCGGTGCTCAAGCCGGACAATGCGACCGGCAACTTCATCAAGGTGCCCCAGCGTATCGGCGTGCGCATCCTGGTCGATCGCGACCAGCCGCTCGCCGCGCGGCTCCGGCCGGGCATGTCGGTCGAGGTCAGCGTGGACAGGTCCAGCCGGTGAAGGCCCGGCTGCTCCTCTGCGCCTCGCTACTGGCCTCCGCCTGCGCCGGCCCGCGCCCCGAGGCCCCGCAGGCTGCGCAGGTCGCCCCGCCCGCCCAATGGCGCGACGGAACAGCGACCGGCGCGACAGAGATCGGCGACCACTGGTGGACCGCCTTCGGCGACCCGGCGCTGGACGCGGTCGTCGAACAGGCGCTGGCGCGCAACGTCGACATCGCCATCGCGGCCGCACGGGTGGAAGAGGCGCGGGCGCAATTCGCGCTGGCGGAGGCGCAGCGGTTGCCGGCGCTGACCGGCACCGCGGCGGGTAATCGACAGCGCGCTCTCAATCCTTTCGGCATGGATGTCGACCAGACGGCGGGACAGGTGCAGGCCAGCATCGCGTGGGACACCGACCTGTTCGGACGCCTTCGGGCGGCAAGCGGCGCAGCCCGCGCGAACCTGCTCGCGACCCAGGCGGCGCAGGACGCCGTCCGGCTGGCGGTCGCGGCCTCGGCGGCCGGGGGATATCTGCAGCTTCGCGCACTCGACGCCCGGCTGCTTGTGCTGCGTGATACCCTTGTGGCGCGCGAGAACGCCCGCACGCTTGCCCGCAGGCGCGCAGAGACGGGCTATTCGCCGATGCTGGACCTGGAACAGGCCGAGGCGGACTATCGCGCGACAGAGCAACTGATCCCGCAGACCGAGCTGGCCATCCGTCGGCAGGAGAACGGGCTCAGCCTGCTGCTGGGCGACAATCCGCGCGCCATCGGTCGCGGCAAGGCGCTGGCGGAGGTCGGCATCCCGACGATCGCCGCCAGCCTGCCGTCCGCCCTGCTCCGCCGCCGTCCCGACATCGCCCAGGCGGAGCAGACGCTGGCGAGCACCGACCGCTCGCTCGACGCTGCGCGCGCCGCCTTCCTGCCGCAGCTGCAGCTGAGCGCGGCCGGGGGTGCGGTGGCGTCCAGCCTGCTGTCCGATCCGGCCTCCACCTTCTCGCTGGGCGGCAGCCTGCTCGCGACGCTGTTCGACAGCGGGCGGCTGGAGGCGCAGCAGCGCGGTGCGGCGGCCCGGCGCGACCAGGCCGCCTTCGCCTATCGCAGAACGGTGCTCACCGCCTTCCGCGAGGTGGAGGACAGCCTGACCGAGGTGCAGCGGACGACCGAGCAGGAACGGATGCTGGAGGCGCAACGCGACGCGCAGGAGCGGACCTATCGTCACGCCACGCAGCGCTATCGGGCGGGCTATTCGCCCTTCCTCGAGCAACTGGACGCCCAGCGCGGCCTACTGGCGGCCGAACTGCAACTCGTACAAGTGCGCGCGGACCGGCTGACGGCGACGGTAAGGCTGGTCCAGGCGCTGGGAGGCGGCTGGCGAGCGGAGTGAACGACTCGCTTTCCAGCGGGAAGAACTGCGAAAGTTCATCCGGGATGCGCCATCGGAGGAGGAGGCACGAGCACCTTCGATGGCACGATATTTCCAAAGTCGGACGCGTGCCGCCCGCAAGACATGACGATGATGCCATGCGGGCTGCATATGCGATTTTCCGCCATTTCTTGCCTGAAAATCCGGTTCGAAAAGGTCAGACGGGGTGCGGCTCCCTCCCTGGCCAGCACGCTCCCCCGCAGCGGCGAAGCCTGCAAAGCGCAAGTCGCAACAACCGCCGTTTCTCTCCGATACTGACAGCCATCCGAATGGCGGCAGGCAATATCATTACGCATCCTTAATATTCATGCGGATGTTCGAGCATTAATTGCCCTTCAGAACTTATTCATTTTTCGAGCCTAAGTATCACGCCCATGGCGTGGTCCGCCCCTCGCACGCGGACCGTGAAGGAAGCTCTCAATCGCCTTCAGATCGCCTTTTTGAGAAGGGTCAGCATAAAAAGGCGCAAGTGCATGATAAACAATGATAATATGTGTTACAAAATAGTCAA
>NZ_AUWY01000137.1 GCF_000447205.1 Sphingobium ummariense RL-3 | reverse complement strand
TTGACTATTCTGTCACTCGGTCAATCGATCAGGGGGCAAGATGGTCAGCGCAGCGGCGGACGGCTCAGAAAAGGGTATCGACCGGCTTCGCATTGGCGATCTGGTTCTAGCCTTCCGGATCGACAATTATTCTCTGCTCCGCGCCGTCTATAGCCTCGACACGGCCAATGCCGCGGTCGATGCGGTCATCGTCGCGCTGGCTCGCCTTTTCACCGGTGTCCGGATCCAGAGAACCGAACCGGGGATGCTGTACGCCGCCATCCCGGCGTCCACCCGCCGTAGGGAGCATGCCCTGCCGGCGATGATCGACAGTGTCTGTACCCTCATCATGTGCAGACCGCTCGAATGCGATGGCGAGCGCGTCTATTTCTCCCTGTCCACGGGCTATGCGGTCGCCTCCGATGCGCATCTTTCCGCCGCTGGCACGGAAGAGTGCCTGCGCATAGCCCGCGACATGCTGTGCGCCTGCCGAAGCGCCGCCGAGCGCCCCACCGCAAACGACAGCGCCTGGGCTGACCATTATCGCGCCGACATGCGGACCGCTGCGACGCTGCTGCGCCAGGTCGACCGAGGCGAGGCGCATTTCGTATGGCAGCCGGTGTGCAACGCCACCGAGAAGGAGGCCATCCTCTATTATGAGGCGCTGCTGCGGACTGTGTCCGCCGATGGGCAGCAGCAGCCCTGCGGCGAAGCCATCGGCGCGCTGGAGCGGCTCGGCCTCGTCCGTATCCTGGATCAGCGGACGGTTTCCCTGGTCATCGACGAACTGGAAGCCGACCCGCTGGTCTGCCTGGGCGTCAATATCTCCGGACAGAGCGCTTCCTTCCACCTGAACGGCCATGATGCCTTCTGGTCGGAGTTGCGCGAACGCCTTTCCCGCGACCGCAGCCTGGCGCGACGGCTGGTGGTGGAGATCACGGAGACTGCGGCCCACTCCTCCCTGCGCGAAACCGTGGACTTCGTCACGCAGCTGCGCGCGCTCGGCTGCCGGATCGCGATCGACGATTTCGGCGCTGGCTACGCCTCTCCCCGCCAGCTTCTCGCCCTGCGCCCCGACATCGTGAAGGTAGACGCCTTCTTCCTGGGCGCGGCGACCCAGCATGCCGAAACCGCATCCGCCTTTCCCCACATGGTGGGGCTGGCACGATCACTGGCGCCGACCGTGATCGCCGAGGGGGTCGAGACGGCGCAGCAGGAAGAGGCCGCTAGGGCCAGCGGCGTCCAGTGGCTGCAGGGCCACCAGGCCGGGCGCCCCAGCGTGACGCGCGCATGGCTGGATTGGGACTATCGCGACAGCATCCGCGCGCTCGTGACGTTCAAATCCTATTCCGAAGCGCCCGCCCACAACGCGCAGCGGGCGGCATAGCGGCATGCGCCCCCCCTTCCCTCCTGCTGCACATGGGCTGAAGGAAATCGCCCCGTTGGCAAGGCAGACGCGGCGCGGCTGTTCTCCAGGGCGCGGCAGGACGCGACCGCCGGGCAGATCGTTCACTCTATTCCGGAGCCATTTTTCCTTTGCCCCGAGTGACGTCGCGTCGCCGCGGCGAGCCCGGTCGAAGGAGCCGGCCAGGGCGCGCGATGATCCGCGCCTTTTCTTGGCCCGGCACGAGTGCCGCCAATCCCCCCTCTGCACGTCAAAGCAGAAAATACCCGCGACACGTCAATCATCTTCGTCGCCAACAATAAAACAAGTCCATTCGAACCAATCCGAACATCAGCCTCAACCACGACGGAAGATAACTGTTCTTCTTGGAACAAATAATGGAGATCGGCAATGGCACTTATCAATATTGATCTTGGATCCAGCGATCAGACAATCAACGAAGACAATGCGAATGCTGGTGACACCATCAACCTTAGCGTGGTGGGATCGCACACCCTGACGGTCGACGGCGTCGACGTTACCCTCAACGGCCTGGCCGGCATTAGCGTGGGTTCCACCCCTACATTCGCGACGGTTAACGACGCCAACCTGGTTGTCGATTATGGCCTGCTGAACGTGTCGGCGCTGGGCGGCATCACCTATGAGGTCGGCGACAGTTCCAGCATCACCGTCAATGAATCGACGGTCGCCCTCGGCGTCGGGGTGCCCCAGACCATCAACTTCACCGGCGCCGGTGCCGGCTCCTTCACCTACAACGAAAGCGCGCTGGGCAGCGCCGCCGCCTTTGAGGTCAACGGCTTCAGCTGGGGCGACAGCCTGTCGTTCAACAATGCGGACCTCGTGCAGAGCGCTTCCATGAACGGCAACGACATGACCCTGGTGCTGCGCGACGAAGGCGGGCTCCTGGGGGCCGGTGCGAACAACATCACCTTCACCCTCAACGATATCGATCCCGACCTGGCCACCCAGATCATGGCCAACCCGAGCAGCTTCTTCGCGGATGGCACCTTCGTCGCCCCGGTCTGCTTCCTGGCGGGCACGCTGATCAGCACGGACAAAGGCCAGGTTGTGGTCGAGGACATTGAGATCGGCGACAAGGTGGAGTGCCTGGGCGGCCTGCGTGAGGTGCGCTGGGTTGGCTATCGCCATGACCTGATCCGCCGCGTGCCGGAAGAGAAGCGCGACGACTTCTTCCCCGTCGTCATCAAGCAGGGCGCGATCAGCGACAATGTGCCCAGCCGTGATCTCAGCGTGTCGCCGTGGCACCATATCTATACCGACGGCATGCTCTTCCGCGCTAAGGACCTGGTCAACGGCAGCAGCATTTTCGCCAACAAGGACATGGCTGCCGTTTCCTACTATCATATCGAGCTGGACCAGTTCGACGTGATCCTGGCCCACGGCCTCTATTCGGAAGCCTATGTCGACGGCGGCAACCGCGATTTCTTCCAGAATGCGGATGTCGTGAGCCTTCGCCCGGAACAGCTCGTCCGCCGTCGCGCCGAGCGTCCTGGCTTCGAAGTCGCGAAAGACAGCAAACTGATCCACGCCATGCAGAAGCGCTTCTCCGACCGGGCGCTGCTGTGTGGC
>NZ_AUWY01000136.1 GCF_000447205.1 Sphingobium ummariense RL-3 | reverse complement strand
GCCGGCATCCCGCCGGCGCGCACGCAACCGGCATCTATCAGGAGCCCAAGGGTCGCACCCGCACAAGCGGATTCCATTGGCGAACGAGGCCGACAGGCGGACAATTTCCCAATTTATCTTATAAATCAGTAGCTTTCTGCTCCTCGACCCTATATCATTGCGGTCCAGCAATAGCGTCGGCATCACCACTTTGGTTTGGCTTCCATGCCTTTGGGGTGCGCCGCCTGACCCGATCATGATATTCAGACAGCCCCGATGGACGCCAAGAAAATTTACGACCTTTTCCGGTCGGCGGATGGTCCGCTGACCGCACAGCTGCAGTTCGGGGCTGGTCTCACGGAAGTGCAAATCCGCAAGGTCGAGCCCCTTGGCATGATCGTCACCGGCCAATATATTCCCTATCGCCGCTCAGCGGTGAAGGTGCTGGTCGGCGAACTGGCCGTGGAAGGCCTGGTGGCAAGCCGAACCGACGTGCAGTGCAGGATCAAGTTCCTGCGGCCTGCCCAGCTCGAAACGCCCTATTGAGGCCGGCGACCGGCGTCCCTCGATCCGCTCAGGGTGCAGGCGGCGCTTCCGTCCGGACCAGCACGGTGCCGTCCTTGCGGTCCGGGCCGTTTCCCGGCCAATCGGCGGAATAGGGTTCGCCGGTAACAGGCCCGTCATCCCCAGCCCGGCGGCTGGTATCAGCCGTGTCCCGCCTCAGCTCCCGCAAAGCCCGATGACGGTCCTGATCTGGTCCGCGACCGCGGCATCGACTCGCCCGCGCGCGCGCAGCGCCTCCTCGGCAGCCTCGGCCGCGCGGCCCAGCATGGGCTCGTCGAACAGCGCGGCGGTCCCTGCGATCTTGTGCAGTTCCCCCTGGGCCTCGGCGATCGCCGCAGCGGAGGGTGCGGCATCCTGCAGCAGGCGCTTCAGCAGTGCGGACCAGATAAGCATTTTCTCCCGAAAGCGCTCGCGCAGCTTCTCGGTCACGGGGTCGAAAGGCGCCGGCGCCGCCTCCCTGCTCCGAGCAGGCAACCACGCCGCCAGCGCCGCCCGCAAGTCTCCCAACCGGATCGGCTTGGCCAGGTGCGCCTGCATTCCAACCGCCAGCGAAGCGTGGACATCTTCGCCAAATGCATTGGCGGTCAGCGCCAGGATCGGCAGCTCATGGGCGGTGATGCCGTGGCCACGGATCGCCTTCGCCGCCTCCAGCCCACCCATGACCGGCATCTGGATGTCCATGAGGACGACGTCATAGGGCCGCCCCATGCGCCGCGCGACCAACACCGCATCGACGGCCTGGGCGCCATCGGCGACGATGCTCGACTCGGCCCCGATCCGCGTCAGCATGGCTTTTACGAGCTCCTGGTTGACATCATGGTCCTCCGCCACCAGCACCCGCAGATCGTCGAAGCGCGCAGCCGTATCGCCGGGGCTCGTGGGCAAAATGAGCCGTCCCGCATCATCGCCCTGTTCGAACGGCAGCCGCAGTCTGAAGCAGCTGCCCCGCCCAACCTCGCTCTCCACCGTCAGTTCGCCGCTCATCAGCGTGACCAGCTGCGCGCTGATCGACAGGCCGAGGCCGCTACCGCCAAAGCGCGCCGCGGTGCCGACATCAGCCTGCACGAACTTCTCGAAAATGGCGGCCTGACGCTCGGGCGCTATCCCCGGCCCGCTATCCTCAACCGCGATCACCAACCGGCTCGCGGAGTCCAGATGCGCGCGCAGTGTGACATGGCCGTGCGCCGTGAACTTCACCGCATTTCCCAGCAGGTTGAGCACCACCTGCCGCAACCGCAGCCCGTCTCCCATCATCATCCGGGGCAGATCGCCGGCGATGTCGCGGACCAGTTCGAGCCCCTTCTGCTCCGCGCTCGCCCGCACCAGATTGAGGCAGGCGTCGAGCGCATGGATAAGATCGAACGGTTCGCGCGCGATCTCCATCTGCCCGGCCTCGACCTTGGCCAGGTCCAGCATGTCGTTCAGCAGGCGCATCATGGCCCTGCCCGAATCCGCGATCATCTTGACCTGGTGATGCTGGTCGGGCGGCAGGGCGGCACCCAGCAGCAGGTCGGCGAAACCCAATATGCCATTCATCGGCGTGCGGATCTCATGGCTCATATTGGCCAGGAATCCGGTCTTGGCGGCGCTCGCCATTTCCGCCGACCGACGGGCAGAAATATCCTCCACCACGCAGACAAAGAATTCCGGCTCTCTTGCGGCATCGCGCACCAGGGATACCGTCAGGTTGATCCACACCAGCCCTCCGTCCTTGCGGACATAACGCTTCTCATGCGCGAACTCGCTGATTTCACCGGCCAGGAGGCGGCCGGCCTGATGGGCATCAACGTCGTAATCGTCGGGATGGGTGATCTGCCGATAGTCGAGGCCGACCAGCTCCTCTCGCGCGTATCCGGTGATCTCGCAGAAACGGTCGTTCACCAGCAGGAAGCGCCCCTGCGGCGACGCATGCGCAAGGCCGACGGCCGCCTGTTCGAATGTCGCCGTGAAATGGCGCGCGGTGTCGCTGTGGGCCGCATTGGCGAAGCCGGTCACGATTGGCCCCGCCATCAGGCGGACGACGTCCAGATCGGCGTAGGTGAAGGCGGCCATCCGATCGGAATAGACCTTCAGCACACCGATCATCTGCCCGTGATAGGGCAGTGGGACCAGCATCATCGATCGCAGCCCCACTCTCCGGCAGGCCTCGCGATCCACGCGCGGGTCGGTCTCGCTGTCGTGACAGAATTGTGCTTCCCCTGTGGCGATACAGATGCCGGACAGGCTGCCGCCCAACGACAGGCGCAGGCCGATATGACGGACCGAAGTGCCGCTGGCCGCACGATAGACGATGTCGTCGCCGTCCCGCATCTCCACGATGGCGCCAGTTGCCTGCGGAATGATGCGTATTGCGCGCGACACCACCTCGTTGATGATCTGTTGGAAGTCGGCATAGGCTTCGGAGACGGCGGCTTGTAGAGCCAGCATCTCCGGCATCCACGCAGGCGAACCAAGGTCAGCCATCCGTCGGCACCTCCCAGCCATGACCCTCGGCAATCAGGATGCGCGCCATGATTCCTCCTGCTACGGCGACCATCGCTGATCAGTGCAGATTTTCCTTTTTTTAACAATGAATGACGTCGAATTAACGCTATTTCCGCTGCCGCCGCGCAGCATCGGCTGATGTGCGAATAGCCATCGACCACCGCCGGTTTTCTCTCTGGCGCCACGAGGGGTCCTTATCCTGACAGCTTGCGCGGTGGACGAGACTGAAAGTCGCACCCGATTATTCCATTTTGCGTAATGAAGAAGTGGCAAGAGCGATCATTCTCATCATCCGTCGGGTGACGCACTCTTTCGGCGTGGATCGGGAATGGACCCGTCCTCCAGATCGAAAGAACGAGTCATGAAGCTGTACCACCATCCCCTTTCCGGTCATTCCCACCGGGCCGTGCTGTTTGCGTCGCTGCTTGGCGTGCCGCATGAGCTGGTCGAGGTCGATCTCATGGCTGGCGCCCACAAGCAGCCGGCCTTCCTGAAGCTCAACCCCTTCGGCCAGGTACCGGTGCTGGAGGATGACGGTGTCGTGATCGCCGATTCCAATGCCATCCTCGTCTACCTCGCCAAGAAAGCCGACGGTGGTGAATGGCTGCCGGAAGATCCGCAGGGCGCGGCACTGGTCCAGCGCTGGCTGTCGGTCGCGGCAGGCGAGGTCGCCTACGGCCCCGCCGCCGCGCGGCTCATCACCGTGTTCGGCGCCAAGTTCAATCCGGACGAGGTCATCGCGCGCGCCCATGTCCTCCTCGGCCGCCTTGAAGCGCACCTCAGTGAGAGCGAATGGCTGGCCGGCCCGCGGCCGACAATCGCCGATATCGCGGTCTACAGCTATGTCGCGCGCGCGCCGGAGGGCAATGTCGACCTGTCTGGCTATCCCGGGGTCAATGCCTTCCTCGCCCGGATCGAGGCCCTGCCGGGCTTTGCTCCCTTCGCACGGACGGCCGCGGGCCTCGCCGCCTGAAGCAACCGGGCGCGCCTGTCCGGCGCGCTCTCCCCCTGCTGGGAGGAAAGCACGATGACATCGACCTTCAAAAAGCTTCCTGTCTGGCATGAAGGGGAGCGGCGCATTCAGGAAAAGCTGGGCGTTGCCGAGCGCATGGCGTCGGTCGGGCAGCGCGTGATCCGCGACTATATGCCCGACCAGCATCGCGAATTCTACGCGCAGCTTCCCTTCGTGGTGCTGGGCAGCGTTGACGGCACGGGCGATCCCTGGGCCACCTTCCTCGAAGGGCGGCCCGGGTTCATCGTCTCCCCCACTCCCACCACACTCGACATCGCCGCCCGCGCTGACCCCAGCGATCCGGCCGCGTCGACGATCGGGGAGGGTTCGCCCATCGGGTTGCTCGGCATCGAGATGCACACGCGTCGCCGCAACCGCATGAACGGCGTCGTGTCGACGACGGCCGCCGGTCTTCACATCGACGTGGACCAGAGCTTCGGCAACTGTCCGCGCTATATCCAGTTGCGCGACTTTCATCATGCCCGTGACGTCGCGCTCCCCTATGACGGAAAAGTCGAGACGTCGGACGGACTGGACTCCGCCGCCCGCGCGCTCATCGAAGCCGCCGACAGCTTCTTCGTCGCCTCCTATGCCGATCGCGAGGACCGTCGCCAGGTCGACGTGTCGCACCGCGGCGGCAAGGCCGGCTTCGTCCGCGTCGATGCGCCGGGCGTGCTGACCATTCCGGATTTCGACGGCAATCTCTTCTTCAACACGCTGGGCAACATCCTGCTGACCGGCAAGGCAGGGCTGCTGTTCGTCGATTATGAAAGCGGCGACATGCTGCAGATGACGGGCGACGCCGAGGTGATATTCGACTCTCCGGAGATCGCCGCCTTCCAGGGAGCCGAGCGGCTGTGGAGCTTCACCCCGCGCCGGGTCGTTCGGCGGCACGGCGCGCTGGCCCTGCGCTGGACATTTCGCGACGACGGGGGCTGGTCGCCCAATTCGCTGATGACCGGCGACTGGACGGAAGCGGCCGACAGGCTCCGCGCCGCCGACCTCGCAGCCGCCTGGCGTCCGTTCCGGGTGACGAAGATCGTGGATGAAAGCAGCCAAATCCGCTCCTTCTACCTCCAGCCGGATGATGGCGCGGGTCTGCCGCTGCATCGCGCCGGCCAGCATCTGCCGATCCGCGTCACCCTGCCTGGCGCGGACAGGCCGGTGATCCGCACCTACACGATTTCCACCGCCCCATCCGACGCCGGCTACAGGATCAGCGTCAAGCGCGACGGATCGGTTTCCCGGCATCTTCACGACATGAAGGTCGGCGATGTCATTGAGGCCCGCATGCCCGCCGGAGACTTCACCATCGATCCCCACGCCACGCGTCCCGCTGTGCTGCTGGCAGGCGGGGTCGGCATTACGCCCCTGCTCGCGATGCTGCGCCACATCGTCTATGAGGGCGTGCGCAAGCAGCGCGTCCGGCCGACCTTCCTTTTCCACGCAGCGCGGACCCTGGCCGATCGCCCCTTTGCCGACGAACTTGCCCGGCTGGTGGATGCGTCCTTCAGCGCCGTCAGGCTGGTGCGCATGTTGAGCGACGCGGAAGGCGCGACCGAAGGTGTCGATTATGACGCCGCGGGCCGGATCGACATGGCGCTGCTCACGCGCTTCCTGCCGTTCAACGACTATGACTTCTACCTGTGCGGCCCGCCGGCCTTCACCCAGGCGCTGTACGACGGCCTGCGCGGGCTGAACGTCGCTGACGGCCGCATCCACGCAGAGGCCTTCGGCCCCTCGTCGCTGACGCGGACAGCCGACGCGGCTGCCCCGGCGGCCGCTTCCCTGCCCGCGCCTTCGACCAAGGCCGTGCCCGTCGCCTTCATGGACTCCCTTAAGGAAGCACGCTGGACGCCAAGCTCCGGCACCCTGCTCGATCTGGCCGAGGCGCGCGGTCTCAGTCCCGACTACAGTTGCCGGGAAGGAAGCTGCGGCACATGCAAGACCCGGCTGCTGCACGGCGCCGTCACCCATATCCGCCAACCAGGCGTCAGCCTGGCCGAGGACGAGGTACTGATCTGCAGCGCCGTGCCTGCCGAGCAGCCCGACGGCGAGAACCGCATCCAGCTGGCATTATGAGCCTCCATTCGACCGATTTCGCGACAATGGCTTCCGATTTTCCGCCGTTCAATGAATCGACCCAAAGTTCCCTTCAGGAGTAACCGACATGTCCAGACCTCCCCTGCCCCCCTTCAGCCGCGAAACCGCCATCCAGAAGGTCCGCCTGGCCGAAGACGGCTGGAACAGCCGCGATGCCGCCAAGGTCGCTCTCGCCTATACACCCGACACCTGCTGGCGGAACCGGGTCGAGTTCGCCACCAGCCGCGACGAGGCGCAAGCGTTCCTGACCCGCAAATGGAACCGGGAACTCGACTATCGCCTCATCAAGGAACTGTGGGCCTTCACCGGCAACCGCATCGCGGTGCGCTATGCCTATGAGTATCGCGACGATAGCGGTCAGTGGTTCCGCGCCTATGGCAACGAGAACTGGGAATTCGCCGAGGACGGTCTGATGGCGCAACGCCACGCGAGCATCAACGAAATGCCGATCCGTGAGGAGGACCGCAAGTTCCGCTGGCCGCTCGGCCGCCGGCCGGACGATCATCCGGGCCTCAGCGACCTGGGTCTCTGATCGCCACGACGCGAGAGTACGGCCATGCAGATGCCCATGCTTGATGAACAGACCCGGCTGTCGATCGAAATGGCGCTGACGGCGAACCGGGACGACCCGCTGCTTCGCCAGCGGCAGAATGCCAGGGCCATGCAACTGGGCCTGTCCGGGGCGGAGATCGATGCCGCCCGCGCCGGCCGCAGCTTCGACCTGCGGCGGTCGCGGGCGCTGGCCCTGGCCCTCGGATCACCGGCCCGCCGGGGGAGCCTCAGGACTCGGGCCCGCCAGGTAGGGATGTGCGACGCCGCCTGCCTGGAAATCGAGCGCCTTGCGGACCGGCTCTCTTCCCGGCATCAGCGGTAGGAGGGCCGCCATGGTTAGAAATGCCCTGCGCGCCGTCCGTCGCTGCATGCCATGCCTCGGCAGGACGGGCAGCCCGGACTATCATGGCGACATGCTGATGCTGGCGCATGGCTGCGACGCCGAAACGCTGATGCGCCTGCTCTGAGGCACGGGCGAAGGGGACGACATGGATCGATGGCAGGCGATGCGGATCTTCGTGAAGGTCGCGGAGACGGAGAGCTTCGCGGAGACGGCGCGCCTCATGCACATGAGCGCGCCCGCCGTCACCCGCGCCGTCGCCGCGCTGGAAGAACTGATCGGCGCCCGCCTCTTCGTCCGCACCACCCGGTCGGTGAAAATGACCGAGGCCGGCGCGCGCTATTTCGAGGATTGCAGGCGCATCCTCTCCGACATCGCGGAAGCGGAGGCGGCGGCCGCCGGCTCCTATGCGACGCCTACGGGAACCCTGGCCGTCACTGCATCCGTCATGTTCGGGCAGATGTATGTCCTGCCCGTAATGACCGAATATCTCGACTCCTATCCGACGATGTCCGGCCGCACCTTCTTCATCGACCGCCCCGTCAACATCGTGGAGGAAGGTGTCGATGTCGCGGTGCGCATCGGCCATCTGCCGGACTCCGGCTTCACCGCGACCAGGGTGGGCTCGGTACGGCGCGTGGTATGCGGCTCGCCCGCCTATTTCGAGAAGCACGGCGTCCCCGTCACCCCGATGGACCTCAAGGAGCACCGGATCGCCGCATCGACCAGCGCCTGGGCGTCGCCCGAATGGCGCTTCGCCCGCGACCAGCGCGTCGTGGTGGAGGCCGCGCTCCAGTGCAACACGAATGAGGCGGCCATCACGACCGCCAAGGAAGGCTGGGGACTGACGCGCGTCCTGCACTACCAGATCGGCCCCGCGCTGATCGCCGGCGACCTCCAGATCGTGCTTGCCGAACATGAGGAACCGCCCCTCCCCATTCACGTCGTGCACCCGGAGGGCCGCTACGCCCCCGCGAAGGTGCGCGCGTTCGTCGACCTCGCCGTCTCCCGCCTTCGCGCCAACCGGCTCTTCAACTGAAGCGCCGGCCGAAACCACACGCTCCGTTGTCGATGGCCGGATCGAAGCCACGCCATCGCGCGCGCACCTATGCCTCCTGCGGCGGCTGGAACCACTCTGCTCAGATGATCTGCCTGACGCCTGGGAGCGTCCTCAGCGCGCCCGACAGGATGAAGGATCCTGCGCATGCAGCCGCGCCGACAACCGTGAATTTCAGCAACGGCGTGGCTGCCCAGGGCATGGCCAGAACGCTCAATGCGACAAGGACGGGCGGGTGGACGATGAAGGCACCGAAGGCGCCGCGCGCCAGCCAGGACATGACCCGTGTCGGATGCCGCCCCCACTGCCTGGCGGCTGCAAACACCCCCAGCATCACCCCGAACGCGACCAGCGGATCCCAGAGGGCATAATAGAACGCATTGAGGTGCCAGCCCCCCTCGAATCCGCCCAGTTGCCCACGCGTCAGCATGATGACCGGCAAGGTGACCAGTGCGAGGATCGACACGACCAGCCAGGGGGCGGCATCCCTCCATGTGATGCGTTCCAGCAGTTCCGTCCGTGCCGCCGCGCAGCCCGCGACGAAGAAGAAGATATAGCAGGGGAAATAGCCCAGTTGGAGCCATAGCAGTTCCTTGCCCACCGGCATGACCAGACGCACGAGGAAGGAGAGCAGGCCGAGCCCGAGGGCCATGAAGATCAGCACCGGCGGCGAAGGCAGCACCTCCACCATAAGCGCGGGCCAGCCCATTCGCCGACGCAACATCTGCCAGCCGGTGTAGCACACCGCGAAGATCAGCAGCGGGCGCTGTCAAAGCAATCGACCTTGCGGTAACGATACGCATGAGCAAGCACCCTCCGACGACGAGAGCGGGCGATGCTCCGCTTCAGGCAGATGAAGGCTCTACAGAAGTTCGCTTCCGCACATGCCAACCTCCACAACCACTTCTCACTGAAACGCCATCTCGTCGACCGAAAGACCTACAAGAACGACGCTCCGCGGCCCTCGCGGAGTGGCGGTCGGTCGCGAGCGAGGCCCCTGCCCTTCCCAACCCCGTGCATCCAGTGGCGACGAGTTCGCGTTAGGCTGACAGGGCACGCGCCCGCCGCTTGACCAAAAAAAAGGACGCCCCGTAGAGCGCCAGAGGGGAGCTCGTTCCTCTCATAATCTTATACGTACGCCTGCGGTGTATCGGCGGCCAATCTTGTCATAATATTGGCCGTTTACTGGGGCGTTCAGCACGAAATAGGGTGTCGCGCGGGGATCTTGGTCGAGCAGGTTGTGTACGGCCCAGAAAAATTCATATCGCTTGTCTGGACCAGCCCAGACCTTGCCGGTCAGGTTGAAATACCAGGTGGCGGGCACGCGATTGTTGTTGATCGTCTGTCCGCCTGGCACATTAAATGTCACGTCCTGTACGCCAGCGCTGATGAACATCGCCTGGAGTGAGGCTTCCCCCAAATCGTTGCTGAGTGTCTGGGTGAGATCGCCGCGGAAAGTCGGGATGGCACCGAGCGTATAGGGGTTCATGGCGCCGACATGATCGATCGGTACCGAACCCAGCGTCCCGGTATCGACGATCGAGTGAAGCACATAGGTGCCGCTTGCCGACATGCCATAACGCCCACCACTTCCCATGAAATCCGCCGTGGTGTCATATTGCAGCGTCGCGTCGATACCCTCCTGCATGAACGATCCCAGGTTGATCGTGCCCGACAGAAACGCGGTGTGGATGCGCTGCCCCGGATTGGCTGGATCGGGGCCATAGGTGAAAGCAGAGCAGAACGCCTGATCGCCGCCGTTGCAGAGCGCGGCGATCTGGGCACTGGTTGGATTGGATATCGCGCCGTTGATTTCGATCCTGTACCAGTCGACCGATACACCCAGCCCGCGCAGTCCGCCCGTACCCCGATAGGCGATGCCAGCCGTCCAGGTGTCCGCAAGTTCCGGCTGCACATTAACATTTCCTGCGGTAGCATTTTGCGGGATATTGTTCGTCTTGCTTATCCCATCAACCATCAGCGTCAGCGGATTCGTGAGCACGCTGCCCGGGCTGAACAACTCGTTGAGCGCCGAGGCGCGAATATCGCGTGACCGTGAGACGCGCAGATTGAGTCCCACGAGCGGCGTCCACACCGCACCGGCCTTCCACGCGGTCTGCCCGCCGGCGGTGCTGTAGTCGGCGTAACGGACCGCGCCATTACCGCTGAGCCCGGTGAACAGCGGCACGGTCGCCTCGACATAGGCTTCCTTGACGCTGAAAGCGCCCGACCAGGGCACGGCGTTGCCGGCACCAAGATAGCCGTTTGCCGCCGCGATCGGATCGGCGGTGAGCTTCTCCGTCTCGCGGCGATATTCGCCGCCCACCGCCAAACGTACGGGCCCGGCCGGCAAATCGAACAGGTCGCCCACGATGTTGGCAGCGGCGGTCAGTTGGGTATAGTCGACGTCACTGGCAGGCTCGCCCCAGATATAATCGTGCGCCGCCGCGCTGCTGTTACCTTCTCCGAACAGATTGAGTGGCTGGCACCCCGCCGCGGCCGGATTGCTCTGCGCAACGGCGCGGCAAACGATTACGCCATTGGGCGTCCCGGTCAGGAACCGGCCTTGATCAACGGCATCGATGGCGAAGTTCAGGTTGCTGGTGATGAGCACCTGCGAACCACGTTGTCGATAGTAATTTTCGCCATAGCTCGCATGCGCATCCCAATTCCAGCCGTCGCCCAACTCCCCCTTTAGGCCGATCGTGCCATGTGGCGTTTCATTGGTGACGCGGAACTGGTTATTGCCGATATCGAACCCGATGCGGCTGATGTTGATGCTGCTCGTCTCTGGCAGCACTGCACGGACGGCGACGGGAAGAAAGGCATTGTCTCCCCGGATGACCTGGCGGTCAAGGCGCAGGACCGCGCTCCGGATGTCGCCCTGCGCCTTGGACCAGCCGCCCTCGGCATAAGCGGTGAGGCTGTCGGAAACGTCGAAATAGAGACTACCGTAAACGGTGATACGTTCAACGCCCGGCACCGTTGTCGTCTGGGCATTGACCGAGACGCCTTCGCCGCCAACCATCACACGCCCGTCGATCGGATTGCCATAATCGAATCGCCGCAGTGAGCCGTCGGGGTTGAAGGTTAGTCCGACCAGTGCCGCCGGACCCGATACAATCACGCCGCCCGCCCCGAGCGAGTTCACGACATTCTCGGCAAGCAGCAGATTGGTGGGACCATTGCGATCGGTGACGATCAACTGCCCCCGCCGACCCCAGTCCCTAGTGTAGAAGCTGCCGACACCTTCGACGTCCGAATAATCGACACTGAATACGGCATGACCACGCCCGCTCGCAAAATCAGTGCCGGCAAGAAAGCCGACGCGGAAGCGGCGGTCGTCGCCCTGTTCCGAAATGCCAGTCTGCACACGGGCATCGATGCCGTCATATTTCGTCTTCATGATCAAATTGACAACGCCAGAGACCGCGTCGGAACCGTACAGCGCCGAAGCCCCGCCGGTCACCACATCGACGCGGTCGATCATGATCGTCGGGATCAGGTTGAGGTCGGTGGTGGTCGGCACACTCTGATTCGCCGATGGCGCGAAGGGCACAACGCGGGAGCCATTGACCAGGACCAGCGTCCGCTGGCCGCCCAAGCCGCGGAGGTCGGCGGTCGCCTGGCCTGGGCTCGACAGGTTGGTCGCGTTGGCATTGGGCGAGCGCGTCGCCTTGAACGCTGGATTCTGATTGAGCACATCCATGATCGTTTCAGATCCTTGGCGGTCGAGCACTTCATCCCCAATGATCTGAGTAGGAGACGGCGCATCGAGACCATTTTGCGCCGTGCGTGATGCGGTGACGACGATCGCGTCACTCTCGGGCTGTGGGGTCGCATCCTGCGCCGCCGCCGGATAGGCCAGCAGCCCCAAGCCGCTGCACGTAGCCAGAAAACCTGCGTGGTTCATCTTTATTCCCCTCCCTTTAATCAGCGCCGCGCTGTTGGGGGCGGCAGGCCGAGCAGTGCGGCCGGATTATCGACAGTCATCCGGCGCACTTCGGACGCGCTAAACCCGCGTTTACGGAGAAGTCCTGCAACCATCGCGATCATGTCGTCGGGCAGAACCTGCCCCAACTGACCGCCGTCGCTGCTCAAGATGACATTGTCCGGGCCAAGCGTGCGGATCGCTTCGGCATATTGGTCGAAGGTGAAGCTTGCCCGTCGTCCGATCAGGAAGCCCGTAACGAATTCGATTTGCGCGCCCAGCGCCACCGCTTCCTGCATCTGCGCCATGGTCATATCGATCGGGTGGCCAATCGCGTGCGTGACGACGATCCGCGCGATCCCCTGTCGCTTCGCTTCCCGGATCACCATCAGCGCTTCCGTCGGGCTTACATGCCCGGTCGCCAGCGCCAGCTTGACTTCGCTGTCACGTATCTTCGCGGTTGCGATCGCGGCGATTACCGCCTTAGTTTCGGGCAGCAACTCGCCGTTGCGCGACACGCGAACGAACGGCCGGTCCCGGCCTCCCGCCGCGACATTCGCTTCGCTGTCCCAGGTCGGCATGCTGACGATCCGTGCACGTCCGCCCTTCACTTCGCCGAAATGATGAACCGCGGCGGGATTGAGGCCCCCGACCGTAAGGTTAAGGCACAATTGGCCGAATATTTCGACGCCCGGCACCGCTTTCGATGCCAGATAAGCGAGCTGGGCTGTCTGATCATAATGCTGCTTGATCACGAAGCCGCGCATTCCGGCCTTTTTCGCGCGCGCCGCCATCTCGAGCACGTCGAGCGCTCGCCGGGCCTGCACGCTGTGCGGGCCGAAGCTGTCGGGGTCAAGATGCGTGTGAATGTCGATGACATCGCGCAGCAGCGCGCGGTCGGCTGCTGTCGGCGCCGGCAGTTTGCCCAGCGGCGGCGGTTCAGCGCCAGCGCTGATCAGCAGCGCCGCAGCACCCAGCAGGCTCAAGGTTCTTCCCATGCCGATCATAGCCGAATCCTCCCGCCGATGACAAAATAGGTGCCGCGCCGATCGTAGAATTGTGAGTTGGCAACCGTCGGAGTCGCGATCGAGTTGGGCGTGATCGGTGGATCAACGTTGAGCAGATTCTCGACGCGGCCATAAAGCTCGACGGTTGAACTGAGCGCGTAGGCGGCGTTTACATCGACATAGCCGCGGCCCGACACGGTGTTGTCGATCAGGTCGAGCGTCGTGATGTTGAAGCGCGTGTCGAACTTGCCGCCGCCAATATATCGGTATCCCAGTCCGAGCTTCCATGGGCCCGCCGCATAATTGGCGTCCAGGTTAAAGCGCCACTGCGGCAAGCCGGCCGGTGGCGGTGCGATCCCAGCAAGCCCGACATAGTCATTGGTTATGCCATTGGATGTGGTCGAGATTTCGGCAACGTAATTGGCAAGCCCGCGCAGATTGAGTTGCCCAGTGCCGAGGCTGAAGCGGTACTGCAGCTCGATATCAACACCGCTGGTCTTCATCGAATCCGCGTTGAACGGGATCACGTTGACCTGCGTGATGCGCTGAGCGGCATCGCGAACCACCCCGGCGCAGAACTCTGTTCGCCCCTGCTCGCAATAATCAACAATGCTCTGCGGCGCGATCGTCGAGATGGCCTGCTTGATCGCGATCCGATAGTAATCGATGGCCGCACGGAAGCCCGGCAGGAAGCTTGGCTGGAAGATCACACCGGCCGTCAGCGTGTCCGCACGCTCGGGTTTGAGCGCCGAATTGCCACTGGTGATCTGCAGGGTTGGGCGCGACGTATTGGTGCGAGGATCGATGATCGCGCTGATCACCTGATTACCGCGTTGGAACAACTCGTAATTGTTAGGCGCCCGGATGTCGCGCGAAAGCGTGGCGCGAAAGCGCAGGTCGGGAATGGGCGAATAGCTGGTGCCGACCTTCCAGGTCGTGACGCCGCCGCTCAGCTCATAGTCGGTATAGCGGACTGCCGCATTGACATCGAGATTGTCGGCCCAGGCTGCGCCGTTCACCAATGGCACGACAACTTCGGCATAACCTTCCTTGACTGTAAACTCGCCACTGAATGGTTGCGAATTGATCGAGCGCCAACGCCGGAGGGCTGAATCGGCATCCGCGGTAAGCTTGGTCATTTCACGCCGATATTCCGCGCCGAGCGCAAATTTGACATCGCCGGCCCAGGTTTTGAACGGATTGCCGGAGACGTTGGCGGCGAATACATCCTGTTCCTGCCGCGACCGGGTCCACGAAGTCCCGCGATAATAGTCCAGCGCCGCCTGATTGATCGATCCGGCGCCAAATGGATTGATCGGCACGCAATTGCGAATGTCGCCATAGGGATCCTGCGCTGCGGTCGGATTGGGGGTGTTCAGCAGCGCACGGCAGATCGGTTGGCCCGTCGCCGGATTGACCACCGTATCCAGCCCAAGCGTCCAGCGATTGGAGATACGGTTGTAATGGCTGATCGATTCATAATCGTTACGGCTGATCTGGCCCGAAACATCCCAGCGCCAGCCATCGCCAAAGCGACCCTTGAGTCCGAAGGTCCATCGTTTCACGTCAGTCGCATTGTCGAAGACCGAGGTCTGGTCCTCGAAATTCATACGACCGACGGTAATGCTGGTCAGCCCTGCAGCCGCCATTGCAGTGCGAACCGAGGAGGGCAGAAAGGCGTTGTCGTCGCGGACGAGGAAGCCGGCATCGTCGCGATTGGGCGACAGGTCAGACAGCACGTTGACGCGCGAATAGAGAAAATCGGCGAAGAACTCGACATCGTCGCTCAGTTCGTACCGCAATTCGCCATAGCCTGTGATCCGCTCGATCTCCGGCAGGATATTGCCCTCGTCCACCAGCGAGGTGCCATCGCCCCCCGTCATGAACGTGCCGCCGATGTTCGTCCCGTAATTGAACGGAATGACCGTCCCGCCTGGGCCGAACTGCACCCCGGTGCCGGTTGGGAAGCCCAACTGCTGGGCTATCTGAAGGCCCACCGCGCGCGTCAGCACGCCACCCGCGGTCATCTGCACGAAGCGCGAATTATTGGCTATCAACAGCCGCGGCTGTCCGTTGGTACGGGTATAGGCCGGGTTGGTCAGCAACGCGGTCTTGTCATTGCCCCAGGGCCGCGTTCCTTGCGCCGTTTGCCCGTCGTTGTGCATGTAGTCGGCCGCGAAGGTCAGGTGCAGCCTGTCGTCCATAAGACCGATGCCATATGCCGCGCTCACCGATGGTCGATGATGATCGTCATAAATCGACTGACCGTAGGACGTATCGAGCCTGAAGCCCTTGAGATTCTTGTTGAGCAGGAAGTTGACCACGCCCGCGACGGCGTCGGATCCATAGGCAGCCGATGCGCCCCCGGTGACTATCTCGACATTACTGATCAGCGCCACCGGAACGATGTTCGTGTCGATCGTCCCCGCCGGATCAGTGAATGCGACCCGCCTTCCGTCGATCAGCAGCAATGTCCGCTGCGTACCGAGGCCCCGTAGATCGACGTTGGAGGCACCGACGGGTTCGCTCGACTTGCCGATATTTTGGTTGATGCGCAATTGCGGCACGTCATCGAGCAGTTCCGACACAGTGCCGGCTGCTTTCGATTCCAGATCCGCCCGGCTCAACGATGTCACCGGCGTCGGCGCGGTGAAGCCGCTGATGCGCGTGCCAGTCACGGTGATCGCCTGATCTTCGGTGGGCTTTTCGATGGCCGCTGCCTGGGGAAGATCTGGCGCATCTCGTAGCACTGGCGCGGTGCTGATGGTCCGCAGGATAGAATCCGGCGCGCGCCGCGCTCCGCTGGGGACATCGACAACATAGGCATTGGCATTGGCCCTTCTTGCCGCCAGGCCTGATCCGGCAAGCAGCAGGCGCAGGGCCTCGTCGATCGATAGGCTGCCGCGCACCGGCTGGGAACGGACACCCACCATTCGGGTAGGATCGAACAGCACTGCTTTACCGCTCTGCCGACCGAATGCCTCCAGCGCCTGCGCCATGTTCTGCGCGGGAATGTCGTATGAGCGGCGCTCTGGCACTGCGGCCGCTGCCATCGGTAAATTTGGGAAAGCTCCCAATGTCATGCCAGCAAGCATCATAGCCAGAATCCGGCCGCGAGCCCGATAGTGCATCCTCACCCCCAATGTCAGCGGCGCATTTATTTGTGCCTATGCTGACTAAGACGCAGCCGGTCTGGGGGTCCGAACGCCGGACGAAAATAATTATCAGTCTGGCTGTCTATCAAGGCGCTCGCGCCACGTGAGGCGGATCGTGCCACCCTCTTCCTTGTGCGCGCGAACCGGATAGAGTGCTTCCAACGCCGCGACGAAATCGGCTTGGTTAGCCGTCGGGAAAATGCCGCTGACCTTTAGCCGCGCGATCGTGGGGTCATCGACCATCAACGGCATAGCGGAGTAGCGGTTCACTTCCTCCACTGCATCGCCCAGGCTGTCGCCGCGGAAGATCAGGGCGCCGCGGTTCCATGCGGTCTCGCGCTCCACGTCTGCCGCAACGACCTCGACTTCACCTTGGCCTTCGGCAATGAGCTGCTGCCCGGGTGATAGCTCGGTGCGATCGAGCGCCGGGATGATCCGCCCCAAACCGTTATGGCGTACCGGCTCGACCCGCACCTTTCCTTCGACCAGCAGGACCTGGATATGCCCGTCTTGCCGGATACGCACGTCGAAGGCAGTGCCCAGCGCCGTAACCTGCCGGCTTTGTGCCGAAACGATGAACGGTCGGGCTGTATTTTTCGCGACATGGAACATCGCCTCCCCCTGCAACAGGCGCACGTCGCGGCGATCGGCCGAATAACGTACTTCGACAAGCGAGTCGGTGTTGAGCGTCACCTTCGATCCATCGTCGAGCAGGATATCACGCCGCTGCCCGATCGCGGTCGCGAAACGCTGAACATTATCCACGGTCGCGATGTCTGGCACCGCCCTGGGGGAAAGGGTCAGGCTGCCCAGCCCGATGGCAGCCAGCACGCTGGCGGCCAGTGCTGTTCCCAATGCCCAGCGCGGTCCTATCGAACGCTTGCGGACACGCGCGAGTTCGAGCGCGGCGCGGCGCATCTCGCGCACTTCCGGCATGGTTGCGAAAGCACCCACCTGTTCGATACGCCTATCGATCGCGTGCCAAGCCTCGCTATTGGCTGGATCATCGAGCCAGACCTCAAACCTCTCGTCGGCGGCGAACCAGTCTGGATCAAGCTGGCGGCACGTCGCCCACCAGATCGCCGCCTCCTGTGGAGGGTCAGGGGGGGGCTGGTCGCGGCGCGCGATCATGGCAGCTGTTCCCGCAGCAGGGTAAGCACACGGCTGATGTCCTTCTCGATCTGGCGCTGCGACAGGCCGAGCAACGCGGCGATCTCCCGTCCGCTCATTTCCTCGAAGCGGTTGAGTATGAACACCATGCGCGGTCGTTCCGGCAAAGTCTCCAGCGCCTGAATGAAGCGCCGATAACTGTCGCGGCCGATCGCATGCTGTTCAGGTGAAACATCATCGACCAGTCGTCCAAAGGGATCGGCGAAGCCTTCGCTCTCGATGTCCGGCTGCACCCGCTCCCGTCGGGCTCGATCACGCAACAGGTTCATTGCCACCTGGAAGACATAGCCTCCGACATTTTCAACCACCTCACCCTGGGCGCGGCGCGCGAGCGCGGCGAAGACATCCTGCGTCAAGTCATCAGCTTCGGCGCGGTCAGTCACGCGGCGCAAAAAGAAGGCATGCACAGCGCGTTTGTAGCGCAGAGCGAGGGAGGCGACGTCAAGGTCGCTTTCCGGATGCCTCGAGGTGCTCATAATCTCTGTTGCTATGTATGACGCAGAATAACGGGATCTCCGAACACTGCCGACGACGCCCAGCGCGAGGGTGACGCGATGACTGCGCTGACGAGGTTCACCACCATCCTGCGCGATTCAAGGCTTCGTCAGACGACAAGCGGCTGGCCGGCGCTGTCAAGGTATATTGGCGGCACGTAGACAGGCGGCATGAGCCGTCCCTCCCGCAGCCCATTCCGCTACTTCAACTCGTCGCCTGAGGTGATCCGCCTCAGTGTGCTGATGTATGTCCGCTACCCGCTGTCGCTGCGGAATGTGGAGGATCTGCTGTTCGAGCGCGGCGCTACAGAAGTTCTCCTCTGTTCATGCCAATCTCCACAACCACGTCTCACTGGAACGCCATCTCGTCGATCGAAAGACCTACAAGGAACGACGCTCCGCGGCCCTCGCGGAGTGGCGGTCGGTCGCGAGCGAGGCCCCTGCCCTTCCCCACCCGAAGTGCATCCGATGGACGATTTCGCGTTAGACTGACGGCACCGCCAAGGCTCCTGTCGGGGGAATCGGGTTCCCACAGGATCGCGACCTGGTCGGCGCGTTCGGCCAGATGCCGGTCGATGCAGTTGGCGCTGACGTTCAGCCGGCCGTCGGCGAACCACCGCACGCCGAAATCCGCCGCGCGCCCCGCCCCGTCCAGCAGCGCTCCATCTGCCCATCCCGCCGGAACCGGGTAGTAATCGTCCTCGACGGAAGCGGCGAGGGAGGGAGATCGTCCAGCCCGTCCTATTTCACCTTGTCAAGATAGGAGGACATGCGCTTGGCGGCAAACGGGGGCAACTTCACCGCCCTTGCCGCCGCGATCTCTCCGGCGGAGGGCTTGCCCACCTGCACCAGCCCCACCATCCCCATCGAATAATGCGGCATGCACTTGATGCCGTAGAGGCCGGGCTTGGTGACCTTCATCGACACCTCCTTGTTCATGGCCCCCTTCATCGGCGTGGCGCCCGCAGGGAGCATGGTCGGGAGGGTTTCGGCGTTGTGGCTGGGATCGGACGGCTTGAAGTGGATGACGTCGCCCGGCGCGGCCTTTACGAAGGCCGGTTCGAACACCATGGCGCCTTCCGCGCCCTGGTTCTTCATATGGACGATAATGTCCCGCGCGCCCGCAGGCTGCACCGAGAGGAACAGCGCCGAAAAAGGCAGGGCCGCTGCGGCCAGGCGTGGCATGGGGCGATGAATCAAGGCTCTCTCCATGGGCTCGTACGGTGCGATGCACCGGGTTGACCGGAGAGATGCTCCCTCAGCCTCGCGACCGGCAATTGGCCTTTGGTCCTAGAGTGCCAGCCCGCCTTCCGGGGCGACCGGCACCAGCGGAAGGCCCATGTCACGCCAGCCGTCGGTTCCTTCGGCCAGCCACCAGACCCGCCGGTAGCCGAGCGCGTGCAACCGCCGCGCGGCGTTCCAGCTGAGCCAGCAATCGGCGCGGCAGAAGACGACGACCGGCCATTCGCGCCGGCCGCGCGTCAGCCGGGCCATTGCCCGGATGAAGCGCCGTTCGGCATCGGAGGCGATGGCGCCCTGTCCGCCTTCGGGAAACCAGCGGGCGCCTTCTATGCTCTCATGCGGCGCGGCAAGCCGCCAGCGGCCGTCCGCCTGTCGATGTCCGCCCTCGGCGGGCAGCACGTCGAGGAACAGCGCGTCCACGTCAGGGCGGAGCAGCGCAGCGGCGGCAGGCGCGATCCGCGTCACGCCCTCGGGCGGACGGCGCGTGGGCGCACGGTAGCGGGTGATGCGATAGCCGGCCGCGTCGAACAGCGCATCCTGCCCATATGCGATGTCCGGACTGGCAAGCAGCATGGCTACGGCTATCCAGTCCCACCGTAGCATCGATCCATCCTTTCTCATGGCCCAAGGTGCAATGGTAGCGGGTCACGCAGGCGGATAGAGTCCCGACCAAGGGAGAAGGATGTGAAACGCCATGTCGCGCTGTTGCTGGCGCTGGCGGCGGCAGTGCCGGTCCGCGCCGGCCCGGTCGTCGACCCGCTCGGTTCGCCCATGTGGACCGCTCATGCCAGGACGTTGTTCGGCGACGATCCCGTCCGCTTCGATCCACGGGTGAAGGTGGACTTCCCTATAATCGCGGAAAATCAGCGCGCCTTTCCCGTGGTGATCGACGCGCGGACGATTCCCGGCGTTCGGCGCATGATCCTGTTCGCCGACCTCAATCCGATCCCTGTCGCCATCGATTACCGCCCGGTCGCGGCAGCGGCCTATGTCGCGACGCGCATCAAGCTCGATCAGCGGACTCCGGTACGCGGCGCGGTGCAGATCGACAGCGGCGAATGGCTGGTCTGGGGAGGCTGGGTGGACGCGGCGGGCGGCGGCTGCTCGACTCCGCCGGTCAGCCGCGTCAAGGGCGACTGGGCGGACCATCTGGGCGAGATCCGGGGGGAGGCCTGGCCGCTTCCCGGCGGCGACAGCCGGCTGCGCCTGTCCTTCCGCCATCCAATGGACACTGGCCTGGTCGAGAATATTGCGGCCTATCATCTCGAGGAGATCGACGTGAGAGGCGCGGACGGCCGGCCGCTTGCCGAGATGGCGATCTGGGCATCCGTCGCGGAGGATCCAGCCCTCACCCTGATGCCGCGGATCGGTGCCGGCGAGCGGATAGGCATCGAAGCGCGCGACACCAACGGCCGCGACTATCGCGCGCAGGTGGAAGTGGCGCGGCAATCGCCGTTGCCGGCCCCGCCCGCGCCATGATGCGGCTTTCGCGCCGTGCGGTGCTGGCAGGCATGGCCACGCTGAGCGCTTCCCAAGCCCGCGCGGCGGACGCCTATCGCATCGAACCCATCGCCGTTGCCGATGGCATCTGGATGGTGCGCGGCGCGAACGAACCGATCGCGCCAGGCAATGGCGGCGCCATCGCCAATATCGCGATCATCGCCACCCCGGCGGGAACGGTACTGTGCGACTGCGGGCCGTCGATCCGCTATGCCCGCTCGCTCCGTGCTGCGGCCGAGCGGCTGACGGGGACACCGGTGGTCCGCGTCTATGTGACGCATCTGCATCCCGACCATGGACTGGGGATTGCGGCCTTCGAACCCGCCATGGTGGCGGCGCTGCCCGGGACCACGGCCGCGCTCGCGCGGGAAGGCGCTGGCTATTCCGATGCCATGTATCGGATCCTCGAAGACTGGATGCGGGGGACAGAGCTGGTACTGCCCGGTCGGCAGGTCACAACGGAGATGGAGGATTTCGGCGGTCGGCGCCTGCGCCTGCTGGCGCTGTCAGGGCATAGCGGGGCGGATCTGGCCATCGTGGACGAGGCGACGGGGGTGCTGATCGGCGGCGACCTCGTCTTCCACGACCGGGCGCCCAGCACGCCGACCGCCGACCTTGACCGGTGGCGGGCGAGCCTTGACCGGCTGAAGGCGGAACCGCATCGCTGCGTCCTGCCCGGCCATGGCCCCCTCGATCCCGGAGGAGTGGAGGCGATTGTCCAGACGCGGGACTGGATCGACTGGCTGGAACAGGCGCTGACCGACGCCGTGAAGGCGGGGCTCGACATGGTGGAGGCAGGCCGAATCGCCATCCCCGACCGTTTCTCCACCATGGCGGTCGCGCGCTACGAATTGCAGCGCAGCGTGTCGCATCTCTACCCCGCGCTGGAGGCGAGACTGCTACCCCGGATCGACCGGCCCCGCCAGGAATAGGTCAGAAGCGGGCCCGGACGCCGGCATACCAGCGCCGCGGCGCGCCGGGGCCATAGGCGCGCGGGTCGGAAGCGCCCGGCGCTTCCTCAAGCTCGATCTCATCGACCTCGCTGAAGGTTCCGAAGGTCGCATAACGCCGATCGAAGGCGTTGCGCAGTTCGGCGAACAGGCTGACGCCCGGCACCATCGCGATCGAACCCCGCAGGTTGACGGTGAGGTAGCCGCCCAGCCTACCATTGTCGTTGCCCTCGTCGCCGAGCAGATATTGGCCCGAGCGTGCGATCATGTCGCCGCCAACCGACCAGCCCTTCCCCGCAAAGTCCAGGGTCAGCGTCGCGCTGTGGCTGGGAATGCCGGGCAGGCGGTCACCCCGTTGCACTGCAATCTCCCCGTCCTGGTCCGCCTGCGGGTTGGCGGGGCTGGAAAGACTCAGGGGACTGCGGTAGGTCGCGTCGGTGAAGGCATAACTCGCCCCGGCGGTGAAGCCGCCCCGCGACGCCTTGAGACTCAGCTCTACGCCCTGCCGCTGCGTGCTGCCGATATTCTGGAAGAAGGCACGGCCGCGAACGTCGGACGCGACGAACTGGATGTCGTTGCGATTCCGCGTGCGGTAGGCGGACAACAGCCCCTCGATCTGGAAACCTCCGGCGCTCCCCCGCCAGCCGGCGCCGGTTTCCCAGCTTTTCGCGACGACCTGCTTCAGCGGCGGGTCGGCGATGAAGAAATTGGCGAGGCTGCAGGGCGCCTCCTCGTCGGCGCAGGAAAGCTCGGCAGGCGTCGGCGCCCGGTTGCTCTCGGCATAGCCGGCGCGCAGCGTGAGCCCACCGCCCGTCGCATAGTCCAGTTCGATGCCCGGATTGAGCCGCCGGAAGCTGTGCCGCCCGTTGAGCGCCGTGCCGATCCGGTCCTGCAGCACGATATGGGCATGATTGTAGCGCAGCCCGATCTCGGCCGAGAGGCCGGACGCGATCGGCAATCGGTCCTGCATGAAAACCCCCCAATACTCGGTGCGGGCAACCAGGCTCACCGGGGCGATGGCGCCGTCCGGCTGGGCGATGAAGGCGCCCAATCCCGCGACGCTGCGCGTTTCGGTCAGTGCCCCCAGTTCGACCGACGTATCGAAGCGGGTGCGGCTGCTGTCGTAGCTCACCCCCAAAGCGAAATGATTGTCGCCCGCCGGCAGGGGCCGCTCATCCACGATCTGGAACAGCGCCCCCATCGCATCGGTGCGCGTGCGGCCGCGGTTCAGCACGCCATAGCCTTCACCGCCTAGCATGTCCGAGATCGGATCGCCGCCTGTGCCCATGAGGAGGGCCTGAGCCTCCTCCCCATCGTCGCCCCCGACGGTCTCGAGGCACAGTAGTCCTTTGGCATCCTCCTCCTCGCACCCTTCGATATCGGCGGCGTCCCCATTGACGCTGCGCAGGGTGAGGCGTTGGGCATAGAGCGTCCCTTCCAGCCGTGTGCGATCCGCCAGCGCGAGCCAGGGATGCAGGCTGACCCGGCCATAGCGCGCGCGACTGTTGTCCGGCCAGGTGAAGACGGCACGCCGGTCCGCCGCCAGCAACTCGACCGGCGCGACGCCGTTGCCGGTCAGGTCGGTATCCGCGCCGACGAGCTTCATGTGCAGCCCGCCGCCCGCCGCATCGAAGCCCAAATCGGCATAGCCATTATAGAGGGTCGAGGAGGAGAAGGCGCGCCAGCCGTCATCGTGGCCATATTGAAAGGCCGCGAAGGCATTGGCGTCGCCCTTTGCGAAGCCGCCTGCGACGCTTGCCTCGCGATAGCCGAAGCGCCCCCCCGTCAGGCTTGCCTCCAGCCCCGGATCGCTCCCCCCAGTGCGAGTTTCGATGAGCATCGCCCCGCCCAGCGCGTTGAGACCATAGACAGGACTAGCATCGAGCAGGCTGACCTTACGGATGGCCGCTTCGGGTAACAGGTCGAAGGCCACCGTATCGCCGAAGGGCTGGTTGAAGCGCGCGCCATCGAGATAGACGGCCAAACCCTGCGCCTGCCCCTGCAGGGGCGAAGCGACAAATCCCCGATAGACGAGATTGGGTTGCCAGGGGTTGCCCTGCGCATCCTGCAGCGTGACGCCCGCGATCGAGCGCGTCAGCGCGCCGAGCAGGTCCGGCGTACCGGCACTGGCAATATCCGCGCCGGAAACCGCCAGCGCATCGTCGCGATCCACCGCGCCTCCCGGCGCCGTAACGATGATCGGCTGGCGCTCCACATCCTCCGCCGGCGGCTGGGCATTGGCTTGGACCGTGCACAGCAATACGGCTCCGCCCAGCAATCCCTTCCGCCCCACATCCGCCTCCCGTCCTTTTTCTTTCGAGGAGGACTATGGACGGCCTGGCCGCTCGCTCCATTATACCTTCGGTCGGGGCGTCAGCCGGTGACCTTTACGCCGATCCAGAGTGTTCTGGGCGTTCCGAGGTCCATGGAGCCGCCGGCATTGCGGGTGACAACCTCCTCGTCGAACAGATTCTCGCCCCTTGCGACGAGGGTGACGCCCTGGACCAGCGGCAGGCGGGCGATGGCGTCCACGGTCAGCGCGTCGGGCAGCACGTCCGACTGGAGGTCGTCCTCATATTGCCTGGCGACGTAGCGCAGCGTCGCGGAAAGCTGGGGCCCCTGCGCCGGTTCCCAGGCGAGCGTCGCGCTGGCCGAATGGCGCGGGCTCTGGGCGGGGGTGAAGCCGTCGAAGGCATTGCCCGGCGCATCGACCGTGCTGTGGCTATAGGCATAGCTGGCCGACAGGGCGAAGTCCCCGGCATGGCCGGCGGCCGTCAGCTCCACGCCCTTGGCCACGATGGCGTTGACATTGCGCCGCTGGCGCACCGTCGGGCTCAGCGTCACATTGGCGATGGCATCGTCCAGGCGGTTGTAGAAGGCGGTGGCCGACAGCGTAACGCCTGTCACTGGTGTCAGGTCGATGCCCGCCTCGACGCCCTTGAGCTTTTCGGGCGTCAGCGCGGCATTGGCGCGGGTGGTGATCGGAAAGACGACGAAGGGCCGATAGAGCTCGTTGAGCGTTGGCAGGCGGAAGCCGGTATAGCCTGCCGCCCGCAACGCGACCGCATCGCTCGCATGAAAGACTGCCCCCGCCCGGCCGGAGAATTGCCAGTCGGACCGGTCGGCGAAATCGGTGCCGGTGGCAGCGCCGCCGGTGGCGCTCGCCTCCCGGAAGAAGCCGTTGCGGATGCTCCAGCGGTCGGCGCGCACGCCGCCGGTCAGGATCAGCCGGCCGATCGTCCAGTCGTCCTCGGCAAAGGCGCCGACGGTCAGCTGCTCGCCCCCGGCATGGCGCAGGAAGGTGCGCGGATTGGCGGCGACGTTGGCGTTATAGGCGTCCTCGAACATGTCGCCGCTGGCATAGCGGCTATCGACGCCCAGCCGCAGCACATGGTCAGCGCCCACCGGCGGGCGCAGCTCCAGCTTGCCGCCGATGCCGGTGGAGGGCGTGTTGCGCTGGTCGAGCGACTTGCGGAAGCTGCTGGAAGAGATGACGATGTTGGAGAAGTTGCGCGCCTGGACATAGGCGAGCGCATCCACCTGCCATGGGCCGCGCGAGATGTAGCGGATCGAGGCATCCTGGCCTTCGCTGGTCGAATCGGCGCCGCGGAAGCGCAGCGTGCGGTGATCCTCGAACAGGGTGGCGCGGAACTGCAGTTCGGACGTGGCGGAAAGCGGCGCGACGGCGCGCAGGTTGGTGGACCAGCCGTCATAGGCGGCAGGCACGGTGGCGGCGACGCGCTGGTCCTTGGGTGTGGTCTGGAAGCCATCTCCCCGATCCCACCGCCCGGAGAGCGAGACGAGGCCACCACCCAGATCGGGCGACAGGCTGGCGGACAGTTCGGTCGCATCGCGGCTGCCGTAGAAGGCGCTGCCGGAGAAGAGCGGCAACTGGTCCTTCGTAGCGCTCGCCAGTTCGATCGTGCCGGCGACGGCGCCCGCCCCGAAGGCGCCGACCCCGCCGCCGCGCGTCACCCGCACGACGGAGAGGCGATCCGGCACCAGCGCGGAGAAAGGGATGTAGCCAAAGAAGGGATCGGCCATCGGCACGCCGTCGAGTAGCACCAGCGTGCGGCTCGATGCATTGCCGCCCAGCGCGCGCAACGTGGCGCCCTGCGCCGAGGGGTTTGCCGAGCGGCTGTCGGAGCGGCGGAACTGCTGGAAGCCGGCGACATCGCCCAGCACGCTTTCGATCCGCCCCGACGCACTATCCTCCAGCCGCTGGCGGTCGATCACCACCGATCCATAGGCTGGTGTCCCGGGCGGCAGAGGCAAACCCGCGCCGGTGACAATGATCGGCGCCTGCGCCCCCCCCTCCCCGGCCGGAGCCTGCGCGTGAGCCAGTGCCGGCCATGCCAGCGCGACAAATGATAGCGTTATCCCCTTCATGCGCCCCCCCCCTAACGCCTTTCTCCCCGAACCGAAAGCCGAAGGAGCTGTATCCTGATAGAATGCGGCTCCTTCCTGCCAGAGCTGCTCCTGGTGAAAGATCAGAAGAAAAGGATACCCCCGATCGCCAAAGCATCGGAACTCGCCCAGTTTCCATTATGCGCTTCCGAACGGGTGTGGACATATTCGCCGATCAGCGTGACCCAGCTCGTCAGGCCATAACGGAGCTGACCGACCCAGCTCGAATTGCGGTCCACCAGCGTCGGGTTGGCGAGCGCATCGGCTGCATTGGCATAGTCCAGATTGCTCTCGCCATAGCTGCCACCGACGGAGACCTTGCCGAAGGTGGCAAGGCCCTGAAGATAAAAGCCGTGACTGTCGCGCTTGTTGCCGAGCCCGTCGGTGTCGAAGACGTTGAGGCCAGTCGTACCGAGGCCCGAGGCGTCGTAATAGGTGCCCACCAGCGTCACCGGACCGAAGCCGATCCTGGCGCCCGCATCCCAGCCCGCGCCAGTATAGTCCGGCCCCGCATCGACATTATGCTTCTGAGTCAGGCCCGACAGCCACAGGCGGGTCGCTACACCTCCGAAGCTGCGGTCGTAGACGATCTTTGCCTGGAAGCCAGGCTGCTTGTTGGTTTCCGAAGGGCCGGTCGTCGACGAAAGCGGCTCGAAGACGCCGATGCTGACGGTCAGGCCGCCGAAACTGGGCGACGTGTAGGTGATCTGCGGCTGGAAGTCGGTATAGATATAGCCCACGCCGATGCGGCCGAGCGTCGTGTTGGACGGCGCCACATTGCCAGCAGGGGTGCCCGACGAGAGCAGCGTGATGTCGTTCAGAATCGATTCCGACTGGAACAGGCCGATGTCGCGGCCGATCTTCACCTCGCCGAAGCCGGGCCGGCCGAAGGTGAGATAGGTCTGGCGGAAGTCGATGCCGCTGGTCTGTAGCGCGCGCGGATTGCCCGGGCTGTTGGCGCCGCCGCCCGTATAGCTGACCGAGTTGATACCAGGGTACATGCCGAAATGCGCGCCCACGTCCCATCCGCCCTGGTTGGTGGTCGCCTCAACCTTCAGGAAGCCGGGCAGCAGGCCGTTGCGCACAGCGGAACTGTCACCCCCGACCGTCGCGACGCCGCCGACCACGCTGTTGGTGGCGCTGGGCGCCTCGCCATCGTCATGGACGTAGAAACCATTGACCGACCCGGAAAACTTCAGCGTCACGTCGCCGACCTGAAGCCCGACGCCGCTGCCGGCAATGCGAACCACCGGCTTGTCATCCGGTGAGGAGGCGGCAGCGGCAGGCGCCTGCGCGGCGGGACTGCTCTCGCTCTTCAGCAGTTCCGCATATTCCTCGTCGGACAGAATGCCCTTTTCATGCAGCCGCTTCAGCAGATCGGTCGTAGTGCCTGCCATGGCCGGCGTTGCCATGACCGCCAGCGTCAATGCCATCGCTGCTCCGCGCAGGAGCGCCCCCTTTTTCATGCCATCCTCCCTCTGTCTGTCGGCCTTTGTGGCCCGTCGTCAGGGTGCGCCCGGGGGTCCGCCCGTGAAATTGAACTTTGGTTCTCCTTCCTAAGGACTATCCGCGTGCGTTTCAGGGGAGGAGGGCGATGCCCCAAGGCGCGCCGCCGGTGGGGACGGTTCCGACCACCCGCGCGGCGGCTAGGTCGATGACCGACACCTGGTTCGAAAGGCCGTCGGCGGTGTAGGCCCGCGTGCCGTCCGCGCTGATCGCCATATGCCAGACCCGCCTGCCCACCGGCACATAGGCGCGCACCTTGCGGGTGGCGACGTCCACCAGCGCGACGTGATCCGCCCGGCCGAGCGCGACCACGGCGGTGCTGCCGTCGGGCGTGAAGCGGATGCCGCAGGGCAGAATGCGGTGCGCTGCCACGCCGGGAATGGAGAAGGTCAGCGTGTCCGTGACCTTTCGCGTCGCAGCGTCGGCAATTTGCACCGTGCCGCCGACCTCCGCGGCGATCCACAAGGCGGTGCCGTCTGCGGTGAACTCGACATGGCGCGGACGCAGGTCCGTCGGCGTCTCCCCAACCATGGCGCGCGTGCCAAGATCGATCCAGTTGACGACATTGTCCTCCTCCGATGTGACGGCCACCCAGTGGCCATCCGGGCTCTGCGCCACCCCTTCCGGCTCGCCCCCGACATCTACCTGAAACGCCACAGTGCGCGTGGAGAGGTCGACGGCGGTTAGCGCTGCATTATCCTCATTGGCGATGAACAGCATGCCGCCGTCGCGCGAAAGGAAGAACTGCTCCGGGTCTTGGCCCGAGGGCAGGTCGGCAACGACCTTCCCTGTCGCGCGGTCGATCACCTGCACCGCGTGGTCGGCGCTGGCACAGACATATATGAAGCGGCCATCCTTCGACACGGTGATGCCCCGCGGCCGTCCGCCGACGGGCCAGGTGGCAACGACCTTCATCGCCCCGGCGTCGATGACAGTGATGCTGTCGCCCCGTTCGTTGGAGACATAGAGCGTCTCCGCCGCCGCCGGCCCACAGGTGCAGAGCGCAAGCCCCATTGCCGCTCCCGCCATCGTTCCCAGCCTCATCCACATCCTCCCGTCCTTCGCGGCGCATACGCCTTGTTCCAAGGGTCTAATCCGGTGCCTTGGCGCGCGGCATTGGACCAATGGCCAATGGGGCGGGCGCTTCCTCGCGCCTAAGGTCGGCAAAAGCAGGAAATTGCTGCGTTCAAGGTGAGGATACACAGATGCAGATGGGTCGCTTCGCGCTCCTGGGAGCCGGGATCATTCTAGCCGCCGCCACTGCTACCGCGCTCCAGGCGCATGGCGACGTGACGCCCCAGCCGGTGGACACCTCCGCATTGCCGGAAATCGGCGCGGACTGGCTGGAGAAGAACCCCTATAGCGGCAACGGCAAGGCCATCGAGATCGGCCAGTCCGCCTATGGCCAGAATTGCGCGCGGTGCCACGGCCTGGATGCCGAATCGGGCGGCATCGCGCCGGATCTGCGCTATCTCGAACTGGGCGAGTCGGGCGACCAATGGTTCATGCAGCGCTTCCGCCACGGGTCCAGCCATGACGGCAAGGTCTACATGCCCCCCTTCGGCGACGTTCTGGGCCAGAAGACCGGGTGGGCCATTCGGTCCTGGCTCGAAACCAAGCACGAGGGCTGAAGCCATGTTCAGCCGGCGGGGGCTGATCAGGGGAACAGGCGCGGCGCTCGCGCTGGGCCTGCTGCCCGGCAAGGGCGAGGCGGCACCGCTCGCCCGAGTCAAGGCGCTGGGTGTCCTGCGGGTCGTGGTGTACCGGGACAACCGGCCCTGGTCGTGGGAAGAGGACGGCAAGCTGGTCGGACTGGATGTCGACCTGGCCAACGCCATAGCCGCGAAGCTAGGCGTGCGGACGGACATCGCGCAACTAACCGCCGACGAGAGCGTGGACGACGACCTGCGCAATGGCGTGTGGAAGGGCGGCCTTCTCGGCTTCACGCCCGGCGACCTGATGCTCCACATCCCGTTCGACCGCGGCTTCGCGGCGCGGAACGACCAGGTCGCGATCGTCGCGCCCTATTACCGGGAGAGTTTCGGCTTCGCCGGCACAGGCGGCGTGGACCTGGACGCCGTGCCGACCCAGTGGCGTGGGCGGCGGCTGGCGGTCGAGCTGGACAGCATTCCCGATTTCTACCTGGTCGGATCGTTCGGCGGACTGCTGGCAAAGGACGTGGCCCATTATCCGACCGGATCGGATGCCGTGCAGGCTGTGAGCGACGGCAAGGCCGATGCCGTGCTCGCCAGCCGCGCCCAGATCGAGGAGGGATTGCATCGCGCGGGGTCGCCCCCGATCGCGTTGCGCAAAGCGCCGCTGCCTGCCTTTACCTCCCCGGGATGGGACATCGGCATGGCGGTCAGGGAGAACAGCCGCACGCTCGGCGACGCGGTGGAGGAGATCGTCACGGACATGGCGGCCGATGGCGGGATGAAGGCACTGTTCGCACCCTACGGCGTCACCTGGAAGCCAGCGCTCGCGATGGGCTGAAAAAGGCGGCGGCACGGCGACCCAAGGTCCAATTGCCGCCCGATCTCCAGCCCATAATCTAGCCAAAACGGGGGGCGCCAATCCGCGCTCTTGTAACAAGGGAGGATGGTTATGAAGGGACGTGTGATCCGCGCGCTGTCGGGCGCTGCGGCGATGGCGTTGGCAGTGGCTGCCGCGCCGCTGCTGGCCGAGGGGCCGACCGACGCCGACCTGATGAACGACGCGGCCTCGACGGGCGACGTGCTGACCTACGGCATGGGGCCGCAGGCGCATCGCTTCAGTGCCCTGAACCAGATCAATGCCGGCAATGTTGCGAAGCTGGTCCCGGCCTTCGCCGCTTCTTTGGGCGGAGAAAAGCAGCGCGGCCAGGAAGCCCAACCGATCGTCTATGACGGCACCATTTACGTGACGGGCAGCTATTCGCGCCTGTTCGCCTTCGACGCGCGCACGGGCGAGGAAAAGTGGCAGTATGACGCCCGCCTGCCCGACGGCATCATGCCCTGCTGCGACGTCGTCAATCGCGGCGCCGCCATCTATGGCGACAAGATCATCTTCGCGACGCTAGATGCGCGGCTGGTCGCGCTGAACCGGCTGACGGGGAAGGTGATCTGGAACAAGCAGATCGCTGACTATCAGGCGGGCTATTCAGCCACGGCCGCGCCAATGATCGTCAAGGGCAAGGTGATTTACGGCAATTCCGGCGGCGAGTTCGGCATCGTCGGCGCGGTGGAGGCGCGCGACGTGGAGACCGGCGAGTTGCTGTGGCGCCGTCCCACGATCGAAGGGCACATGGGCACCCTCAACGGCAAGGACAATGGCATCACCGGCAAGACCAACGCGACCTGGCAGGGCGACCTGTGGAAGACCGGTGGCGGCGCGACCTGGCTCGGCGGTACCTACGACCCGGACACCAACCTGCTCTTCTTCGGTACGGGCAATCCCGCGCCGTGGAACAGCCATCTGCGCCCCGGCGACAATCTCTATACCAGCTCGACCCTGGCGATCGACCCGGACACGGGCGTCATCAAGTGGCATTTCCAGACCACACCGCACGACGGCTGGGACTTTGACGGGGTCAATGAATTCATTCCATTCGACGCGACGATCAACGGCAAGCCGATGAAGTTGGGCGCCAAGGCCGATCGCAACGGCTATTTCTTCGTGCTCGACCGCACCAACGGCAAGTTCCTGGGCGCCCACAAGTTCGTGATGCAGACGACCTGGGCCGACGGCTTCAATCCCAAGACCGGTCGGCCCAACTATAACGATGCCAACCGCCCCGGCGCACCGGGCGCGGCTGGTGCGAAGGGCAGTTCGGTCTTCGCCTCTCCCAGCTTTCTGGGCGGAAAGAACTGGATGCCAATGGCCTACAGCAACGACACCGGCCTGTTCTACATCCCGTCCAACGACTGGGGCATGGACATCTGGAACGAGGGCATCGCCTACAAGAAGGGAGCCGCCTATCTGGGCGCAGGCTTCACCATCAAGCCGATTGCGGAGGATCATATCGGCGCCCTGCGCGCGATGGACCCCAAGACCGGCAAGATCGTGTGGGAATATAAGAACAAGGCGCCGCTATGGGGCGGCGTGCTGACCACCGGCGGCAACCTGGTCTTCACCGGCACACCCGAAGGCTACCTCAAGGCCTTCGACGCGAAGACCGGACAGGAACTCTGGAAGTTCCAGACCGGATCGGGCGTCGTCGGCAGCCCCGTGACCTGGGAGCAGGACGGCGAGCAATATGTCGCCGTCATGTCCGGCTGGGGCGGCGCGGTGCCGCTGTGGGGCGGAGAGGTCGCCAAATCCTTCAAGGACATCAACCAGGGCGGCGCTCTTTGGGTGTTCAAGCTGCCGAAATAAGAGGAGCTAGAATCATGATCGTCATGGGGCGCGGTAATCACGCAGGGCATTTCTCCGCCACCCCGGCGGCCACGATGCGGCTTGCCACGCCCCCCGGCTTGGCCGATCATCCTGTACGGGGGCAGGAGATGAATCCGTATATGGACGGGGATACCATCATGGAGCGGGTGCTGATCATCGACGACCATCCCCTGGTGCGGGACGGCCTGCGCAGCGTGATCGCGATCAGCTTCGACAATTGCGAGATACTCGAGGCTGCCAGCCTGGAAGAAGCCATGAGTGTGCTCGAGAAGCAGGACAATTTCGACCTGATCCTGCTCGACCTCAACATTCCCGACGTGCGTCGGCTGGACGGCCTCAGGCTGCTGCGGGCGCGCTTCCCCATCCTGCCGGTGGTCATGGTTTCGGGCGCGTTTGACCGGACGGTGGTGCAGGAAGCGTTGGCCGCGGGCGCCGCCGGCTTCATCCCCAAGTCGCTTAAGCGCAGCGGCATTGTCGAGGCCCTGCATCGCATTGTCGCGGGCGAGATCTACCTGCCGGAAAGCATGGGTGACGCGACCGGCCCTTCGCCGGAGGAGGACGACATCGTCCGCCGCATCGACAGCCTGACGCCGCAGCAGCGGACCGTGCTCGTCCATCTGGTGCGCGGTCGCCTCAACAAGCAGATCGCGCACGACCTGGGGGTCTCCATGACCACCATCAAGGCGCATGTGTCGGCGATCCTGCAGAAGCTGGGCGTGTTCAGCCGCACTCAAGCGGTCATCAAGGCCAACCAGGTGCATTTCCGAGCCGACGAGCCGAACTGACCGGCGCCGTTCGCTCCGCCGATTTTTAGGCCAGCATAGTGCGCAGCAGCGCCCGCAGTTGCGCAGGCTTCACTGGCTTGCTGAGCAGCGGGATCGCCCGGTCGTCGAGGCGAACCTTCAATGCCTCGCCCCGGTCGGCCGAGATCATGATCGCCGGGACCGGGGTGCCAAAATGCGCATTGAGCCGACCGATGGCGAGGTCCCCCGTCTCTCCGTCATTCAGATGATAATCGACCAGGACAACGTCGGGCCGCTCGCCAGCGGCGAATTGCCCGACCGCCTCCTCGAAACCGCTGGCGATGCGCACGGCGCACCCCCAGCCTTCGAGCAAGGTGCGCATTCCGCCCTGAATGGTGCGCTCATTATCGATGACGAGGACCGAGAGACCCCGCATCGAGCGGTCGCGCCCGATCCCGTCCGCCCGATCCGCTTGCTCCACCGTCGGCATGCCCGCCGGCAGGTCGATCGAAAAGGTCGCCCCCCTGCCAGGCTCCGATTCCAGTGTGATCGGATGGCCAAGCATGTCGCCTGCCCGGCGCACGATAGCGAGGCCGAGGCCTTTGCCGCCTGGCCGGTTGTCGAAGCGGCGGAACTCCTCGAAGATCAGGGCCTGCTTGTCGGTCGCGATGCCAGGCCCGGTATCGGCGACACTGACACGCACGCCGTCGCCCCGCACCGTGCAGAACAGTCGCACCGAGCCTTGCCGGGTATAGCGCAGCGCGTTGGACAGGAAGTTCTGCAGGATACGGCGCAGCAGCCGCACATCGGACCGGACCCAGAGCGGCTCTGCCTCGATTTCCAGCGCGAGCCCGGCCGACCGGGCGACCGGCGCGAACTCCACCCGTAACGTTTCCAGCATCCGGTCGAGCCTGACGTCCGCGATTTCGGGCTGGATGGCACCAGCATCGAGGCGGCTGATCTCGAGGAGGGCCTCAAGCAGATCCTCGACCGAATCGAGCGCAGTAGAGGTCTGGCTGACCAGCGCCCGTGTCGGCAAAGCGAGGCGCCGGTCGCCCAGCGCCGCGACGAACAGCCGCGCTGCATTGAGCGGCTGCAACAGGTCATGGCTGGCCGCGGCGAGAAAGCTGGTCTTCGACAGATTCGCCTTTTCCGCGATCGTCTTGGCGTCCAGCAGCTGCGCTTCGATCTGTCGCCGCTCCGCCACTTCGTCGGCGAGCTGGCGGTTGACCGCGACCAGCTCGGCAGTCCGCTCCGCCACCCGGCGCTCCAGCGACTCCGCCGTCTCCTGCAGCGCGTTCTGTGCTCTCAGCATGTCGGAGACGTCGGTGAAGCCGATCACCTGTCCGCCCCCGTCCATGGGGTTGCTGCGCACCTCGAAGCTACGTTCCCCGCAGCGCACGAGCCGCTGGCGACGCTCGCCATGCGTACCGTCACCCCGCCAGTCGAGGACACCGCCATCTTCCATGCCCAGCGTCCCGCGGCACCAGTCCATTACCGCTGCATGGGTGCCCAGCCCCTCGCTCCAGTCGTCCGGAAGAGAAAGCAGCCGCTGCAGGGCATCATTCCAAGCCGCCAGGCGCCCTTCGGCGTCGAACAGGCACACGCCTTCGGACAGATTGTCGAGCGTAGACTGAAGCATGATGTTGCGTTCGGCAAGCTCTCGCGCCCGTTCCCGCGCATCTTCCGTCTTGACCTCGGTGATGTCGGTATAGATGCCGACGATGCCGCCCTCGCTCGTCCGCAGTTCGTTGATCTGCACCCAGCGACCGTCGGCCAGTGCTTGGACATGACCGCCCTCCGCCACGCGGTGCCGCGCCAGCCGGTCCGACACCCAGCGGTCAGGACCGACGATGGACCCGCGCGGTTGATGATGGATTGCTGCCAGGCGCGCGATCTCATCGAAATGCATTCCTTCATGCACCTGGTCGGCGATTTCGGGCCAAAAGCCCAGATAAGCTTCGTTGAAGAGGACCAGCCTGTCCTCCGCATCGAACAGGACAAAGCCCTCGTTGATCGAATCGATAGCGTCGCGCAGACGCATCCGGTTCGCGTCGGCCGCCGCATGCGCCTCCGCCAGATCGGCATTGGCCTTCGCCAGCCGGCCGAGCGCGTCCTCCAAGGCTATCGTCCGGTCGCGAACCATGGATTCCAGCGAAATCGCGGTCTCGAACATTGAAAAGGCATTGCCGGCCATGTCGCTCGACCGTTCGACCCGATCCATCAGGGCGGCATTGATCTTGCGCAACTTGCGAACTTCCGCACGCAGCCCTTCGATCTCGGGATCCGCCGCGGTAGCAAGGGGCATCGTATCGCTCATCGGCCGATCGCGAGCCCGCTGAAGGTCTGGTTGACATGCAGCGCATGATATTGCTCGCCATAGGTGTTGAAGCCGATGACGCGATTGCGTGCATAAAGCTCCGACACTTGGCGGCTGATCTGCCGCTGCTCCGCATCGATGCGGTTGAGCACGCAGTCGAACGCGATAACGCGGTCGATCTGGCCGACTTTGCTGCCGATATCCTTGAACAGCGCCTGCATGCCTGCGATACGGTCGACCGGTTCGCCCACGGCCAGCACGATGCCTTCGTCGATCGCGCAGTAGAAGGTCAGGCTGCCGTCAGCGTTGGCGCTCTGGATCGAACGGACGTGATAGTCGCCCCCGGCGCGCACCATCGGCGGGTGGGCGGCGAAGAATTCGACGCCCAGCGCCTCGCCCGCATGGCCGGCAAGACGCAGATATTCCTGCGCAGCGGGCTCGGCATCGATTTCCGTTACGATCCTGTCCTGCGGGACGGCGCCAGTCACTACCATCTTCTCGGCGCTTGGCCGGTAATGCTGCGCCTTGAACACATGTAGCGGCCGCGGCGTCGAGAGGATGGCGACGACCGCCGCATGGGCGTGGAACCGGCCGCCTTCGAAGATTGCCGTTTCCCGGAACATCATTCCGTCGCCTGACGATCCGCCGATCAGAGGGATGTCGCCCAACCCGTCCTGGATGGTCATCGCCAGCAATTCTTCGCGGTGGGAAAGACCGTCGATCAGGAACAGCGCGACATGGTTCACCTGTTCGCCGAGATGACGGCTGTCGCGGTCCGCCACCGCTGCGAGCGACCGGATCGTCTGCCGCGCAGCCACCGGATCGAAATGATCGATGTCGTCGAAGCAGTGCGACACCAGATGGAAGCCCGACGCGGGGAAGCCCACCACGCTGATGCTGTCCTGATCGTAACCGTGCTCGGTCAACTCGCCCGAACTGGTGCAGCCGATGGTCACGATGCCCTCGCTGCGCCGATTGATCGCCCGGGCAAGCGTCGCGCGATCGAATCGATGCGAGCAGAACAGCAGCATTCCCGCCAGCGGTTCGTCACCGAAGCACGCAACAATGTCCTCCATCGCCTGGGCCGGATCGTCGGCGTGGCTCGATGCGAAGGCTATTGCTGAAGCCAGCACAGTCATCCCCTACCCTCACTCGCTACTTTTCCCTGCTTATGCCTCTTTTGCCGCAGGCTTGTCATCCAGGGAAACGATCCGCCGCCGCAGCCGACCCATCATCACATAGGCCAGCAACAGGGTGATCGGCGCCGCGATACCCAGCGCCAGCGCGGAGGAAAAATGCGGCACGATCTTCTCTGCGCCTTTGAGCACATAGCCGAGCAGCCCGAGCGCGTAATAGCCGATGGCGACGGCCGACAATCCTTCCACCAGATGCTGCAGGCGCAGTTGCATCCTGGCGCTGCGGTCCATCGAAGCCAACAGCCGGCCATTCTGGTTCTCGATATGCGTTTCGATGCGGGCGCGCAGCAGGGCGGTGAACTGAGCGGTGCGATCGCCCAGCAGGCGCAGCCGATCGGAGAAGGCGGCGCAGGTGCGCATCGCGGGGTGGAAGCGGCGGCCGATAAAGTCGGCAAGCGACGGGAAGCCCGCAATGGGCTGTACGGCAAGCTCGGTCAGACGGTCCGTGACGATCCGGGCATAGGCCGCGGTGGCACCCATGCGGAAGTCGCAGTCGCCCGCAACCCCCAGCAAAGTGGCGGTCTGGGCCGACAGGTCAGCTAGCAGATCGTCATCGCGCAGCACGCCGCCCTGCAGCAGCCCCGCGGTCTGTTCCAGCCGTTTCTCTACCGCGTCGAGTGTGATCCAGCCGGCCCGCGCCACAGGCAGGCCTAGCAGGGCCATGTTGCGATAATTGCCCAGTTCCTGCAGCCGCTGGACACAGCGGGAGAGATCGCTTGCGGGGAGCGTATTGGCCGCCACCACCAGCCGGCCATAGCCGCCGTCGTGGATGCGAAAGTCGCTCCATATGCGCGCACCTCCCGCAACATGGCAGGACACGAGATGAGAAGCGCGGAATGCCGCCTGCCCGATCAACGCGAGCGAATCCTCCTCGGTCTCGGCCATGATGACATGGGTCGCGCGTATCACCCTGCCTGGCAGCGCTTCGACCCAGGCAATAGCGTCGCCACGCGGATCGCTCGCCGGATGGAGCCATGACAGGGGCAGGGCCGCCGGTCCGGTGAAGGTCAGCGTGACCGTGCTCGCTTCGCTGTGCCGTTCCCAGGCGAGGCGGACATCGTCGGACCAGCGACCCTCCAGATGGCGAGTGCCGTCCGCCTGGAGCGCAACCGGGCAGGCACGCAGGGCGGCCGCCTCGGCCTCGCGCTCCCGTTCGTCGAGCACGCGGATGAGTTGAATCACCTGGGCCGGCAGGTCGAACCGAGGGAAACGCCGCAGGTGCATCTCGCAGACGATCTCGCGCCTGTCCGGATGCTCGGCGAAACGCATTGTCATCCCCCGCGAGGCGGATCGCCGGCCGCAGCGAGTAGGGCGTCCTCGGCATCCGTGAACAGGCGCGAGCGGATCATGAAGCGTACCCCTTCCGGGCTTTCGAGCGACATTCCTGCGCCACGGCCCGGCACGACGTCGATCGTAATCTGGGTGTGGCGCCAATAGGCGAACTGCGCCGCGCCGATCCAGACGGGCACATCGCCCGCGACTTCCCCCAGCCGTACGTCCTGCCCCCCCACCTTGAACTCGCCGCGCGGGAAACACATCGGCGCTGACCCGTCGCAGCATCCGCCCGACTGGTGAAACATCAGTGGGCCATGGCGCGCCGTCAGCCGGGTTATGAGCGCATCGGCTTCCGGTGTCGAAAGCACTCGCCGTGGAATCTCTGCCATCCTGTCTCTCCCGGACGGAAGACGGCGGGCGCCCCAACGGTGCCTGCCGCCGTCGAAGGCGCGCGAGAAATGGCGCGCCTTCGAGATCGGGCATGGGTCAGAAGAAGCCGACCGCCTTCGGGCTGTAGCTGACCAGCAGATTCTTGGTCTGCTGATAATGATCGAGCATCATCTTGTGGGTCTCGCGGCCGATGCCGGATTGCTTGTAGCCGCCGAAGGCCGCATGGGCCGGATAGGCGTGATAGCAATTGGTCCATACGCGTCCCGCCTGGATGGCGCGGCCCATGCGATAGGCGGTATTGCCATTGCGGCTCCAGACGCCCGCGCCGAGGCCGTACAGCGTGTCGTTGGCGATTTGCAGCGCGTCCGCCTCATCCTTGAAGGTGGTGACAGAAAGGACAGGGCCGAAAATCTCCTCCTGGAAGATGCGCATACCGTTATGTCCCTCCAGTACGGTCGGCGTGACATAATAGCCGTCCGCCAATTCGCCGCTCAGCTGCGCGCGACCGCCGCCGGTCAGCACCTTCGCGCCTTCCTCCCGGCCGATGGCGATGTAGGACAGGATCTTCTCCAGCTGGTCGTTGGACGCCTGCGCGCCGATCATCGTGGAGGGATCGAGCGGGCTCCCCTGTACGATCTTCTGTACGCGCGCGACGGCGCGTTCGATGAACTTCTCGTAGATCGACTCCTGCACCAGTGCGCGGCTAGGGCAGGTGCAGACCTCCCCTTGGTTGAGAGCGAACATGGCGAAGCCTTCAAGGCACTTATCGAAATAATCGTCGTCGGCGTCCATGACGTCGGCGAAGAAGATGTTAGGCGACTTGCCACCCAGCTCCAGCGTCACCGGGATCAGGTTTTCGCTTGCATATTGCATGATGAGCCGGCCGGTCGAGGTTTCGCCGGTGAACGCGATCTTCGAGATGCGCCGGCTGGTAGCGAGCGGCTTGCCGGCCTCCACGCCGAAGCCGTTGACGACGTTCAGCACGCCTTCGGGCAGCAGGTCGCCGATCAGCTCCATCAGGACCATGATCGACATCGGGGTCTGTTCGGCAGGTTTCAGCACCACGCAGTTGCCTGCTGCGAGTGCGGGCGCCAGCTTCCACGCCGCCATCAGGATCGGGAAGTTCCACGGAATGATCTGGCCGACCACGCCCAGCGGCTCGTGGAAGTGATAAGCGACGGTGTCATGGTCGATCTCCGCGATCGAACCTTCTTGCGCGCGGACGCAGGCGGCGAAATAGCGAAAATGGTCGATAGCGAGCGGGATATCCGCCGCGGTCGTTTCACGGATCGGCTTGCCGTTGTCGATCGTCTCGGCCATCGCGAGCAGGTCGAGATTGTCCTCCATCTTCTGCGCGAGGCGGTTCAGGATATTGGCGCGCTCGGTCGCGGAGCGGTTCGCCCAGCCTTCCTTCGCCCGATGCGCCGCATCGAGCGCCAGTTCGATATCCTCGGCCGTACCGCGCGCGACCTTGCACGCCACCTGTCCCGTGACCGGCGAGATATTGTCGAAATATTCGCCGCGCACGGGCGCAACCCACCGGCCGCCTATGAAGTTGTCGTACTTGTCGCGGATCAGCGTCTTGCCCGCGAATCGTTCCATTGCCTGCTGCAGCATGCTCCATCTCCTATTGATGCGGATTTGGCTCCACCATGACAGGCAGGCAGACACACGCAATTATACCTTGGACCACCCTTCGGATAGCATGGCGCGAGGCTGTCAAAGCAAATACACCAGCCATTGGGAGGTCGATGGTAAAGCGAATCCATGCCACGCTCCCGGAAGCCAGCCAATCCATTCCACTATTTCAACTCGTCGCCCGAGATGATTCGCCTAGGGCGGATCGACATTTAGGATTCCCAAGCGAGAGGCTGTCTGATTCATGGGGTTCCGTGTTATGGCACGGAGCGGGTGATGGGCATCAAGCGATACGAGTTGAGCGATGGGCAGTGGCAGCGGATCGAGCCGTTGCTGCCTGGCAAGGCGGGGGATCGTGGCCGGACGGGATCGGATAACCGATTGTTCGTGAACGGTTGTTTGTGGGTGCTACGGTCGGGCGCCCACTGGTGCGATCTTCCGGAACGCTATGGCAAGTGGAAGACGGTGCACAGGCGGTTCAGCCGCTGGTGCCATGCCGGGGTATGGGAGCGAGTGTTTGCCTCGCTGGTGGCCGACCGCGACAATCAGTATCTGATGCTCGATAGCACCATCGTTCGTGCCCACCAGCAGGCGGCGAGCGGGAAAGGGGGGCCTGCGACCAGGCGCTGGGGCGTTCCCGAGGCGGGCTGACCACCAAGATCCACATGCTCGCCGACACGTTCGGCCGGCCGCTGCGCTTTATCGTCACCGCCGGCCAGGTCGGCGACATTACCACTGCACCGGCCTTGCTCAACGGCCTGCAGGCCGAGGCCGTGCTTGCCGATAAAGCCTACGACAGCAATGCCTTACGCGCACTGATCGCCGATATGGACGCCATCGCGGTGATCCCGTCGAACCGCTGCCGCAAGGCCGTAATCCCCCACGATGTCGCCATCTACAAGCATCGCAACCAGATCGAGCGATGCTTCAACAGGCTCAAGCACTACCGCCGCTTCGCCACCCGATATGAACGCCGAACCATCCACTTCACCGGCTTCATACACCTCGCCGCCGCCATGATCTGGCTACAATAAATGTCGATCCGCTCTAGTGGTGCTGATATATGTACGCTATCCATTGTTGTGCGGAATGTGGAAGACCTGCTGTTCGAGAGCGGCATCGACATCTGCCCCTTCCCCTCCGGCGACGAGAGCGGACGATGCTGCGCTTCAGGCAGATGAAGGCGCTACAGAACTTCGCCCCTGTCAACGCCAACCTTCACAACCACTTCTCACTGGAACGCCATCTCGTCGATCGAAAGATCTTTAAGGAACGACGCTCCGCGGCCCTCGCGGAGTGGCAGATGATCGCGAGCTAGGCCCCTGCCTTCTTAGCCCACGTGCATCCTGTGGAGACTGATTCGCGTTTGCCTGAACACCTAATACAACCCTCTTTCCATAAGCGCCCCAACCGGTTAGTCATTTGAAAGCCAAGGGGGCTCCGGGGGATCTATGACAATCGGTATCAAGGTGCGTCGCCGCGCTATCTGCCACGCTTCGCTATTCATCTCGTCGGCCATCGCCTTGACTCTGGCAGCGCCGGGCGTCGCGCAGGCGGCCTGCACGCCGAACCCGTCGCGGGCCGGCGAAAAAACCGTATGCTCGGGCGAAGAAACCACCCAGCTGATTGTGAACCAGGCGGGCTCGACGGTTCTGGTCGAGCAGGATGCCACCCTTTCGGCGCCGGATGCCAGCAGTATCCTGGTAACCTTTCCCTATAACAGCTACTGGAACGCTTCGATCGCTATTCAGGTGGACGGCACCGTGGGCGGCGGAACGTCGAGCGCTATCGCGGTACAATCCTATGGAAATTTGGGCTCCTCGGACAATGTGGCTTTCACCATTTCCGAAACCGGCAGGATTTCTGGCCCAACAGGGATAGACCTGCTCCCTCCCACTGGCGTTTATCCATATTATAGAGGCACGGCAGTCTCAGTGGAAAACGGCGGCGTCATCAGCAGCACTGCCGGAGGATTGGCGCTGCACGGCGCTGATGACGGGTCCTCCTACTTCTCCTCGATCCTCAACCGGTCAACCGGCACGATCGGCGCGATCCAGGGGCGAGTGGGAACGCTAATCAACGAAGGCCTGATCGACGGCGCAGCGCTGAGCGCGTTCGCCAAAGAGCCAGCGTCCCAATATTATACCGGCTTGGTTAGTATTACGAATCGCGGAGTAATCCGCGCGAATGGTTCGGCCGATACGCTTCTCCTCCGACAGAACGATAACATTACCAATGAAGGCGACATCTTTGCGGAGGGGACAGGCCGCGCGATCAGCGGTGCAAGCCTGTGGATCACCAACCAGGATACCGGCAGCATCGTTGCCACGCAGACAGCGATCAGTGTCACCCAATCGGTCGAAGTCCACAACAATGGCGTCATTTCCGGCGCTGAGGACGCGATCGTTTCCGACGGCAGTCTGAACCTTACCAATCGCGGCTCGATCCAAGGCAATATCCGCGGCGGCGATGCCGCGTCGTTCATCGATAATATCGGCGGCACGATCGACGGCGATATCCTGTTGGGTGCCGGCAACGACGTTTTCATCGGTGATGTGGACAGGATGGACCAGCCGTTCGGCACCGTTACGGGCCGGGTCGATGCCGGCGGCGGCAACGACATGCTGGTGTACAACTTCCTGAAAGACAGCGTGCTGGACAGCCCCGTTTCCAAGCCCGACACGATCGAAACCGTCAGCTTGCGGGTTGGCCGGGATTCGACTCTCACCTTGTCGGAAAGCTTCTTTTCCACCGAAGCCCTGACCCTGGGCGGCGCTGACGTCGGCTATTACAACACCCGGAACGAATTCGTCCTGGCCGGCTCGATCGATACTCAAGGGCCGGCTCTGCTGGAGGACAACTATAACAGCAGTGGTTTCGTCATATCCCAGATGGGGACAATCGTCGCCCATCTTTCCGGCGCAGGCTCCTATGCCGCAAATCTCCGATCCGCGTCTCTGTTCGACAATAGCGGCACGATAACGGCGATCGGCGGCAGCGGTGTGGCCGGAACGTCGACCCGGATCAGCAACAACGGCACCATCACCGCCGATGCCACCGCCGTTCGCGCTTGGTACGGGCTGGACAATAGCGGAGTTATCAGATCCAGCCAGGGTGTCGGCGCCGACATCGTCAATGACGATTCTTCAAACAGCGGTACGATCGAAGGGGTAACCGTCGGTGTCCGCGTGCAAGCAAGCACATTCGTCAACAGCGGCACGATCTCGTCTGCCGGCCATGGACTTGAAATCGGTTCGAACGGGACAGTCATCAACCAGTCGACCGGTGTGATCACGGGCGGCGCAGCGGGTGTGTCAACACCCGCTGACGATATGTATCGTGGTGGTATCCAGGTCATCAATGCCGGTATCATCAGGGGCAATGTCGATCTGGGTGGGCAGCGCTACTATGGTGGGTCTGGGAATGTCTTCGCCGCGCTGTCCGGCAGCACCGTCGATGGCGACATCTATCTCGGCTCCGGCTACGACATGTTCGCCACCTCGCTGGTCAACAATGGTCCGGGCGAATTCGCTGGTCTGACGGGCCGGGTTACGGGCATCGGTCCTGCAACGCTCCGGTACTTTGTCGATGCAGATACGACGACCGCCCCCGCTCTGAAGGGCTTTTTCTCCGATCTGTCCTACCAGCTTTCGAACGACGCGACGCTCACGCTGACCGGATCGAACGGCGTCGGTCTCAGCGTCGCGGGGTCGGGCCAGGTCGTGCTGACGGGTGACATGACCGGCACCACGGATAGGTCTTTGATCGACTTGACCGCTATGGCTATCGCGCTCGACGGTGCTGACCAGCCGCCGGCCAACACCATCGCCATGACCAACAACGGAACGATCACCTTCAGGCAGGGCACTTTCTCCTACGGCACCGCCATCGGCGTCGGTGAAGGCAACAGTTTCACCAATAATGGCACGATCGACGTAAGGGTGGGCATCTCTCTCTACGGGCCTTATGGCACTGCAATCAGCGGTGGCACGACCGTCGTAAACAATGGCGTGATCCGACTGAGCGGGTCGACCGGCATCCGGACTTCCTTCACACCCGACGCGATCCTTCGAAATGCTGGCGTGATCGAGCAGGTCGGTGGCGGCGCCCTGTCGGTCGGCGTGAACGGATCGGGCACCATCCTCAATACGGGGAGCATCGAAACCGAAGGCAGTGCCATAGTTATTTCCGGAGGACCGGCTTTTCTTTCCAACAGCGGCATCTTGCGCAGCAGCGCCGGGCACGCGGTAAGCAGCACGGACTATTATTATGCGTCCCGCGTCTGGAATCAGGTCGGCGGCCTCATTGCGGGTGGCCCCGGCGTCCCTGCGATCGCCCTCAGCTCAGGCAGCATCCTCGCCAATGAGGGAACGATCCAGGGCGACGTGATCTTGCGCTACGATCCTTACGGCTATGGCTATGACAGTGGTTCGAGCATCTTCATCAATCGCGGCGGCACGCTGAATGGCAACCTGACGCTGTCGAAAAATGACGACATCGTTATTGCACTGAACGGCGACACCGGCGTGTCCGGAACCATCGATACCCTGGCGGGGATCGACACTTTCGTCCACGCCTATGACAAGAGCACGACTGTGGCGCTGGATGCAGGCATCATGCCGCCCGCCGGGTTCGAGGATCTGGGGTTCGCCGCCTATGGCACGGACACGGTCCTTACCCTGACCGGCGAGCGGTCGCAGACGAGGCCCCTGTTCTTGGCCGGCGACGGAACCATCGTGAACGATATCGTCATGAACGAGACCGGCGCCACCGGCCCGACGTCGATAACCCTCGGCAGCGCGACCGATCCCGCCAACAGCGTCGGCGCAGGATCGACATTGACATTCGTCAACCGTGCTACTCTGGCGCGCGGCGTCGCCGGCTATGCACGGGCGCTGGACAATCAGGGCACCATAATGGGCTCCGACATGTACCGGCCCGCCATTCAGATCGTGGCCAACGACCCTACGGGTTTCAGCTTCCGCAACAGCGGCACGGTCGCAGGGGCCGATGTCCCTCAGAACGCGTATGGCGGGGATTGATATGCCGTCTCCATCGATCGGATGGCGACGGTCACATCGGCTCGCAACAGCTTCGACAATAGCGGCCAGATCATCGGCGGCGCGCTCGTCACCGCCAACACGCGCAGCTTCAGCTTCGTCAATTCGGGGCGGATCACCTCATCCAACCCCTATTATGCGGCTGCGGTGCTGACGGTCGGCCCGCGCTACAATCTCGAATATCCCAGCACACCCAATGCCGACGACGCATCGATCCTGAACAGCGGCACCATAGACGGGAAGCTGACCGCAACCTTGTCCGCGCGACGGGTGACCGTCATGAACAGCGGTGTCGTCCACGGCTCTGTCTACGTCAATCAACCCGGTCGCCTGGGCGGCTATGACCAGTTCGGCTACCCGGCCGAGACCCATCAGGACAGCCTCAGCTTCACCAACAACGGCTCTGTGCTCGGCGCGACAGTCTCCAGTGCGGCCGTCGCGATGGATATCGCCAACAGCGGCAGGATCGGTCAGGCCGACACGGCACAGCCTCAGGGCACGGCGCTGTCCGTTGTCGTCCGGGCCGACGTGGATCGTGCGGTCCGCATCACCAATGACGGATCGATCGTCGGAACTGGGGCAGCGGCCTCCGGCATCGTCGTGGGTGCCTACAGCGGGGAAGCGGAAGAAAGCACGCGCGTCCCGCCAAACAGCACGCTGACCCTGACCAACAGAAGAACGATCACGGCTGACGATGGCGCGGGATTTTCGCCGCCCCCGTACGGATATGGTCCGAAAGAGCTGATCGGCGCGACTGCGGTCGGTATCATGGCACCTGGCGACGGCGCGAGCGAAGTGAGCATCGTCAACGCTCAGGGCGCGACGATTTCGGCCAGCGGATCGACCTCCTACCTCCCGCGCTATTGGGGTCAGGGCGACGCGCCCCCCACCGTGCCTGAAGGATATCTCGCAACGGGATCGCTGGCGGTGGGGGTCCTCGCGGACAAGGTATCGCTGGACAATGCCGGCACGATCCGCGGCAATGCCGGCGGAATGATCGATGCCGACACCGTGATCAGCTGGAACGACTACGCGCTGGATCTGTCCGAGAAATTCCTGGCTGGCGCGGTACAGACATTTCATTCGGTGGATACCGTCGTCAACCGGTCGACCGGCGTCATCATCGGATCGATTGATCTTGGCGATGGAGACGACAGCCTGATCAACGCCGGCAAAATCGATGGCGACATCTATCTGCGCGCCGGCGACGACAGCATGACGCACAATATCGGGGGTGCGCTAACAGGCACTGTCGACGGGGGCGATGGCATTGACAAGGCCGTCATCGACATAACGGGCGGCGGCCTGCTCAACCAGAAGCTGCTTGCGCACTTCGTCAATTTCGAAAGCAAGCTCATCAGCGGATCGGGCACCGTCAAAACCGATGGACCGTTCACCGAGGATACGCTGTTTCTGCGTGACGCGACCCTGACGCTCGGTGCAGGACAGACGTTGCAGACGGCTGGGCCGGTAGCGGTGACCTTCGCTGGGGGCACCAACTCGTTGGTGAACAACGGCACGATCGTCGGCGGGCTGGACCTGACCAACGGCCGGAACCAGTTGGTGAATGCCGGCACGATCACGGGGAGCATCCTGTTCGGACAAGACAGCCGCGTGACGGGCTTGGCCGGCTCGGTGATTTCGGGAAGGATCGATGTACCGAAGGGCGCGGTCTTCGCCTCGGCCGGCACGGTCAACGGCGCGATCGCCGTCAGCGGCACGCTCGCGCCGGGCGCCTCTCCCGGTACCATGACCGTTAACGGCAATGTGACGCTGAACGGTGGGTCGAATGCTCTGTTCGAATTCACGCCGACGGTCAGCGACGCGCTGGTTATCAATGGATTTCTGGCCATCAAGGATGGCGCCAAGCTGACCCTCACCGGCAACCGGCCGCTGACGCCGGGCGTCTACACGATCGTTCGCGCCAGCGACGGCATTACCGGCAGCTTCGGCACTAACATCATGCGTGACGAGACAGTTGCGGGCGTGCTGAGTTTCGGGGCCAAGGAGATTCAGCTGACTGGCCTGTTCCAGCTGAGGACCGGGGCGTTGGCTCAGGTGGAGCGGACGAAGGACTATCTCAACACGCTCCTGCTGGGCGGCAAGGCGACGCCCGGCATGCTCTCTGCATTCCCCGGCATGGTGGACGCCGAGGGCTATGGGAACGAAGCGGCGCTCTCTACGCTCAGCCCCGAAGCCTATGCCTCGGCGGCTCAGATCGGGATCGAGAATGGCTTGGCTATCAGCGGGGCGCTCCGTTCGGTGCAAATGGCAAGACTTGGCGACGAAGCCGGGCTGTTCGCCTTTGGGCAGGCCTATGGCAATGGCCGTACCTTCGATGCGGATGCTCGCGGAACAGCGCAGGCTGATGTGGATAGTTCGGGCTATCTCGGCGGCCTGGGCTATGGCAACAGCACCCTGGGTGCAGCACTGTTTGTCGGCAACGAAGAAAGCAAGCAGCGTCTGGGCGGCACCGCCATGAGCAATGACGCGGATGGCCTGTTCTTCGGCGGCCGCCTTCACTACGCGAACGGCGGCCTTTCGGCCGGGGCGACGCTGATCTTCGACCGAGCCAAGGTGGACACGTCACGCAATCCAGCCGGTGGCAGCGCTACGGGCAGCCATTATGACCTCCACAGCACAACCATCGACGGATGGCTGAGCTATGGATTCGCAATCCGCAGCGGCTGGCGGGCGGGGCCGCAGATCGGCCTTACCCGCGTCAGCGTCAAGCGCGACGCCGCAAGCGAATCCGGCGGGGCCTTCGCGCTGAATGTCGCCAAGCAGACATATGACGCCACTTTCCTGAGCGCCGACCTGAAGCTCGAGGCACCCAGCGAGGAAAGTCTGAGCCCATGGGTTGCCGTCGGCATGCGCCATAAGCTGGACGGCGATGCCATCGATGCGGCCGGTTCCTTTCTTGGCACGAATACGGCTTATACCGTCGTCGGCGTGGAGAGAAAGAAGACCCTGCCTCACGCTGCTGGCGGCTTGAATATGGTGATCTCGGCGAAGCTATCCATATTCGTGAATGGTGATGTGGAATTTTCCGGTCGGAACGGACAACAGCATGTCAATGGGGGTGTCACCTTCAAATTCTGATCGAGGGGTCTAGCCCCCAGCGGTGCTGTCAAAGCAAACAGGTCATTTGTAGACAGGCGGAATGTAGAAGACCTGCTGTTCGATAGGCTTCCGCCGCTGGCGATGGCACCTCGACGAGATGTACGTCAAGATCAACGGCGAGATGATGTACCTCTGACACGCCGTCGATCACGAAAGTGAGATCCGCGAGAGCTATGTCACCAAAACGCGCGACAAGAAGGCTGCTCTTGCCTTCATGAAGAAGGCGCTGAAGCGACACAGCTCGCTGGAGGCGATCACCACCGATGGCCTGCGATCCTATGGCGCGGCGATGATGGAGCTCGGCAATCGCGGCAAGCAGGAGGTCGGACGCTTGGCCAATAACAGGGTAGAGAACAGCCACCTCCCCCTCCGGCGACGAGAGCGGACGATGCTGCGCTTCAGGCAGATGAAGGCGCTACAGAACTTCGCTCCTGTCAAAGCCAACCTTCACAACCACTTCTCACTGGAACGCCACCTCGTCGATCGGAAGACCTATAAGGAAAGACGCTCGGCCGCCCTCGCAGAGCGGCGGTCGCTGGCAAGCTAAGCCCCTGTCCTTCAGTTCGAGGTACATCCAGTGGAGAAGCGGTTCGCGTTTGTCTGACGCACTCCTGTGAAGCTTCGATATCGAACCAAGACTTTCTTCCGGGGTCCAGTGCGCCAAACCACCCTTGATCAGCGCGCTTTGGCTTCGAAAAGCTTCAGTTCTCGTTCCAGTCGCCATTGCCGTTCGGCCTTGGGACTGGTCGCGAGGAAGGCTTTGCAGGTCGGCGCATCGGGCGACGCGCAGGCGGCAACCATGGCGCCGCCCGCGCGGTCCCGCCACAGGCTTGGCCCCTGGAGAAAAGCGTATTGGAGGCCGTCGCGCGCAATCTGTTTCAGGTCGCGATAGCCCAGTGCCTGTTCAGTGACGGCGCGCAGATATTCGTTGGTCATGTCGCTGCGCGATACGCCTTCGTCATCGGTCGACAGCACCACCGGCACGCCTGCCTCGCGATAGAGCGACAGCGGGTGCATCGCGCCTTTCACCCCCAGGATCACGGCATTGCTGGTCAGGTTGATCTCCACCGCGACCCTGTCTCGTGCCATGCGCCTGAGGAGGACAGGCGCATCGCGTTCATAGCTGATGTCGACGCCATGGCCGATGCGGCTGGCCCCGGCCACTGCCACGGCATCCTGTATGTGAAAGGCCAAATCGCGCGAAGGCACCAGCCCCAAAGACAGTTCGCCGGCGTGGAGCGAGAGCTTCACCTTGGGATAGCGCGCTTTCAGGAAGGCGATCATCGCCATGTGCAGCCGATAGTCGCGGATCGCGATGGGATCATGTTCGGGCGCGGCGATATTGACGCCGACGAAGCGCGGGTCGGTGTCGGCCATGGCGAAGGCCAGCGAGAGTTGGACGAAAACCTGCGCTGGCGGCATGGTGCGCAGCGCCGTGAACAGATAACGCATCGCCACATCGCAGGGGGGCGCGGGTGTCGTGCCGCCGCAGCCATCGGCCTGTGCCATTTCCGCGTCATAGCTGTCATAATCGGCCGTTACCTGCCGCACGGCATCGGGCAGGAGCGGGGCGATCCGGGTATAAAGCGCGTTCAGGTCGCCGGCGTCCGCGCCGCCAACCTTTGCCGCCAGCTCGGCAGCGACGCGCGATCCGCTCGACAATTCCAGATAGGATACATGATCGGCGGCCGCCTGCCGCCGGGCAAGCGTCAGCGCTTCCCCTACATGGCGCGAATAGGCCGCGCCGAACCGCTCGAACGTCGAAAAGAATCGGTCATAGCCCGCCACTGTCGGGTCGCCCGTCCCAGCCTCGAACCCGCGTGTGGAGAAAGCGTTGATGGCGGCGGCATAGCGCGGATAGTCGCGCTCCAGCCCGGCGGCGGGAATGCGGCCGGGTCCTTCGCAGGGCGGTCCGACCAGCTTGTAGCTGTCCGCCATCAGGCAAAGCCCGTCCGCCGCCGCCCATCGCAAATAATCCTCGGCGAAATTGGCCCCGCCCGCATGATTATGCAGATCGCCGCCCTTGGGCATCTCTTGCAAAAAGAGGCGCAGGCGCGGTGGGCTGGCCGCGACGCTGTCCATATAGGCGGCGGTGCGTGCTTCGTCGGACACGGACGGCGTATCTGCCAGCGCCGGGGTGGCGGTGAGCAGCAGCGCTGCGATCCATCTCGTCAAGCCTATCATGTCATCCCCCGAAACGAACCCAAGCCGCGAAGCCGCTGTGGCGGTGTCGCCGCGGCGCAGCAATCACCATATTACGCACATGACATTGCCTTTATTCGGCCGGATCGAGGCATTGCCGCCTAATTTTTACATCGCGTCGTCGCGATAACGGCAATGGACGCTGCGCCGCATCCTTCATAGGCCAGCCCCGACGGACGGATTGCGGATATCGCGGCGCTGCCCGTCCAGCTTATCACAAGGGAGTGTGACGGGTGCCGACAGGGCGGCGGAGTATGCGGCGATGACTGGCGGATATTGGCCGCGATATGCGCTTGCGTTCGCCGCGCTGGCGCTCGGCGCGTCGGTCGTCACCCATTCGCAGGATGCCCCGACCGCGTCATCCGTCCCGGCGTCCGCAAGCCCTAATGGCCCGCCCGACATGATCGGCGACTATTGCGGGCGATGCCACAATGACGACGACCGGGTCGCCGGCCTGTCGCTCGACGATCTGCGCACCGCCGATCTGCAATGGGGCAAGCATGTCGAGGAATGGGAGAAAGTGCTGCGCCGGGTGAGCCTTGGCGAGATGCCCCCGCTCAATAAGCCGCAGCCCGATGCCGCCCAGCGCGCCGCCTTCGTCTGGTGGCTGGAAAAGTCGCTGGACGATTATGCCGCAGCTCATCCCGACCCGGGCCGCGCGACCATCCGCCGGCTCAATCGAGTCGAATATGCGAACGCCGTCCGGGACTTGCTGGCGCTGAAGATCGATATGTCGCGTGAGTTGCCGCAGGACAATTCGGGCTATGGCTTCGACAATATCGCCGATGTCCTGAGCGTCTCGCCGACACTGATGGATCGCTATATCTCCGTGGCCGGCAAGGTCGGGCGGATGGCGACGGGCCTTACTTCGCGCAAGCCGTTCGTCACAAGCTATGAACTGCCCAAGGACGGATCGATCATGAATGGCGGCCGTCCCGCCTATAATGAGCAGGCGAGCGACGATCTGCCGCTGGGCTCGCGCGGGGGCGGCGCTTTCACTTATTACGCCCGGCACGATGGCACATATGAGATCAGCGGCTGGCTGAATGCCAATACCAATAATGAGACCGACAGGCTGCCCGAGGATAAAGTGAGCGTGCGCGTGCCGATGAAGGCGGGCGCGCACGTGGTGGGCCTGTCCTTCCGCCGGCGGCTTGCGCCCGAGGAAAGCGTGCAGACGCTGCGCAACGATCTGGACAAGGTGCCGATGCCGACCGCCGCGCCGCAGATGCTGCCAATGGACGTGTCCATCGACGGCAAGGTGGTGAAGACGGTGGCGGTGCCGTCCTATCGGCTTTCGCCCCGATACGCGCAGCAGAATTATCCGCGCGACGTATTGCAGATCGATGTCGCGGGACCGTTCGCGCCGAAAGGGATGGCGCGCACGCCCAGCCGCGACCGCATTTTTCTCTGCAATCCGAAGGGCGAGGCGGCGCAGACGGCCTGTGCGCGGCGCATCCTGGGCTCGCTCGCCCGGCGCGCCTATCGCCGGCCGGTGACCGACGCGGACCTCGCTCCCCTGATGCGCCTCTATGCTGCCGAGCGGGCGCGGAGCGATTTCGAGCATGGCATCGAGGCCGGGCTGGAAGCGATCCTGGTGTCGCCGCACTTTCTCTTCCTGGTCGAGGGCGATCCCAAGGGTAGCGCGCCCGGCAGCGTCCATCCCATCAACAATTATGAACTGGCGTCGCGCCTGTCCTTCTTCCTTTGGAGCAGCATTCCCGACGACATATTGCTGGACCTCGCCGACAAGGGCCAACTCCGCGACGAGGCGGTGCTCGACGCGCAGGTGACGCGGATGCTCGCCGATCCGAAGGCACAGGCGCTCACCACCAACTTCGCCGGGCAATGGCTGTATCTGCGCAACCTGGATCAGCAGCGGCCAGATATCAGCGTTTTTCCGCAGTTCGACGCGCGGCTGCGCAGCGCCATGGGACAGGAAACCGCGATGTTCTTCAGCTACGTGCTGCGTACCAACCGCAGCCTGCTGGATTTCATTTCCGCCAATTACAGCTTCATGAACCAGCGGCTGGCCGATCATTATGGTATCGGCGGCGTCAGCGGTCCGGCGATGCGGCTGGTGAGCCTGCCTGCGGACTCGAACCGTGGCGGATTGCTGGGGCAGGCGAGCATCCTGACCGTCACCTCCTATGGCAATCACACGTCCGTGGTGAAGCGCGGCAAGTGGATTCTCGATAATATGCTGGCCGCCGCGCCACCGCCGCCGCCGCCCGACGTGCCCGCACTCAAGGAAACGCGCGACGGCCGATTGCTGACCGCGCGCGAGCAGCTTGAAATGCACCGCGCCGACCCGGCCTGCACCGGCTGTCATGTGAAGATGGATCCGCTCGGCTTTGCGCTTGAGAATTTCGACGCGATCGGCGGCTATCGCCGGATGGACGCGGGACAGGCGATCGACGCTTCCGCCGTCCTGCCCGACGGCACGAAATTCGCCGGCATAGGCGGGCTGCGAGACGTGCTGATGGCGCGCAAGGACCAATTCACCGCCGCTTTCACTGAAAGGCTGCTGACCTATGCGCTGGCCCGGGGCCTGACCGGCCGCGACATGCCGATGGTGCGCGGCATTTCCCGCGCGGCGGCGGCGGACGGATATCGCATCCAGACGATCGTGCGCGGCATCGTGAAGAGCGACGCCTTCCTCCTGCGAAAGACCCCGCAATCATGAGGCTGATCCGCAATCCCCTTGATCGCCGCACGATGCTGCGCGGCCTCGGCGCGACTATGGCGCTGCCCTTCCTGGAGGCGATGATGCCGAGCGCGAAGGCGGCCGACATCGCGGCTCGGCCCAAGCGCCTCCAGATATTCTATTCGCCCAACGGCATGATGATGAAGGATTTCGTGCCCAGCAATACCGGCGCGGGTTTCACCCTGCCATCGACGCTGGAGCCGCTCGCCGCGCACCGGGAGCGGATCGCTGTCGTCACCGGCCTGGGCCATCCGCAGGCCGCTGCGATGGGCGACCGCCCGGCAGGCCATGGCCGATCCTGCCCCGCCTTCATCACCGGCGTGCATGTGAAGCAGACCGAAGGCACCGACATACGCTGCGGCGTGTCCATGGATCAGGTCTTCGCCGATCATCTCGGCGACGCGACGCAGTTGAGTTCGCTGGAACTGGGCATCGACCAGGCCAGCCTGCTGGGCAGCTGCGACATCGGCTATAGCTGCGCCTACACCAATGGCATCAGCTGGCGCAGCCCCACCGTGCCCCTCCCCGTCACTGCCAATCCGCGCGACGTGTTCGAAAGACTGTTCGGCGACGGCGAGACGCTGGACGAGAAGGGCCGGATCGCGCAGCTGCGCCGCCAAACCAGCATCCTCGATTTCGTGATGGAGGATACCGCCCGGCTGTCCCGCGATCTCGGCATGGCGGACCGCGCCAAGCTGGACGAATATCTGACCGCGACCCGCGACATTGAAAAGCGTATCCAGCGGGCCATGACCTCGCCGGTTACGACTGGGCCCGGCGACATGGTTCAACCGGCCGGCATCCCCGACAGTTTCGACGCACATGTGCGGCTGATGATAGACCTTCAGGTCTTGGCAATGCAGGCGGACATCACTCGCATCGGCAGCTTCATGATCGGGCGCGAGCTCAGCAATCGTACCTATCCTGAGATAGGCGTGCCGGACAGCCATCATATGCTGAGCCATCACGGCAACAACCCGGACAAGATGGAAAAGCTGGCGAAGATCAACCGGCATCATATGGGCTATTTCGCTTATTATCTGGACCGGATGCAGGCGGTGAAGGATGGCGAAGGCTCCCTTCTCGATCGCACGCTGGTGCTGCGCGGGTCGGCCTTCGGCGATCCCAACGACCATGACCATATGGACCTGCCAGTGATCGTGGCCGGCGGCCTCATCAAGGGCGGGCGGCACATCGCGGCGGAGAAGGGAACCACCATGTCCAACCTGTTGCTCACGGGCCTCCACCTGCTCGATGTGCCGGTGAAGGCGATCGGCGACAGCAACGCACCGTTCAGGGCATTGACGGATGCCTAGGCACGCAGAGCAAGCCCGTCATTCCCGCGAAAGCGGGAATCCATCTCCCACACTTTCGCCTGGACGCAAGGTCCGGGGATGGATCCCCGCCTTCGCGGGGATGACGTTGGCATTTTGGGGAAGCGTTGCCCAGGCTCAGGGTCCACTCCTCGACGCGATCAAGGCGAATGACGTGGCGGGTGTGACCAGTGCGCTCGCGGCCGGGGCCGATCCGAACGAGAGATCCAGCTTCGGCGCGACCCCGCTTGCCTGGGCGGTCAGCCGGCAGAACCCCGATATGGTGAGGGCGCTGCTCGCCAAGGGCGCGAAGGCTGACATGGCGGAGAGCGATGGACAGACGCCGCTGGCGCTTGCCTGTGAACTGGGTGATGCGCGGATAGTAACGCAGTTGCTGGACGCCCATGCCGATGTCCGCGCGGCACGGCTCGACGGCGTGACCCCGCTCGCCATTTGCGCGCGTTTCGGCCCGGCGAACGCGGTCGCGCGGATGCTGGCGGCGGGTGCACCGGCGGACCGACCCGACGCCATGGGGCAGACGCCCTTGATGTGGGCGGCGTCTTCCGGTCGGGTCGAGGCGATCGCGCCGTTGATCCGGGCCGGCGCTGATGTCAACCGCGTGTCCAAGGGCGGCTTCACGCCCCTCTTCTTTGCGATCCGCGATGGCTCGGTCCCCGCGTGCGAGGCATTGATGGCGGCGGGCGCGAAGGCCGACTATCGCGGTCCGGAGCGGACGAGCGCGCTGCAACTCGCGCTCTATCAGCATCATTACGCAGCCGCTTTGCTGTTCGTGGCGCGCAGCGGCGACCTTGCCGAGCGTGACCGGGAAGGACGGCAGCCCTTGCATGTCGCGGCGTCAGGGGGCGACGCCGATCTGGTGGCCGCGATGCTGGCGAAGGGGGCGGATGTGAACGGCCTCACCGGCTCGACCACGATCAAATGGGTGACCGAAGCGAATTTCGGCGTCCCGCCCCCGCCGGTTCCGCCGACACCGCCCCTGCTGATGGCGGCATCGGGCGGCCATGCGGCTGTCATGCGGCAGCTGGTCAACGCCGGCGCCAAGGCGGATTTCGTCGCGGCGGACGGGACCAACGTCCTGCTGGCGGCCGCTGCCGGCGGCAGTGTCGAGGCGCTCGACTATGCGCTCACGCTCGCGCCCGACGCCAATTTCGCCAACGCCGCCGGCGCAACGCCGCTGCATGTCGTGCTCAACGGCGGGCCAAAGCCAGCGCTTGAGCCCATGCTTCGCCTGCTGGCAGCGCATGGCGCCCGGACCGATATCGCGACGAAGCGCGGAGCGACCGCGGCGCAGATGGCCGCAAATGGCCTGAGCGAGGTCAAGAGCGTCTTCCTTAAGGTGTTCCCGCAGCCGCCCGCGACCACTCTCGCGACCGTACGGAAATAGATCGACAAGGACATTGGACAGACAGGCATGAGCATATATCGAACCACCCGCCGCATCGCGCTTCCGCTAGCGGTGCTGACATTGGCAGGCGCAGTTGTCGCTGCACCCTCCGATCCCAAAGCCACGCGGCAGGCGAGCTTCAAGAAAATGGGCGCCGCGATGAAAGTGCTGAAGGAGCAACTCGCCGGCGGCTCCCCCGCCAAGCCGGGGATGCTGGCCGCGGCCCAGACGGTCGCCGCCACCGCGAGGCAGCAGGGCGCTCTCTTCCCGGCCGGTAGCGGTGCGGGTACCGACGCCCTGCCCGCCATCTGGACGCAGAAGGCGACCTTCGACGCGCAGATGGCGAAGCTTGTCGCGGAATCGGGCAAGCTGGTGACGGTCGTCAATGGCGGCAATGTCGATGCCATCGGCGCACAGTTCAAGGTCGTCGGCGGTACCTGCGCGGGCTGCCACAAGCAGTTCCGTGCGGATAACTGAGGCGGAGCGCGCCCGATGAAGCCGATCATTCAGCCTGTCTGGGACTTGCCGCTCCGCCTGTTTCATTGGCTGCTCGTCGGGCTGATCGCCTTTTCCTGGTGGAGTGGCGAGAATCACGAGATGGAGTGGCATCGCTGGTCGGGCTACGCCATTCTCTTCCTGCTCGTCTTCCGGCTCTATTGGGGCCTGGCTGGTGGACGAACGGCCCGCTTTTCCCGATTCGTGCGCGGTCCCCGCGCGGCCCTCGCCTATCTGCGCGGCTCGGGAGAAGCCGATGTCGGCCATAACCCGCTGGGCGGCTGGAGCGTGGTCTCCATGCTGGCGATCCTGATCGCGATGGTGATGGCGGGGCTGTTCGCGGTCGATGTCGACGGCCTCGAATCAGGGCCACTGGCAGATTATGTCAGCTTCGATGCCGGCCGCTGGGCGTCGGACGTGCACAGCCTGATCTTCAACCTGCTGATGGGGCTGATCGTGCTTCATATCGCGGCGATCCTGTTCTACCTGCTGGCGAGGCGGCGGAACCTTATCGGCCCGATGATCACCGGCAGCGTAAAGGCGGTGGATGGGGCAGCCGCTGTCCCCCTCCGGGCCTCGGTGTGGAGAGCGCTGACCGGTCTGCTGATCGCGGCCGCGATTACCTATTTCGTGTCCAAAGGGCTTCATCTCTGACCGTCATGTTGGCACTCCGGGCGGGGCTGCCAGAGGCTGCGCCGTCCGATCCGGCACCAGCAGGTTGAGCACCACAGCGATCAGCGCCGCCGGCAACACCCCGGATGTCAGTACGATCCGTAGCGTGTCGGGCAGATGGGACACCGCGTCGGGCTCCAGTTCCAGTCCTATGCCGATGGACAGCGCGACGCCGAAGATGAGCATGTTGCGCTGAGTCCAGTCGACACCCGACAGGATCGACAGCGCGGCCGAAGCGACCATGCCGAACATCACGATCACGCCGCCGCCCAGCACTTCGATCGGGATGGTGGTGACCAGCGCCCCGACCTTGGGCGCGAGACCGCAGGCGATCAGGAGCAGCGCGCCGATCGTCACGATATGGCGGCTCATGATGCCGGTGATGGCGATCAGGCCGACATTCTGGCTGAAGCTGGTGTTCGGCATCGCGCCGAATACGCCGGCGATCGCGGTGCCCATGCCATCGGCGCAGGTCGCGCCGATCAGTTCCCGGTCGCTCGCCGGCCGGCCCGCGCCATTTTCGCAGATCGCCGACACCGCGCCGATCGATTCGATCGCGGAGATGAAGCCCATCAGCACGAAACCCAATATCGCCGAGGCGGACAGGGCGAAGCCGAAATGAAAGGGCGAGGGCAACATGAACCAGGGCGCTGAGCCCACCGGCGCGAGCGACACGCGCCCCAGCAGGGCGGCGGCCGCATAGCCGGCCGCCAGTCCCAGCAGCACCGATGCGATGGACCAGATGCCCCGTCCGAAGAAGCTGAGGCCCAGCGTCGTGAACACCACGATCCCCGCCAGCATCCAGCTGATGCCCGCACCATAGGCAGGCGTGCCCTGCGCGGAAACGCCGCCGGCGGCATATTGCACCCCGACGCGCATCAGCGACAGGCCGATCATCAGCACGACGAGGCCGGTGACCATCGGCGGCAAGGCGAAACGGATGCGACCGATGAAGAAGCTAACCCCTATATGGAACAGTCCGCCGCAGATCGCGGCGGTGGTCAGTTGCGCCATGGCGGTAACGCCCTGCCCAGCGACGATCGGGATCATCACCGGCAGAAAGGCAAAGCTGGTCCCCTGCACCAGCGGAAGGCGCGCGCCCGCCGGGCCGACACCGATCGTCTGGATGAGGGTGGCGACCCCGGCGAATAGCATCGCCATCTGGATCATGTAGATGAGCGCGCTCGAATCGGGCGATCCAAAGCCGAAGCCCGCCGCACCCGCCACGATGATGGCGGGCGTCAGGTTGCTGACGAACATCGCCAGCACATGCTGGATGCCGAGCGGCACCGCGACGGCAAGGCCGGGGAAATGATCGGGATCGCGCGCCTGGTCGGCCGTCATCACACCGGCGCGGAGCGGAATGTCAGGATTCGGCGGCGGCGCGTGCATCAGGCGGCTTCCATCAGACGGGCAAGCGAACGGTCGGCGGCGCGCACGATGTCGCGGCGGCTGGCCTGCACCAGATCGCCGTCGCGCACGACCGCGCGCCCCTCGACAAAGACGTCGCGCGCGCCGGAGGGCGGGGCGAGCAGCAGCGCCGCCACCTTGTCCCAGGCGCCTGAGGACGGGATGTCAGCCATGTCCCACAGGGCGATGTCGGCGCGCTTGCCTGCTTCAATAGATCCGCAATCGGGCCGGCCCAATATCTCTGCCCCGCCGCGCGTCGCCAGGAACAGCGCATGGCGCGGATCGAAGGCGGATGGGCCGCCGACCGCGCGCTGGAGCAGCATCGCCTGCCGCGCTTCAAGCAGCAGGTGCCCGCTGTCGTTCGACGCCGAGCCGTCCACGCCGATGCCGACGGGAACGCCTTGTGCGACCATGGCACGCAGCGGCGCGATGCCCGATCCGAGACGGCAGTTGGAGCAGGGGCAATGGGCGACGCCGGTCCTGCTTCGCGCGAACAGGTCGATTTCCTGAGGGTCGAGTTGCACGCAATGGGCGTGCCAGACATCGGGACCGATCCAGCCCAACTCCTCGGCATATTGGCCCGGCCGGCAACCGAAGCGCTCCAGGCTGAAGGCGACGTCGTCGGCATCCTCCGCCAGATGGGTGTGCAGCATCACCCCTTTGTCGCGCGCGAGCAGAGCCGCGTCGCGCATCAACTCGCGGCTGACGGAGAAAGGCGAGCATGGGGCGACGCCGACCCGCACCATCGCACCGTTGGCGGCATCATGGAATCGGTCGATCACGCGGATGCAATCATCAAGGATCGCGTCCTCGCGCTCGACCAGACTATCGGGCGGTAGGCCGCCGGCGCTTTCCCCCACGCTCATCGCGCCGCGCGTCGGGTGGAAGCGGATGCCGATCCCTCGCGCGGCGGCGATCGTATCGTCCAATGTCACGCCATTGGGGAACAGATAGAGATGGTCGCTGCTGAGCGTGCAACCCGAAAGCGCCAGTTCCGCGAGGCCAAGCTGGGTGGCCACGAACACATCCTGGGGCGTGTATTGCGCCCAGATCGGATAGAGGCGCTTCAGCCAATCGAACAGCGATACATTGATCGCGCCGGGCAGCGCACGCGTCAGCGACTGATAGAGATGGTGATGCGTGTTGACCAGGCCGGGAGTGACGACGCAACCGGTGGCGTCGATCACCGCATCGGCGTCCCGCACCAGCGCGGTCAGTTCTGCCGCCGTTCCGACCGCTTCGATCACGCCATCGCGGAAGGCCAGCACCCCCTCCGCAATCTCGCGCCGCTGGTCATCCATGGTGACGAGAATGTCGGCATTGCGGATGACCGTCAGGGTCACTCGGGCGGCGCCTTTTCATAGCGATCCCAATGGCCGATCAGTTCGTCGACCACCTTCGACCCCACGACATAGAGGCTCTCGAGCGAGGCTTTCATGCCCGCATAACCTTCATTCTCGCGCAGCAGATAGTCGGCGGCGGCGACGCCGGGCGGCGGCATGGAGAAATTGCTGCCCGACCGCAGCACCAGAACCCGGTCCTTGTCCGCCTTGTTGATCCTGTCGAGATAGGTGATCGCCTGAAGTGTGCCCGTCTCCTCCATGGCGGAGGTCACGAATTCGCCCTTGCCGCTGGTCGAATAACGCACCCAATCATTCGCCCAGTCGGTGAGCAACTTGCCATGCCAGAAGGTCATGGCAGAGAGTTGGTCGCCCATGAGTACGAAAGGCGGTTTTTGGGCGTTGGGATAGCCGGTATAGCGGGCGCGCTCCTTCACAATGCCCGGATCGTCGGGTAGCTTCATGTCCTTGGTCAGCGCATAGGCCCAATCGGTAAGCTTGGAATTGAGCGCAAAGACCCGGCCTTCGGTGATCGGCGGACTCTTGTCATCCGGCCCCTGCTTGTCGAGCGGGAAGAATCCCGATTTCCAGCCCTTGGGAATTTCGCGCGCGTCGATCTCATGCGCCAGATCGCCATCGACGCTGTAGCGCGCCCAGGCGGCCGACCCGATCGAGGCGTCCTGCGGGTCGATACCGGCGATACCCGCCACCAGCCAATAGGCATGGGACAGGTCGAAACGCGGGTCGAGGCCCAGCGCCATCACTCCGGTGCCCGACCGCGCCGTGCCGACGCCCGTCACCATCGCGAGGATGCGGCTGTCGGGATTATAATAGAGGTCGTGATAGCCTTGCGGGAAAGCAATGCGGGTATCCAGCTTGCGCCGTTCCTTCCACAGCTGGAATTCGCCGGGTGCATCGCCCGTGTCTGCGCCGATCTCGAACATGGTGACGATCACGACACGGACCGGAAGCGGCTTGGAGCAAGCCGCGCCGGGCGCGCAGTCGGTTGCAGGTGCCTGTGCATATGCCACCGGTGCGAGCAGCAGGGCCGCTGCTGCGAGCAGGAGAAGACGCGGGATCAGGGACATCAGATCATTCTTTCGAGCGCATAACTGGTTCGTGCTCCTGCGGTGGGCGAAGCCCGGAGCGGCGTTACGCACACCGCGCCGGAACGCCCGCATCCGCAGGAGCACGATGGAGGGGGCGCCGAACCAGCCGGGCACCCCCTGTTCATCAGAACTTGTACACCGCCGATGCCTGGAAGCTACGCGGACGTTCCGGCAGCACAATCGTGCTGCCGAACAATTCGGTAAAGTTGGCGCGGAAATATTTCTCATTGGTCGCATTCTTGACGACCAGCCGGAACAGGAAGGGCCCGGTCTCGTAGGACGCGCTGAGGTCCACGGTCGTATAGGCAGGGAGCTTCACCGCCTGGCTCTGGCCCGAATAGACCGAGTCGACATGGACCACACTGCCTGACAGGGCGAGGCCGAAATCGAACGCGTAGGTCGCCGTCGCCGAGAACATATTTTCGGGAATACCGGCGCGTTTGGAATCGCTCCTGCTGGTGATCGGCACCAGGCCGATCGGCTGGCCGCCGAGATAGAGGGTGGGATCAGTAACGTTGACCAGATCGTCGATGCCGAAGAAGCTGAACAGCGTGCCGTCGTGCAGCGCGGTCAGATTGTAGACATTGGTGTGGGTATAGGCGCCGGTGATCAGGAGATGCTTGTCGACTGACCAGCGCAGTTCGGCTTCCAGACCCTTGGTTTCGACCGACTGGTTCACCGTGATCGACTGGACATTATAGTCGGTGCGCTTCTGCTTGTAGACCGACACGGCGGCATAAAGCGTGTTGTCGAGCCAGCTGCCCTTCATCCCCGCCTCATAGAGTTTCGACGCGGAGATATAGGTGCCGGCAAGCACGTCGGTCGGGTAGATTTCTGCACCCTGCCCCGCGATGACGGTCGATTGCCGGGCGACCGTGCCATAGGGGATGAGGCCGAAAGGCAGCTTGTAGTTGGCGCTGGCCGACCAGGACCAGGCGCCCTTGCTACCGCTGGCGTTGTTATTGACCGGATCGGGATCGGGCGCCTCCATCTTCGATGTGATGTTGGTCGCCTTGACGTCCAGATGGTCGTAGCGCGCGCCCAGCGTCACATCCAGGCCGAAGGCGAAGTCGAGATCCGCCAACCCCGCAAAGGCTAGGTCGCTATAGTGGCCAACGACATAGTTGGTGAAATCGCAGTCGCATTCGGTCGACAGCAACCGGTCCGACAGCGCGTCATAGCCGACGGTCAGGTCGACGCGGTGGAAATATTCATAGTTGAAATCGTCGCCATGCTTGAAGCTGGTGTAGCGGATGGAGGGAGAGAGCTGGAAGGCGAATTTGCCTATGTCGCTCTCAAACGTCTTGGACGCGACGATCTTGTCCTCGACCACCCAACTGTCATGGAATTGCGAGAAGCCATAGGCGTTCTCGTTCAGATTCTTGTAGCTGTCATAGAACCACTGGTTTTTCAGCTCGAACCCGCTGTCAGCGGTGTAGATGGTGTCGAAATAGAGAGTCGTACCCTTGTTGTTGAGCTTGTCGTCCTTGCCTGTCAGCGTGTCGCGGCGGCTCAATTTGGCCGTGCCGGTGTTGACGAGGTTGAGCGGACCGCCGGCGTAGCAGGCGTCGGTAATCGAGGAGGCGAAAACGCCGCCGCCGCAGGCAAAGCCGCCGAAGATCGACAGGCCGCCGGGCGACACGACATTGATTTCCTGCTGCGAAATCTGCCCGTCGCCATCGGTGTCGATCGGCTGGGCCTGGCCGGTGATATAGGTGCCGTTGTCGACCAGTTCCTGCGTCAGACGGTTCCAGCCGCCATTTTGCTGGCCCTTGTAGTTCTGATATTGGCCGCCCCATTCGATGCGGACATGGTCGGACAGATCGGTGTCAAACGAGCCCTGCAGTATATATTGCTTGGTATCCATGTTGCGATAATAGCTGCCGTCATCCTCATATTGGCCGAACAGACTGTAGCCGAATTCCTGCTCGCCGATCTTGAGCGGGCCGGACACCTCGCCCTTGAAGATGTTCATGTCCCAACTGCCGCGGGTGTAGCTGAGTTCGCCCGACGCCTTGTCGCGCAGCTTGCCGTCGGCGACGCGTGCCGATTTGGGCACGAAATTCATATAGCCGCCGGTCTTGGATGGGCCATAAATGGGCGAGGCCGGGCCACGCACAATGTCGATGCGATCCGACGCCGCGATCGGGGTTGGATAGTTGCCCGGGTTGTCGAGCCGGCGCATACCGCGGAAATAGACTTCGCCCGGCGTGCCGCGAATGTCGAGTGCGCCGCCGACGCCGAAGAAGCTGTTGGTGAAGGTGCCGGGCGCCTGGGCGACCAGATCATAGATGTCCGTGATACCGAAACGCTCGATCTGCTCCTTGGAGATGGTCGAGGCGGAGCGCGGTGTTTCCACGATCGTCTTGTCGAAGCCGAAGATGGAACCGACATTCTTGACCGGCAGCGCATCGAGCGCGCCGGTGACGACGATATCGTCTGTCGGTTCTTCGGCGGGCGCGGGGCTCTGCGCCAAAGCGGGTGCCGTCAATGCAGTGCAGGCCAGCAGGCCGGCTGCGATGAGGTGGTAGGGAGCGCCCCGTGCGGATTTTTGGGACGCGATGTTCTGTTCGACGGCCGACGAATTCATGTTAGTCATTATTATATACCCCCCTTTGCCCGTCGAGCGCCGCCTTGTGGCAGTGCGCCCCGGTTCTTTCCCTGATCTCCTCTCCGTCATTTTCGAAAGATGCCGCCGCGCATGATTGGATGCTGCGGGACAATTACGTTGACTGCTCCGCCCTTGCGATGACCCCCGACGACCCGTGTCGCGTGGCGCGGAATATATTCACAGGAGGAATTAGGGGCTTGACGGGTTGCGAGCAAATGCCATGAAATCGACGCCGCGTTGCAAAAAATAGGTTGGCATGCCGGCTCTTTCCCGCTTTCTTCGGTATTTTCTCGCAGTTGGCCGACTGGGTTCGATCCGGCGGGCGGCGGACGAGTTGAACGTCTCGGCCTCCGCGATCGACCGGCAAATACTGAATGTCGAAGCCAATCTAGGCATGCCGCTCTTCGAGCGCCTCCCGACCGGCCTTCGCCTGACTGCGGCGGGCGAGATCATGATGGCCGCAGGCAGCAAGTGGCAGAAGAATATGGCCGACGTCCGCGCGCAGATAGAGGATTTGCGCGGCCTCAAGCGTGGCCATGTCGATATCGCCGTCATCGACGCCCTGGCGAAGGGGTATATTCCGTCCGTCATCCAATCAATCCAAGGCAAATATCCGGGAATCAGCGTTGGGGTAAGGGTGCTGGAAAACGACTTGGCTCGGCAGGCAACGGCTCGGGGTGAGGTGGATTTCGGCATTTTCTTCGATCCGCAAAGTTTTCGCGACCTGGCGGTACGCGCCTTCGTTGACGTCGTGCTGGGCTTCGTAACGCCCAGCGGCCATCCGTTCGGCGCGAAGCGGGAGGCGCGCTTTTCCGCCTGTAGCGGGTCGAAACTGATCGTACCGGCACAGCCGCTCGCCGTATATGAGCAGGTTTCAGTACTGGAAGGCACGACCGGCGTGATCATGGAAAAAGCCGTGTCCTCCGACAATATCCAGATGATCACCTCACTCGTGTTGCAAGGCGTCGGTATCGGCATTCTGACGTCGCTGGACGTTATCACTGAAGTGCAGCGGGGTCTGTTGTCTTTTACGCGGATCTCCGATCCGATCCTGCGGCCGATGACGCTGGGCCTGTGCACGGCTTCGGCCCGCACGCCTTCCTATGCCGCCGCGATGATGCTGCAGGAGATCGAGAACGGCTTCGGCCAGCTCAGCTATCCCCTGTCGATCGAAGGGCCGAGCGACCTGTAACTTTTGTCGCGTTCCGATTGCCCAAAGCCTGCCGACCCGATAGCGGCGGATTTCCAGACTTAACGGATTCGCGTAATGAGCATAGAGGCCGCCCCTGAACTTCACTATATCACCGACCAGGCGTTTCTGACCGATGTCAGAAGCGTCGCACGACAAATAACCGACGGCGACTGGAAACCCGACTTCGTGATCGGTATCGGGCGCGGCGGCCTCGTGCCGGCGGTTTACATCTCGCATCATGCCGACCTGCCGATGCTGTCGATCGACCATAGCTCCAAGGTGCCGGGCTTTGCCGACGAACTGCTGGCGAAGGTCGCCGCCAAGAGCGCGGCCGGCGTGAAGCTACTTTTCATCGACGACATCAACGATAGCGGCGGCACCATCGCCTATGTCCGCCGGTTGCTGGCGGACAATGATTGCGAGGGCGCCAACCTTCGTTTCGCCGTCCTCATCAACAACAGCCGGTCGCGCGCGACCGTCGACTATTGGGCGCAGATGATCGACCGGGAGGAAGACAAGCGATGGTTCGTCTTCCCCTGGGAAGCGGTCGGCACGCGCAACGCGATCATCGAGGAAGCGCTGTCCGTCCCCGAGCGTCTCGCCTGAGGGAGGAAGATTTGCGTATCTGCGTCTATCTCGGCTCTTCGCCCGGCCGCTCGCCCGTCTATGCACAGGCGGCTGAGCGGGTCGGGGCGTTGCTTGCCGAGCGCGGGATCGGCCTCGTCTATGGCGGCGGCACCGTCGGGCTGATGGGGATCATCGCCGATGCCGTCTGCGCCGCCGGAGGCGAGGTGATCGGCGTCATCCCCGAAGCGCTGCGCGCGCGGGAGCATGACCATCAAGGCATCACGCAGCTGCATGTCGTCAAGACGATGCACGAGCGCAAGGCGATGATGGCGAAGTTCGCCGATGGCTTCATTTGCCTACCGGGCGGTATCGGCACGTTGGAAGAGATATTCGAAGCCTGGTGCTGGTCGCAGCTTGGCTATCACGAAAAGCCGTGTGGCCTGCTCAACGTCAACGGCTTCTACACGCCGATGGCCCGGTTCATCGATCAGGTGGTGGAGGAAGGCTTCCTGCAGCCGCGGCATCGCGCGATGTTGCTGGTGGAGGATGAGCCAGACGTGCTGCTCGACCGGATGGCGCAATATCTGCCTCCCAAGACCGAGCATTGGCTGGGCGCGGACGACGTCTGAAGCGCATCAGTCCGCTTTGCGCCGTTCCCCCATCAGCCGCACCATCAGCGCCTCCAACCGCTTGGTGTCGATCGTCCTGACGACCTCGGCCGGCTGCTCGCCCAAGTCCGGCCGATAGTCGCGGTGCCAGGACAGCATGTCGCCATAGCCTGGCCCAAACTGCGTGTTGTAGTCGATGAACAACATTTCGCGCCGGCTGATCATGCCGGGGTCGAGCCACACGCCAGCGGCAATCTCGTCCCATAGCGGAAAGCCCGGCTCCATCGCGCCGATATAGGTGGCCAGCGTGGGCGGCGCTGCCTTCGCCATGCGATCGAGGAGCGCCCTGGTGCGCTGCGTGTCGGTCGAGGGATCAACCGGCACGATGGTGATCTTCCGCCACGGGCTGCGCGAAACGATGCTGGCGGCTTCGGGATCGAAACGCATGTTGAATTCGCGGCGCGGCGTATTGACGAACTCCCGGGCGAACTGCTCCGCCGACACATTGTCGAGCGTCTGTCGGGGATTGAGGCTGCCGCCCATATAGACCAGTTCCCTCGCCAACGCCGCAAAGGCCGGGTCGAGCCGCTGTGCCAGCGCCAGATTGGTAAGCGGCCCGCAGGCGATGATCGTGACCTCGCCCGGATAGCGACGGACCATGCGGATCAGGAAATTGGCGGCGATCTCATCGGCCGGCTTGGTGGTCGGGTCACCTTCGGGAAGATGCACGGGATCGTCGGGACCGAAATAGGGCGGCGTGCTCTGCTGGGTGGGCTCCACCCATTGCTTCATCCACGCGCCCTTCCAGGTGAGCTTGCCGTAGAGTGCTTCCCACCGATCGGTCAGCTTTTCGGAATTGAGCAGGGGATAGGTCGCGCCCTGAACGACCGGCACGTCGGTCCGGCCCGCAATCTCCAGCCCGCGCAGCGCCATCGCGGTGGCGCGGTTGGCCCAGACATTGCCCGACACGGTGGTGATGCCCAGTACATCGACATCAGGCGCCTGGAGCAGCATCAGATGCATCAGCGCAAAGCCTTCATCGTCGATGATGACCTTACGCCGGTTGTCCTGCGCCTGCACGGCGCTGACCGACAGCAGGACGACGAGGATAATGGACAGCAGCCTCATGGTTGTGCCGCCAAATATGTGTCGATCCGTTTGAGATGCGCGGACACCGCATCGGGCGGCAGGAAGGAACCGATGAAGCTGTTGCGCGCCAGTGTGGCGAGTTGCGCGCGCGTCAATCCGCGTGCCGCCGCGACCGCACGGTAATTGTCGGCGACATAGCCGCCGAAATAGGCCGGATCGTCGGAATTGATCGTGGCGTGGAGGCCCTGCTCCAGCATCCGGTCGATCGGATGATCCTCCATTCGGTCGATCACGCACAGCTTCAGATTGGAGAGCGGGCAGACCGTCAGGGTCATACCCTCGCGCGCCAGCCGGTCCGTCAGCGCCACATCCTCCAGCGACCGGTTGCCATGGTCGATGCGGTCGACGTGCAGAATGTCGAGCGCCTCATGGACATAAGCGGGCGGCCCCTCTTCTCCCGCATGGGCGACCAGTTTCAGTCCCTTGTCCCGCGCGGCGGCGAAGACGCGGGCGAATTTCTCCGGCGGATGGCCGATCTCCGAGGAGTCCAGGCCCACCGCCGTGATCCGGTCGAGCCAAGGTTCGGCTTGCGCCAGCGTCTCGAAGGCTTGGGCTTCGCTCAGATGGCGCAGGAAGCAGAGGATGAGACGGCTGGTAAGGCCATGATTTGCTTCTGCTTCCGCGCAGGCGGATAGGAGCCCCTCGATCACTGTCTCGAACGCGATGCCGCGCGCCGTGTGGGTTTGCGGGTCGAACATGATCTCGGCATGGCGCACGCCGTCCGCCGCCGCTCGTTCGAAATAGGCGGTCGTGAGATCGTGAAAATCCTGCCGCGTCCGCAGAACGTCCGCCCCGGCATAATAAATGTCGAGAAAATCCTGGAGGTTGGAGAAGGCGTAGGCTGCGCGCACATCTTCGACCGAAGCATAGGGGATAGCGATGCCGTTCCGTTTAGCGAGCGCGAACATCAGCTCCGGCTCCAGGCTGCCTTCGATATGCAGGTGCAGTTCCGCCTTGGGCAGGCCGGCGATGAAACTGTCGAGATCGGTCACGATGATCCTCCGGCATTTCTGTCCCAGGCGCATTCGCCCATGATGTAGGTACGCATGATCGCGCGATCGTCGCCCAATATCTGTAGCGCGAACAGCCTCTCGGCCAGTGATGCGCCGGCAGTCCGGCGTGCGATCAGGGGCGTCGCATTGCTATCCAGCACCACGAAATCGGCCTCCTGCCCCAGTTCGAGGCTGCCGACCCGGTCACCGATATGCAGGAGCGCGGCGCTGCCCGCCGTCGCCAGGTAAAGCCCGAAGAACGGATCGAGCGCGGTGCCGCGCGCCAACGCGGCCTGATAAGCGAGACCGGCAGTGAAGAGCATCGAGAATGAGGTGCCCGCGCCCACGTCGGTGCCCAGGCCCAGCCGGATGCCATGCGCGTCCGCCTGAACGAAATCGAAGAAGCCCGACCCCAGGAATAGGTTGGAGCTGGGGCATATAGCAATGCCCGCGCCCGTCTCTGCCATCCGCGCGCAGGACCGGTCGCACATATGGATGCCGTGGGCGAAGACCGACCGCGCGCCCACCAAGCCGAACCGGTCATAGGCGTCGAGATAATGATAGGCGTCGGGAAAACGATCAATCACCGCCGCACATTCCCGCAGATTTTCCGCAAGATGCGTGTGCAGCAGCACATCGGGATGCGCGGCCAGCAGATCGCCGGCCAGTCTCAGCTGCGCGTCGCTGGAGGTCAGCGCGAAGCGCGGCGTCACCGCGTAAGAGAGGCGCCCTCGGCTGCGCCAGCGGCGGATCAGCGCCTCGCTATCCTCGCGCGCGGCCTCAATCGTGTCGCGAAGGCCGTCCGGCCCCAGGTCCATCAGCACCTTGCCCGACGCGATCCGCATGTTGCGCGCGATCGCCGCGTCGAACAGCGCATCGACCGAGTGGGCATGGACCGTAGGGAAGACCAGCGCGCTGGTCGTGCCGTTGCGGAGCAGTTCGTCCAGAAACACCCCCGCCACTTCGCTTGCATGCGCGCGATCGGCGAAGGCCTTTTCGGCCGGAAAGATATGCCTTTCCAACCAGTCGAGCAGCTGTTCGCCATGGGCAGCGATGCGGTCCATCTGGGGATAGTGGACATGCGCATCGACGAAACCCGGCACGATCAGGCCGGGCAGATTTTCCACGGCGACGCCCGGATAGCGGTCGGCCAAATCAGCATAAGCGCCCCGTGCCACGATAATCCCGTCCTCCATCACCAGCAGCCCGTCGGACTCGTGCCGGGTGGCGTCGGGACGGTGGCGCGGATCGTGCTGGACCGACAGGATTTCGCCGCGATAGGCTTTAAGCGTCATCGGCTTCTCATTTGAAGCAGCTGGGCGAGGGTGGCGATGGCGATGACGTCGGGCTCCTTGCCGGCGATGTCCGTTATGCCGATCGGACAGGTCAGGTGCGCCTGCGCTTCGGCGTCTATCCCATCCCGTTCCAGCCGGGCATGGAAGCGCGCCCGCTTGGTATCGGACCCGATCAGCCCGACGAAAGCGACCGGCGGCCTGGCGAGCGCCGCCTTGATCAGGCTGTAATCGAGTGCGTGATCGTGCGTCAGGATCAAGATTGCCGCGTCCTCCGGCGCTTCGGCGACGCATTGCTCAATCGCGGCTTCGGGCACGACGGTGACGCCCTCGACCGTGTCGAACACCGGCCGTGTGTCGAACCAGGCCAGGCGGAAGGGCAGGCCCGCGCAATGACGGGCGATCGCCTGGCCGACATGGCCCGCGCCGAACAGATAGAGGGGGCGTGGTCGCTCTCCGAATATCTCCACCACGCTGCTCCCCGCCCGCGGCCGATCGCCCCGTGCCGACAGCGGAGACGCCGGCATGGCGCGCGTACAATGCCGGTCGATGCGGTCGGCCGCGAAGATCGAAACCAGCGCCCGGTCCTCGCCCGCGTCGGCGATCCAGCCGAGCGCCGCCGGATCGACATGCTCGATCAACAGCCGCACCCGTCCGCCGCAGCATTGGCCAAGCAGCGGCCCCAGCGGATAGTCCTGCACACGCCAGCTGCCAGGCGGCAGCGCCAAGATCGCCCGCGCCTGTTCCACCGCCCGATATTCCAGTTGCCCGCCTCCGATCGTGCCCAGCAGCGCGTCGGCGGTCACCAGCATGCGCGATCCCGCTCCGCGCGGTGCTGAGCCTTCGCTGGCAAGGATGCTGACCAATGCGCTGGATTTCTTGCGAGCGACATCATCCAGCCAACCGAGCCACTCCATCATTGCGCGCGATGCTCCCGCACGGCGCGAAGGATGCGTTCGGGCGTCGCCGGCGCGCTGAGCGAGGGAAGCGCGCGCTTGTCCGGGGCGACCGAGGCAATCGCGCGCGCAAGGGCAGAGAAGACCGAGATCGCCAGCATGAAGGGCGGCTCTCCGACCGCTTTCGACCGATTGATGGTCGGCTGCACATTCTCCCCATCCCAGAGGGAGATGGTCATGCGCAGCGGCCGATCCGACGCTGTCGGGATCTTGTACGTCGCCGGGGAGTGGGTCAGGAGGCGGCCCTTGTCGTCAAAGACCAGTTCCTCCGTCGTCAGCCAGCCCTGGCCCTGCAGGAACCCGCCTTCGATCTGGCCGGTATCGATGGCCGGATTGAGCGACCTGCCGACATCATGGATGATGTCCACCTGCAGCACTTTATGCTCCCCGGTCAGCAGGTCGACCGCGACCTCGCTGACCGCCGCGCCATAGGCGAAATAATAGAAAGGCCGCCCCTTATGCGCGGCGCGGTCATAGGCGATGTCAGGCGTCGCATAATAGCCGGTCGATGCAAGCGAAATACGGCCGATATGCGCCTTGCGGCAGAGCTGGGCGAAGGACAGGTTTTCCTTACCCGCGATGACGCCCTCGGGGGTGAAATGCACCGCTTCAACCGAGCAGTTGAAGGTCCGCGCCGCGAAGTCGGTCAGCCGCTGGCGAATGGTCATCGCGGCATTATATGCGGCCATGCCATTCAGGTCCGCGCCGGACGACGCCGCCGTCGCAGAGGTGTTGGGCACCTTGTCGGTCCGGGTCGCGGTGATCCGCACCCGGTCGATCGGTACGGCGAACACGTCGGCCACGACTTGCGCGACCTTTATGTAAAGGCCCTGGCCCATTTCGGTGCCGCCATGGTTGATCTGGATACTGCCGTCGGCATAGACCAGCACCAGCGCGCCCGCCTGATTGAGATGGGTCGTGGTGAAGCTGATCCCGAACTTGACCGGAGTCAGCGCGATCCCCTTTCTGATGACGGGGCTTGCCGCGTTGAAGGCGGCGATCTCCCGGCTACGCGCGTCATAACAAGCGTCGGCACGCAGGCGATCGATAATCTGCGGCGCGATATTGTCGACGATCGTCATGCCGTAGGGCGTGACGTCGCGGCCGGGGCGGTAAAGATTGGTCGTCCTGACGTCGAGCGGGTCCAGACCGAGATGCGCGGCGACATCATCCATGATCCGTTCGATCGCAATCATGCCCTGAGGCCCACCGAAACCGCGAAACGCGGTGTCGGAAACGGTGTTGGTCCTCAACCGCTCCGAAACGATCTCGACAGCGGGCAGATAATAGCAGTTGTCGGCATGAAACATCGCGCGATCGTTGATCGCGGGCGACAGGTCCACCGTCGCCCCACAGCGCGAGGCCAGACGCAGCTTGAGCGCCAGCACCTGCCCCCGTGCGTCGAAACCGACATCATAGCCGATGCGAAAAGCATGACGCTTGCCGGTCATCGCCATGTCGTCGTCCCGGTCGCAGCGGAACTTGGCGGGGCGGCCGGTGCGATGCGCCACCAGCGCGGCAGCACCGGCGAACAGGGCGGCCTGCGTTTCCTTGCCCCCGAAGGCGCCCCCCATGCGGCGGACCTCGACCGTCACGTCGGCCGAACTGCAATGAAGCATATGGGCAACCAGATGCTGCACTTCGCTGGGATGCTGAGTGGAGGAGAGAATGTGCATCTGCCCGTCCTCGCCCGGGGTCGCGACGGCCACCTGCCCCTCCAGATAGAAATGGTCCTGCCCGCCGATGTCAAAGCCACCGGTGATGCTGAACGGCGCGGCCGCAAGGGCGGGCTCGACGTCGCCCCGCGCCATGCGCTGCGTGGGTTCGATCCGCGATCCCGCCGCCTGTGCCGCCGCGATGTCGAGAAGTGCGGGCAACGGTTCATAGTCGATCCTGCCGAGCCGCGCCGCCCTGCGCGCCGCCATCTGGCTGTTGGCGGCGACCAGGAAGACCGCCTGCCCCACATAAAGCACTTCCCCATCGGCCAGCAGCCGGTCGTCGCCCGCGACCGGGCTGACATCATTCACACCGGGAATGTCGGCAGCGGTGAAGACGGCGACCACGCCGGGGGCCGCACGCACGGCATCGAGGTCCATGGAGGTGATGCGAGCATGGGCCTGGCTGCTCTGGCCGAAGGCGAGGTGGAGCATGTCGGCTGGTTCCGCCACGTCGTCGGCGTAGCGTGCCAAGCCGCTGACATGGAGCCTTGCACTGTCATGCGGATGAGAGGGTTTGGCCCGCACCGGCCGGTCCAGATCGCGCTCAGCCATGTGCGATCCGCCTGTCCAGGACGGACACCGCATCGCCCTGCACGCCATGCCACAGGCGCAGCAAAAGGCTGGCGGCAGCCTCCAGGCGATATTCAGACGATCCCCGAACGTCGGTGAGGGGCGCATAGTCGATACGCAGCGCGGCGGCCGCATCGTCGAAGGTCGCGCGCGTAAATGGCCTGCCCGTCAGCGCGGCTTCGCAAGCGTGCGCCCGGCGCGGCGTGGCCGCCATGCCGCCGAACGCAATGCGTGCGCTCGTGATCGTTCCGGCCGCGACCGAGAGGTTGAATGCGCCGCAGACTGCTGAAATATCGCTGTCAAACCGCAGCGAAAGCTTGGATATATGCACCACCGCGTCCTTTGCGGGCCTGGGAATCCACACGCTTTCGACAAATTCTCCCGGCTTGCGGTCCTGTTTGCCATAATCAAGGAAATAGGCCTCCAGCGGTATCGTGCGGCGGCCTTCACGGCTGCGCAATGTCAATTCCGCCCCCATCGCTATGAGTGCCGGCGGGCCGTCGCCGATCGGTGAACCATTGGCGATATTGCCGCCGACCGTACCGGCATTGCGCACCTGAAGCCCGCCGATCCGGCGCACCAGTTCGCCAAGATCCGGGTGCAGCCGCGCAAGGGCCGCGTGCGCGTCGGCATAGCGGACGCCGGCGCCGAGCCGCAGACCCTTGGCGTCTTCCTCGATCCCCCGCAACTCGTCGATATTTGCCAGGAAGATAAGCGTTTCGATGGTCCTAAGACCTTTCGTCACCCACAGACCGACATCGGTCGCCCCCGCCACCATACGCGCGCCCGGATGTTCGACCAGAAGCTCCGCCAGCGCCGCGCCGGTCCGGGGTGCGAACCATTGTCGGCCCTGATGGTTGCCCGATACGGTCTCGCGCGAAGACAGGTTCTTCAGGGCCAGCACCGCCGCTGCGTCATCCCGCGTCAACGGACCCGTCTCCTCCCCCGCCGCCAGGATCGGCCCATAGCCGGTGCAGCGGCAGAGATTGCCCGCAATCACATCCGCGACCGGCAGATCATGGCCGCTCGCGCCAATGCAGCGGCCATGGAGCGACATGACGAAGCCCGGCGTGCAGAAGCCGCATTGCGAACTGCCGTTAGCCGCCATGCAGGCTTGCAGCGGATTGAGCGTGCCGTCTGCGCAGCCCAAGCTCTCGACGGTCATCAGCGCCCGGCCGTCCAGCATCGGCAGGAAAGTGATGCAGGCGTTGACCGCACGCCATTGCACGTTGTCTCCGGCCAGTTCGCCCACCAGCACGGTGCACGCGCCGCAGTCCCCTTCCGCGCAGCCCTCCTTCGTGCCGGTGCGACCCATATTGTAACGAAGATGATCGAGCAGCGTTGCGGTGGGATCGACGTCGGCGATTTCCACGACTTCGCCGTCGAGCAGGAAGCGCACGCCCATCTCAACTCCCCCGATAGGTGGAGTAGGAAAAAGGCGAAACGAGCAGCGGCACATGATAATGACCGCCATCGTCAGCAATGCCGAAGTCAATCGTAACGACGCCAAGGAAGGGCGGATCGGGCAGATCAACGCCATGCTCCCGGAAATAGTCGGCGACCGCGAAGCTGAGCGCATAGCGGCCAGGGCCAAGCGCAGGCAGGCCGGGGCAGCGACCGTCGGCATCGGTCACGCCGGTAAATAGCGGCGCATGGTTGATGTCGAGCAACCGCAAGGTCATGCCTGCCGCGGGACAGCCATGGGCGGTGTCGAGGACATGGGTGGAAAGCCTGCTCATGCCGCTGCCTCCCTGCGCGGCCACTCACCGACAAATTCGGCCTCGTCATAGGCGATCAGGTCCGCGATCAACATGTCGCGGTCGTCGAGGAACAACTGGTCGGTGACCCCGCGTACCAGACGAGGCAAAGCGGTCTGGAGGCCCGAAAGAGCCGAGGCCGAAAGGCCAAGGCTGATGAGCGCGGAGTAGTTGAAGGCGAACAGGCCGTGCAGCAGGGCTTCGCCTTCCGGCGTGCGCGGCAGCAGTTCGAAACCGGGGCCGAGATAGGGATGCGCGTCGATCAGGGCGTTCCTTTCGCCCGCTGGCGCGAAGCGGTCGGCCCACCGCGCGATATGGCGCGAAAGGCCGGCAAGTTCCGGACGCAGGGCCGGATCGCTGACCAGCCCGGTCGAAAGAAGCACGAAATCGAAATCATGCGTGGAGTTCGGCGTCGTCACCCGCACTTTGCCGTCGACATGCTCCACCCCCGTCCAGGGCGACCCCATATGCAGGTCGAATCCGGGCCAGCTCGCCGCGCGCTCGAACGTGTCGTTGGTCGGCGGCTGATTGTGGCCCAGGAAGCTCACCATCACCGCATATTTTTCCGTGTCCGACAGTACCGGATAGCGGCCGGTGAAACCGACGCGCTCCATGAAGCGGATCGGATTGATGCGCGGCAGGACTTTGCGGCGGATGAAGACATGCACTTCGCTGACACCGAGTGTCAACGCGGCATTGGCATTGTCGAAGGCTGACGCGCCGCCACCCAATATGCCGATCGTCTTGCCGGCCATGGAGGCATAATCGACCGGCTCGCTGGTATGGGCATAAAGATGTCGGGGCAGCGCATGCTTGACCATGTCCGGCGTGTGCCATTCGCCGCCTCCCTGGATGCCGGTCGCCAGGATGACCTTGCGAGCCAGCAGCGCGGCTTGCCCTTCGACATGCAGCTTGTGGAGGCCGTCTCCGACAGGCTCGATCGCGTTCAGGCGGGTGTCGTTGCGCACCGGCAGCGCCAGCACCCGCCGATACCAGCGCAGATATTCCATCCAGTCGCCGCGCGCGATCTTGTCCACCGCTTCCCAGCCGGCGGGACCATGCTGCGCTTCCCACCAGGCCCGATAGGCGAGTGCGGGAACGCCGAAATCGATCGGATTGAGTTCCTTGGGCGTGCGCAGCGTGATCATCCGCGCATAGGTTTCCCAGGGGCCTTCATAGCCTGTCGGGTTTTCGTCGATGATCAGGATGTTGGAAACACGCTCGCGCAGCAAACCGAAGGCTGCGGCGAGGCCGCTCTGCCCGCCGCCGACGATGATGACGTCAAACACATGGCCTTGCGGATGAGCGCGCGGCCGCGTCCAGTCCGCGCCGCCAAAGCCGATGAGCGAGAGCTGGCGGGTAAGCTCCGCTTCGAGCGCGGCGAGGCCAATCATTCCTGCGCCTCCCTGTCCTTGAGCCTGAGCCGCACGATCTCCCCGATCTGGGCTAGCGCAGTCGCGATTTCGCTGTCGCGATCATGTGACAGGCGGGCCTCCATCGCCGCCAATATCCCCGCCTTGTCGGTCAGCCGCACGCAGATGATGAAGGGAAAGCCGAAACGGTCGCGATAGGCGGCGTTGAGTTCGTGGAAGCGCGCAAACTCGTCCGGCGTGAGGCGGTCCAGCCCGGCGGACGCCTGCTCGGCGGCGGAGGCGTCGGTCAGGGTGCGATCAATCGCCGCCTTGCCCGCCAGTTCGGGATGCGCGCGGATCAGCGCCAGCTGCTCATCGGGCGTGGCCGCATGAAGCACCGCCATCAAGTCGGCATGGCGGTCGCCGGATGAAGGCAGCGCATCGGCGCGCGCCTCGACCCAGGGGCTATGTTCAAACAAGGCCGTCAATGCGTATTCCCTTCGAGGGACACATGGGCGGAAACCACTTTCCAGCCGTCCGGAAACTTGACCCAACTTTGCGTCTGACGGCCGCGCCGATCGCTATTTTCGCGGAAGAATTCGGCGTCCGCGGTCGCGAAGGAGTCGCCATAGACAGTGATCGCGACTTTCCCCAATTTGCGCTGCGGCGATCCGCCGCGGCCCTTCCGAAATTCGCGTATCTCCTCGATCCCGTACAGCACTTCGCCTACGCCATAGCGATTGGTGGTCGGCGCGTCGTGGAACAGCCGGTCCATCGCCGGTACGTCGTCCTCCATCAGCGCACGCTCATATTCGTGGAAAGCGTCGGTGACTTCCTTGAGCAGGATCGGATCGTCGATAGTCATGCGGGGTGGACCTTCATCCAGTGGCGGGCAATGTCGATGCGGCGCGCGACCCAGGCGTCGCCGCTGGCGATGACATGATCGAGGAAGCGCGCAAGGGCGCGGGCGCGGCCTGGCCGTCCGGCGATGCGGCCGTGCAGGCCGACCGACATCATGCGACCGCCCTCCTCGCGCAACTGGTCGAACGTGTCGCGCAGATATCGGAAGAACTGCTCGCCCTCGGTAAAGCCGTTATAGGCGACGATCTTCATGTCGTTCGCATCGAGCGTGTAGGGGACGATCAACTGGCCCTGGCTGTAATAAGGCAGATCGTCGGCATAGCTGTCCGCGTCGTAGAGAAAGCCGCCTTCTTCCCGCACCAGCCGCGCGGTGTTGGGGGACGTGCGGCCCTGATACCAGCCGAGCGGGCGCGCGCCGGTCAGCTTTTCATGGAGCGCGATCGCCTGCGCGATATGGTCGCGCTCCACATCTTCGGGAACATATTGATAGTCGATCCACCGGTAACCGTGGCTTGCGATCTCCCAGTCGGCGTTTCGCATCGCCTCGACCGCTTCTGGATTCATCGCCATCGCCATCGCCACGCCGAAGACGGTCACCGGCAGTCCACGCTCGGCGAAAAGCCGGTGCAGCCGCCAGAAGCCGGCGCGGCTGCCATATTCGTATAGGCTCTCCATCGCCATGGCACGATCTGGGTGGCTGGCGGCGCCGACCATTTCGGACAGGAAGGCTTCCGACCGCTCGTCGCCGTTGAGGACGGAGTTTTCCGCCCCCTCCTCATAGTTGATGACGAACTGCACGGCGACTCGCGCGCCGCCGGGCCAGCGCGGATCTGGCGGGGTAGCGCCATAGCCAGTGAGGTCGCGGCTCATCCCTCCCAGGCCTCCATCGCCGCGTCCACCGCCGCGCCCGCCGGTAGGCTGAACCCCTCGCGCCGCAGGCAGGCTTCCAGCGCGCCGAGCGTGATCAGTACCTTATGCCGGGCAGCATTGTACCCCATGGCACCGATGCGCCAGATCTTGCCGGCGAGCGGACCGAAGGCCGTGCCGATCTCGATCTCGAATGCCTCGCGCATCATCGTACGGATGCGCTCGCCATCAACGCCGTCAGGGATATAGACCCCGGTCACGTTGGTCATGCGCGTCGCGTCGGCGCCGAACAGGGTCAGGCCCATAGCGCGTAGTCCCGCCGTCATCGCACGGCCGGCGCTCGCATGCCGGGCATAGCGAGCCTCCATCCCTTCCCCCAGCATGATCCGGGCGCATTCCCGCGCGGCGTAGAGCATCGATGTTGCCTCGGTATGATGGTTGAGACGCTTCTCGCTCCAATAATCCATGATCATGGCGAGGTCGAAATAGTTGGAACCGATGCGCGGCCCTGCGCCATCCGTGGTGCCCGCCGCCCGGATGCCGGCCTCGACATGACGCCGGGTGAAGATATGGTCGGCGGCGGCGGTCGAGATAGTGATCGGTGCCGAGCCGGAGGGGCCACCAAGACATTTCTGGAGGCCGCCCGTCACGATATCCGCGCCCCAGCGGTCACTCGTCAGTTCCATGCCGCCGATAGTGGCGGTGGCATCAACATAGAGCAGGGCGCCAGCCGCGTCGACAAGCTCGCCCAGCCCGTCGAGCGGCTGCGCCATCGTCGTCGAGGTGTCACCATGAATGGTGGCGACGATCTTCGGTGCGGTACGTTCAATGGCGGAGGCGATAGAATCGAGGGGAACCGTTTCTCCCCAAGGCGCGTCCACCGTTTCGATGATCGCGCCGACCCGCGCCAATATCTCCTGGAGCAGGAGGCCGAAGCGGCCGAAATTGACCACCAGCACGGTGTCGCCAGGGGTGACCAGACTGACGAGCGACGCCTCTATAGCTGCGCGCGCCGTGCCGTCCACCAGCATGGTCCATCGATTTTCGGTTCCGAAGATAGGCCGGTAGAGCGACATGACCTGGTTCATATAGCCGGTCATCTCGGGATCGAACTGGCCCAGAAGGTCCGCCGACATGGCGCGCAGGACGCGGGGATGCGCGTTGACGGGGCCTGGCCCCATCAGCAGGCGCTGGGGCGGATCGATCTCGCCGAAAAAGGTGAGGTCAGTCTGCGGCAAAGCTATCTCCCAGTCGATCGATGAAGCCCAGCATCACCTGTAGCGCGATTTCGGCGTCGGCGGGATCGACATGCTCGGCGGGGTTGTGGCTGACACCATCCTTGCATCGGATGAACAGCATGGCGGTCGGGCAGAGCGCGGCCATCACCATGGCGTCATGGCCGGCACCGGACACGAGCCGGAATGGCGGCTGGCCCGCGTTGGCGAGGGCCGCGTCCATTATATCCATGAGAGCAGGTGCGCAGGGGCTGGCCGGCAGGTCGTGAACGAGTTCAACCGAAAGCATCAGCCCGCGCGCGATGGCGATTCCGTCAAGCGCGGCGAGCATGTGCCGGGCCACGCCATCGCGGCGACCGGGATCGCCAGAGCGGATGTCGATGGTGAAGCGCGCCGCGCCGGGGATGACGTTGGGCGCGCCGGGCAGCGCCTCGATCCGGCCGACTGTGGCGACGAGATCGGAGGCGTCGTCCTTCGCGATCCGCTCAATCGCCAGCAGCATCTCCGCCGCGCCGGCCAGCGCATCGCGACGGAGCGGCATGGTGGTGGTTCCGGCATGGTTGGCTTGGCCGGTGACGACCGCCTGATAGCGCAATTGCGCGGCGATGCCGGTGACGGTTCCGACGGCGAGACTCTCCGCTTCTAGGACCGGGCCTTGCTCGATATGGGCTTCGAGATAGGCGAGCGGGGCTGCACGGCGCGCTTCCAGAAATTGCGTCACGCCAGCGAAGGCTGGCATCTCTTTTTCTTCGTGCATGGTAGGGGAACAGAGATGCCAGCCTCCGCTGGCATGACAATGGAGGGAGAGGGCATCTTCCAGCGTCACCCCTTCGCCATCCACGACCTCCAGCGCCTCCGCCTTCAGCACACCCGCCACCGCCCGGCTGGTCAGCATGGCGGCGGGGAAGCGCGATCCTTCTTCGTCGCCGAAGGCGATCACCTCGATCGGGAAGGGCATCCGCTTTCCCACGCGGTGCAGCGTATCCACCGCTTCCACGCCCAGCATGATGCCGAGCGGCCCGTCATAGCGCCCGCCATCCTTCACGCTGTCCAGATGGCTGCCGATCAGCAGCGCAGGGGCATCGCCATTCATGCCTTCATATCGCCCGATCAGGTTGGCGGCCGGATCGACCCGGACGCTCATGCCCGCCGCCCTCATCCACTCCGCAAGTCTCCCCTGCGCCGCCGCATAAGCGGGCGTAAGATAGGCGCGGAACAAACCGCCCTCCATATCGCTATAGGGCGCGACGCCCAGCGCGTCGCAGCGCGCCACAGCTCGGGTGCCCCCGCTTACCATGTCGCCACCGCGCCGTCGCTTCGAGGATCAGTCGCGCCGTCCAGCCTGCCATCGCAATGGCGCACGATCGCGCCGGCATGGCCCATGGTCGCGGTTAGCGGCCCAACTCGCTCGACATCATGGCCGGCGTTGGCGAGGTCGGCATACAGTTGGTCATCGAATCCGTCTTCCAGCTTCAGCGTGGTGCTCTCCTCGCCCCAGGTGCGGCCGAGCAGCCAGCGTGGTCCGCTGATCGCCTGTTGCAGGTCGACGCCGAAGCAGGCGTAGCGGCTGAAGAGCGCCGCCTGCGTCTGCGGCTGGCCTTCGCCGCCCATCGTGCCATAGGCCATGACCCGGCCGTCATCGAACCTGACGAGCGCGGGGTTGAGGGTGTGGAATGGCTTGCGGCCGGGCTTGAGCGCGTTCCAGCCGCCCGGCGCGAGGCGGAAGCTGGAGCCTCTGTTCTGCCAGGTGATGCCGGTCCTGGGCAGCACGACGCCGGAGCCGAATTCGAAATAGGTGGACTGGATGCAGCTGACGACCCGGCCCTCGCCGTCCGCCGCCGCGAACCAGCAGGTGTCGCCCCATTGCGGCAGCTGCGGCCATGGCAGTGCCTGCACCGGATCGATCTTCGCGGCCAGGCTGTCGAGCGCGCTGCCATCATCCAAGAGACCCTGATAATCATAATCGTGGAAGGCCTGATCGCCGACATGACGATCACGCAGCAGAAAGGCCTGCTTGGTCGCCTCGACCAGCCCATGGACATGGTCGAAGGCATCGACACTCTCCGCGCCCAGCCGGTCGAACAGGGCGAGGATGAGCAGCGAGGCGAAACCCTGGGTAGGCGGCGCGCTGTTGTAGAGGGTCGCGCCCCTGATCGGAACATGGAGGGGGGCGGGGCGCGTAGCGGCGTGCGCCGCGAGATCGGCGGCGGACACAGGGCTGCCTAGTGCTTCGAGATCGGCGGCGATATCGGCAGCCAGAGCGCCGGTGTAGAAGCTCGCCAAGCCATCAATCGCCAGCCTCTCCAGCGTGTCGGCGAGCGCGGGCTGTTTCAATATGTCGCCTTCGACCAGAGGGCGCCCTTCCGGCTCGAAGGTCGCCCCATAGTCGCCTGGCTGCACCCGCAACTCACCGCCCTTGGCCGCCGCGATGCCCGCGCCGCCCTTCGTCACCGCCACCCCCGCCCTGGCATGGCCGATGGCGTCGAGCAGCAGGCGATCGAGCGGCATCGTTCCGTCGCTCCCCGCCAATGCCGCTTCCCAGCCGGATATGGTCCCCGCGACGGTGTTCGCCGCCAGCGGGCCGCGCGTCGGCACGGCGGCCATCCCTGCATAGAGGGAGAGGTCCGCCTTGATCGCCGCACCGCCGCAGCCATGGATGCCATGCACATGCCCGTCCGGCTCGGCGATGAGCCAGAAGCCGTCGCCGCCTATTCCCGTCATATGCGGATAGACCACGGCCAGCGTCGCAGCTATCGCCACGCAGGCTTCGACCGCATTGCCGCCGTCGCGCAGCACGTCGCACCCGGCCGTTGCTGCCAGATGATGGGGTGCGGTCGCCATACCGCCTCGGCCGGAAACGGTCCGCATCGCCATCAGTCCGGCAAGGCCGCGACATAGGCGCGCACGACATGCGCGCTGTTCACCGAAGCCAGATGTTCGAAGGTATCCTCCATATTCTTGGTGGCGTCGCCGCCGGCAAGGTCGGAAAGGCTGCGGAAGAAGATGGCCGGCACGCGATTGGCATAGGCGACCTGCGCCACCGCCGCGCTCTCCATGTCCAGCAGGCGCGCGCCCCAGGCCTTGCGCAGATATTGGCGAAAGGCCGCATTGTCGGCGAAGATGCCCGCCGATACCCCGGTGCCGCCGATGACGATCTTCGGCGATTTCGGCAGGCACAGCGCGGATCCGGGCAATGCTTCGGGATGATGAGGGACGCAGCGCTCCAACTTCAGAGCGGGCACAACTTTTCGGGCGATGTCCAGCAGCGCGGGATCAACGGCGAAGCGGAAGAAGCGCCGTGCCGGTGTCGTCTCGTTGCCGACCGTGGTGCCGCGCGGGAAGATGAAGTTCCAGTTGGCGGGCGCGTCCGGCCCGGCATTTTCGGGCGGGACATAGCCGGTCCTGGTGCGCCGGGCGAAGCTCGCCTCCAGATACTGGCCCCAACTGTCCGCCACGATCACGTCGCCGATCGACAACGCCGGATCGACGCCGCCGGCGATGCCGGAAAAAACGATGCGCTTCACCGCGAAACGATCGATGACGATCTGGCTGTTCATCGCCGCGTTCACGATTGACACTCCGCTCATCATCAGGATGACCGGCTTGCCCGACATCGTTCCCGTTAGCAGTGTCATGCCATTGATCTTGTGCTCCTGCGGCTGCTCGACATGGGCGACCAGCGCATTCCACTCCGGCCGGTAAGCCGTCATCACCACCGTGCGCGGCGTATCGTCCAGCTTCTGGGCGAAAGCCGGCGCGGCGAAGAAGGAGAGGAAGGCAAAGGTGAAAAAACGGATCATGCGGCGGACATCCAGACGAAGCGGACGACGAACAGTCCGGCAAGAAGGAACAGGAACCAGTCGGTCCTCGTCGCCCGGCCGCGGATCAGTTTCAGTGCCGCATGGGCGGTGATGCCGAAGGCGAGGCCGTTGGCGATGGAGAAGGTCAGCGGGATCATCGCGACGGTGAGGAAGGCGGGGATCGCCGCCATCGGGTCTTCCCACTCGATCTCTGTCAAGGGCAGCAGCATCAGCCCGCCGACGATGATCAGGGCCGGGGCGGTAGCCGCCAGGGGCACGATCTGCGCGTAGGGCGCGACGAACATCGTCGCCAGGAACAGGATGCCGGTGACCACGGCGGTCAGGCCCGTGCGCCCGCCGGCCTGCACGCCCGCTGCGCTTTCGACATAGGAAGTGACGGTGCTGGTGCCCGCGATCGATCCCACCATGGTCGCAACCGCGTCCGTGATCAGGATGCGGTTGAGGCCTGGGATGCGGCCCGCCGCGTCCATCAGGCCGGCGCGCTTGGTGACGGCGACCAAAGTGCCGATATTGTCGAACAGATCGACGAACAGGAAAACGAACAGGATTTCTACAAGGCCGATGCCGTGCGTCCCGGTCAGCCCGAGCACGCCGGGCAGGTCGAGCTTGAACGCCGTGCCGGTGAGCGCGGACAGGTCATAGGGCGCAGGATTGACCGACACTTGCCCGGTCAACCAGCCGACGATGGTGGTGCCAACGATGCCGAACAGCATCGCGCCGCGCACATTCCAGACGCTGAGCGCGCCGATCACCGCTAGCCCCAGCAGGGCCAGCGCCGCGCCCGGCGCCTTGAGGTCACCCAGCGCCACGAAGGTTGCCGGATTGGCGGCGATGATGCCGGCGTTCTTGAGGCCGATGAAACCGATAAACAGGCCGATGCCCCCCGCCACCGCCGCGAACAGATAAGGCGGGATCACCGCAACAATCATCTGCCGCACGCCGGTCAGCGTCAAAATCAGGAAGGCGAGGCCGGAAATGAACACGCATCCCAGCGCCACCGGCCAAGGCACCCCCATCTGACCGACGACAGTGAAGGCGAAATAGGCGTTGAGGCCCATTCCCGGCGCCAGCGCCAGCGGCGTGTTGGCGACCAGGCCCATCAGAATGGAGGCGAAGGCGGCGGCAAAGCAGGTCGCCGCCGCCACCGACGCGACCGGCATCCCCGCCGCGCTCAGGATCGACGGATTGACCAGCACGATATAGGCCATGGTGAGGAAGGTGGTGACGCCCGCCAATATCTCCGTGCGGGTTGTCGTGCCGCGCTCAGTCAGGGCGAAATAGCGGTCGACGCGACTGGTCGGCGGCAGCGCAGTCGCCGCCACGCCCGGCGAAACGACATCTGTCATAATGAATCCCCCTGAAACAAACCCGTCGGCGATGTTACGCCGATCCGCCCCTCTTCTTCCAGCATCACGGCAAAGCGGAATAATGTGTCTTCGTCGCCCGCCTTCCCGATCAACTGGATGCCGATCGGCAGTTGGTCTGGCCGGTGCAGCGGGACGCATAGCGAGGGCAGGCCGGTGAAACTGATCGGCTGGCTGTGGATGCCGAGGTCCGCGCGGGCCGGCGACCAAACCCCATCGATCAGGACTCTGGGATCGGCTATCGGCGGCGCGACGCAGGGTGTCGCCGGCGCGAGCAGTACATCATAGTCGGCGATCAGCGCGTCAATCCGTCGCCGGTAGCGCGTCTTGAAGTCCTGCGCGGCCGCATAGAGTTTGGGCGGCAGCAGCGCGCCGGCGATTAGGCGATCGCGGGTAGCGGGATCGAACGCCATCGGATCCCGCGCCAACGCCGCGCGATGCAACGCCCCGCCCTCCGACGCTGTGATCAGAAACGCTGCCGATCGCGCCGCGCCGATGTCGGGCAGTTCGACCAGAGACGCACTGGGCGCGATTGCGTCGATCGCGTCGATCTGCTCAGGATCGGCATTGTCGCGGAACCGACCGCCCAGTCTTGCGATGCGAGGCGCGCGCGTGGGGGGCGCGAAACTCTTGCCTGTCAGCACGCTCCACACGCATTGCATGTCCTGGATCGACAGGGTGAAAGGTCCGACATCGTCGAAACTGTGCGCGAAGGGGAAGACGCCGCCCATCGGCAGGCCGCCATGGGTGGGCTTCAGACCATAGATGCCGGTGAGGCTGGCGGGCACCCGCACGGACCCATTGGTATCGGAGCCGAGCGAGAAGGGCAGCAATCCGGCCGCGACGATCGCCGCCGATCCACCCGACGATCCGCCCGCCAGCCGATCCAGGTCATGGGGATTGCGCGTCGTGCCATGATGCGCGTTGATCGTCGCGAAGCCATAGGCGAACTCGTCCATGTTGAGCGTCGCTACCAGCACCGCGCCCGCCTTCCGCAGCTTCACGATCGCGTCCGCATCGGCCGTCGCCGGCGGAGCGTCCGCGTAGAGGCCGGAGCCGGCCGTGGTGGGCAAACCCTCCACATCGAACAGGTCCTTGACGCCATAGGGTACCGCCGCCAGCGGCCCCGGATCGCCACCGGCCGCGACGACCGCGTCGATGGCGGCTGCGTCGCGGCGGGCGCGGTCTGCGAGCACGCGGGTGACGGCGACCAGCCGCCCCCCTTCCCGCTCTAGCCCGGCCAGGCATTGCTCCAGAACGGCCTGGGCCGTCACCTCGCGGGAACGAACGGCTTGGGCAATGGCGGTGGCGGACGTCATGCGCATTCTGCGTCCCCCTCCGCCAGGAGAATGCGGGCATGGCGATCAAGCAGCGCCAGATTGGCCAGCACGCCCGGCATACAGGCCGGAAGGATCGGCAAATCGAGCATCGCCGCCACGGCGAGGACGTCTTTGTCGGTCAGGGGAATGGCCGGCACGCGCATCGCTTCGCTCATGTCAGCCCGCCTCCATTTGACGGCGATAGCGCGCGGCCAGCGCGGCGCAGACGAATAGCTGCAACTGGTGGAAGACCATCAGCGGCAGCACGATCATCCCGACGCTGGCCGGCGCGAACAGGGCGCCTGCCATCGGCACGCCCGAGACCAGGCTTTTCTTGGAGCCGCAAAAGAGCAGTACGATCGCGTCCTCTCGCGGCATCTTCAGAAGCCTGGCCACCAGCACATTAGCGCCCATGACGATCGCCAATATGAGGGCGCTCAGAATCAGTAACGCCGCCATATCCCGCCATCCCAACATCAGCCAGATGCCGTTCACCACCGCCGCGCTGAAGGCGGAATAGACGACCAGCAGGATCGATCCGCGATCGACAATTTGCAGGATCCCCTTGTTACGGGTCACGAAGCCGCCGATCAACGGACGCAGCAAGTGGCCCGCGACGAATGGCAGCAACAGTTGCAACAGGATGGCCTCGATCGAATGCCAGCTCATCTGCACGCCGCTTCCGCTCGTAGTCATCAACAGGCTGACCAGCAGCGGCGTCAGCAGGATGCCGACCAGGTTGGAAAGCGAAGCGCTGCACACCGCGGCAGCGACATTGCCGCCGGCGATCGCGGTGAAAGCGATCGACGATTGTACGGTAGAAGGCAATAGTGTCAGATAGAGCAAGCCCGACAGCAATAGTGGATCGATCCACCGGCCCGACAGGCCGACTGCGCCCAGACCAATCGTCGGGAACAGGATATAGGTGGATCCGAACACCAGCAGATGCAGTCGCCAGTTGCCGATGCCCTGCATGATCGCGTCGCGGGACAGCTTTGCGCCATGCAAGAAAAACAGCAGGACGATCGCCAGATCGGCGATCAGCCCGATCCACGCTGCCGCCATGCCCCGGACGGGCAGGAAGGACGCCGTCGCTACTGTCGCTATCAGAAACAGCAGAAACGGATCAAGGGACGGGATAAAGCGGATCGCGCGCATGCGTGATCCTGATGCCTGTTTCACCCCTATCGATCCAACGCAATGATCGGCACGGATCGTTGCAAAAATGAGCGCTTGTCGTCCCTGGGATGCCGTCGGAAAAGGATGCACCATCAGGAGGGCAATGATCGGCCGTCATCATGGCTTCGCTTCTTCCATCATATCCATGAAGTTGCGCGCCGCCTCACGGTCGGCAGGATTCTCGAATGCGGTTTCCAGGTCCGGCGCCGATCCCAGAAGGAACAGCAGCGACCAGATTGCAAAGCGCCTTCCCCGATCAGTCTCAAGACCAAGATCGACCCGCATTCGCTCCACCCCTGCAGCAATAACGGCGTCGGCGCAGGCGGACAGGCGGACGCCGCCAGCGTCTATGTCGATGGCGCGCCGGTCCCCAGATGGGTTCTCTATGGCGGTCTACCGACTTGTGGGACGTGCAGCGGGTGGAAGTGCTGGCGGGCCGCAGTCGACCATTCAGGGCCTCAACGCCCTAGCCGGCGGCATCGTCATCACCAGCAAGGATCCCTCGCTGACCCGCTGGGGCGGCGATGCGCGCGTGCTGTGGACCGAATATGACGATCGCACCTTTTCGGCGGCGTTTGGCGGCCCGATCATCGAGGATGAGCTGGGCGTACGACTATCGGCTGAGCGCCGCAATGATCGCCGCCTCATCTATAACGTCACCCGTGACGAATATAGCGATGCGCTGGAATCGCTCAATCTGCGCGGCAAGATCAAATGGACGCCCAAGGCTATCCCTGGGCTTGAGGCGGTCGCCAGCTATAACCGCGTGCGGCGCGACGGCGGCTATCTCTACGAATATGCCCGCACCGATGCGCCCAATTATTTCCACCATCGCATAGCCACCGGCGACCAGCCGAGCCGGGGCAAGATCGACAACGATCTGGCTGTCTTCAACCTCAGCTATCCGTTGGCCCAAGGCCTGTCGGCCATGTCCACACCAAATTCACCGACTTCGTCCTGCCCGAAGGGGCAAGCAGCACGGTCGAACTCACCGACACCCAATTCCCCTATGCGCCGCGCTGGACCCTGTCGAGCGGCATCAACACGCAATTCGGTCCGGGCTTCGTCGCCAATCTCAACGCCAATTACCGTTCGTCGGTCTTCACCGGCGTCGGCGAGGATCAGGGCCAGTACAAGGTCGGCCCGCGGCTCTGGTTCGCGCGCGGATCATGGGCAGTTGGGCAATCGTGATGATAGCGCGCGGCTTCGCCCCTTGCGCCCGGCCTAATACTCATACATTTTTCCAAAATCGGCTTGGGGCCGCTTGCGCCCCCCATGCGCATACGGCGTTTGAAAGAGGATGGGCAATGAAGGATATGGATCGTCGTTCGGCGCTGATCGGCGCTGGTCTGGCCACTCTGCCGTATGTTGCAGAAGCGCAGACGGTGGCGGCCGATGAGGTCATTGATCTGTGGCCGGGGCCGCCGCCGGGCAAGACCGATGCAAAGATCGTCCGCTCGATCGAACGGCGGCACGAAGATCCCGCACATCCCGATCGCTGGATCCGTGGCATCGACCGGCCGATGATGGTGATGCGCCGCCCTGCCCGTCCCAATGGCGCGGCGATGCTAGCCATTCCCGGCGGCGGCTATGAGTTCCTCTCCTACGACAATGAGGGGACGAGCCAAGCTGAATGGCTCAATGCCCGTGGGATCACCGCCTTCATCCTGCTCTACCGCCTGCCCGCCGAAGGCTGGAACCGGCGGCAGGACGTGCCCCTGCAGGATGCGCAACGCGCGATGCGGCTGATCCGAGCGCGGGCGCGCAGCTTCGGCGTCGATCCCGGCCGGGTCGGCGTCCTGGGCTTTTCAGCCGGCGGACATCTGGCGGGATCGCTGGCGACGCGGCATGCCGAAACCGTCTATGATCCCGTCGATGCTGCTGACTCGCAGCCGGCGCGCCCGGACGTTGCGGGCCTCGGCTATCCGGTGGTCAGCTTGGAGGAGCCCTTCACCCATGCCGGGTCTCGCGACAACCTGCTGGGAACGGGCGCGTCCCCAGCGATGCGCCGTGCCTATTCGGTCGATCGCCGGGTTGATACGCGGACCACGCCCATTTTCATCTTCCATGCGACCGACGATACGCTGGTGCCGCCGGCCAACGCGCTTGCTCTGTTCCGGGCGATGGAGGCAGCAAAGCGCCCCGTGGCGCTGCACATGTTCGAGGATGGCGGTCATGGGTTCGGCGTCAAGCTGCCCAGGACGAAGCAGGGCGCCATCTGGCCCGAGCTGTTCGCCACTTTCGCCGCTGGTCATGGCGTCACCTCCGTCTGATCTACGACTTTCGGCGCACTGGCGCGCCGCGCACTGACCGGCAACATCGGAACGCATGGGTCTCACAGGGAGCGACGGAATGGCAGGGTTCAGGATGACCGCGGTAGCGATTGTGTGCCTTTCCAGCACCCCGCCCGCTCTGGCCGAGCCGATGTCATTGCTCGACAGGCATGGTAGCCGCGTGGCGATCGAACCCTATGCGCCCAACATCGTTCGCGTGACGATCGCGTTGGACAAGGCGCTGGCGGAAGCCCCGCCCGGCGACGGGCCGATCGCCAAGGCGGATGCCTCCGGTTGGGTCCATCGAACCGATGCGAGCGGCGATATCTTCTCGTCGCCCGCCCTCACCCTCACGGTGGATGCAAAGCCCTGGCCCAAAGCACCCAGCCAGATGGAACGTTATTTCGCGTCCGCGCTACCGCCGGTCAGCATGTCGGTGCAGGATGCAAACGGTACGCTGCTGACGAAGATGACCGGCTGGGAAATGGCCCCCGTTACCGTCAATGGCGAAAAGACGTTCAAGGTCGGCGCGACCTTCGCCTCCCCCGCTGACGAGCATTATTATGGCCTCGGTCAAAACCAGGAAGGGTCGCTCGACCTGCGCGGTCGCCAGATCGACTGCCAGCACTATTATGACGCTCCCGCTGGCGAGACCGTGTGCGTCCCCTTCATGGTTACGAACAAGGGCTATGGCATCGTTTGGGACAATCCCGCACGCACACTGGTCTGGCCGGGCCTTCATTCCACGACGCGCTGGCAGAGCCAGGTCGGCGAGCGCGTGTCCTTCTTCGTCATAACCGGCAAAACAACGGACGAGCTCTACGCCGGTTATGCCAAGCTCACCGGCGAGACGCCGCTGCCGCCCAAGGCGGGCTTCGGCCTCATCCAGAGCAAGGCGCGCTACGAAAGCCAGCAGGAACTGCTCGGCATCGCCAACGGATATCGTCAGCGGGGCCTGCCGCTCGACATCATGGTGCTCGACTGGTTCTACTGGACCCGCATGGGGCAGATCGACATCGATCGCACCTATTTCCCGGACCCTAAGGGGATGAACGACACGCTCAAATCCATGGGGATGCGATCCATCATCAGCGTCTGGCCGCGCTTCGAACGCGAATCTCGCTATTTCGACATGCTGGCGACCAAGGGCTTTCTGCTGCACGACAAGGAAGGCAACCCGATCGACGGGCTGCCGATGCGCTACGACCGGGCCGGCGCGCTACTCGACAGCACCAACCCGGAGGCGCGGCAATGGTTCTGGGGCACGGTGCGCGACAATATCCTGTCCCAGGGCTTCGACTGGTTATGGCTGGATGAGACCGAGCCGGACCTGATCCCCGATGGCTACTGGTATGCGCGCGGGTCGGGCGACCGCTACCACAATCTCTACCCGCTGGTGCATACCTCGGGCGTCGCGGACGGCTCAGCGCGCGACCGGCCGGATTTCCGGAACATGATCCTGGCTCGCGCCGCCTATATAGGATCGCAGCGGACCGGGAGCCTGTTCTGGTCGTCGGACGTGCATGCGACTTGGGATGCGTTGAAGCGGCAGGTGCCGACCGGCCTCAACTTCACCGCATCGGGCCTTGCTTATTGGGGCAGCGACATTGGCGGCTGGCAATGGCCCAAGGGGCCGAAGGCGCAGCGGCCGGTACTCGTTGATCCGGCGGGCGCGACGGCGATGGACGCGGACTATCCCGATTATCCCGAACTGTTCGTCCGCTGGTTCCAGTATAGCGTCTTTACGCCGACACTGCGCATTCACGGCCAGCGGCCGGGCACGGCGCTGTGGGAATATGGAGCGGCCGCCGAACCGATCCTCGCCGAATGGCTACGGCTGCGCTACGCGTTGATGCCCTATCTTTATGCCATGGGGCGGCGGACCTATGAAAGCGGCGCGCCGTTCATGCGAGCGCTGTTCATGGACTTCCCGAAAGACCCGAAGGTGGCGACGATCGGCGACCAATATATGTTCGGGCCTGCGTTTCTCGTGGCGCCAGTCACCGAGCAGGGTCAAACGAAACGGACGGTTTATCTGCCGGCCGGAACCGCCTGGTATGATTACTGGACCGACCAGCGGTTCGAGGGCGGTCAGACAGTCGAGGTCGATGCGCCGATCAACCGGATGCCGCTGTTCGTGCGGGCGGGGTCGATCGTACCGATGGGCGTGGCGGTCAGAAGTACTGCCGAGAAGCAGGCGCTGGAGAGCATCCGCGTCTATCCGGGGGCGAACGGGCGCTTCACCCTCTACGACGATGACGGCACGACGAACGCCTATCGCAAGAGCGGGATGAAGGCGGAACTCGTCTGGGACGACCGGACTCGCCAACTCACCAGCAGGAGCAGATTGCCGACCGGGCAGGCTCTGACCGGCCTCGTCCGGATCGTCGGCCAATGAAGGAGAGAGAGACATGACCGGGGTTAGCCGCCGCGAACTGGGACTTGGACTGGGGGCGGCAGCGCTCGGATCGACTTTGGGAGGGATGGCGCCGGCGCAGACGCAGGTTGACGGAACCAGAGCAGCCGCAGGCGATCTCACCTTCCCACCCGGCTTCCTCTGGGGCTGCGCCACCGCCTCCTACCAGATCGAGGGAGCGGCGAAGGAGGACGGACGCGGCCCAACCGTGTGGGATGTCTTCTCCCACACCCCCGGCAGGGTGGCGAACGGCGCCACCGGCGACGTCGCCTGCGACAGCTATCATCGCTATCCCGAGGACATTGCGTTGCTGAAGGCGCTCGGCGTCAAGGCCTACCGCTTTTCGATCGCCTGGTCGCGCATCTTCCCCGAAGGCCGCGGCAAGCCGAACCAGAAGGGTGTCGACTATTATAACCGGCTGGTGGACGGCTTGCTCGAGGCCGGCATCGCCCCGCACGTTACGATGTTCCACTGGGATCTCCCCGCCGCCCTGCCCGGCGGCTGGCAGAACCGCGACACCGCCTACGCCTTTGGTGACTATGCTGCCGCCATGGCCGGCCGCCTCAGCGACCGCGTGAAGCACTTCATGACGGTCAACGAACTGGTCTGCTTCACCGATCTCGGCTATCTGGTCGGGGGCAAGGCTCCGGGCCTCAAGCTGTCGCAGAAGGAGGCGAACCAGGTCCGCCACTATGGCGTGCTGGCGCATGGCCTGGGCGTCCAGGCGATCCGCGCCAACGCAAAGGCCGGGACCCTGGTAGGCCTTGCCGAAAACCCGTCCATCTACGTTCCCGCGATCGAGACGCCCGAGCATATCGAGGCCGCGAAGAAGGCGGTGCGCGACAGCAACGCCATGTTCCTGACCGCGATCATGGAGGGCCGCTATCTCGAAAGTTATCTGACCGCGCAGGGTGCGGACGCGCCCAAGGTGCAGGAAGGCGACATGAAGCTGATCGGCGCGCCGCTCGATTTCCTGTCGATCAACGTCTATACCGGCAAGATGGTGCGGGCCGATCCGTCCTCGCCGCAGGGTTACGCGATCCTGCCGACGACCCGCGAGGCGCCGCGCATGCCTTCCAAATGGCTCTATGTGACGCCCGAGGTCATCTATTGGGGTCTGCGCTCCATCAGCGAACTGTGGCGCCCCAAGGCCCTTTACATCTCCGAAAATGGCTGCTCAGCCGACGACAAGGTCAGCGCGGACGGCAAGGTCTATGACACCGACCGGGTCATGTATCTGCGCAATTATATGACCCATCTCCAGCGCGCCGCGCGGGAGGGGCTGCCGATCAAAGGCTATTTCGTCTGGAGCCTGATGGACAATTTCGAGTGGGAGGATGGCTATACCAAGCTGTTCGGTATCCACCATGTCGATTTCAAGACCCAGAAGCGCACGCCCAAACTTAGCGCCGACTGGTATCGTGAATTGGTACGGACCAACCGGCTGGTGTGAGGCAAGCTCCTGTCGTCCGTGGCGATCCGGGGTGATGAAGACCGCTAAACGGGTGGTCCATCAATCCTCTCGGACGCCGCACGAAGGTCTAGACCCAGCGCATCTTCATCGGCCGTCACAGCTGCCAATTCCGCGCGGGCGGCTGCAATGCGGGCATGTGCCTCGATCAGCTTGACCTGGGCGCTCGTCGCGCTCTCCTCGCGCTGGTTGACCAGGAAGAAGTCGCTTGATCCGAGGTCGAAGCGCCGGCGCTCGGCGCTTGCCAGCCGCTGCGCCAGCGCGCTTTCCCGCTCCGTCGTATCGACCAGCTGGCGGGCGGTGTCCACTTCTATACCGATCGCCGTGACTTCGGCGCGGATTTTTTCCGCCAGGAACCGCTGCTTGACCGTTAACTCGTCTATCTTCGCCTGGGTCTCCGCCAGCTTGCCCTTGGCCTTGCGGTTCTGCAGCGGGATCTTGAAGGTTACGCCCACGATCATCTCCAGTGGCGTGCGGCTGTAGCCGCCAATCCCTTCCGGCCCGACATCCTTGGCGACTTCCCCAGTCAGGTCCAACCGCGGCTTCATGTCGTTACGCGCCAGCGCCAGCTTGACCGTCGCCTTGTCGATCTCCTCCAGCAGAATGGCGAAATCGGGCCGCCCTTCCAGATTGAAGGCCGGATCGACATTCAGCCTGCCAAAGCCGCTGGTGTCAGCGGGCAACCGCGCCTCGTTGACCACGAGAGGAGCGCCCTGCTCGTCGCGGTAATAGAGCGAAAGCTTGACGGCCGCAGCGCGGAAAGCCTGCTGCGCTTCGACGACAAAGGCCTGGCGCCGCACCAAATTGGCCTCATTCTCGGTCAGTAGAATGTCGGGCTTGGCGCCCAGTTGAACCTGGCGCTGAATGCCCCGGGTGCGGTCTTCCGCCAGCGCCAGCAGTGCCTGATAGGCCTTGAGCTTCAGCCCCGCCACGACCCACTTCTGATAGGCCTCTATCGCTCGAGCCTGCACGCCGATGCCGGTCGCCCTAGTTTCGAAACGGGCAATGTCGATGTCATTGGCGGCCAGCCGATATTCGGATCGCCGCGCGTCAATCAGGCGATCACGGAGCAGCGAATACAACGCGCCGACCTTCACCTCGCCAAGGCGGTTGGTATAGGCCTTGTCCTCATAGACCGGAAAGTCCCCGCGCGAGACGCGATACTGGCCATAGATCGAGCCCCCATTTTCCATGAGTGGCTGCTCGGCCTTTCCGGCGAGTTCGGACCCGTCATAATAGCCCTCGACCCGGCTGCGTCCCTCCACCGCGAAGACGGTGTCGAACGCGCCCTGCGCCGTCAGCGCGCGCGCCTCGGCCTGACGATTGCGGGCCAGCGCGGCGATGATGTCAGGCGCAGACCGGGCCGATGATCGCAGCACCTCTTCCAGAGTCAAAGCGCTGTCTGTCGCCGGCCCCGCCATGGCTGATGCCTTGCTTTCGGCGCCCGGCGTCTGCGCCAAGACGGCGGGTACCGTTAGGGCAACCAGCAACACGACCATTCCGATCATCCCACGCATCGTCACTTCTTTTTCTTTTCGATCGAGCTTTTTTCGGCCTTGGTTTCCTCCTTCTGCGCCACCCGATCCTGGCCGAAGTTGAGCGGAAAGTCGTTGAGCTGCCGCCATAATTCATAGCCAACCGTGACATTATAGCCCTGGATCCAGCCGAGCACTTTGCTCCCCTGCCGCACGAAGCGACGCTCGGGCCAGGGCGTGGTGCCGGGTCGGGGTTCGACGAGCACGCGGAACAACCCATCCGTCCGCGGCGTCGGATCGACCGACCGGACCTGTCCGTCATAAATGCCTACGGCAAAGGCCGGCCAGCCACTGAACTGGAAGGCGGGAAAGCCCTCAAATTCCAACCGGACCGGGCGGCCCGGCTCGACGAGCGGGATATCACGGCCGTCGACATATAGCTCGACGGCGCGCTCAATCCGTTCGGGCGCGATCGTCGCCAGAGCCGTGCCGGCAGAAATCAGTGCGCCGCCCGCCTCCGCATTCAAGGCCTGGACTCGCCCATCGCGCGGGGCCGTGACAATCTGCGCCGACTGGCGCCGCTGCCGCACCTCGATCTGCTTGAGCTTGGCGCGCGCCTCCGCAAGCTTGGCGTTCGCGTCGGCGACCTTGATCTGCGTCTGCTCATAGTCCCGACGCGCAGCCAACCCTTCGCTAAAAAGCTGCCCAGTCCGCCCGACATCGATTGTGGCGACAGCACGCGATTGCTCGATCGCGGCGATCTGCGCCTCGACCTCCGCCTTTTCCGCCGCCAGTCGCTCAAGAAAGTTGGGATCGACGTCCACGATCCGGGCGATCGGATCGCCAGCCTTGACCAGTTGTCCATCCTGTACGAAAAAGCGCTGGATCCGCCCTTCGACCAGGGACGTGACCTGTTGCGGCCGATCATCGGGATCAAGCGAGATTACCTGCCCCCCGCCTTGCGCCGTCTGCCGCCAGGGTACGAAGAGGATCGCGACTGCCATCGCCACACCCAGCAGGATTAGCCAGGCGACGACCACGGCTACGCGGGGCGGCCTCAGACTGGCGAGGGAACGAAAATGGGTCAGCTGTGCTGGCTGTATCGTCATCATCGCACCTCCTGCATCGCGAGGAAATGCGTCAGTTCGGCCTGATCCGCAAAGCGATGCTGGCCGCGCCTGCCCAGCGCATAGTAGCAATCAAGGTTCACCGCCTCTGGACGGCCGGTGAAAAGAAGCACAGTGGTTCCATGCTCCCGCAATATTCGAAGCGTGGCGAGCAGCGGTTCCGTGGGCATCATGTCATAAAGTTGGGACAGCAGGAGAACCTTCGGCACACTCAGTAATGCCATGGCGAGTTTCAACTGCATCACCTCGACGATGGAGAGCGGCGAACCCGAACTGGCCAGCTGCGTATCCAGCCCGTCGGGCAGGCTGGAGATGCGGGCAGCGAGGCCGACAATCTCCAGCGTCCGCATGATCCTTGAGCCTTCTGTGCCGCTGCCCGCCGCCAGGTTCAGATATTCGCGGATGGTGACGTCAACGATGGTGGGCCGGTTGAGCACCACGACGGCAGACCGCAGCAGATACATGTCGAGACTGCCGAGTTCGCTGCCGCCGATGGAGAGCAGTCCCCGTTCCGGGTTCGCATGGCGTTTGAGCAGCAGCGCAATCTGGTTTTCGATGCCGGGCTCTGCCACGACGACGGCCTGCTCACCGCTGCCGATGGCAAAATCGAAGCGGGATCCCTCCAGCACCACTCCGCGAAAATGTACGGAGCCGTCTGGCGGCGCCTGACCGCTCAATCCCGCCGTTTCCTGCGGGATCGCGAAGACCTGCGACAATTCCTCCGAACTCGCCACCAAGTCATAGAAGGTATCAAGATACCAGCCAAGCTGATAGATGCCGTAGAAGACGCCTGACATGATCAGTTCCGCCGCCACGAGCTGACCGATCGAAAGCTGCCCTGCGAGGATCAGGTTGCCGCCCAAAGCCAGCAGCGCCGCTGCCGCGAGGGCATAGACGAGAAAGTAGCCAAGAGCCTGGGCGAAGCTGTATCGGAAATATTGGCGATGCGCCCGGATATAGCTCGCTGTGACTGCTTCCGATCGATCCATGGCGAAGTCCAGGTGCCTCGCCGATTTGTAGAAGCCGTTCGACGCGCCCACGCTTTCCAGCCAGTGCGCCGCCTCATGCTTGGCATGCGACACACCTACTGCGCCAGTGATCGCGCCATGACGCCAGACAAGCCAGATCAGCAGGCACACCCCCACCAGGATGATATTGAACGCCAGGAAAAAAGGGTGGTAGAAACTGGTCACGATGAGGCCTACCGCGCCCTGAAGGATGATCGTGAAGGCGCCGATCACCAGGCTGGGCACGGATTTTTGCACCACCACCATGTCAAAATAGCGGTTGAACAGGCTGCCGCGGCTCTCGTCGGCGAAAAAGGGGTTCTGCGCGTGGACGGCACGGACAGTGACTTCCGCCACGACGCGTGCAAATATGCGGCGCTCGAACATCGCCATCAGATAGACTCTGAGCGCGCTGAGCCCCGCAACCAGCAGAAGCAGGACCAGCAGCACACCTGACAATATCCAAAGCGGTGCAACCAGGGCCGTGCGCGCCACCGAATTGATCAGCAATTGCACCGAGATCGGCGTCGCCAGCGACAAGAGCGTGATCGCCAGCGTGTAGACGATGCCCACATTGACATAGCCTTTGTCCGGCCCGACAATTTCCGAAAGCCATGCGGCAGCGTTCCGCAGACCCAAATGCTCCCCAGCCAACATAAACCTCATGGTGATGCCGCAGCGGAGGTATATGCAGTGCCATACGCAGAACAAGGGGATCGTGTTACCGGAGAAACATTAATTCACAAAGCTGCAATGCAACATCTGATGGGCACCGCCAGTTGTTACATTGATGGCGGTTAGGCGCCTTACCTCGCCGTCTTTGCTTGAAATCCGCGGATTTCCGTAGCGCCTTTTTTGCTTGGACGCACAGATCATCTTGGCAGTGTTCGTGCGCGATGACAATTTCGCGCAAGCTGAGAGCCGCGTGCCACATGTGTCGGCGCCGATCCTCCAGCTCATGGCTCGAACACAGTCACGAGCGTTGTCGACTTTATCCTCGACACCAAGTTCACGGCTTCAAGGGCAATTTGAACGTCAGCCAGACCGACTATTCCCGTGCGTAGCAATATCGGCCTCCTGGCGACGCCTGGCGGCGTGATTTCGACAGGCCTGCTGATTGTCCTCCGCGGTCGCGATCAGGCTGACTGGAAGCTCGGCCTGACATCGAGCGGCGCTTCGCACCAGCGCACCACAGCCTGCGGGCTGTCGAAGACGGCGGGGGCGAGATACAGCAGCTTGGACCGCGCCTTGCCCCTGAGCTAGGCCAGATAGCCGATCCATCGGGTATTGAAGCGTCGGCCGGGGAGCAGGATCGTTGGGAGGTGCCATGGGATTGGCGGGAAAGTCACCCTTTCGTTTCGCCATTCCCGAACGCCGCGCGATCCTAGCGCTAACGACGCGGTGGGATACCGCCGAAGGTGACGATGCTTTCGGCACCGTTCGCGCCCAGAGCGGCTACACCGAGGAAATTGTCATCGACGATCACGCCCTTCACCGTTGTTTCGGTGGTCTGGGCGCCGCTCACATCGACATGGTTGCTCCATTCATACTGGTCGGCGCGCTTCCAGTAGACACGATAGCCGGTCGCGCCGTCGACGGGCTTCCAGCTCACCTTGGCGCCGATCACGACGCGCCCGAAATTGCTCTCACCCGGAGCACCAGGGGTATAGGCCGGGGCCAAGGTCACCGTTTCGGGCGCGGCCGGCGCGGTGGCAAGGCGGCGGAGCGTGGCGACGTTGATCGCCGTCACCTTGGCCAGGTAGGGGAAATCCATCTTGTCGACCGTGTCGCCAAAGCCGGGGCGCAGGTCCTGATGCTGGGCGGCGAAATCTTCTATGCCGACCGAGAAGCGGACGGCCGGATATCCGGCCTCCAGGAACGGCGTATGATCGCCGCCGCGGCCGAAGCGGTCGGGCCGGCGGACGGCCAGGACGTCGAGACCGTTCGGGATGGTCTTGGCCACGCTGCGGACGGTCTTGGCGAGCGTGCGCGAGGGGCTGTCGTCCTCGCTGCCGCTGGCGCGGCGGGCCAGCTGCGTCTCGATCGGCGCGGCCGCCTCGATGCCTTCGGAAAAGACGCGGACGCGGTCGGCGACGACCGTGCCGTCCGCCCGGCGCGTATTGCCGACGATATCGTTGTTCAGCACCGCGCTGACGACCCAGCCGCGCTGCTTGGCGGTGTCCGCCAGCAGCCGACCGCCCAGCAGGCCCTGCTCCTCGCCAGAAAGCGCGGCATAAACGATCGTCGCGTTGAACTTCTCCTTCGACAGGATGCGGGCGGCCTCCAGCACCAGTGCCGTGCCCGACCCGTCGTCATTGGCGCCCGGCGCGTCGGAGGTCGTGTTCATGACGTCGGTCACCCGGCTGTCGATATGCCCCATCACGATGACCACCCGGTTGGGATCGGCGCCCGGCTGGATGCCCAGCACATCGACGATGTTGGCGCCCTTGGGCGCGCGCTCGTTGGTAAAGACGCGCTCGATCATCGATGTCTGGATGCAGTTGCCGCACGCCTTGCTGGTCTTGTCCAGCTCGCTGTGGAACCAGCGCCGCGCCGCGCCGATCCCGCGCTTGGAGTCGTTTGCGTCGGACAGGCTGTGCCGCGTACCGAAGCTGACCAGCTTCTCGACGTCGGCCTTCAACCGGGCGGCGCTCGGCATCTCCTGCGCTTGGGCAGTGGTGGACAGCGACAGGGCGGCAAGAGGGAGATAAGAAGAGCGCATCAGCTTTTTCCTGTTCCGTTGAGTTCGGCGCGATTTCGCCAGGCGATAGGGCAGTTTTTCGAGCGAGGGCAAGGTAGCTGGCAACCGTCCGCCCTACACCCGATCGTCAGTCTTCCGACGGATCGTCATACACGCCTTCCGCCTTCAGGTGATCGAAGGTGTCGATGCTGGTATGGTAGACGCGGCTGCCATAATCGAGCGGGTCGTGGATGAACTTTCCAGTCCTCGGCCGGGTGCATCTGCGGGGAATTGGTCAGACGGCCGCCGATGCCGTCGGTCGGATGCTCGGCCGTCTGCATCAATTGGCTGTGGTTCGGCCCTTCGCCGATGATGTGATTGGGGTCGTCCACCAGCTGCGCCCCGGCCCGCAGGGGGATGGCCGCGACGTACAACTCCATCATCGCGATGGAGCCAGCAACCCGCGCCCCGAGGCACCCCCCGTCGATCATTCCCAACCTCCCTGTGGAACGTACCTCTAACTCATTATCCATGACGCAAAACGCGCCCAGTCCCGCCGGACAATACTCTTCGGCCGACACAACGCGCGAAAAATGCGGGGCTATATGGGCTCGCCAATGTTTGGCCGAGCGATTACCTTCCAGAGAGTCCCCACCTGATCCGGCGCTGTACCGACCGCGAATGTTCGCGCCATGGCGACCGCCTGTCGATCAAAACGCCAGCGGCGAAGTGACTGGCAGGCGCTCACTCTTCAGAACTGCACCTTCGCGGCCTTGCCGGTGTAGGAAATGACCTTGGTCGCCGGTAGCACGTCCACGCCGCCTTTGCCCGTGCTGCTCATGAGCACAATCTTGAGGTCGCGGCGGGGCGTCATTCCGGGGAAGCTGCCCTGACGCGCACCCACGGTCAGCGTCTTGGTGGTATCGTTCCACACCAGATCATATGTGACGCAAGCGCCCTTTTCATAGGCGTAGGTTTCGTTGTCATCCTCGTAGAGGGTGAAGCGCGCGTCGGCGCCGGGGTAGATACGCACTTCATAGGCGGCGGCCGGGTCCTGCGTCGCATATTGGACGTTCGGCCCCATCGGCAGGATCGACCCAGCCCGCACATAGAGCGGGATCAGGTCGAGCGGCGCCTGCCGCGTCACGCGGCGACCGCCCTCATAGCGCTCGTTTGTCCAGAAGTCGTACCACCCCGCCCCGGCGGGCAGATAGGTCTCCATGCTCTCGTCGAGTGCGGGCTTGGGTCCGGCGATCGCCTGTCGCTCGCTGGGACGACGCCAGGCAAGGCGGAGCACGCGATTGCCGTCTATCTGATAATAGTCGATGCCGACCTTGACCGCCTGCCCCTTGCCCAGCGTGATCGTGGCGCCCTTGTAGCGCGCGGAACCCGCCGCCCAGTCTTCTACGACCGTCTTGCCATCCAGCGTCAGGCGAAAGCCGTCATTGCCCTCCAGCCCTATCTCATATTCGCCATCTTCCGGCGCCGTGATCGTGCCCTCCCACTTGGCGGAAAAATGCTGAAGGTTGGCAAGGCCGGCCGGAATTTCAGCCAGCGGCGGGTCGGGCCAGGTGTGATCGACCTTGAGATCGACGAAGCGGGATTTAGGCGTCTCGAAATTCTCGCCCTCGAAATATTGACCTGCAAGCCCCGGCTGGCCGTCGGGAGTGCGCAGAAATTCCGCGGGGATGGTGGCAGCCGGCGGTGGCAGGATGTTGTACATCGCCCGCGTGACCGGGTGCACCAGGATCGAGGGGCCGAACATGAAGCTGTCGTCGATCGTGTCGGTTGCGCGATCGTCGGGGAAGTCCATCATCAGCGGCCGCATCAGCGTATAGCCGTCCGATGTCACCTTGGCGCTGAGACTGTAGATATAGGGCAGCATGCGGTAGCGCAGCCGGGTGGACTTGAGCAGCGAGGCATAGACCGCCGGGTCCATCGTCCTGAACAGATAGGGCTCGCGTTCGACATTGGTGCCGTGGATGCGCATGAGCGGATTGAACGCCGAGAATTGCAGCCAGCGGGCATAGAGCTCCCGCCATGCAGGGTTCTTCTCGCCACCCGGAAAGTCCGCGACGAAGAAGCCGCCCGTGTCCTGGGTCCAATAGGGATTGCCGGTGACCGTCACGTTGACGCCGTCGGCCACCTGCTGCTTCAACGTCTTCCAGCTCGAATAGATGTCCCCGCTCCACGAAGCCGCCGCCGTGCGTTGCGCGCCCGCCCAGCCGGACCGGGTGAGCGTGAACACACGCTTTTCGCTCGTCGCGCGCTGCCCGTCATAGGTGCCCTGCGTGGTCAGCAGCGAATAGGGATTGAGGTAGCGGGTAAAGTCGCCGAGCGCGTTCCTGCCCAGCGCCTTGGTATCGCGGATATTGTCCTGCGCGTTCCACATCGCGCTCGACACTTCGATCTCCGTGCCGTCCATCCACAGCGCATCGACGCCCTTGTCGAGCAGGCCCGACTTGATGTGCTTGAAATAAATCTGCCGGCCCAGCGGGCTGTAGGCGTCATAGACGCGCGCATGTTTCGAAATCCAGTGGAGCGGCTCGAAGCGCAGGCCGTGGCTGTCGAGTTCCTTCGCCAGCGCCGTGTCGTTCCCGATGGAAGGCCAGATCGACACCATCAGCTTCATGTGGAGATCGTGCACCTCGCGGGCCATGCCGGCGGGATCGGGATAGCGGGTCGGATCCCAGGTCATGCCGCTCCAGCTGCCGTCCTTGTCCGATCCCCAATATTGCCAATCCTGGACGATATAATCGAGCGGAAAGCCATCCTTGCGGAAATTGCGGGCGACATCGAGCAGCTGCGCCTGTGTCTTATAGCGCTCCTTGCTCATGAACAGGCCGAACGCCTGCTTGGGATACATCGGCGCCTGGCCAGTCAAGGCACGATAGGCCCCGACTACGGCGTCGGACGTCTCACCCGCCATGAAATAATAATCCACGCCGCCCGGCGCGCTTTCGGCCCACATCGATGCGCCATTGGCATCGTCCTTGAACCGCATCTGCGAATAGCTGTCCCATAGCACGCCATAGCGGCGGGAGGACATCAGCACCGGAATGATGATGCCGACATTGGTCTGGACGAGCAGCAGATCCTTTCCCCGGCGATTGCTGGTGTCGGTGCCGTTGAAGCCAAGACCATAGAGCGCCTCGTCCGGGCGCAGCGTGAAGCTGTTGCTGGCCTCCAGCGTCGGCGCGCCGGATATCATCATCTTCTTCAGCGTCTGGGGCGCTGCGGCATTTTCCTCGGTGTAGAGCTTCCCAGAGGCGTCGTAAAAACGCAGAGCGCCGTTCGCCTTGCTGACCTCGACGCGCAGCTTCGCGCTCCTGATGGTGAGCGTGTCGGCGGTCTCGGAAACGGTGAAGGCAACGGATTGTGGCTTGGCGATGACAGCCAGGCTGGGCGCGGTCCAGTAGTTTTCGCCCAACGTGGCGTTCACGCGCAGCGTCGCCGGGCCATAGAAGATCAGATTCTTGGTGATGTCGCCCACGCGGATCTGCACCCCCTGGGCAAGACGGGCGAAGGCGAAGCCGCTGGCAGCGCCTGGCATCACGCTTTGCAGGTGACCGCGGGCATCAAGCCCCGTCGAAGCGGCGCTCTGCGCAGCTTCCAACGCCCGCGCTGAGACCGGCGCAATGCTGAAGGCCAGAAGCGCTGCCGACGCCCAAAGCCGATATCCGGTACGCATTCGACTCTCCATCCTCAGCACCGAGTCGCATTCACGACGCTGTTTACGCAGATATTTCCAGCGATTACAAAAAAAGCCGCATCGAGTGACCGAAGGCGCACATAGCGCGAATTAGGAAGGCATGGGCTCGGACTTCCTCTCGAGATTGATCTCCAAACCGTCGTCCGGGCCGACCGATGCCGGCCGTCTGCGCCACGCTCAGGAAACGCTCGACAGCTGGAGCAGCCTGATGGCGGCGGCGCAGGATGGGCACGGCGGCGCATACAGGCGATTGCTGGGCGAAGTGTCCGAATGGCTGACCCGCTACTTCCAGCGCCGACTTCCGTCGGGCCAAGTGGACGATGCGATTCAGGAGACGCTCCTGGCCATCCATCGCCGCCGCCATACCTACGATCCGCGATACCCCTTCGGCCCATGGCTGGCGGCGATCGCCAAGAACAAGTGGGTCGATCAGCTCCGCAAACTGTCACGCCGCCCGCTCGTGGAGCTGTCCGACGAGATCCCGGTCGAGGATCATGAGACGGCGATAGTCAGCAGATCGGTGTTGACCGGCCTGCTTGAACAACTTCGCCCCGCTCAGGCTCAGTCGATCCTGCTGGTACGGGTGCAGGGCTATAGTGTGGAGGACGCCTCCAGGCAGACCGGCCTCTCCCCGTCCGCGGTGAAGATGAACATCCATCGCGGCATCGCGCGCCTGGCAGCCATCATAGAGAAGACGCCCGATGTCGAATGAATCCCTGATAATCGATCTGTCCGCCAATCTCACGCAGGTCCAGCGCCGGAACATGCTGCGCGAAGCCGGACTCGTCCTTGGGATCGGCGCGCTGGAGCTCGCTCTTTTCCTCGCTTTGGGCCTCATGCGCCACGACATGCACCACATCCCCGATTCCCCCTTTCTGATGTGGCGCGTGGCGAGCCTCGGCCTTCTGGCAGTGGTGGCCTGTACGTGCGCCATCCGCTCTTTTTCGCCGACCGCGCGGCCGGCGCGAGGGGTGATCATGGCCGCCGCCGTCGGAGCCGCCGCGATTTTCGCCAGCCTGTTCGTCGCGCCTGAAGGCGTGGCCGAAAGGACGCTTCTGGAGCGCACCGCCCCAGCCAGCGGGGTGCTGTGCGCGGCATCGATCTTCGTTCTCTCGCTGCCGGTGGTCACGGTGCTGGGAGCGCTGATGCGGCGCGCTGCGCCGACGCAGCCGAAGCTCAGCGCGCTTGCGTCGGGCATTGCGGCCGGCGCCTGTGGCGCATTCGTTTTCGCCTTCTGCTGCCCCTTTAACGACCCGCTCTACGTAGTGGTTTGGTATAGCGTCGGCTGCGCTGCCGTCACGGCCGCAGCACGCTGGCGATTACCACGGCGCTTCAGCCTTTAAGCTCGATATCGGCGGCCGAACTACAGGCCGCGCCATCGCTAACGCCCTCAACAATGCCGCCCGATTTTCGGGAACGGGAAGGCTGTGCCCTCATAACTGAAAGGATTATCCTCATGAAGACGGTCAAAGAGAAGCAAGGCACGAACCAGAACTGGCTCAAAAGCTATTACTATCTGCGCTTTGCGGTTTCCGCGGCGTGGGTCGCGCTCGCCTTCACCCTGGGCAGGAGCATACTGGCGCTGGCTGCGGTCATGCTCGTCGCCTACCCGGCCTGGGACGCGCTGGCGAATTATCTCGATGCCCGCCGCAGCGGCGGCCTGGCCCGGAACAGGAGCCAGATGCTGAATTTCGTCGTCAGCGTGGTGACTGCCGTCGCCGTGGCGGCGACCCTGCCCCACGGCATGCATGCGGTGCTCAAGATTTTTGGCGTGTGGGCCGTGCTTTCGGGCCTGTTCCAGCTCATCACCGGCATAAAGCGCTGGAAGACTGCCGGAGCGCAATGGGCGATGATCCTGAGTGGCGGTCAGTCCGGCCTGGCCGGCGTTCACATGCTCGTCCAGGCCGCCGGAGCCGCGGCGGTCAGCATCGCCGATATCGCACCTTATGCGGCGTTCGGCGCCTTCTACTTCCTCGTCTCGGCAATATCCCTGACGATCAGCGACGCGCGTCGCCGGTCGACGGTTGTTGTTGCCTGAACAGCCCCGCCGCTTCGCCAAGCCAGGCTCCACAAGGGTGGTGGACTGCGCCGGCACGGCCCTATCGGTCAGTGCCGGCGTACCGAACCATCCCAAGTCGCCGATCAGCAACGGAAATGCCGACCGCAATGACCCGCTTCCTTCTGCTTCCCCTGCCGCTCCTGGCCCTGACCGGCGCGACACTTCCCGAAACCCGCTTCGACATCAGCCTGCCTGATGCGCTGGGGAACGACGCTTCCGGTCGGTTGCTGCTTTTCGCGTCGCCGTTGAGCGCCGACAACAGCAACAGCGAGGATGTGGACCTGAACGGTCCCGACGATGCCCCAATTTTCCTGGCGGGTCGCGATGTCGCGAGCTTCGGACAGGATCACACCGTCACCATCGACGCCCAGGAAGAGGCGTTTCCCAAAGGGCTCGCCGCCCTGTCTCCGGGCGAATATCGGGTGCAGGTCGTACTCGATCGCGATGGCGGCTATAATTATGGCGGACGGGGAGAAGGCGACCTGGTCTCGCGAACGGTGACGCTTCGCTTTCCGTTGGACGCGAGGCCATCGATCGCCCTCGACCATGAACTGCCGCCAGCCGCCGCGCAATTCGATGTCACCGGGCTTCCCCCGCGCGCCGCGGAACAGATTCTCGCCTCGCAGCCGCATCTGCACGACGAACGGGTCCTGTCCACGGCGCTCACCCGCTTTCGCGGCACGCCCCAGAGCCTCGCGGCCTGGGTGCTCACCCCGCCGGGCTATGATCCCCACGGCCGCATCACCTTTCCGACCGTCTACACCACCGGCGCATTCGGATCAAACCACAGGCTGGATGGGCAGATGCTCTCGCGCATCTGGCATCTGATGGAGATCAAAGCCATGCCGCCCATGATCTGGGTAACGCTAGACTTCTCCTCCCCGACTGGAACGACCGAATTTGCCGATAGCATGAATAACGGCCCCTGGGGCGAAGCGCTGACAAAAGAGATCATACCGTATCTGGAAAGCCGCTATCGGATGGACGCCAGGCCCTCCGGCCGATTTTTGACCGGCCATAGTTCGGGTGGATGGTTCGCGCTCTGGGCGATGGTGCGTTATCCCGCCTTCTTCGGCGGAAGCTGGCCGTCGTCTCCTGATCCCGTCGATTTCCGGGCTTTCATCGGCGTCGACATCTATCAACGGGGCGCCAACATGTACCGCGACGGCAATGGCACACCGCGGCCGCTGGAGCGCGCCCATGGCCGCGTGAGAATGACGATCGAGGAGGCCGCGAGGATCGAGACCGTGCTTGGCCATAACGGCGGCCAGCTGCGATCTTTCGACTGGACCTTCTCGCCGCGCCGCGCGGACGGGACGCCGGCCTCTCTGTTCGATCGTGTGACCGGCGCGATCGATCCCGATGTCGCCGCTTACTGGCGGGATCATTATGACATCGGCCATCGGATCGAGACCGATTGGTCCCGATTGCGGCATGATCTGGACGGTAAGGTCCATGTCGCGGTCGGGACCGCCGATTCCTATTATCTCGACGGCGCCGTTCACCGACTGGAGGCCGCCTTCCGCAAGGTCGGCGGGCGGGCCCACTTTCTCTATGTGCCCGGCGCATCGCACAGCATCAATGAAGTCTATGCGCGAGATGGTGATCGCAACGCCTATTACCGGGAAATGGCACTGGGCATGTACGCGGTGGCGCGGCCAGCGGTGGCTCAGCCGCGGCGCTGAGGGGAATTGCTTGAGGGCCGGGGACAGAGAGTGCCCAGCGCGGAGCTCTCATCAACCAAAAGCTTTGGGTGCGCGGAGCTTCTCCATGCTCATGCGCAGCAATAGCAACCCCGTCGGCTGCGCACTCACGCGCGCGTCGATACGGCGGTTTCTGACCGACTCCAGGACGCAACGGATGCGAACCGCGCACCGCCCCTACTGCAACCACCGTGCACGCAAGCGCGCCAGCCCTGTTCTTGGCGTTCTCCGGCCACTCGAGTCATTTCCCGCCGCACATCATGCGGTCGCGTTCACGAGGTGGTCCGATACCGTTGAGATGAACGCCCGAAGACGTTTAAGGCGCCGTAGATCCCGGTGGTACCCCATCCAGATGTCTCGCGCTGGCGGCGGCGTCGGCAGGTCCAGTTTGCGGATACCCGGGATCTGATTCCCAACCACGCGGGGCAGGACGGCGATGCCGACACCTTCCCGACACATGCGTCCCTGGACGTTGCGATTGTTGGATCGCAAGATTGGTCTCGCATTGGGGAAACTCTCGGTGAGCCAAGCGATGTCCGGGAAATGGCCCGTGGATGTGTCATGGGTGATCAGTCGGAAGCCGGTTCCGTCGCCAAAGTTGGGATCAGCAGCTTCCTCCGCGATGTAGACGCCATATTCGAGCCTGAAGAGCCGTCGCTGAATGACATCGGCCGTGTTGAACGGAACGATACGAAAGGCGACATCGGCTTCCCGTTGGGCGAGGCTGAATTGGCGCGTGCCGGTCAGGATCTCCACATCGACATTGGGATAGGCTTTCGAGAAATCCGCCAGGATAGGAGGGAGGACGTAGGCCCCGAACCAGTCCGCTGACGAAATGCGCAGGCTGCCCCTTAGATCCTGCTCCTGCCCCGCAAGCCGGCGCTCCATGGCCAGCGCGCCTTCCTCCATCTGTTCGGCCAGCGCGATGATACCGTGGCCCTCTTCGGTCAGAACCAGACCATCGGCTGTGCGCTGGAAGAGCGTGTGACCCATCGCCTGTTCAAGCGCGCGAAGGCGCCTGCCGACGGTCGGATGGCTCGTCTGAAGCGACCGCGCGGCTCCGCCGAGGGTACCCGACCGCGCAACAGCAAGAAAGATCCTGACGTCACTCCATTCCATCGCGACTGCCCGTACAAAAGTGAACGGCGAGAGTACGATCATGTCACTAAAAGAACAAATCTAAATGCCTAGATTCCCTCCATCTGGAGGTACCTAATCATGAAAACCTGGCTCATCACTGGCTGCTCAAGCGGCTTTGGCCGGCGGCTCGCGCTCGCGGCAGCACAGCGGGGCGACCGGGTCGTCGCGACGGCCCGCAATGTCGAGACGATCGAGGACATGGCCGGGCCTTTCGGCGACCGCATGATCACCTTGCCGCTCGACGTGACCGATGCCGCGGCAGCCAGGGCAGCAGTCGCAAAGGCGGTCGAGACCTTTGGCGGCTTCGACGTGCTCGTGAACAACGCCGGCTACGCGCTGTTCGGCGCGATCGAGGAAGCAACGCCCGAGGAATATCGGCCGATGTTCGAGGTCAACGTCTTCGGGCTGATCGAGACCACCAGAGCCGCGCTGCCGGTCCTGCGACGTTCCGGCGGAACGATCGTCAATATGTCGTCCGGCGCGGGCATCGAGGGCCGGGGCGGCGGCGGCTACTACCACGCCAGCAAGTTTGCCGTGGAAGGGATTTCCGAGGCGCTCGCCGGCGAACTCAAGCCGTTCGGCATTCGCGTGCTTATCGTCGAGCCCGGCCCGTTCCGCACCGACTTCCTGGGCCGTTCGATCACGATGGCGGCAAACGAGATGCCGGAATATGCCGCGACCTCGCGCAAGCCCTATCGCGAGACCAACGACGGTCATCAGGCGGGCGATCCCGACAAGGCGGTCGCGGTGATCCTGCAAGCCGTCGATGCCGACGATGCCCCGCTTCATCTGCCCCTCGGGCCGGCCGCGCACGCGATCGCCGAGCGTAAGCTGGCGGCCTTCCGCCGCGACATCGACGCCTGGCGTGACATCACGATCGCGACCAATTTCGATCCGCTTGAACATCAAAACACAACCGGAGAGCCATCATGATCACAGCCTTGCCAGGCTTTACCCAGCAGTTGGTGCCGGCGAACGGCATCAAGATCAACGCCGTCACGGGAGGCTCAGGCCCGCCGATCCTGCTGCTGCACGGCTGGCCTGAGACATGGTGGGAATGGCACAAGGTGATGCCGCTCCTGGCCGAGCATTTCAGCGTGGTGGCCATCGACCTGCGCGGCGCGGGCTTTTCCGACTGCCCGCGGGGCGGCTATGATAAGGCAACGATGGCGCAAGACGCGCATGATGTGATGATTGCTCTCGGGCATGAACGCTACGCAGTGTGCGGCCATGACATCGGCGGAATGATCGCCTTGCCGCAGGCCGCCATCTACCGTCAGGCTGTCACCCATCTGGCCGTCCTCGACGTTCCGCTTCCCGGCTGGACCGGTTGGGAGGCGACGACCGCAAGGCTCTGGCACTTCGGCTTCCATATGAACCGCGACCTGCCCGAACGTCTGATCCACGGCCGAGAATATGACTATATCTCGGCATTCATATCCGAACGGTTCTACGATCACAGCAGCTTCGATCCGGCGGACGTCGAGATATATGCCAAGGCGATGGCGCTCCCTGGCCGCACGCGCGGCGGTATGGAATGGTATCGGACGCTTAGCGTCGACCATGCGGCCGCGCTGGAATACAAGAAACAACTGCTGGACATACCCGTGCTTGGCCTAGGTGGGGATCAGCGCTTCGGCCCGCACATGGTACCGATGCTCAAGGAGTTCGCCGGCACTGTGACGGGCGGCTCAATCGCGCGGTGCAGCCACTATGTGGCGGACGAACGGCCGGATGAAGTGGCGGCCGCCCTGATCGAGTTCCTCAAGGCCAAGTGAACCCAGCGCCCGCGCCATCATAGACTCGACGCGCAACTACAAAGAGTGGAAACTGTCATGACCGCACCTGTCATCCGCGGCGTCAATCATATCGGCATCACGGTGCCCGACATTGAAGCCGCAAAATCCTTCTTGGCAGAAGCCTTCGGCGGCCAGCTGATCTACCAGTCCTTCGGACCGCAGGATCCGCCACGGCAAGGCCCCGAATTCGAAAGGGCCGTCGGCGCTTTCCCTGGAACGATCGTGCGGGCGCAGGCGATGGTCAAGATCGGAACCGGGCCTGATATCGAACTCTTCGAAATGCATGGCCCCGAACAAGCCCAGCCGATCCGGGCCAGCGACTTCGGTATCACCCACTTCGCTCTCTACACCGATGACATCGACGCATCGGTGGAGCGCTTCCAAAAGGCGGGCGGTACGCCCCTCACCGCCCCCCGCGCCATTCCCTATGCGACCGAAAAGGGGCCCAGAAACAAGGTCTGCTACTGCCGCATGCCGTGGGGCACGACGATGGAATTCATCACCACCCCGGACCGCATGGCCTATCATGACGAGACGGATCTACGCAGGTGGCAGGATGAGGATTGAGCGAAGCGAAAAAGGGGCCTGCGTCCGTCACCTCGCGGATACAGGCGCTGCCGAAGGTTCAACAAGTGCGCAGCCGCGACGGCAGTCGTGACGGATCGGCCGCCGTGCCGCGATGCGAGACCGTCGTAGATGACAGAATCCCAGTGGCTCGAGGTCGAACCTAATGAACGACAAATCGCACGGCGTGTGGCTGCCGCCGGCAGGCTTCCATGTCCACATGGACATCGCCGAAGTGCAGACCGCTAAGGGCCAGCTCTCTCTTCGTGGGCATCGACCGCACCAGCAAGTTCGCCGTCACGCAACTCGTCGACAAGGCCGACAGGCGAACGGCATGGGAGTTTCTCGAATACCTGCTGAAAGCCGTTCCCTACCGCATCCATGCGATCCTGACGGATAATGGCGTCCAGTTCGCCGATCAGCCTCGCAACCGCAACACCGCCAGGTCGCGCCAGATGCACTTCGATATGATCTGCGAGGCAAACGACATCGAGCACCGGCAAGCCAAACCAACCGTGGGCCAAGGTCAGGTCGAGCGGATAAACGCACCATCAAGGACGCGACGTTTCCATTACGAAAACCACGATCAGCTACGCACACACCTCGACTTCATGGCAGCAAACAACTTCGCTCGCCGGCTCAAGACGCTTAGCCCGCCTTATTCACCAAAAGTGTCCTGAAGGGTTGGCGGGAGTGGCGTAAGCCTCTGATCTGAATTAGGAACTGGGTGTCTAAGCCGAACCTGCCGCAGGGCAGAAAATGCCACGGGCCACACCCGCCATGAACGATGATATCGCAAGCTCATTTGGATTCCCAGCAGTCGGCCGCAAGAAAATCACAGCTGCGTTCGACGGTGGCCGGCTTACCTCGGATGGCGGTGTTCTACTGCTTGCACAGGCCGAGCGCGCGATGGGGATTTGCCAGCGCCTGGCGGCTTGTATTGCCGATCCGCGCGATCCAGCGCGGGTGATCCATCGCCTGGATGACATTCTGCGTGCCCGTGTGTTCGCGATTGCGTGCGGCTATGAGGATGCCGATGATCTCGATGCTCTGCGCGACGATCCAGGCTTCCGCCTGGCGCTCGGCAAGCTGCCGGAATCGGGCGCGGGGCTGGCCAGCCAACCGACGATGAGCCGGTGGGAAAATGCACCGACTACGCGCGAACTGGCCAGCATGATGGCCGCGATGATCGACATCTACTGCGCCAGCTATCCCGCCCCTCCGACAGCGGTCACGCTGGATATCGACGACACGTGCGACGTCGTGCATGGCTATCAACAGCTCTCGTTCTGGAACGGGCATCATGGGGAGCGCTGCTTCCTACCGATCCATATCTACGACACCGCGACCGGCAGGCCGGTGGCCATGCTGCTGCGCACAGGCAAGACGCCTTCTGGAAAGGAGGCGGCGGGGCACATCCGACGCCTGGTGCGTCACCTGCGCCGTAATTGGCCCGATACCCACATCACTATCCGCGGCGACGGGCACTATGGTCGACCCGAGGTCATGGCCTACTGCGATGCGGCCCGCGTCGATTACGTGTTCGGCCTGCCCACCAATTCAGCGCTGCGCGCCGATCCCGCCATTGTTGCGGTCGCCGATGCCTGCGCGGTCAAGCGCGCCCAGCGTCAGTGTCCCGTCCTGCGCAACTATGCCGAGACCCGCTATGGGGCAAAGACCTGGAAGTGCCAGCGTCGCGTCGTTGCACGGATCGAGGCCAGCACGCTGGGCATGGACATCCGCTATGTCGTCACCTCGTTGGCAACAGGATCGGCCGAGCACATCTACGACACGCTCTACTGCGCGCGTGGTCAGGCCGAGAACCTGATCAAGCGCCACAAGTCCCAGCTCGCCAGCGACCGAACCTCGTGCCGCTCGGCCAATGCCAATCAGATGCGCCTGATACTGCACACTGCCGCATACTGGCTGCTATGGCGCATCCAGCAGGCGATGCCCAGGACCGCTGCTCTGGCAAGCGCGGAGTTTACCACCTTGCGCCTGCGGCTGCTCAAGGTCGCTGCGCGCGTCGTAGAAAGTGCTAGCCGCATCCGCATTGCCTTCGCTTCCGCCTGTCCGGATGCCGACCTGTTCCGCGCCCTCGTTCTCCGGCTGAAGCCTGCGCCGACGTAGCCCATGCGGCAGCGCCGCAGAACTCCGAGCCCAGCCCTTCAACCCGAAAAGCCCATCAATCCGAATGCGGTGAAACAAACGCCAGCGATGCCGGTCGTCCGCGCAATACAGCCAGCCGCAGCAAATGCCCAGAGCGGGCCCGAAACCGAGCGTCGTGAATAAGAGAGGTTAGCGGCCTCACACCCCACGAATACATCGCCAAAATCTGGACGGCAGAGCCAGACCGGTTCATCGTCAACCCGATCCACCAGATGCCGGGACTGAACACCTGACCCGCTACGACGAGCCGTGGCGATGAGATCCTCGACCACTGGATCGGGTTCCAACTCCTGTTCGCCCCCATGATCGCAAGCGTCCTCGGCCAGGCGGCGCGATTCAGTAAGCACGCTGTCGCTCTGGTTGATGGGGAAGTCGAGCAGGATTTGTCGAACAGGAGGCGTTTGGCGAGAAAGTCACACCATGCGGGGTCCGGTTCCATGTGCCGGTTCGAATTACGGCAGCAACAGCGATCACGCCGCTCCTCCGCATCCAGCAAAACCATGCTCCTGACAAATCGAACGCCCGTGGAAGCCACGCACTACTCAGCGCTACTGCTCCCATACCGGGGACCAGGCGAACTCTTAGGTAAAAGCGCCTTCAGTCGGGCGACCACCGACGCATAGCGGGAATCACTCGCAAGATTGACATGCTCAGCAGGGTCATTGTCTTCATCATAGAGTTCCGCGCCCAGCTTTCCCTGTTCCCACTCGATATAGCGCCACCGATCCACGCGCACGCTGCGTCCCCCCTGCACCTGACTGAAGGCCGGATGCGTCCATGTCCGCAATCGAGGGTTTTGTAGAAGGGGTTTGAGGCTTTTGCCTTCCATGCCGTCGGGTTGCGGCAGGCCGGCCATTTCGGCCAGCGTCGGATAAAGGTCCACCAGTTCAACCATTTTCCGCGACACCTTATGGTTGCCGCGCGCGCCGGGCATGTTGATAATGAGCGGCACCTTCACAGACCCTTCGAATAACATCTGCTTTTCCCACTGCCCGTGCTCGCCCAGCAAGAAGCCGTGGTCACTGGTGAAAACGACGATCGTGTTCCGGTCGAGCCCCAACGGTTTTAGAGCATCGAGCACGCGCCCAACCTGCGCATCCATGAACGAGGTGGCAGCGTAATAGGCCCGTACGAAGCTGCGCTGCTGATCGACCGTCAGCTTGAGATTCTGGAAACCCACCAGCCCGTAGGACGCGGGCAGAAGCCGAGCGAGATGGGCGTCGTCTTCGGGCTGGAAGCGGACCTTGGCCAGCGGGTACATGTCGAAATATTTCTTAGGCGCGACTTCCGGCACATGCGGCCGGTAAAAGCCCGCCGCGATGAAGAAGGGCTTGTCCTTCTGCTCCTTTAGCATCGCGATGGTTTCGGTCGCGACCTTGCCATCGGTCTGTTCCTCATCCGTGCCTTCATCCGCCAGGAAAGCGAGCGCGCTGCCCAGCCGCCCCGATGGATGCGGGTTGAAGATGGTCATACGGCCGTCGCGTTCGTTGATCTTGTCGCGGCCCGCGGGGTTGACCACCCGGTCCCATGATGGGGCGTCATCCGGGCCACTGGTGCCGATGTCGCCGGGCACGCCTTGATGAAATATCTTGCCGACGCGCCCGGTAAAATAGCCGTTCTGCCGAAAATATTCCGGTAGCGTTACTGCATCGGGGACGGTTTTGCGGAACATGGTCTTCAAGTCCCAGACCCGGGTGGTATCTGGCCGCCGTCCCGTCAGGAAAGACGCGCGGCTCGGCCCACACCAGGGATATTGGGAATAGGCATTGGCGAAGTTGACCGATCGGGCCGCCAGCCTGTCCAGATTGGGCGTGCGCACATCCTTGAAGCCCGCCGCGCTCGTCCGCGTATTGAGATCGTCGGCGATGAGGAACAGGACGTTCATCCGCTGCGACTGCTGCCGGGTAGGCGCCGTTCGCTGCTGACCGACGGCGTTCGCCCGGGCGAGGACAGGTTGAGACAAAGCGCAGGCCGCCAGCGCCAGCATCGTAGCGCAACCCCAGCGTTGCGGCCTCTGTTTCCGGCCTTTGGCGTTCATGCGCACACCTTTCTTCGTTCGGCCAAGCAGGCCTGATTTTTTTCGTCTCACAAGCGAATGTCGGCAGTGAACACCCATGTGAAACCTTGGTTGGGCGGCAGTCGGACGACCCCGCGATCGGCCAGGGCGTTCTGACGGCCATACCATGGTTCGGGACTGAAAAAGCCTTTGTCGACATTGCCCCACAGGTTGAAGGCGACGATGCGATCACTCTTGGGTCGGCTGCTCTGTTGGGTCACCACAATCAACCCCACATCCGGCTGGATCAGCGTCACCGAAGGCTGGCGCCTGAATCCGCTCCACAGTAGGGGGAGCGCCCTTTCAGTTCCAAGGACAGACAAAGGCATGGCAAGGAGCGGCGGGCTGGTCACCCTCCCCGCCGGTCGTCCAAGAGAGTCCAGTTGCAGGCGCTGCCACCCGTCTGCGGACACGCGGGTTTCAGAGGCGCGGCCTTCCCCTGCAAGCGGAAGGGCGAAGGTGATGTGATTGCCGATCGAAAAGGGCATCGCCTCCTTCGAGCGGTTCGTCACCCGATGGATGACGCTCAGGCGATTTCCACGCAGCGCATAGGTGATGAATAGGCGGAAGGAGAAGGGAAACAGCGCGCGTGTTTGCGGCGTATCTCGCATAGCGATCGTGGCGCTCGCCCTGTCGCTTTTCTCCGGCGCGGAGACGAGCACCCATGTCTCTTCCTTCGCAAAGCCATGGATGGGCATCGGCCACCGCCTGCCCTGCCACCACCATCCTGCCGGGTCGGACGAACCAGCGGCCGGATCGTCCGCGAAGCTGCGGCCGGTTGCCGGCCACATCACCATCGCCTTTCCAGCAAAGCCGGGCGACGGGCAAAAGTCCATGCCGCGATAGAGAAGTTCCCGCGTCAAGCCCCCTCGCTCGACCTGCAAACCCACCAGTTGTCCGCCCAATGTGGGCGCTATGACCGCCGTCAGACGCGAGCCTGCCGGATTGAGGCGGATGAGGCTGGCCGAAAGCCGATCATCGAGGCATCTGGCTTCGCGCTCCGATGCGCCGGCTGGTTCGACGTGAGCGAACAGCGCAGAGGCCATTGCGGCAACTGCAAAAGGGAACCGCCCTCTCAATGCTTCAGGCCGGCGTTAGTATCGGCTTCTGATGAGCCGAGGACCGGGAAAGGCATGAAGGCTTTCCCCATATCATGCGCGCGCTGTTTCTCAAGGCTGTCGGGCAGGACATTGTCTTTTCGATCGAGGCGATTTGGTTCGACCAGCCAGCTGTTCGGGAAAGGCGCAGCCCCAGGTCCCGCGCGATTGCGCCGCACGCTGCCGATGGCGTTGCGTTCACCAAAGGGAATGGCGTGCCGCCCATCTCGATTGGCCAGTTGCTGATAAAGCACCTTGCGCAGTTCGACCTTCGCAGAAAGATAGGCTGGATCGTCGATTAGATTGCGCATCTCATCGGGATCACGCGACAGATCATAGAGTTCGTCGGTGTCATAGACACCATAATATTGGATATACTTGAGGTCCCCGCGCTGGATCGCGAAGGTGCCCGGCGTCATAGGGTAGGCCCACTCCCAATAATATTCATATGTGAAATCGGGTGCCTTCCAGTCCCCGTCCGCGACCTTGCCCGTAATCAGCGGCCAGGCGCTGACGCCCTCGAACTGTGGAGGCCTTTCTACGCCCGCCAGATCGAGAAAGGTCGGCGCATAATCGAGGTTGCGAATGCGTCCGTTGTTAATGGCCCCGGCAGGCACGGTACCCGGCTCATACATGAGCATCGGCACGCGCACAGACGCCTGATATGCAGTACGCTTGTCAATCAGGCCATGGTCGCCGATCTGAAAGCCGTTGTCGGCTGTGAAAACGACCAGCGTGTCCTTTTCCAGGCCGCTCTTTTTGAGATAATCGAGGATGCAACCGACACTGTCATCGACAGCCGCGAGCGCGCCATAATAAAAACGCAGATATTCGGCCATCTTCATGTCGGAATTGTAGAAGAAGTCGATACCATGCCATGTGTTTCGCTGATTATAGACCCACATCGGCTTACCCCGATAGTTTTCCAGGGTGTTGGCCGCGCTCGCCGGGATCTTGAAATCGGTCTTATCATAAAGATGGCGGTAGCGCGGCGGGGGCAAGGGATCGGAATGGACGGCCTTATGGCTCAGATAGAGGAAGAAGGGTTTGGACGGGTCGCGCTCCTTCTGTAGCCAGGTCATCGCATAGTCGGTCAGTTCGTCGGTGATATAGCCCTGCTGCGCGACTTTCTTCCCATCCACGTTCCACATCGTGGTCTCACCGCCTTGGATGGCCGCGTCGGGGTCGCCGCTGGAAGGATAGTAGCTGCCCTGCCCGCGGAAGCTGACCCATTTGTCGAAACCGGGACGCGGAGAATCGACATCATTCCCCATATGCCATTTGCCGATGAAAGCGGTTTGATAGCCTGCCTTCTGCAGATAGGCGGGGAAGAAAGTCAGCCCAGCCTCCGACGAGTTCGCATTGTCCACAACACCGTGATTGCGCGCGGTCTCACCGGTCAGGATCGTCGCCCGACTGGGGCTGCACAGAGACGAGGTCACGACCGTATTCGGAAAATAAGTGCCGCCACGCGCGAGCCGGTCGATATTTGGGGTTTTGAGTTCGGGCTGGAGAAAACCCATTCCGTCGTAACGCAAATCGTCAAGCAGGATGAAGACGACGTTCCGCGGCTTGCGGGCCGGCTGCGCCTTCACAGGCTTGGAAATGGCTGACGACTGCGCGAGCGCCGACGTTGTTCCATGAGCCGCGCCCGTGACCAGCAATGCGCTCGCCGCCAGCAGCCCTCTACGTCCGAGCCTTTTCATCATCCCTCCTTCATTTTCTGCAAGGGATATCGAAATTGGCAGCGCTGTCAACGACAGGGTTACTTATCTTGGGCGATCACCGTCTCAACAAAGCCGACCTGCGTCGAGCCACGGATGATCAGTTCGGGCACGAGCGGTTCCTGATCGACGGGGCCGCCCAGCAATTTGGCTATCGCGTCGCGAGCCATGCCTGAAATCGGCTGACGCACTGTCGTCAGCGGTGGATAGACCGTCCGGCTGCCCGGCGAATCGTCAAAGCCGGCCACCGCCATGTCTTCGGGGATGCCGATGCCCCTTTGCTGCAGTACTGCCATAGCGCCCAGAGCCATGGCGTCGTTGGCCGCGAAAATCGCATCGGGTGGCTGCGGCAGGCCCAAAAGCCGTTCGGTGGCAGACTTGCCTGATGCGAAAGTAAAATCCCCCTGCACTATGTAGTCCGATTCCAGCGGAAGTTCCGCGGCGGCGAGCGCCAGCTTATAGCCCGTCACCCGTTCATGCGCTGCCGCTTTCGCATAAGGCGGCGCGATCAAGGCAATGCGCTTTTTGCCCGACGCGAGGAGGTGCGCGACCAGTTTCTGGCTGACCTCGGTGTCCCTGACCGGAACGACATGGCCATAACCCTGCAGTGTGGCAGCAACTCTGACCAGCTTGGTTCCCCTATTGGCGATCGCCTGGATGAGATCGGCGTCGTTGCTGAGCGGCGGCACCAGCATGATGCCATCAGGCCGCAGATTCGCCATAACGCGCTCCACCAGCCCGGTCGCGCTCTCGTCCGGTTCCATGATTTCGACTACCAGATGATAATTGCGTCGCCGACATTCGGCCGAGGCCGCCACCAACATGCTGGTCTGGTAGCTGCTGGTCACATCATTCATGATGAAGCTGATGAGAAACGAACGGTTCGCGGCAAGTTGCCGAGCCGCCAGGTTGGGCCGGTAGCCCAGTTCCTCGATCGCCTGAAGCACGCGCGCCCTCATCGCAGGGCGGACATGCGCTTCATCGTTGAGGACGCGGGAAACGGTTTTCATGCCCACGCCCGCCTTGTTCGCCACATCGTAGATCGTGACCAAGATCCGCTCCGTCGACCAATCCATGTCCTACAGTCGCTATGGCAGCAGGCGGAAAGATGCAAATTCCTGGATCGGATGCCGTGAGGCAGAATGCGATACGGCCGCCCCCATCTAGCCAGGACGGCCGTATCTTCCGAAAAACTACTGGATCAATAAGACATGCGTACGCCAAACCGGAAGGTGCGGCCCAGCACGTCGTACAGATTGGCGTTGGTGCCGATATTGTTCGCCGGCGCAACCGGCGGATCAGCGTCGAAGGCATTCTTGATTGCACCGAATGCCTCCACCATGAAGCGGCCATTGTCGATGAAGCGGTAGCTGGCGTTCAGGTCCACATAGGTGATCGCTTTGACGCGGTTGTCGCTAATGCTGTTCGGCAGCGTCGGACTATAGCCGTCATCCTCCGGCCCGACATAGGTCGTGCCGAATTTCCCTTTTGGAATGTAGCGCGTTTGCATGCCAAGAGTAAGCGGCCCACTGGTGAAGTTGAGACGCGTGTTGATCTGGTAGCAGGACATGCTGGGATAGGCCTGCTGCGTGACGGTGCCATTCTGGCATTTGCCGTCGAGCGGCGAGCCTGCGTTGACATAGGTCAACTTGGTATAAGCAGTACCAAGGATGCGCAGGTCCAGCACGCCGATATTCTCGATCTGCTTGCGATAACTCAGTTCCACGTCGAATCCCTTAACCTGCAACTCATTCGCATTGGCCGAAATGTTGCGGATGAAGGTCAGGACGCCGTTAGCATCGCGGGTGACGAAGGCACAGGCGTCCTGCGCGCCCTGGAAACATTGGGTCACCAGGGTCGGCCCCCCGACGGCTGCAATATAGCCGGTGACTTTGATGTCGTAATAATCGACCGACAGCTGAAGGTTCGGGATGGCAGTTGGCTGAAGTGTAATGCCGAAGGTCTTGGTATGCGAGATTTCGGGACGCAGGTTCGGGTTACCACCTGACTGCGTCGCGACCTGCGTACTCGTGTTGGTTGCAGGATCAAGGATGGCGGAGTTCTGCACATTTGGCAGAACATATTGTTCGTTCATGTTCGGCGCACGGAAATCGCGCGAAATAGTGCCGCGAAAGCGAAGCCAGTCGACCGGCTTGTAAACCCCGCCCAGCTTCCATGTGACCGCGTTGAAACTCGAGCCGGCGGGGCCGACCCCCCCGCCCGCTAACGGAGCTTCGGGACTGGAAAATTTGTAATGAGCGTGGCGAACGGCACCGTTGAGCTCAAGCGTCTCCGCCCACGGAACGTTGGACAGGAGCGGCACATTGATTTCGGCATAGGCTTCGAACACCTTGCTGCGACCATGCAAGGGGCTGTAATTTTGGACGAACGCGCCGCTCGCCGACACGGCATCGACATCGGCCGCGATGCTTTCCCGGCGATATTCAACGCCTGCGGCAAGCGACACCGGCCCACCCCAGACGTCGAAGGGGCGCCCTTGAATATTGGCGCTGATATCGTCAAGCGTGATCTTCGACCGCTGAACCGCCGTGCCGTAGGCATATTGCAGCGCGGCCGAACTCGCAGTTCCTACGCCAAACAGGTTGAGCGGCTCGCAATTGGGATCCGTCGTTGTTGACTGATTGACAGCGCAGACGATTCTACCGGCATTCGCGCCCGTGCCATTGACGGCCTGCACCGCACGCGAAAAATTATCCTGGTTGATGATGTTGCGCGCGACATTGTCCAGGTTGCTGACGCCGCGGACATAGTTGGCGTCCCATGTCCAGCGGCCCAGTTCGCCCTTGAGACCGGTGGCGATACGGTAGCTTTCGACATGATAATCGACGATCGGCACCAGCAGGCCGTCGCCCGATTTGCCGATGTTGACGGTCGCTAGGCCGAGTTGCTGCATCTGCTGGCGCAACTGGGCAGGCAGGAAGGGATTGTTGACCGACAGAGTGATGGCGCCGGTGTTCAGCGGACCGGACCGTGCCGTGCCGGCGGCGTTCTGATTGCCCGAGCGAAGCTGCGCGAAGGTGCCCTGATTATCGGTCTGGCCGTAGGAAGTGTCCACCCACGCATTGAGCTTGTCGGTGAGTTCGGCTTCCGCCCGGAAATAAGTAGCCAGACGCTGCTGCGGCCCCTGCAGGTCGAACGCGCCGGCAGCCGGGTTGATGCCGCGCCGCGATCCGCCGATCATCTGATTGTTGTTGGGTGTGTAGAGCTGACCGAAGGTGAAGGGTAGAAGGGTCTTGCCATCATCGGATACCTGCTGCCCGCCGAAGGCGCTGGTCAGCCGCGAACTGACAATGAGGCCGGCCGGTGTGTTCTGCGCCCAGCGGACATCAGGCGAAATGATGAGCGCGGGAAGACCGTTCTGACCCGGGTTGGCGTTCGACATGACGCCATATTCCTGGGCGCACCAGCTGCGCGAGTAGCACGTGCCTGATCGCTTACGGTCCTGATAATCGAGGCCTGCAATGATGTGCAGACGGCCATCGAGGAACTTGTGGCCGACGCCGAACGAATATTTCTGCTCCTCCGCGTCGCCGACATCGGTTACTCCATATTGGGCGGAGGCCCGCACGCCTTCCAGCTTGTTGTTGAGAATGATGTTGACGACACCCGCCACCGCGTCCGAGCCATAAGCGGCCGACGCGCCGCCGGTGACTATGTCGAGCCGCGATACCAGCGAACTGGGAATGAGGTCGGTGTTAAACAGGCCGGTGAAGGTTGTAGCGGGAAAGCGCAGCCCGTCTACAAGCACCAGCGTGCGAACGGCGCCAAGACCGCGCAGGTTGATGAGATTGTTGCCGGGGCCGTTGCCGCCACCGCCGACGAAGGCAGTCGTCGCACTCACGTCGGAACGCACTACTGGAAGATCGTTGATGACCTGGGAGAGCTGGGTCGCACCCGTCTGAGCGATCAGGTCGGCGCCTACCACCGTGACGGGCGTCGGCATGTCTGCACCATTGCGGACGACGCGCGAACCTGTAACGATGATGCCTTCCCCCGCGGCGTCCGCTTCGCTTACCTGCTCCTGCGCTGCAGCCGTGCCGGAACATGCGAGCGCAGCGCTCGCCAACAAAAAGCCCATAAACTCACGATGGCGCCCTCCAGCCATGTTATCCTCCCCTGTTTTGGCGGTCTATCTGACCTGCCGAACTATGTTTTAGCTACGACATCTAACCGCCGTGCCCACGGCGCGTAGAAATGTAGCGGTAATTCACTATGGCAGCGCTGTCAATCATCGTTTGACGCAGTCCCCTCAGTTGGCGATAGCGGTGCTGACATTGCTTAGGCTCAGGACTCGTTGATCACAGCCAGAAGAGCACGGTAGCTGCGAGGGCGATGGCGGAGAAGAAGACGGTTGGGCAGCGGTCGTAGCGGGTTGCCACACGGCGCCAGTCTTTCAGGCGGCCGAACATGATCTCGATGCGGCTGCGGCGTTTGTATCGGCGCTTGTCGTATTTCACTGGAAAGGAACGGGATTTCCGGCCCGGGATGCAGGGCGTGATGCCCTTTTGCTCGAGCGCGTCCCTGAACCATTCGGCGTCATAGCCCCGGTCAGCCAGCATCCACTGCGCCTTGGGCAGATCATCGAGCAGGGCTGCCGCGCCGGTGTAATCGCTGATCTGGCCGGCCGTGATGAAGAAGCTCAAGGGGCGGCCGTTGGCATCGGTGACGGCGTGAAGCTTGGTGTTCATGCCGCCCTTGGTCCGTCCGATCAGGCGGCCGAGATCCCCTTTTTTACCCCAAGGCTGGAAGCCGTGCGGTGGGCCTTGAGATAGGTCGCATCGATCATGAGGGTCTGCGGTTCGGCTTTCTGGGCGGACAGACCCTCCATCATCCGGCCAAACACGCCCATCTCGCCCCACCGTTTCCATCGGTTGTAGAGCGTCTTGTGCGGACCGTATTCCCTGGGCGCGTCTCGCCAGCGCAGCCCGTTGCGATTGACGAAGATGATCCCGCTCAGCACCCGCCGGTCATCAACCCGAGGCTTGCCGTGACTCTTGGGAAAATACGGCGACAAACGCGCCATCTGCTCGTCCGTCAGCCAATACAGGTCGCTCATGCTCAGTCTCCTCGCGGAGCCTGAATCACATCGCTCTCAGCCAATCAATGGGTCCTGAGCCTAGGGAGGTCGTTAACGAGGTGCCTTGGCCCCACCACCTCTCAGACAAAGTCCCGCGCCATGTCGGAACAGCGGCTTTTCATCGTCGGAGATGTCGGATCGCTGCTGTTCTACCGCCGCCATGGAGTCCGGAAGGGCGAATGGCAGATGGCCACAAATCCTGCTCCGGCCTGACAGGATGTCGACCAAGATCGCGTCGCTGGTTCCGAAATTGACCAGGACAGCCTTGCTGTAAGGAAGAACGTTGGTCAGCACAGCCGGCCGATCCATCTCGACGGCTAATATGACCGGCACGTGGGCGGCGGCCCGCTTCAGGGCGGCCATTGCAGGATCATTCTCGCGGAAGTCCAGCCGACCCTCGTGCTGGCGCGATCCGAAAAAGTGGTGAGGGTGCAGTTTTTCAAAAGGCGTTGCGGTCCGCACCAGCGCGACATCGGCATCGGCCGGATCGTCCACCACGCTATAGCCCGCCGCCTTGAAGGGCTTTGCATCCGCACCGAAAAGCCAGATTTTCTGCCGAGCATTCAGCGGCAGGATGGCGCCTTCGTTTCGCAGAAGGATCTGGCTTTGCCTCTGAGCCTCGTCAGCCTCGCGCTGCCATGTCGCGCTCCCTACCATCTTTCTCGCGCCTTCTTCGTCGACATAGGGGTTATCGAACAGCCCCAGGCGGAACTTCAGTAACAATATCCGCCGAACCGACTCGTCGATACGCGGCTCGCTAACCGCGCCACTCCGCACTGCTGCCAATACGGGTGCGGCATCGTCCACGCCGCCAAATTGATCGATGCCGGCATCTATGCCCTTCGCAAAGCGGTCAGGAACAGTCAGCTTTTCGACACCCCAAGGCATGCCGATGGCTGAGGGCGTCTGCGGATTTTCCGCGCTAGGCGCTACACAACTTTCCGGGCAGTCGCGCGTAATCGCCCAATCTGAAATGATGAGGCCCTGATATGCCTTTTCACGCCGGAGCAGGCCAGATAATAGCTGTTTGCTAAAACCGGCGCCTACTGGTTCAACCAGTTTTCCATCAATTTTAACGCCACGCAAAGCAACGTAGGTCGGCATGACCCCTTCGCTCCTCGCGGCCAACGGGCCTTCGAACGCGCGGACATGATCGGCAAAGGACGTTTCGCTCAAAGTGACGTGACCACCGTAATAATTGTGGCCATCAAACCCATTCGGTTCAGCGCCATAGCCGACCCAATGCTTCACCACCGTTGCCACGCCTTCGCGTGTGACACCGGATGCCCCACCCTGGAAGCCTTCGACATAGGCCCCCGCAAGGCGGGAGATGGCCGCGGGATCGGAACCAAAAGTGGCGGAAAAGCGCGACCAGCGTGGTTCGCTGCCAACGTCAGCCTGGGGAGACAAGGCCATGTGAATGCCAACCGCGCGATACTCCTGCCGCGCAATGTCGCCGAACCGGCGAACAAGGTTGGCGTCTCCGAGCGCAGCGAAACCCAATGTATCCGGCCAGAGCGTAAAGCCGCCTCCGGTCGTACTCGCACCCAGAGTTGCCTGGAAATGATGACGCGGATCGGTGCTGATCGTGACCGGAATACCGAGGCGGGTGCCCTCGGCGATTTTCTGAACCATATTATTCTGGCGCGCGAACTCCGCTGGGGTGACCACCAGTCGCGTGATGAAGCTATTGATCTTGCCCTCTTCGATCAGCGACCGTACGCGCGGCATGTCATAGCCTTTCGACGACGCGCCGATCTCCGAGTCTTCGGCCGGCAAACTCGAATGCACCATTAAACCGGCTTTTTCTTCAATCGTCATCCGTGCGATCAGGTCATCGACACGCTCCTTGGTGGATAGAAGAGGGTCCTCATAGCGATCGAGCTTCTTGTTCCGGTTAAGGTCTCTCCACTGACCTGATTCCCGAGCTGTACCGGGCAACGGAGCAGCCGATCCCAGCAGTCCGGCAACTGCCAAAAGGCTCAGTTGAAAGCGTCCCTGCCGCGCCGCCCAGTTCATGCCTCTCCCCCATTTTCACCGTGAATTAGATTTAGCGCTATATTGATTAAGCTGCCGAATTGGGCAAGAGTGCATTTCAATGAACGCTTTATGTCATTGGCTCGTCTAACGGCTTTGCGACGTGACGCGAGACCGACATTTAGGGAGGACCAGATGATCAACCACCGCAAACGACAGTTTCTACAGGCGAGTGCGGCGGCCGCAATCATGGCTGCGCTTCCCGGCTATGCACGAGCTGTGGACTATGTGAAGCGCGACCCGCGTAAGCGGCACAATCTGCTTCTCATCACTTCCGACGATGTGGACTGGTCGGCGCTGGGCTTCATGAACGGCCGTAGGGGGCTGACGCCCAATCTCGACGGCCTGGCAGCGCAAAGCCATGTGTTCGAGCAGGTGCGGACCGTCGCGCCGATCTGCATGCCGTCGCGGCAGGCGTTCATGAGCGGACTGCTGCCGCACAAAAATGGCGGCAACGGATTTTTCCCCATGAAGGAGGGCACGCCGACGCTGTGCAGCGCTTTGTCCGGCGAAGGCTATTATTGCGCGGCAAGCCACAAGATCGGCCATATGCAACCCGCCTCCTCCTTCCCGTGGGACATGAAGCAGGAGGGGAAGGACCGTCATGTCATGGTCCATGCCGACATGCTGCGGCTGGCGGTCACGGAGGCGCAGGCCCAGTACAAACCCTTCTTCATCAACTGCAATATCAACGATCCCCATCGCCCCTTCTACGGTAGCGAGGATGCGCGGGAACTGGATCATGACCAGACCGGCCCCTACCGTATCCCTCGCCCGCTCAAGGCCGGGGAGGTGCCGATCCCGCCCAATCTGGAAGACCTGCCCGACATTCGGGAAGAAATGGCGCAATACTGGAATTCGGTGCAGCGACTGGACATAGCCATCGGCAATATCCTGAAGGCGCTGAAGGACAGCGGCGCTTGGGACGACACGATCATCCTTTTCGTGGCAGATCATGGCATGCCCATGCCCTTCGCAAAGGCGAGCGTGTACGATCATGGCATCCGCACGCCGGTCCTGCTACGCTATCCCGGCATGGCCAAGCCCGAGCGGTTCGATATGCTCACCACCAACCTCGACATCCTGCCGACGCTGCTGGATCTGTTGCACGCCAAACCCATTGCCGACCTGGACGGACAATCTTGGGTCCCGATGATGAAGGGCGAAACGGCACGGAGCCGTCCGTTCATCATGTCCTATGTCGACTATGTGTCGAGCGGATTCCTCTATCCTTCCCGTACCTTGCAAGACCGCCGCTACGCCTTCCACTACACCGCCTGGGCCGATGGCAAGACGCAGCTCAAGATCGAGAGCATGTGGGGCCTCACCTACCCCGCAATGGCAAAGGCCGCGGAGACGGACCCGCGCATCGCGGCCCGCGTGCGGCAATATGTCATGGGCTATCCCATGGCTCTCTATGATCTGGAGGCTGATCCAGGCCAGCGGCGAAATCTCATCGACGATCCGGCCCATCGGGCGAAGGCAGACGAGATGAAGCGGCTGATGCTCGGCGAGATGGAGCGGACCGCCGATCCGCAGCTGGAGAATTTCCGTGTCTCCCTCGCAGGTGGCAGGCCGGTGCTGAAGCAGGAACCCGCAAAATATCGCATCCGGGGTGGCGACTGACCATTTGCATGGGTGTCCAACTGCCCCCTCCGCTTGAAGCATGGATTGTCGGCGAATGCGCCGTTATGACGATGATCGCCGACAACCAAGCAAGGACGCCATGACGACGCAGGAGAATGGCCGCAAAAGGCGGCGGGGGTCGAAAGGCCCGACCATCACCGCTGTCGCCCGCCATGCTGGCGTATCGGCGATGACCGTATCCAACGTCCTCAACAACAAAAGCTTCGTCAATCCCGCCACGCGCGAGGTGGTGCTGGAGGCGGTCAAGGCGCTCAACTATACGCCCAATAACGCCGCGCGCAGCCTGGCCGCCGCCAAGACCCTACGCATCGGATTGCTACATCGCGACATAGACAGCGCGTTGCTGAGCGCCATGCTGGTGGGCAGCCTGCGCGCGACATCGCGGCTGGGCGTGCAGCTGGTGCTGGAAATCTACGACTCTACTGATCCGATCGGTAGTATCGAAAAGGTGGCGGAGAACGGAATTGACGGGCTGCTATTGCCTCCGCCTATTTGCGAGCTGGCTAGCGCGGCTGGATTGCCGGAGCGTCATGACGTCCCGATGATAGGCCTCGCGCCGGGAAGCAATCTGCGCAACATGGATTGCGTGCGGATCGACGATGAGCGCGCATCCTATGAACTGACGCGCCTGTTACTGGACATGGGGCATCGGCGGATCGCCATGGTGACTTTGCCGACCGCTCTAGTCGCGGCATCGCGCCTCAGAGGCTATTTGCGCGCACTGGGCGACGCGGGCGTGGTAGCCGACATGGACGTGGTGTGGGAAGCGCCGCCTTCTTTTGAGGCGGGGCTGGGTCTCGCGGAGCGCGTGCTTGCCGACACGCGCAATTTCACGGCGGTAATCGCGGGCAATGACGACATGGCCGCAGCCTTCGTAAACGTCGCGCTGCGCAAGAAGATCGCAGTGCCGGATGCGCTGTCCATCACCGGATTCGACGACACCCCCATCGCCGTCAAGATCTGGCCGGCCCTCACCACCGTCCGCCAGCCGCTGGCGCTGATCGCGGAGAAGGCGACGGAACGGCTGGTCGCCATATTGCGCGACGAGGAGACGGAGCAGCCGCCCCAGGCCATCTATGTCGACTATAGCATGGTGGAGCGTCAATCGACGGGACCGGCACCGCGCTGAAAATGGATTACTCCGCGTCGGGCTGGCGCGCGGGCGTTGCGGCGGCGAAAGCCGGCAGCGCGTTGCAGGCCGCCTCGACTTCCGCGATGCGGGGAAAGTCGATGCGCGCGCCGAAACGCCGAGCGTTGCCAAGCTGCGGGATCAGGACGATATCGGCGAGCGTGACCTGATCCCCAAAGCAATAGGGTCCGTCGCGATCGACAATGAGGCGCGAGCAGGCCTCCAGCCCGCTCTCGATCACCTCGCGCGCCCACCCCTGCACCGCGTCCTCGTCCAGGCCGCGCTGCCCTAACATGCGCAGAATTTTGAGATTCTGAATGGGGTGGATGTCGCAGGCTATAGCCTGCGCGAAGCCGCGCACCCACGCGCGTTCCAACGGATCGGACGGCAGCAGCGGCGGATCGGGGTAGAGTTCGTCCAGATATTCGCAGATGGCAAGGCTTTGGGTTAACACCGCGCCGTCGACTTCAAGCGCGGGAACCAGCCCCTGCGGATTGAGCGCCAGATAGGCGTCCGACCGCTGTTCGCCCGCGCGCAGACGATAGGTGCGGTCCGACCAATCCAGGCCCTTCAGCCCCAGCGCGATCCGCACCCGCCAGGAGGCTGAGGATCGCCAGAAGCCGTGCAGGATCATGTCAGTCATGCACACTGCCCGTGATTACGACCTTTGTATCGGTGAGCCCGTCGATCGAGACGATAATCTCGTTCCCCGGCACGACCGGGCCGACGCCGGCGGGCGTGCCGGTATAGAGGAGGTCGCCCGGCTCAAGCCGATAGGCGCGTGAGAGGAAAGCGATGAGTTCGGGCACGGGATGGATGAGATCGGCAAGGTCGGCCTGCTGCTTCACTTCGCCATTGACGGTCAGGCGGATGGCTCCGGCCGACATCTCACCCGTCTCGCCGATCGGGTGGATCGTGCCGAGTGGCGAGGATTGTTCGACATTCTTGCCCGCATCCCACGGCCTTCCCTTGTCCCGCGCTTCGAGCTGAAGGTCGCGGCGGGTCATGTCCAGGCCGGTGGCATAGCCATAGATGTGCTCGGCCGCGCGATCGGCGGGAATGTCGCGGCCGCCCTTGCCGATGGCGACGACCAGTTCGGCTTCATAATGATAGTTGCTGGTCATCGCCGGGTAGGCGATGGGGCCGCTTGGCACCACGGTTTCGGCCCATTTGGTGAAATAGAAGGGCGCTTCGCGATCCACTTCCACGCCCATTTCCCTAGCATGGTCGGCATAGTTGCGCCCGATGCAGAAGACGCGGCGGACCGGGAACTGGTGGCCGTCGCTGGTGGCAGCGAGGATGGGAGCCTGAGGGTCGAACAAGAGGGTCAATGATTGCACTCCCGGTAAAGATCGAGCTTCATCTGCGAAGCCTTGTCGGAATAGCCGAATATTATCGTCTGCGAATGCGCCTGGAAGCGGTAGGGGCGCCAAGACGGGACGACAACCATGTCGCGCGCGCCCAGCCGGATTTCCTGATCGCCAAGCAGCAACGTCGCCTCTCCTTCGACCAGCACGAACACCGTGCCGTCGGTCGCCTGCCGCGTCCGCGTTTCGAACCCCGAAGGCAGCAGGCGGACGTGCGCCGACATGGTGGAGAGGATCGGGCCGCCGTCGGCGGGGTTCAGAAATTCCAGCGCATGGCCCAGATGCGGGTCGATCTCGGCGCTCGCCGCCATCGCCTCCAGCGCGGATCGCCAGTCGGTGTAGCGATAATGGAACAGCGGCCGCGTGGCCGGGCGGCGATCTGCGACGCTCCCCCGCAGCGGGCGCATATTATGGCCATAGCGTGCAAGCGTGTCGCCAGCCGGCACCGTTTCTGGATGCGCGGCGACATCGAGCCGCTCGGCGAAGCTGCAGTCGAACAGGCGCACCGTTGGAATATCGAGACCGTCGAGCCAGATCATCGGATGGCCGGTTTCGTTGCCGTGGTCGTGCCATTGACCCGCCGGCGTCAGCACGAGGTCGAAGGGCTGCATGATCGCCTTCTCCCCGTCGAGCGCAGTGAAGGCCCCGCCCCCCTCCATCACAAAGCGCAGCGCGTTCTGAGTATGACGATGGCAGGGGGCAACCTCGCCCGGCAGGATGAGCTGCAATCCGGCATAGAGGCTCGGCGTGATCGCGGAGAGGCCGGGCAACCCCGGATTTTCCATGATGAGGACGCGGCGTTCGGCCTGTTCAGCGCTGATAATGTCGCCCGCGCGCATCAAATAATCGCGCACCTCCGCATAGCCCCAGCGCCACGGCAGGGCCGGGGATTTCGGCTCGGCGAGCACAAGCGCATGCAGGCTTTCCCAGAGCGGCAGCAATCCCTTGGGCGCCATGACCGCGTAGAGCGCCTCCAGCTGCGCGCGCTGGTCGTTGGCGCCATAGCTGTCGGGGCTTGTCGTCATGGCGTTCGCCTCACCACCGCAATTGCTCATGCCCACAAAAAGGATCGACAGGACTGATGCCGGTGAACGGCGCGTCGCCCACCAGCCGGCGCACCGTCTCCCGCTGGACCGGCTCGATCGCGCTGTATGCGTTGATGCAGGTCTTCATGTGCGGCGCGTCATAGAGATAATAAGGCTGGCCGAAGGAAACTAAGGCCGTCGGGATTTCCTGAGGAAATTGCGACATCGCCTTGCGATTGGAGCCGTGCAGCTTCACGAGGTCGAGAAAAATATGCGACGCGCTAGGGGTTGCTTCCTGCCCGACGAGATAAAGGACGAGGTCCGTGTCCTCGCGAGTGGGCCATTGCTCCATGTCGAGCATCCGGGGCTCGAACCCCCGAGCGCGCAGTTCTTCGAGGACAGGCTCGTAGCTGCGCGACAAAGCTCCGTCCCAGAAGCTGAACCCTTCCTCCGCGATGATGACGACGCGCCGATGGGTGACGGGATCGAGAGGGAGGAGCGCCTGCGTGTCCTTGACCAGCGTGACGCCGTGCCCCGCCGCGTGCGTCGCGATGGCGCGATGGTCGGGCGTCTGCAAGGCGTCCCGCATCGCATCGAGCGGCAGCATCCGGTTCGCGGGGTCGACCTGGTGCAGGCCCAGCCGCGCCTTCAGCGTCAAGATGCGGGTCACTGCCTCATAGAGGCGGGATTCGGACAGGCGCCTGTTCCGCAGCCCGTCGAGCATGAAGCTATAATCGCGTTCGGGCGCGCGGCTGAACAGGAACATGTCGCAGCCATTCTCAATCACCGCCGGCACAGTTTCGGACCGCTCCATCCAGCCTGTAAGGCCGCCCATGCCCGTCGCATCCGACACGATGAGGCCCTTGAAGCCCAGTTCTTCGCGCAGCAGCCGCTGGTTCAGCAAGTGCGACACGGTGGCAGGCTGGAACGCCTCCCGCCCGGCATTGGGCATATGCGCGCGGACATAGGCGGGAAAGGCGATATGGGCGGACATGACCGTCATCACACCCTCCCCGATCAACTGACCATAGATGCGACCGAACAGCCCGTGCCATTCCTCGACCGACAGCGGATTAACGCTAGTGACGAGATGCTGGTCGCGGTCGTCGAAGCCATCGCCCGGCCAATGTTTGAGGCAGGCGGCGACGCCTTCCTCCTGTAGCGCGCGAATATAGGCGCTCGCCTGCGCCAGCACGCGCTCCGGTTGCGACCCGAAGGAACGCGTGCCGACGATCGCGCTGCGAAAGGCATGGTTGATGTCGACTACCGGACCGAACGACCAGTCATAGCCCAGCACCCGGCTTTCGCGCGCGACGAGGCGGGCGAGGGCTTCGGTCGTTGCTAGATCGTCGCAGGCGGCAATGCCCATGATGTTGGGAACGGCGGTTGCGAAAGAATAGCTGATTGTGCCGCCCTCGATATCTCCGGTGAAGATCGGCGGCACCGTAGCGGACTCGATCGTGTGGACCGTCGCATCCCGGAAGGCAGCTAGATCCGGCCGGGGAAACCGGTTGATACCGCCCGGCTTCAGCGCCAGCAGCGGTTCGAGTTCATCCCGGCTGTCCTGCACGGTCGAAAAGATGAAGAGTTGCCCGACCATCTCCTCGATGCACATGGCGTCACGCGTGCGCTCCACCCATGCGCGTGCCTGACCGTCGATCTGCAAAGGGCCCGGCGTTGGCGGCGAGGGGCAGTCGGAGAGCATGTTTTTCCTTGGATCGGAGAAAGGAAAAGGAACCGGGCGCGAGCCGCCCGGCTCCTGTCAGGATCAGAAACGGACGCTGAAGATCGCGCCGAAATAACGGCTCGAATCCTTGTTGTAAGTGCCCACCAGATCTAACGGGTTGGCGACGGTCGACATGATCGAATTGTGGCCGATATTGGTGAGATAATTTTCGTCGAACAGGTTCTTCACGAACAGCGATAGGCCATAGCGCTTGTCGGCCGTGGTGACGCCCACGGTGGCATCGACCAGCGTGTAAGCCGGTTGGACCGCCAGCGGATCCAGCTCCGAGGTGAAGTTCTGCGCGCTCGTGAAATTGACGCTGACCTGCGCGAAGGCGCTGAAGCTGTCGCCTTCATAGTCGTAGCGCGGCGTCAAGCCGATGCGCCAGTCGGGACTTGCCTGAAGCGGACGGTTACGCAGATTCTGCTGCGGCGTCATGCCCGGTGCGGTGCGGTAGCAGATGTTGACGGGTGTGCCGGTCAGGACCGGCGCGGCCGCCTGCAACTGAAGCGCGCAATTGAGGCCGTCGATGTTGATGCGCGACTGCGAATAGGTAACGGCCGCGTTGACAGAGAAAGAGTCCGAAGGCCGCATCGTCGCTTCGATTTCAAATCCACGGCTGCGGGACGAGCCCGCGTTGGTGGTCACGAACTGGATGATGCCCGTGGTCGGATCGGATCGGTTGGCCTGCACCTGAAGGTTCGAATAATCGGCCTGGAACAGCGCGGCGGACAGGCTCAGCGTGCGGTCGGCAGTGCTGCCCTTGAACCCGATTTCATAGGCGTTCACATGCTCGGGCTGGATCGCCCTTTGGTTGGCAAGGTCGCCGCCAATCTCCATTTCATATCCCAGCCCCTTATAGCCGCGCGTGTAGCTGGCATAAACTTGGGCATTGCGGCTGAATTCATATTGCAAGCCCGCCTTGCCGGTCACGGCGGTGTCATGCGCGGAGAAGCGACCGCTGTTCGGCGGGTTGCCAGGGAAGATGGCGTCACCTGCAACGATCGGAGCAATGCGGACACCGCTGTTCGTGCCCTTCTCATATTGCACGCGGATCCCGCCGATGGCTCGCAGCCCGCCGACGATGCGATAGTCGGCCTGACCGAACGCGGCGATACTGTCCTGAACCAGGCGGATCCGACTGGCCGATGATTGCCATACGATGTTCGCAGGCGCGCAGGGCTGGCCCACTATACCGGCCGTGCAGCGGGCGCGGCGGCGGTCGAAGGGACGCAGGATGTTGCTGTGCATGTAGAAGACGCCAGCGACGTAGTTGAAGGCGGAATTGCCGTTGTTGGCGATGCGCAGTTCCTGCGACCAGCCCTTCAGATCGACCTGCCCATGGTTCTGATTCCAGAAGGTGTAGGGCGCGAAGGCGGCCGTGCCGAGGAAGATAGGCGACGTCGCCGGGATGCGGTCGATCGGCTGGTTGACGTCCAGGTCGTATTTCTGAAACGCGCTGATCGACGTGATTGTGGCGCTGCCAAGATCCCAGTCTGCCTGGAGCGAGTAGGTCTGGGCCTTGCTGTTGGCGTAGGTGTTAGTGTCGTCGGCAATCTGTCGATTCTCGCGCGTAGCGTTGATCGGTCCTACCAGCGACTGAAGCACCGGGTTCCGGATCTGGATCAGCGTGGAGGCGCAGCAATCCGCATCCGTCTTGCGATATTCCCCCGCGAGCAGCAGCGTAAGATTCTCCGTGGCGTCCCATTCCAGCTTGCCGCGCACACCCCAACTCTTGGTGCCGTTGACCCACTTGTCGGTCGCGATGTTGCGGGTAATGCCCTGCACATCGCTGTAGAAACCGGACACGCGGGCGCGAAGCGTGTCGGTGATTGGCCCAGACACCGTACCGCGCGCGCGATATTCATTGTGCTCGGCGATGGTGATGTCGCCGCGCCCTTCGAAATCGCGGGAGGGACGCGCGGTCGTGACGCTGATAACGCCCGCCGACGCGTTCTTGCCGAACAGCGTGCCCTGCGGACCGCGCAGCACTTCGACCCGCTCCACATCGGCCAGTTCGGAAAAGCCCTGCGCCGAACGAACCGCGACGACGCCGTCGACGACCACCGAAACGGAAGGCTCTACGCCCTGGCCGAACAGCGCGGTGCCGACACCGCGGATACGGAAGCTTGTGTTGGTGGGGTTGGCGCCCTGTTGGAAAGACAGGGAGGGGACCGCCTGAACCAGCGAATTGGTGTCGTTGATCTGGCGCGACGCGAGCGTGTCGGCACCCACCGCAGTCACCGCCAGTGGGACGTCCTGAAGTCGTTCAGCGCGCTTCTGCGCGGTCACGACGATGTCGCCCGGCTGCGGATCGGCGACGGAGTCGTCCTGCGCGAACGCGGGCGCGACTGCGAGTGCGATGCCGAGCGCGATGATGGAGGCGGCGGTGATATGCCGATTTTGATCGATGGCCATTTCGGTCCCCTCTGGCGTTTTCTATTTGGTCGACTGAGCGCCCTCATGCGGCGCAAGCGTGATATGTAACGCTAAATCAAACCGAAGCTCGCTTGTCAATATGATATCGGCTCGCATGATATGGCTCTTGAGGAGTGGCGTTTCGATCATAATTGTCCGGCCAGCAGGCATTCGCCTCTGATGGGAGAGCCAGGCATGCCGGCGGGTGTTGACAGCACGCCTAATTCCCGCTTTGTAGCGTTAAAAGCAATGGGAGAGATCGCAATGGCAGAGTCGGCTTCGCGGGACGGGTGGCCCGCACCAAAGCAGGCCTGGTTCGCAGCGATCATGCTCGCTGCCGCCAACACCCTCGCCTTTGTCGACCGCCAAGCTCTGGCGCTCCTCGTGCAGCCGATCAAGGACGATCTTCAGGTCAGCGATACGGCCATGAGCCTGCTCTATGGCTTGAGCTTCACCATGTTCTACGTGCTGGTCGGCATCCCGGTCGCGCGGCTTGCCGACCGCGCCAACCGCCGCAACATCGTCGGTGCCGCGATCTTCATCTGGAGCTTCGCGACGGCGCTATGCGGCGTCGCACGCAGCTTTGGCACTCTGTTCGTCGCCCGCATCGGCGTGGGCGCAGGCGAAGGCGGCCTTAGCCCCGCCGCCTATTCCATATTGGCCGACTATTTCCCCAAGGAGAAGCTGCCGGCGGCCATGGGCGTCTATCAAATGGGTATCTATGTCGGTGGGGCGGCCGCGCTGCTGTTGGGCGGACTGCTCGCCACCGTCGTGCCACCGTCCAGCATCGTGATCGTCCCGATCATTGGCGCGATCAAGGGCTGGCATCTCGTCTTCCTGATGCTGGGGCTGCCGGGCTTTCTGCTGTCCGCGCTCATGCTGCTGGTACGCGAGCCGACCCGCATGGGCGAAGGCGGCCATCAGCCCAGCCCGCCCTTCTCGCAATTGTTCGCCCATGTCGGCCGCCAGTGGCAGGCCTATGTCGGGATCAGCTTCGGCTTTGCGCTCATGATCCTCGTCGGCAATGCGACCGGCGCGTGGATTCCCGCCTTCCTCGAGCGCAAGTTCGGGCTGACCACGGCGGAGATCGGCGGCCTCTACGGTTCGATCACGGCAGTCTGCGGCGTCAGCGGGACATTGATCGGCGGGTTCGCCGCCACCGCGCTGCGCCGCCGAGGGATAGCGCGCGGCAATCTCTACGCGGCGCTGTTCGGCTTCGTCAGCCTCATCCCCGTGACCACGCTGTTCCCACAGATGCCGACGGTCGCGCTGTCGCTGGCGCTGATCGGCGCGATGAACTTCCTTGCCGGATTCAATTTCGGCGGAGGCCTTGCCGCATTGCAGGAAATCACCCCGAATCGGATGCGCGCGTCCGTGTCGGCAGGCTATATGCTTATGGTGAATTTGATCGGTGCGGCGGGCGGCCCATTCGCCATCGCCCTTGTCACCGACTATTGGTATGGCGATCCGCAGGCGCTGCCTGACGCGATCACATTGGTGTGCGCTATCGCGTCGCCCCTGTCAGTGGTCGCGTTGCTGCTTGGCCTCAGAGGCTATAGCCGCGCCATCTCCTCCGCCCCTGCCGCCACCTGATTCACCGTATCGAGGAAGGCCCTGTCATGTCTCGCCGATCCCGCCGCCTCCTGTTCGCTCTGGCCGCCAGCGCCTTGTCCCTGGGCTATGCCGGCACCAATGTGGGGACGGCCGCCCCTCGCCCGTCCGCCCGAGCCATCACTCCGGTAACAGCAGCCAAGCCCAACGTAGTCGTCATCCTGGCGGACGATCTCGACTGGGCGGATGTGTCGACTTACGGCCGCCGCGATGCGCCCACCCCCAATATCGATCGCATCGCGCAAAGCGGCGTCGCCTTTTCGGACGGCTATGTTGCAGCGTCGGTCTGCGCCGTGAGCCGGGCGGCGCTGCTGACCGGGCGGATGCCGCAGCGCTTCGGCTTCACATACAACATCAATGATGAAGGCGATCGTGGTGCAGGCTTGCCGGTCGATCAGAAGACGCTGGCCGACCGGCTGCGGCCGCTGGGCTACCGCACGGCGGCGTTCGGTAAATGGCATTTGGGCGCGGAGCCGCAATTCTATCCCACGCGCCGGGGGTTCGATGAGTTTTTCGGCTTCCTCGCCGGCGAAACCAACTATGTCGATCCGGCGACGCCCGGTATCGTGACGACGCCGACGAAGGAAGATAAATATGCCATCGGCCCGCGGACCGGCAATCATGCCATGGTCGAGGGGTGGGACGCCAGGCCGGCAGACGACTTCAGCCGCTACCTCACCGACCAGATCACCGACCGCGCCGTCGACTTCATCAATCGGGTATCTCATGCGAAGGACAGGCCCTTCTTCGCTTATGTCGCCTATAATGCGCCGCACTGGCCGCTCCAAGTGCCACAGGCCTATTATGACCGGTTCTCGCACATCAAGGATCCGGTGCGTCGCACCTATGTAGCGATGATCGCGGCTATGGACGATGGTGTAGGCCGCATTCTCGACACGCTCGAGAAGCGTGGGGTACGCAATAATACTCTGGTGGTCTTCCTGTCCGACAATGGTTGTCCGCATCGCTTCGGCTTCTGCAATCCCGATCATCCATTTGGCGCAGGTAAGTTCACCTATCTGGAGGGTGGGACGCGCGTGCCGTTCATGCTGTCATGGCCCGCGGGCATGAAGACGCGCGGCCTCAGCGCCAGCCCGGTATCATCGCTCGACATCGCCGCCACGGTAATGCACGCGGCTGATCCGGCACATGCGTTGCCAGAAGAATTGGAAGGGCGAGACCTTATAGCGACGGCGCGCCGACCGCAGCCGGACCGCCTGCTGGTCTGGGGACAGGAGCCCGTCTACGCCGCTCGCCAAGGTGACAAGAAGCTGTGGCTCTCGCGCGACTGGGATCAGTCGCATCTTCATGACCTGAAGGACGACTATGCCGAAAACCGCGACCTGTCTGCCGGTGATCCGGCCAGTGCGAAACGGTTGCGCGAGGCGATCGACCGCTTCCGTACTTCTCTGCCCGCCCCCCTTTGGAAGCTGCATTCGACCCGCAAGGTGACGGTGAACGGACGCGAAACAGAGATGGTCTATTGATGACGAAGTCGCATGAGCCGACACGGCGGCGGTCGCCCCTACCGCGTACGGCTGAGAATAGGCTGCCTTCCCCGAAACGAGACCAAGAGGATTACACCGTGTCGGAAAAGAAGAAATCGCTATCCATCCTGCGCCGGGCGATGGCCGGCGCCGCTTGCATCGTCGCATGCATGGCCGCAGTCCCCGCTCCTGCCTTGGCAGCGCCGAAGGAGACCGCAGCGCCGGCCCCGCAACAGACGCGCCACCGCAACATCATCTTCGTGCTGGTTGATGACCTGCGCTACGACGGCATGGGTTTCCTTCAGCCCGGCTTGCTCAAAACACCGAACATCGATCGCATGGCGAAGGAAGGCAGTTATTTCCCCAATGCTGTCGTTACCTCATCGCTGTGCAGTCCGAGCCGCGCCACAATCCTGACGGGACAGACTGCGCGCAACCATGGTATCGTCGATAACAACGACAGCAGTGAAGCGGGCCTGACCTACTTCCCCAGCTATCTGCAGCAGGCAGGTTATAACACCGCCTTCTTCGGGAAATGGCACATGGGCAGCGAAGCTGATGGTCCCCGGCCCGGCTTTGACAAGTGGGTCAGCTTCAAGGGCCAGGGGAATTACTGGCCGGCGAAGGCGGAAAGTGCCCATAGCTCGCCCAACCTCAATGTCGATGGCAAGGCGGTACCGCAGCAAGGCTATATCACCGACGAACTGACCGACTATGCGATGAACTGGCTGCAGAAGGAGCGCGATCCGAACAAACCCTTCTTTCTCTACCTCAGTCATAAAGGCGTCCATTCGGACCCCCTGCCGCCACCTCGTTACGCCCACCAGTACGACAAGGCGAAGTTTACGTTGCCGGATAGCGCGGCGGACACGCCGCAGAACAATGAAGGCAAGCCAGTATGGGTACGTAACCAGCGCAACAGCTGGCATGGCATCGACTTCTTCTACAATGCCGACGTGCCGATGACGGAATATCTGAAATATTATTACGGCACATTGTCAGCGATCGACGATAGCCTCGGCCGCATCATGGATTATCTTCGGAAGAACAAGCTTGATAAGGACACGCTGGTCGTCTTCACTTCCGACAATGGCTACATGGTCGGCGAACATGGGTTGATCGACAAGCGCAACGCCTATCAGGCGTCGGTGCGCGTGCCACTGGTTGTTTGGGAACCCGGCACCGTCCCCGCCGGTGCGGTCAATGAAGGCCGCATCCGCAACCTCGATTTCGCGCCTACCTTCCTGGATGTCGCCGGAGCCGCGCGCCCGAAGCAATTCGAAGGCAAGAGCGCGTGGGCGCTATGGGAAGGTAAACAGGCCGTCACAGACTGGAAACCCGGCGACTTCATCTACGAATATTATTGGGAATATAATTTCCCGATGACGCCCGGCACATTCGCGATCGAGCGCGACAATGTGAAGTATATCCAATATTACGGCGTGTGGGACACGGACGAGTTGTACGACCTCAACAGGGATCCCGACGAGATGCACAATCTCGTCGATGATCCGGCTTGGGCAGCGAAAAAGCAAGAGTTGCGTGTGGCACTCTACCAGCAACTCGCCGATCGCAACGGTCGGCACAATATCCCTTATGGAGCGCGGCTCTCGATCGGCGCGGTCCGGCGCGACGTCGACGGCCAGCACGCAGCCGATTTCCCGTCCAACTGGTATGTTAAGCCCAACCCGACCGACCGGCTGGACCCCATCTTGCCCGACAGCCCAGCCAAGCTGAAGGCACAGGCCGCGGGCAAGCCGCTGGTCTACACGCCCCCCCTCAAAGAAGAGCTTACACGACAGGTTGAAGGAGCCGGCAAGCCATGACCCATGAGCTTTCCCGCCGCGTGGTTATCGGATCGGCGGCCGGTCTCGCCGCCATTGCCGGATCGCCGATCATGGCACGCCCGGCCAAGGGGGAGCGGCCGAACATCCTGTGGATCGTCAGCGAAGACAATAATCCCTATGTCGGGGCCTATGGTGACAGGATAGCGCATACGCCCACGATCGACGGGCTCGCAAAAAAGGGCCTGCTGTTCCGGCACGTCTATTCCAACGCGCCGGTATGCGCGCCATCACGCTTCGGTATCCTGACCGGCGTCTATCCCGAAAGCTGCGCGCCGGCGAACCAGATGCGCGCAGTCGCTGCATTGCCCAAAGAGTTTCGGACGTATCCCGAGTTGATGCGCGGGGCCGGTTATTTCTGCACCAACAATGCCAAGACCGACTATAATTGCGATGTCGATCCCAACGCTCTTTGGGATCGGCAAGGCAAGGAAGCGCACTGGCGGTCCCGCACCGACAAGTCACGGCCGTTCATGACGGTGTTCAACTATGAGACCACGCATGAATCCCGTCTGTTCAGGCCCACATCTGGGCGTGTGTCTCCGGAAATGGTGACGCTGCCGCCTTTCCTGCCCGACACCCCCGGCATCCGGCAGGATTTCGCCAGCTACTATAACCTCATGGAAAAGATGGACGGCCAGTTGGCCGAACGACTGGCTGAACTGGAGTCCGATGGGCTGGCCGAAGACACCATCGTTTTCCATTATTCCGATAATGGCGGCGTACTCGGTCGATCAAAGCGCTACTGTTATGACGAAGGCCTGCGGTGCGAAATGGTCGTCTATGTGCCGCCCAAATGGCGGCACCTGATGCCCGCTGCACCGGGGAGCGAAATCACGACGCCCGTCAGCTTCATTGATCTCGCCCCCACTGTTCTGTCACTGGCCGGTGTCGCGCAGCCGAAGCAGATGCGCGGCATGCCCTTCCTAGGCCCCAGCGCGCGGCCGCAGGCTGTTGCCTTCGGGATGCGCAACCGGATGGACGAGCGGATCGATTTCCAGCGCACTGTGACCGATGGCCGCTGGCGATACATCCGCAATTATATGCCGCACCGTCCTTGGGGCCAGCATCAGGCGTTCGAATGGCTGGCGCTTGGCTATCAGGAATGGGAACAGGCGCATATAGACGGCAAGCTCAACGCCGTGCAGGATCGCTTCTTTCAAACCAAACCGTTCGAGGAGCTATACGACCTTTCCTCCGATCCGCATGAGATCAAGGATCTGGCGCGCGATCCCGCACATGCCGCCACGCTTGCCAGGTTCGCCCAGATGCTCGACGAGCATATGATTGCGATCCATGACAATGGCTTCCTGCCAGAGGGTATGAAAGGCGAAGGCTGGATATCGTCGCGTGATCCGAAGGTCTACCCTCTCAAAGACGTGATGGTGCTCGCCCGCGTGGCCGCTGACGCCAAGCCGGACAATCTGCAGCAGTTGCGCAATTCGCTTGCCAGCCCAGTCGAAGTCATCCGTTATTGGGCAGCGATGGGGCTTCTCATTCAAGGCGAGGCCGGCCGCCCCGCAGAGGCAGACATGCTGATCCGACTGAAGACCGACCCTTCCCCTCATGTGCGTATTCAGCTCGCCGAAGCCTTGGCCCGGCTGGGCGAAACGACGACTTCCGTCCCGGCGCTGATTGATCTTTGCTCACCCTCGCAGCCCTGGCAGGTGCGGCTCCATGCGATCAATGCGCTGACCTTCATCGGTGACGCAGCCCAGCCAGCTTTGGACATCGCAAAGGTGGCGGAGAGCGACCCCAAGGTCTATGTTGCCAACGCAGCCAAATATCTACGGTTGAAGCTGACCGGCGAGTATCGATCGTCGACGCCCATCTTCGATCTCGAAGCGATGAGGGCAAGCGGCGGCGCCGGCTGACGCCGGTGTGAATGCAAGGACGAGCAGTTTGATCGTGAAAAACGGCATGCGATGGATCGACGGGGGGACATTCCAGATGGGATCCGACTCCTTCTATCCCGAGGAAGCGCCGGTACGCACAATTCGGGTGGACGGCTTCTGGATCGACGAGACGCCCGTCACCAACAGGGATTTCGCCGCTTTCGCCGATGCGACCGGCTATCGTAGCTTTGCTGAAATTCCTCCCGATCCCAGCGACTATCCCGGCATGGACCCGGCGCTGGCAGTTGCTGGATCGCTGCTGTTCCAGCGGACAAGCGGGCCGGTCGACCTTGGCGACTACAGCCAGTGGTGGTCATTCAGCGCCGGTACGGACTGGCGGCATCCTTTTGGTCCGGACAGCAGCGTCGAAGGTTTGGAGGATCACCCGGTCGTTCATGTGGCCTATCAGGACGCGGAAGCCTACGCCAAATGGGCTGGGAAGACGTTGCCCACCGAAGCGGAATGGGAATTTGCGGCCCGCGGCGGACTAGACGGCGCAGACTATGCCTGGGGCGATGAACTGGCACCGGGCGGCGCCATGCTCGCCAATTATTGGCAAGGCGCCTTCCCCTATGGCAACACATTGGAGGACGGTTACGAGCGCACGTCACCAGTGCGCAGCTATCCTGCCAACGGCTATGGTCTTTACGATATGATTGGCAATGTCTGGGAATGGACGGCCGACTGGTTTGGCCGGCCCAGGATCGAGCGCAAGAGCAAGGGCAGTTGTTGCGTACCTGCAAACCCGCGCGGCGCTACAAAGCGCGAAAGCTATGATCCTGCCGCTCCCGAGATCGCGATCCCGCGCAAGGTGGTGAAGGGTGGCTCGCATCTGTGCGCCGCCAATTACTGCCAGCGCTACCGGCCGGCTGCCCGTCACCCGCAATCGATCGATAGCTCCACCAGCCACATCGGATTTCGGTGCATTTCAAGATCACGTTGAAGCGGATGTCAGTTCGGTAACCCGGGTCAATCCCGATCGCCCATGGGATCACGCCCGCGAAACAAATCTGCGATCAATCGGCGCAGCCAGACCAATCCCGGATCATGATGGTTGCGCCGATGCCAGAGCTGCTGGAGCGCAATTCGCGGAGTGTCGAAGGGCGGCGTGACGAAGCGCAAGCCGCCCAGGCGCGAGAAGATGCGCCCTACCCCCCAGGGCACGGTTGCGATCATGTCAGATCGGGCGACAAGCAATGGGACAGTCATGAAATGAGGCGATCGCAAAAGGGTGCGCCTGCGCAATCCCATTGCACGCAATCGCTGCTCCAAGACTTCTTGGCTGCGCCCTTCCTGCTCGACCACAGCGTGGTCCGCGGAGAGAAAATCCTGCAGCGTCATGACCTGCGAACCGTTCTTCCAGCCCGTCCGCACCAGACAGACGAAACCCTGTTCGAAAAGCGTCTGGGTGAAGAAATTATCGCCGTCCAGCCCCTTGAAAAAGCCCAATGCAAGATCGACCGATCCGTCCGCCAGGGCTCGGCGCAGTTCGGCGGGCGGCAGACTAATGGAACGAACGCTGACGCCCGGTGCCCGCTCCTGCATTGACGTCATCAGATCGGGAAGGAAGGTCAGCTCGCCAAGGTCTGACAGGTTGAGGGTGAAACAACGTTCAGCCTGCGCCGGATCGAAAGGCGAAGCCGCGACGATTTCAGACCGGACCGAGGCCATGACATTCATCACCGGTTCCAACAGGCGTTGCGCCACAAGGGTCGGCTCCATACGCGCTCCCTGCCGTACGAACAGCTCGTCGCCGAAATGCGCTCGTAGCCGACGCAGGGCAAGGCTGACGCTCGGCTGAGACACGCCCAGAGCGCGAGCGGCGCCCGATACACTGTTCTGTGTGAACAGCGCCTCGAGAACGCGCAGCAAATTGAGATCCAGCTTTTCCATTATCGAATGATATACGGTTCATAAGCAGTATAGCCGATGATTATAGCAACGCATGCCTTTAAGGTGCAAACCATCGCCGCAGCAAAGCGGCGGAACCGCCGGGAGAGAGATATGCCTGCCTCCAACCTCCACGCTCCGTGGCCACGTAACGCATGGTATGTCGCGTGCACGCCTAACGAAGTGTCGGGCAAGGTGCTGGGACGAAGAATTTGCGGCGAGCCCATGGTCTTCTATCGCGGCGCGGATGGAGAGGTGGCTGCGCTCGAGGACTTCTGTCCGCATCGTGGCGCTCCGCTCTCGCTGGGCTTCGTGCGCGAGGGGATGCTGGTCTGCGGCTATCATGGTCTGACCATGGGCTGCACCGGTCACGCGCATAGCATGCCGGGTCAGCGCGTCCATAATTTCCCGCCGATCCGCGCTTTTCCGGTGATCGAGCGCTATGGTTTCATCTGGGTCTGGCCCGGCGATGCGGATCAGGCCGATCCGGCCAAGTTGCACCCGTTGCCTTGGGCGGAGAGCGAGGCATGGGCGTATGGCGGGGGCCTGTTCCACATCGCCTGTGACTATCGGCTGATGATAGACAATCTGATGGATCTGACCCATGAGACCTATGTCCACGCCAGTAGCATCGGACAACGAGAGATCGACGAGGCACCCGTCAAAACCTGGGTCGAGGGCGAGGAGGTCGTCACCAGCCGCATGATGGCCTCGGTCCATGCTCCGCCCTTCTGGCGCATGGCGCTGCGCTGTGCTGGATTGCCGGAGGAAGAACTGGTAGACCGCTGGCAGATTTGCCGCTTCAGCCTTCCCAGCCATGTAATGATCGAGGTTGGAGTCGCCCTACAGGGAATGGGCGGCTATGAGGCGAATGCGTCCGTCAAGGCATCAAGCATCGTAGTCGACTTTATCACACCAGAAACCGAACACAGCCACTGGTATTTCTGGGGCATGGCGCGGCAATTTGCGGTGGATGACCCAGCGGTCACCGATTCGATCCGGGAAGGTCAGCACAGGATTTTCAGCGAAGATCTGCTCATGCTCGAGCAGCAGCAGGCTAACCTGTTGCGTCATCCCGAACGAAAGTTGCTCAAGCTCAACATCGATGCCGGCGGGGTGCGGTCCCGCATGATAATCGATCGTGCGATTGCAGCAGAAGCCGGAAAAGCGTAACATCGCGGCATGGTCAGCGGCTGATTACGTCGAATATATTCCTTTGTGCCGGTGAGCAACTGGCGAGGTCTGGGAAGCGCCAATTCCCCCCAAAATGCCTTCGACCAACAGGGTGACGGCAAACGTGCTGGCGATCATTGCCACGAACCGGTCCAGCTAACCGCTGGCGGTCTGCCCCCTCCGCAATATTCGTAAGGAGGGAGAGGAACCAGGCAACGATCCGAGGGATCATCCTTCTGCCAAGCTCAGTGCATATCGCTTGATGCGTTGCTGTGCGCGCTGGACCTCGGCGCCACATTCTTCGACACAACCGCGCTTTATGGTTTTGGGGCCAATGAGGAATTGCTGGGACGCGCACTCATGCATCACCGGTCCGGATTCATCCTAGCCAGCAAGTGCGTTCTCGCCGAGATCGATGGCAAGCGCGGGCTGGATGGGTCGCCCGCCGCCATCGCCCCCGTTCTAGAAGATTCTCTCCGGTGGCTGCACACCGACCATACCGATCTCTATTATCTGCGTCGTCTGGACCCGAAGGTGCCGATCGAGGAGTCCGTCGTCGCCCCTGGCGCGCGCGATCGAAGCCGGCAAGATCGGGTAATCGGCCTTTCGGAAATGTCCGCGGCGAGTATGTCATCCCGATTCCGGGTACCGGCAGTCTCGATCATCTGGAAGAGAATATGGCGACCTTGTCCGTTTCCATATCGACGGATGCGCTGGCGCAAGCGGATGCCCTCTTCAGCCGGGACGCCATTTCCGGCCTCGCTATGCCCGGTCCGCACAGGCGCAGGTGGACACCGAAATCTGGGAAGATGAACCTCTGGATATATTATGATCGATCCGTCCGGCTTCCATCGGCGCGCCAGTCGCGGGGCGAGCGCCCCACATGGCGGGTGAAGAAACGAGAAAAATAAGCCGGATCGTCAAAGCCGATCGCGTAGGCGATTTCCGCGATCGAGAGATTGGAATAGATCAGCAGGCGCCGCGCTTCCAGCAGGGCGCGTTCATCGACCATGGCGGCCGGCGACATACCTGCGACGCTCCTGCAGGCCTGGCGTAGCGTCGTTTCGCTGACCCCCAGCGCCAGGGCGTGGGCAGCCACCGGATCCCTCTCGCGAAAGCGCTGTTCGATGCGTTCGCGCAGGCGGGCGACGAGGCGTGTCTGCCGGCCACTGGTGCCGGCGCTCGCGTCGCGGACCGCGGCATGGCGAAGCGCCTGAACCAGCAGGCCGAGAAGCAAGGCTTCGATAGCGCCGCGTTGGCCGGGGGCTGCCCAGGCGAGTTCCCTGGCCATGCGCTGGATGGTCGCCTGCGCCTCCGTAAAATCGACGGGAGGCAGGGATATGGCATGAGGACCACGGAACAGCGGTTGAAGATCGTCGTCGCGGGCGAGGAGATGCCGCAGATAGCTGTCGGAAATCGTCGTGACCCAGCCGAGCGACTCCCGAAGCCAGGTAAATCCGTGGATTATCCCGGCCGGGACGAGCAACAGGCTGGGGGCGTCGAACGACACAGTGTCGCCATCGGCACGCATGGCTCCGCCCCCTTCGCAGATCAGGATGACATGGTTGAGATCGCGATGGATGTGCGGCTGGATCGTCCATTCGCTCGGACGGGATCGGTCATCCAGGCTTTCGACATGCACGAAGCCAGGTTCCACCGCCCTTTGTGGCTCACCGTAGAGATAGAAGGTCGGAACGGCTGTGCTCATGATGCCCAAAATCTGTTGAATTATCCAATCTATATGCTGGTGCAGCCATGGCCGGCAAGCGCTGCCGGCATCAGGATGGGCCACAAGGTAAGCACGGAGAGGAGCAGGCCATGAAAACACAGATCGCCATCGTTGGGGCGGGGCCGGCAGGCCTTTTGCTGGGCCATTTGTTACGCGCCGAAGGACTGGACGTCGTCGTCGTGGAACGAGCATCGGCCGATTATGTGCTCGGGCGCATTCGCGCCGGCGTTCTCGAGCGCACGACGACAGACCTGATGGATCGGCTGGGACTGGGCGAACGGATGCACCGGGAAGGGCTGCCGCATGACGGTTTCCACCTGACGGATGGCGAACGCCTCATTCGTATCGACGTCAAGGCGCTGACCGGGCGGCAGGTGATGGTCTATGGGCAGACCGAACTGACGCGCGACCTGATGGACGCGGCGCCCGGGCGGGACCTGAAGGTGATCTACGAGGCCGGCGACGTCGCGCTCCACGATCCGGAAAGCGACGCGCCCTATCTCACCTTTACCGAAAATGGCACGGCCCGGCGGATTGACGCGCAATTCATCTGCGGATGCGATGGATATCATGGCCCTTCGCGGGCCGCCATCCCGGCGTCGGTGGGGAAGCCTTTTGAAAAAGTCTATCCTTTTGGCTGGCTTGGCATCCTGGCGAATGTACCGCCCTGCAATCATGAACTGATCTACACCAATCATGACCGCGGCTTTGCACTGGCGTCCATGCGCTCGGAGACGCGCAGCCGCTATTATATCCAAGTTCCTCTGGACGAGAAGGTCGAGGATTGGCCGGACGAGCGCCTGTGGGACGAGCTGACACTTAGACTGGGACCAGAAGTGGGCACACAGATCATGCGCGGGCCGGCGCTGGAAAAGTCGATCGCGCCGCTGCGATCCTTCGTTTTCGAACCGCTACGTCATGGCCGTCTCATGCTGGCCGGCGACAGCGCGCACATCGTGCCGCCGACCGGAGCCAAGGGGCTCAATCTTGCGGCATCCGACGTCCATTATCTGTCGGAGGCGCTGATCGGTTATTTCCGGCGCGGCGATACCGATGCAATCGCTGCCTATTCCGACCGCGCCCTGGCCCGAATCTGGAAGGCGGAACGCTTCTCCTGGCAATTGACGCGGCTCATGCATCGCTTCCCAGACAATGACGCATTCGACAGGCGGATGCAGCTGGCAGATCTGGACTATATCGCCTCCTCCGTCGCGGCGCAGACGACCATCGCTGAAAACTATGTAGGCCTGCCACTTTGACGCTGCGATTCTGTATGGTTAGGGAGAAGTAACAGTTTCGACACTACGGATAGCGGGGACGGCTCTGCCAAAGTAACTGGCGGCACGTAGATAGGCCACATGAGTCGTCCATCCCGCAGCCCGTTTCGCTACTTCAACTCGTCGCCTGAGGTCATCCGGCTCGTGGTGCTGATGTATGTGCGCTACCCGCTGTCGCTGCGGAATGTGGAGGATGTGCTGTTAGAGCGGGACATCGACATCTGCCATGAAACGGCAGCAGATCAACCGCATGAAGGGCTTTCGTCGGTTTCTGGACACGCGTCGGGCGCGTGTTCCGCCCGCCGGAGGAGCAACGGCATGGCGACAAGCGCAGAGACGATGAGCAGATCGCGCGGATGCGGCTTGAAATCCTTGCGAACTTCGGCAAGCCACGTCGTTCTCACCACCGTTCGTCCATAGAAGAGACGCGTTCGCACTTCGTCGAACTGGCCGTTGAGCGCGCCACCTCCCTACGTCACCAGCATGATCTGGCTGGTCGCATCTCCGTAGGAGAAGGTGCCATCAAGGATAAAAGCGTCCCCCCTTCCCCGTCCGCGTTTCTATGAGATCGAACCCGCCCGAGAGGGTCCATGCGTTTTCATCCTGAGCGACCGCCTGTGGCGCCTCAATCGCAAAGCACAGCGTCGCCAAGGCGACCTTCCCCATGTCCCGCGTCTGTCCCAATCTGCATCGTGGCATGATGGAAGAGTAGGGGGTGGGGCACGGCGCTATCGCGCGATGCGCCGCCTACTTCATCGTTCGAATGACAAAATTCTGCTGGCGGGCGGCAGCTTATGCCGTGGCAATCTCTCAGAACCAGAAGCGGACGCCCACGACCAGGCTGGTCGCCGACGCGCCCTCGCCCTCTTCGCGGGCGAAGCGGGCCGTGTCGCCCAATTTGCGCTCCCAATTCACCCCGACATAGGGCGCGAATTCGCGGGCAATCTCGTAGCGGAGGCGCAAGCCGAGTTCGATGTCGGACAGGCCCGACCCGATGCCGATTTCCGGCACGTCCTGCGCCGCTAGATTCACTTCCACGGCGGGTTGAAGGATCAGCCGCTGGGTGATGCGCTGGTCGTAGCTGCCCTCCAGCCGCAGATGCGCGTCGCCCTTGTGCGACAGGAAGATCTGCCCCTCGACCTCGAACCAGTAGGGGGCAAGCCCCTCGATCCCGATGGTGGCGTAGGTCCGCTCAGGCTGCGGGCGGAAATCCTGTCGCACGCCACCGACGATGTTCCACCACGGGTCGATGGCGCGGCTGTAGAGCGCCTGCACCTCGGCGCTTTCGAGTGCGCCACCGACCGCGCCTTCGCCCTCGGACTTGATCGCGAGCCGGTTGATGTCGCCGCCGATCCAGCCCTCGCCCTCCCAATGATAGCCGTCGCGGCCATCCTGCACGCGATATTCCAGCCGGTCGATCATCAACTGGGAAAAGATCATGCCGCCGCTTTCCTTGACCATTGCAGCGCGTGCGCGGGCCATGACGGCGGGATCGTAGAGGGCGTCGGCGGCGTGATCGGTCGGGACCGGTGGCGGCGTGCCCTTGGGGATGGTCTCGTCGCCGCCCATGTCATGCCTGGCATGGGGATCGGCGGCCGGAGATGTCTCGCTCTGCGGCATTTCATGTGCGCTATGGTCCATCGTCTGCGCCTGCGCCGGCAGCGCCACGGCGAGCAGGACTAGCCCAAGCATGCGCCTCATGCCGCGTCTCCCTCGTGCCGGACGGTCACGACCCGCATCATGCCCGCATGCATGTGCATCAGCATATGGCAGTGAAACGCCCAGTCGCCGATTGCGTCGGCGGTGAGGTCGAAGCTGATCTTGCCACCGGGCAGTACATTGACCGTATGTTTGCGGGGGTTTGTCGCCGCGTCCGCCCCGGTCACAAGCTGGAAGAAATGACCATGAATGTGGATGGGATGGGGCATCATCGTGTCGTTGATCAGCGTCACGCGCACCCGCTCCATATGGCGGAAAGCGATCGGCTCCGCCCCCTCCGACAGCTTCACGCCGTCGAACGACCACATATAGCGCTCCATGTTGGCGGTCAGGTGGATGTCGAGCGAACGGGTCGGCGGGCGCGTGTCGCTGTTGGGCTCCAGCGCTTTCAGGTCCGCATAGGTGAGCACGCGGTGGTCGACATCCTCAAGGCCCGTGGGCCGGTCAGCGGTTCGGTCCGCGGGCATGGCGGAGAGGGTGGCGACGCCCGGCCCCATCGGCACGTTCGGCGCGACCGAAGGGTCGAGCATCTTCATGCTATGGCCGCTCATGCTGTCATTGGCCGGCTGGCTCAGATCGATGACGCCATTCTGCCCCATGTCCATTCCGCTCATGTCCATGCCCATGTCCTTCATGGTCAGCAGCGGGCGCTGGCGCAGCGTCGGAACCGGCGCGACCAGGCCGGCCTGCGGCGCGAGCGTCGCGCGGACGAGGCCGGAACGATCGATCGCCTCCGCGATCAAACCATAGGGCTTCGCTTCGGTCGGCTGGACGATCACGTCATAGGTCTCGGCTATGCCGATCTGGAATTCGTCGGTCTCAACCGGCTGAACATGCTGGCCGTCGCATTGGACCACCGTCATGGGCAAGCCCGGTAGCCGTACGTTGAAATTGGTCATGGCGGACGCATTGACGATCCGCAGACGCACCCGCTCGCCGGGCGCGAACAGGCCGGTCCAGTTTTCCGGCGTGCCATGGCCGTTCACCAGAAAGCTGTAGGTCGAGCCAGTGACGTCGGAAATATCGGTGGGGTCCATCCGCATCTTGCCCCACTCCATCCGCTCCTTGAAGCTCTGGTCCTTGCCCGCGAGCAGCCCGGCCAGCGTCTGCTTCTGAAAATTATGATAGCCGCCCATCTGCTTGAGCCGCTTCATCAGGATATGCGGATGGACCGGCGACCAGTCGGACAGGACGATGACATGCTCCCGATCGAACCGCACCGGATCGGGGCCTGCGGGGTCAATCACGATCGGGCCGTAATGGCCCATCGCCTCCTGCATCCCCGAATGGCTGTGGTACCAGTATGTGCCCGACTGGCGGATCGGGAATTCATAGGTGAAGGTTTCTCCCGGACGGATGCCGGGAAAGCTGATCCCCGGCACGCCGTCCATCTGGAAGGGCACGATCATGCCGTGCCAGTGGATCGACGTGTCCTCCTTCAGCCGGTTGGTGACGGCCAGCTGGACTGTCTGGCCTTCCTTTAGCCGGATAAGCGGCGCGGGCACCGTGCCATTGATGGTGACGGCGTGGGCAGAGCGACCTCCGGTCGCGAAATGGCTTTCGCCGACGGTCAGCTCGATCCGTTCGCCCGACAGCACGCCCGGAGCCGGTCGCAACCCGACAGTGCCGCTTTGCGCCCAGGACGGAAAGGCGCGCGCAAGGGTCAGGGCTGCCGCCCCCCGGATGAGTGTGCGGCGGTCTAGGGCAATGCTGTTCATGCCTCGCTATACGCGCCCGTCGCCTTCATCCCTCAACATTTCGGTCAATTTTGCCCGCGCCCGATACAGGCGGGTTTCCACCGCCTTTTCGCTGATCCCCAGCAGGCGCGCGGTGTCCGCCTGCCCCATATTCTCGATCGTGCGGAGCAGCAACACTTCCTTCAGCTTCGCCGGCAGTGCCGCGATTGCAGCATTGATGCGGCTGACGGCATCTGCGGAGGCAAGCGACTCTTCCGGCGACGCGGCCATGTCCGCCACATCGATCGCGTCGTCGAGCGGCTTCGCCAGCGTGAAGAATCGGCGAACCGCGCGTCGTCGGGCCCAGTCACGGCATTTGTTGAGCGTGATCCTCGCCATCCAGGCCCGAAATGGGCGTGATCCGTCATAGCGGGCGATGGCGGCAAAGGCGGCGATGAACGCCTCCTGCGTGATGTCGAACGCTTCGTCCGCATCGCCCACATGGCCCCGCGCCAGACGCCATACAGCATCGCGATGCCGCTGCATCAGCATGGCATAGGCGGCCCCCTCCCCCGCCTGGGCACGCATGGCAAGCGACTGGTCGTCGGCATCGGCGATCGTCACCGGACGGGCTGTGTCAGCGCCTTGACGATGGCTGCATCGAACTGTGCCGCCTGGTCGGGTCGCAGGATGCCCCGCATTGCAAAGATGTGTTGCAATGTTTCCTTCTGCAACTGCCCCATCACATGATGCGACCGATCGACCGCTGCCGCGACCTGCGGCCCATAACCATGTTCGACCTCGATTGCCTTCGCGAGACGCTGGTTATCGGCGCGCATCTCCGCCTCCAATGCTTCGCGGCGCTTCGCAAAGACTGTTTCCAGCTGGTGAATGCGGGCCTCCTGCGCTGCGTCTAGCGTCAGCCGCTCGTGCAACAGCGCGTGCACCTGGCTCTCGACGCGTGGCGGCGGAGTCAGCCAGGCGCGTGCCACAAGGACAGCCGCAAACGCAGCGGCGAAAGCCACCAGCGCGACGAGGGCGTAGCGGCCCGGCGTCATTGGCCGAGCAGGCGCGAGGGCGCATACTCCGACATGCCGATCGGCAGCGGCGCGGCCTGTGCGCGCGCGCCCGGCACCAAGCTGCCCGCCCAGCCGATCCCGACCGCCAGCAGTCCGGCCAACATCAGGCTGCGGCGTGCGGTCGTGCGGTCCCGATGACGCACAACACCCCGTATGACCGCGGCGTCCATCTGCGCGAGGCGTTCATCCGAAGGCCCCGACCGCGCCGCGTCGAGCCACCGATCCAGATCCGCCATCATCCTGTCTCCATCCATTCCTGGCATACGCGCACCCGCGCCTCACCCCTCGGCGGCGTTCGTAAAAAATATGCACATGGTCCGAGGGGCAGCGCAAGATTGTGCGTAAGCTCTCATGATCAACCCGATGGAGACTTCCATGACCCGGACCTTCCTTTCCCTCGCTGCGGCCGTCGCGATAGCCCTGCCCGGCATTGCGGCCGCTCACAGCAAGCTCGTGTCGTCGAGCCCGGCCGCCAACGCAACGGTTTCCAAGCCCGTCAAGCTGAGCCTGACCTTTTCCGAAACCTTTCTCGCGCCGCTGAGTGGTGCCGATCTCGTCATGACGGCGATGCCGGGCATGGCGGATCATCCGCCCATGCCGATCAAGGGCTTCAAGACCAGCGTGGAAGGCAAGACCATGGTTCTTACCCTTCCCCGCGCGCTTCCCGCCGGGACCTACAATCTCAAATGGCATATCGTAGGCGCCGACCAGCACAAGATGGAAGGCGGCTACAGCTTCACGGTCAAGTAAGCGTTCATGACCGAGGGGGCATTTGTCGCGGCGCGGTTCGCGCTGATGGTCAACCTGACCCTGCTCATGGGCCTGCCGCTTTTTTGGTGGATCATGGGCTTGGCCGGGCGACGAAGACATGTCGTTGCCCTCGCGCTTGGCGGCTTTGTGCTCTCCGCCTTCTGGTTACTGACCAGCAGCGCGACCATGACGGGCGGGCCCGTCCTGCCCCCCGACTGGTCCGCCCTGGGCATCGTGCTGACGATGACTCCGATCGGCACTATCCTGGCGGTGCGAGCGAGCGCACTGCTTCTTGTCTTGGCCCTCGTCGCAGGCCACAAACTGAGGCTGACGGCCATTCCCGCAGCAGTGGCAGCGGCGACACTGGCCTGGACCGGCCATGCAGGCGCGACCGAGAATGTCGCAGGCCAGATCCACCGCGCCGCCGATGTCATCCATATCTGGGCGGCTGCGGCCTGGATCGGCGCCCTGGCCGTGCTTCTCCATGCCCTGCTGACCCTCCGTCCTACAACCATGAGCGTGCATCATGTGGCAGGGATGCTGTCGCGCTTCGCACTGATGGGTAGCCTGGTGGTGATTTCGCTTATTCTGAGCGGAGCGATCAATGCTGTCATGATCGTCGGATCGCGCCAGTTGCCCGCCGTCACACAGAGCCATTATGGCCTGCTGCTCGGCACGAAGTTGCTTCTGTTCGGCCTGATGCTGGCGCTTGCCGCGGTCAATCGCTGGTGGCTGAGCCCCGATCTGGAAGGGGCAATGCGACACCGGGCGATTTCCCGTCTTCGCCTGTCACTGGCGGTGGAAACGAGCGCCGCGATCGCGATTGTCGCTCTGGTCGCATGGCTGGGAACGCTCGCCCCCCTCTCCTGAATTGCTGCGGCCTGAGTGATCATGTGCCATTAGCATTTCCCATTAAGTCGGATTGGAGTGTCCGGCCCGGGCTTCGCCCCGGGGCCAGGCGAGGGTTCAGGTCAGTTGCGCGACGATGCCTTCAGCGTTCTCCCGCGGTTTGGGGGCATGCTGCTGCTGTCCGAAGCGCGCGTAGAGCGTCGGAAGCACGAACAGCGTCAGCAACGTCGCCGATATGAGACCGCCGATGACGACGGTGGCGAGCGGCTTTTGCACCTCCGCTCCCGCGCCATGCGCGAAGGCCATCGGCACGAAGCCGAGGCTGGCAACGAGCGCCGTCATCACGACCGGACGAAGGCGCTGCATCGCGCCGACACGCGCGGCTTCCTCGCGGGTCATTCCCGAGCGGATCAGCCCCTGGATCGAGCTCACCATCACTAGCCCGTTCAGGACCGCGATTCCCGACAGGGCGATGAAACCCACCGCTGCCGAGATCGAGAAATCCATTCCCCGCACGAACAGCAGCAGCACGCCCCCCACCAGCGCAAATGGCACGCCGGTGAAGACGATCGCGGCATCGCGAGCCGATCCCAAGGCGCCGTAGAGCAGTAGCAGGACCAGGATGAAGCAGGCCGGAATAACCAGCTTCAACCGCTCGCTCGCCGAGGCGAAGTTTTCGAACTGACCACCCCATTCGAGATAGGTGCCCGCCAGAAGCCGAACCCGGCTGCCGATCATGGCCTGCGCCCCCGCCACGACCGAACCGACGTCGTGTCCGCGCACATTCGCCTGAACGACGACGCGACGCTTGCCGTTCTCGCGGCTGATCTGGTTGGGACCATTGGCGATGCCTATGTCCGCGACGCTTCCGAGCGGCACATAGCCCCCACTCGCGACCGGCACCTGCACCTGCTGCAGTAGCCCCAGATCCGCGCGCTCCGCTTCCGACAGGCGGATCACGACTGGGAAGCGTCGATCACCCTCGAAGATCATGCCGGACAGGCGCCCGCCCAGCGTGGCCGTGATCGTGTCCTGCACGTCCTGCGCGGTGACACCCAATCGCGCCATCGCGTCCCGGTTGACGCGAATGTCGAGCATCGGAAGCCCTGAAGTCTGCTCGACCTTTACATCGACGGCGCCTTGCGTCTTGCGCAGGACGCCGGCGATCTGCTCGGCGGTCCGGTTCATCGCCGCGAAATCGTCGCCGAACACCTTCACCGCGATGTCGCCGCGCACGCCCGCGATCAATTCGTTGAAGCGCATCTGGATCGGTTGCGTGATCTCATATGCGTTGCCCGGAATCTTCGCGAGGTTCGCTTCGATCCGCTCGACCAGATCCTCCTTGGTGAGCTTGGAATCGGGCCACTCCTCCCGCGGCTTCAGGATCACGAACATATCGGTCGCATTGGGAGGCATCGGATCCGAGGCCAACTCAGCCGTGCCCGTCTTCGAGAAGACGAACTTCACTTCCGGCTGCTTGGACATCATCCGCTCGATCGGAACCTGCATGGCTTGGCTTTGCTGGACCGAAGTCGCAGGAATGCGCAGGGCCTGGATGAGCAGATCGCCTTCATCGAGCTGCGGCAGGAAGACTGAGCCCAGCGACATGAAAGCCAAGACGGCAACGCCGAGGCTCGCAATCCCCGTCCCGATCGTGATCGTCGGACGTTTCATCGCCCGATCGAGACCGGGCTCGTAGCGCTTCTTCAACCACGAGATGATCCGCCCATCCTTCTCCTCGACCTTCTTCGACAGCCAGACTGCGATAAGGGCCGGCACGAAGGTGAGCGAGAGGACAAAGGCGAAGGCGAGCGCGATGATGACGGTGAGCGCCATCGGCACGAAGGTCTTGCCTTCGACGCCAGTCAGCGTGAGCAGCGGCACATAGACGAGGATGATAATCGCCTGCCCGTAAACCGAGGGCTGGATCATCTCGCGCGCGGCGCTGGCGACCGTCGCCAGACGCTCCTTGATGATCAGCAGCCGCCCTTCATGATGCTGCGTTTCGGCGATGCGCCGCAGTGCGTTCTCCACGATGATGACCGCACCGTCGACGATCAGACCGAAGTCCAAAGCGCCGAGGCTCATGAGGTTGGCCGACACGCCGGCCCGCAGCATTCCGAAGCCGGTCAGCATCATCGTGATCGGGATCACCAGGGCGGCGATCAATGCTGCCCGGAAGTTGCCGAGCAGCAGGAATAGCACGACGATGACGAGCAGTGCGCCCTCCGACAGGTTCTTCGCCACCGTCTTGATCGTCGAGTTGACCAGCTCCGTGCGGTTCAACACCGGCTGGATCATTACGTCTGGCGGCAGCGAGGCATTGATCTCGCCCAAGCGCTTCTCGACCGCGGTTGCCACGGTTCGGCTATTCTCGCCGATCCGCATGATCGCGGTGCCGACCACCACTTCCGTGCCGTTCTCCGACGCCGAACCCATCCGAACCGCTTGGCCCGTACGGACCGTCGCAACCTGATGGAGCGTGATCGGCACGCCTTCCCGGGTGGCGATCACCGTCCGCTCAAGTTCGGCCGCGTTACGGATCAGCGCGTCCGAGCGAACCGCCAATCCCTCGCCGTTGCGGTTGACAAAGCCCCCACCGACGCTGGTGTTATTGCGTTCGAGCGCGGTTCCGAGATCGGTCAGGGTCAACCGCAACGCGGACAGCTTCTGAACATCAGGAACGACCAGATACTGCTTCATATAGCCGCCGATCGAGTCGATGCCGGCGAGCCCCGGCGTATTCTTGAGCAGCGGTGCGACAATCCAATCCTGCGCGGTGCGCAGATAGGTCGCCTTGTCTTCCTCGCTCATCAGCCGCTCACCCTCAGGGGTGATGTAGCTTCCGTCGGGCTGCTGGCCGGGCTCGCCCGGCTTGTGCTTGTCGTCCGCGCGATGCTGGAGGCGGACGGTGTACATATACACTTCCCCCAGCCCTGTCGCGATCGGCCCCATTTCGGGGTTCACGCCGTCGGGCAGGTTCTCCTGAACCCCCTGCAGACGCTCACCGACCTGTTGGCGGGCGAAGTAGATGTCGGTCGAATCCGAGAAGACCGCGGTGATCTGCGCAAAGCCATTGCGGCTGAGTGACCGGGTATATTCCAGCCCGGGCACGCCCGCGAGAGCGGTTTCGATCGGGAACGATACCTGCTTCTCGACCAGCTCGGGCGAGAGCGCAGGCGCGCGGACGTTGATCTGAACCTGATTGTTGGTGATGTCCGGCACCGCGTCGATCGGGAGCCGGTAGAGCGAATAGGCGCCGATGGTTGCGGCGATGGCGGTGAGCAGCAGGACGAGCCAGCGCTTCTCGACCGCCCATGTGACAATGCAGGCGATCATAGCTTAGTCCTCGTGCGTCGCTTCGCCCTTGCCGAGTTCGGCCTTGAGCGTGAAGCTGCCGGTGGTGGCGATCTGCTCGGTGCCCTTCAGGCCCGCGCGGACGATAACGGTATCTCCCGACGCATCGCCGAGGATGACCGGCGTTGCCTGGAACCCCTTCAGGGTCCGCACGAACACGACCGACTCGCCCGCACTGGTTTGAACCGCCGTTGTCGGCACGCGGATCGATGAGACGCCTTCGCTGCCGCCTAGCTGGACCACGGCGGTGACGGACTCGCCGACCCGCCACATGCCCCCGCGATTATCGAGGGTAGCGATGACAGGGACGAGCCTGGTTTGCGGATCAAGCGCCGGTGACAGGAACGTGATCCGTGCCGTCGCGTGCCGTTCCGCGGCTGTGACCGTAACGATGTTGCCGGGCTTCACCCTTCCTGCGTCGGCAGGCTGGAGATTGAACGACAAGGCCACCTGGCCGAGATTTGCGATCCGATAGAGTTCCGCGTCAGCCGCGACGGTCTGGCCGAGTATCACTGGCCGAGCGATCACCTGGCCCGAGATCGGCGCAACGATGCCCAGCCGATTCAGCCCGCCCCCGCTCACGCCCGCCGCCGAGACCTGGCTGCGCGCCTGCGCCAAGGCGATGCGAGCTTCCGTCGCCGCAGTGCGCGCCGCGATCAAATCCTGCTCTGGAGAAACGCGCTGCGAGAACAGACGCTGCTCCCGCGCAAGATTGGAATCGGCAAGCTGAAGTCGCGCCCGCGCTGCCCCGACTTCACCCTTAATCTGCGCGACCTCCCGGCTTTCGATGATCGCGATCGTCTGCCCGCGACCCACCGACTGGCCCAGATTTCGATTGAGCGCGACGACGCGTCCCGCAATAGCGGCAGACACGACCTGCGTGCCTTGCGGGTCACCTTCGATCGTGGCCGGTAATTCGAGAGTGCCTGCACCGCCCACGATTGGACGGCCGAGCTGGATACCGACAGCAGCAATTTGCTCCGTCGAGAGCGTTACCGTCCCCTTATCCGCATGATCTGAGCCCCCGGGATGCCCCGCTTCGGCACCGGCTGCTTCGTTTGCTGCCGCGCCGTTATCGGCACCATTGCCGGAACACGCGGCCAGCAGGAGCGCGAGCGACGCAGCGCCCGCCAAATGGATTTTCCGCATCACTGATTTCCCCCCGTCGTGGGCATAGACACCGGGGCGGTCAGCCGCCCCAGCCGTGCCTGTGCGTTCTGGTAGTTGGCGAGCGCATCGATCGCTGCGAGCCGGGTTTCCGCGAGCGTGCGTTCGGCATCGAGCAAGTCGAGCTGTCCGAACTTGCCCTCGCGGTAGCCGATGCGGGCGATCCGCGCCGCTTCCTGCGCAGCAGCCAGCGCTGGGCCAGCTGCCGCCCTCGCAGTGATCGCCGCGTTGGCAGCTTCGGCCTGTGCGTCGGTAATCGCCTGCTCGACATCAAGCGCCGTCACGCGGCGCAGGGCCTCGGCTTGCGTCCGTTGCGCGTGCGCCTGCGCCACGACCGCACGGCCGTTGTTGAAGATCGGGATCGGGATCGACACGCTGAACACCGCCGCAGTGTCGTTGGTTGCCTCGAAGCGACGCAGCGCCGGCCCGACATTGAGGTCGGGCACCCGGTTCGCGCGTGCGAGCCGCACGCCGGCATCGGCAACAGCGAGGTCGGCATCGGCCGCAGCCAGCGCCAGCGTGCCTGCCGCATCGACCATCGCTGTCGGCCCGATGATGGCTGCAGGCAGGCGATCGAGTAATGCCACATCGAGGGCACCGGTGATCGAGACGCCGATCCGCCGGGCAAGGTTGGCGCGCGCTGCCTCAGCAAGCCGCGCGGTTCGTTCGGCGTTCGCGTCCGCGTTGACCTTGGCGACATTCGCGCGCTGCTCTTCGAGCGGCGAGGCCCGTCCGGCCTGGACCCGCACCGATGCCGCCCGCAAGGCATCGGACGCGATGCGGACCTGATCGCGGGCCGTCGATAGCCGCCGCTCGGCTGCTATCGCCTCCACATAGAGCTGCGTCACCTGCAGGCGGACATCGGCCGCGACGATCGCCGCATGAAGCTCGGCACGCGAGATCTGCGCGTTGGCGACCGCCACGCGTGCGCCGCGCTTGCCGCCAAGTTCGATGGGTATGGCAACCCCGACCGTCGTTTCTGCGCTTTCCAGCCCGCTATACGGGCCAGTTCCGGCGATATTCTCAACTTGGCCTTGAGCGATCGGATTGGGCCGAAGCCCAGCCACGATCCGCTCGGCGCGTGCAGCCGCAATAGCGGAAGTTGCGGCCTGTGCTGCGGGGGCAGCACCACCCGCCGCTTCAACCGCCTGGTCGAGCGAGAGGACCGGCACAGGCAATGACGCCTGCATCCCGGTCTGCGCCTGCGCCATGCCGGCACAGGACGCCGCGGCCACAAAGGCCGCGAGCACTGTGTTCATTTCGATGTGCTCCTGACAGGATTCCCGATGCCGGCGTCGGCCGGCGGGCGGATACCGTCAGATGCGCGGGGGCCTCGGCAGGACGCTGCCGCGGACGCCAGCGAGAATGTCGGCGACTAGATCGCCGCGAACTCGTAGATAGGGCACACACTCCGCTGCGGGCATGGTGGCAGGTGTGCCAACATCGTGCCCGTGACAATTCGCGTGATGATGCGGGATGCCGCTGTCGCTATCGGCCGGGACTTCATCTCCGTCGCCGGGTGCATGTAACGTGAACTCGAGGCCCGCGATGCTGCCGCCCGCTGCCTCGGCGGCATGCGCCATGCTCGCCCAGCCGGTGAGGACCAGCATCAGACAAGCAAGAGAGGGGAGCAGGTTGCGCATCACCTTCCCCTATCACCTCAGGGCCGTCCTGTAACCCCGACATCGTCTGGTCATCTCGCCCGTGGTTCCATTGATCCTGGGTCGGCCTCGTCGACGGGCGTGTGGTTGAGGAGATGTCGTTTCAGGAGCCGGGGCACTGTGCCGCGCGAGCCTATCGCGTATTAGGGCGATTTCGGGTTCCTGTGCGGTCACGACATCGTTCGCAACCTTCACCATCGTCGTCGCACCTCATGGTGGAGGATCATGCCGCGCGTAAAGTCAACGTCGGCATCGCCGGTGTAGGTTTGGTTCATGCTCCGCATCATAGGTCGTGCGCAGCCAGATAAGTCGCGGAGGACGGCGAAGCCGGGCCGCCGGCTCCCGTGGCCGGCCACGCCGGCATCGAGTTCGCGCTGCTGCTCACCAACTCAAGCGCCGCGACTACCAGAAGCTGGTCGCCACATTTACTGTGGGATTGGCGTTGGCGGAAAGAAGGGCGACCGGGGCGCTGGGGCGCTCTGCTCATTCTTCGATGATCGTCCATGCTGACGCGGCGAACATCCCATAAGACGCTTGAATGCGGTGCTGAACGCGCTCTCGGATTCATAACCCAACGATGTCGCGACCGCCGAGACCGGATCGTTCGACTGCTCGAGCTTCTCGCAGGCCAGAATCATCCGCCATTTAGAGACATATTGCATGGCCGGCTCACCGAGCTGCTCCTTGAACCGCAGGGCGAAGGTCGAGCGCGACATGCCCGCGATCGCGCCGAGTTCCTGAAGTGTCCACGACCGGGCGGGATCGTCGTGGATGGCTATCAGCGCGGCGCCGAGCTGCCGGTCGGCGAGGGCGAAGAACCAGCCCCGCCGATCGGCATCGACGTCCAGGAGCGGCACGCGGAGTGCCTGCACCAGCATCAGATGGGCAAGGTGTCCGACCGCCAGCGCGTTCCCGGGCTGCCCGTGACGAAGCTCACGCATCATCTGTTCGACGCACCAGCGAAGCGCTTCCTGCGCGGGTCGCTCGCAGATATGGATGATGGGCGGCAGAAGACGGAGCAGCATGTCGACATGGCTGCCAGAAACACCAAAGCGGCTCCCGACCAGGGATAGTCCTCCGCCATCGCCGATCGTGACAACTCCGCCCCGCCGTGCCGGCGGGAAGATCTCGATCGCGGGAACGGCCGATCCATCAAGATCACTGCCCAGACGGAAGGGCCGGCCGCTTGGCAGGACGAAGCAGTCTCCTGTGCCGAGCCAGACCGGGTCATCGACGCCCTCGACGCTGAGCCAGCAGCCACCCGACACGACGGCGTAGCATTTGATCATCTTGTGCTGATCACCGAACTGTACGGCCCAGTCGCCGCCCGCATCGAACCCCGAAGAGACATGAGCCCGAGGCTTCAACAGTGAAAGGACGTCTGAAAGTGGGTCCATGGTCAATCCGGACAATAACAAAGCTATAGAAGGTGCTCGATCCTGATCGGCATGCGGCGCAGCCGTCGGCCAGTCGCGTGATAGATGGCATTGGCGACAGCGCCGGCCGCCCCGACCATCGCGACCTCTCCCAGTCCCTTCGAACCGGTGGCGTTCAACAGCGGGTCGGGACGGTCGATGAAGCTCACATCGATGTCGCCGATATCGGCGTTCACCGGCACGACATAATCCGCGAGGTCATTGTTGAGCCAGCCGCCAAAGCGCGGATCGACTTCGGTTTCCTCGCGCAGCGCCGACCCGATCGCCCACACCACGCCGCCCCGGACCTGGCTCACCGCGGTTCGCAGCGAAACCACCCGGCCGCAATCAGCGATGCTGACGACCCTCGGAACCCGGACGCGACGGGTCCGGGGCTCGACATGCACCTCGGCGAAGTGGGCGATGTAGCTGAAGGTCGTAAAGGCCGGATATTCGGGTCCCGCAAGCGCATAGCCGGCCGCGCGCAATCCCAGCAGCGCGCGCTCCTCCTGTCCCGGCGCGAGCGTGCTGACCTCGACCTCGATATAGGGGCGCCGCACTGTCGCCAGCTTCCGGTGCAGATTGCCGTCAATCTGTCTTCCCGCCAGCAGTTCCTCGATGGCTGCTTTCATCTTGGCGGCAACCGCGTCGATGGCCGGGAGGACGCTCGCGGTGCCCCAGGACCCGGCCGTCAGATGCTGCGGCACGAGCGACGTGTCACCGATCTGGAGATCAAGCTTGGCGGGATCGATGTCGAGCTGGCGCAGAAGCGCCTGCGCGATCACCGTACGGATGCCCTGCCCCATCTCGTGCGCGGAAACGGCGAAGCGTGTGCTGCCATCCGCCGAAACGCGCAGCCTGGCGATATTGGCCGAGGTGATCGCCGGATAAGCGCCGCATGCGACGCCAAAGCCGACCTGGGTACCATCGGCCAAAACCATCGAACCGGGCGCTTGGCTGCGCCGGCTCCAGCCAAACCGCTCAGCACCCTGCGCGATGCACTCGTTGAGGAAGCGCGATGAGAGTGGATGCCCTGAAACCGGGTCCACTTTGGCATCATGCGCCAGGCGAAATGCCACAGGATCCTTGCCCAGCTTGTAGGCCAGTTCGTCGACCACGCCCTCGAAAGCGAATGACGCGGGATGGGGGTGGGGCGCGCGCATGTAACCGGGAGCCTGGGTATCGATCCGGACGTTGGCTGTCGTTCCGTCATAATCCGCCACGCCGTACATTTGCGGTTGCGATTCATGATATTGCGGCGGAAATTGCCCACCCCGCGACTGCTGATGATCCGCGTCATATTCGATCGCGACCATCTTGCCACTGGCGTCGGCGCCGATCCTGATCTTGTGGCGGCTGAGCGGACGGAAGGTGGCGTTGTGGAAGACCTGGCCGCGCGGCATCACCAGCTTGACCGGGCGGCCCGTCAGCATCGCCGCGCGCGCAACCAGCGCGGTTTGCCGCTGTGCCGTGCCCTTCTGTCCGAAGCCGCCGCCGATGTAGCTGGATTTCACGTCGATGATCGCCGGATCGAGCGCCAGTGACTTGGCGGCATTCGCCTTGACCACCTGGGCGCCCTGCGTCGCCTCATAGATCGTCAGGCGCCCTCCGGACCAGACCGCCGTGGTGGACAGCGTCTCGATCGGGTTATGGTGCTGGGCCGGGCATTCATATTCCGCTTCGACGATCGTTGCCGCTCGTGCCATTGCCTCAGCTGCATTGCCGGCCTTCACCGGTTCGGAAGGCTCTCTTGCAGCGCCCTCGCTGGTGATGAGGGGCGAGAAGGAAGCCGATGGCGCGTAAGTAGCCTGTATCGCTTCTGCGCCCTGAACCGCAGCCTCGATCGACTCCGCGAGGACCAGTGCAACGGGGGCACCGCGATAGGCGATGTCAGGCACGATTGTCGGGACCGCGGGAGCGGCGGCCATGCCCGTCGCGCCCCTGGGCGGGGGTATCGGAGCGAGGAAGTCTTTGGCGGTGAGCACCCTGACGACGCCGGGAATCTTCATCGCCTCGTCGATCGCCACCGACCTCACGCGGCCTTTGGCGATCGTGGCAGGTACGCTCATGGCGTAGAGCATGTCCGGCAGTTGAATGTCGGCGGTGAACTGGGTGCGGCCGAGCACCTTGTCGCGCGCATCGAAGCGCGCCCGCTCGGCAAAGGGGGCGGCAGGCATCAGGCGCTCCTTTCCGCAGCGATCATCAAGGCGTCCGCTACGGTGCGGGCGCCAAGGTCGACCTTGAAGCCATTATGTTTGCCGGCTCGCGCGCCTTCCAGCGCGGCCCGGCCGGCAGTCAACGCGCTCTCCGGCGTCAGCCGTTGCCCAACGAGCAACTGCTCGGCTGCGCGGGCCCGCCACGGCCGGGTACCGACACCGCCGAGTGCAACATGCGCGCGGCGGACGTGATCGCCGTCCATGTCCAGCGCCACGGCGGCTGACGCCAGCGCGAACGCATAGCTCTCCCGATCGCGGATCTTGTGATAGGTGGACCTGCGGCCCGCCGGCGTTTTCGGCACAATGATCGCGGTGATGATCTCTCCGGGCTGGAGCATGAATTCCAGATGCGGGGTATCGCCCGGCAGGCGGTAAAGCTCGGCAATAGGCATGGCGCGTGAACCATCAGGCCCGGCAAGTTCGACGGTGGCATCCATTGCGGTCAGCGCGACTGGCCAGTCGCCGGGGCTGACGGCGGTGCAGGCGTCGCTCTGCCCCAACACCGCCTGCCCGCGATCAAGTCCGCCGATCGCCGCGCAGCCGCTGCCGGGCTCCCGCTTGTTGCAGGGATAAAGGCCGACCGACGATGGATTGCCGGTGCCGTTGCGGAAGTAGAGGCAGCGCGTGCGCTGGAGCAGGTTACCACCGACCGTCGCCATGTTGCGGAGCTGCTGCGACGCCGCCTTCCAGAGCGATTCCGCGAGCACGGGATAGTCGCGGAGCAGTGTCTTGTCGGTGGCGACCGCGCTCATCCGGGCGAGTGCGCCGAAACGCAACTGATCGCGACCCGTCTCGATTGCGTCGAGCCCCTCGATGGCGCTGACATCGATCAGATGACGCGGCCGGACGATGTCCAGCTTCATCACGTCGTAGAGCGACGTGCCTCCCGCGATATAGCTGGCATCGGGGCCGGCCTGACGGAATGCGGCGATCGCCTCGGCGACCGTCCTGGGCATGGTGTATGTGAACGGTTGCATCAGGCTCTCCGCATCTTCGATGCAGCGTCCTCGATCGCCGCGACGATCCCGACATAGGCGCCACAGCGGCAGATATTGCCGCTCATATACTCGCGGATGCGCTCCTTCGAGGTCGCGTTGCCCTCGTTCACCAATGCGACGGCGGCCATGATCTGGCCCGGCGTGCAATAGCCGCACTGGAGCGCGTCATGATCGATGAAGGCCTGCTGCATGGGATGGAGGCCTTCTCCGTCAGAAAGACCTTCGATCGTTATGACCTCCCGCCCCTGCGCTTTGGCGGCGAGCGTGAGGCATGAGGCGACGCGTCGTCCGTCAAGATGGACGGTGCACGCGCCGCATTGACCATGATCGCAGCCTTTCTTGGCGCCGGTGAGCGCAAGCCTTTCGCGCAGGAAATCGAGTAAGGAACTGCGAGCATCGACCCTGAACTCGACCACCTTGCCGTTCACGGACGTGCTGAGCAGAACTGAGTGGGCGGGCTCCACCGCCACACCTGCGACCATCGGCGCTGTCGGCTGCGCTTCTGCCGGTCCTTCGAACGTCAGCGGGAGCACGGCTAGCGCCGCTCCGCCTTTCAGCGCGCTGCGTCGCGACACATTCTGGCGGGCATCGACCTTCGCCGCCTGGTCTTCGTCATCCGCATAATTTGTCATGCACGAGTCTCCATCGGCGTACCCTAACATGGGTCCAGTCCAATTTACTTTCGTGATCGTCCGGGATTCCTTCGTAAAGGTCCCGATTACGAGCAATCGCGCCGGCTTCCCGGGATTCTCGGCCCGTTGTCTCGATCTATGCTATCTTGAACTCCTTTACAGTTGACCATCCGTCCTCAGAGTTCGCGCCCCAGACGCGTGTCGACAGACCAGGCGACCGCACCGTTCATGGAGATGAGCAGGGCAATGAAGCCGAGGATGATCGGATATTCGATGCCGCGATCGATCCAGGGATAGGTCGGGCCAAGCGCAAAGCAGATCGCCGCCATCTGGATCGCGAGCATCGGCGCGAAAAATCGCGTCGCAAAACCGACCGCGGTCGACAGTCCGCCGATCGTCTCGAGCAAGGCGACGAACAAGGCAAGCTGCGGGGCAAAGGGCAGGCCCAGCGCATTCTCGATCAGATTGGTTGATCCCGCCATCGGGTTCGCCATGGAGCCATGCGCGCTGCCAGTCAGTTTCGGCAAGCCGTGCGTCACGATCGTAAGGCCGAAGGCTATCCGCAGAAGGACGTAGCTGGTCACGCGCCCCCGAGTGTAAAAATCGGCGAGAGACGGGACGAGTAATCGTGGCGCCTCCGTTGTCGCGCGGATTGATAAGTCCGTCATATCCACCTCCTCGGCTTGTTTCATTGAAAACAACAATATCGTGCGGTCGGGTCAACTCAAGCAGGCGCCGGGTGAATTCACCATTCCATCATTGACAACAATGATTGGTTGATGAGCGACGCGTAACAGCGCATCAGATGGCCATGGACCGCTTCGAAACCATGCGACTCTTTGTGCGGATCGTGGAGCGAGGAAATTTCGCGAGTGCCGCCAGGGATTTGCGACTTCCTCGCGCCACGGTGACCAGAGCCATCCAGCAGCTGGAAGTTCACCTTGGCACGCGCCTGCTTGAGCGCACAACCCGCGCCGTCCGGCCAACGGAGGACGGCAATATCTACTACGGGCGATGCGTCCAGCTTCTGGCCGATCTCGACGAGGTAGAGAGTAGGTTTCGGCCTGCTGAACCCAAGGGGCCCTTGTGCGTGGATATGCAGGGAACGCTGGCCCGGTTCTTCGTTTTGCCGGCGCTCCCCGATTTCATTCGCCAGCATCCGGCCATCGAGATCCGGCTGAGCGAGACGGATCGCATGGTCGATCTCGTAGAGGAAGGCATCGACTGCGTATTGCGCGCCGGCGTCCTGCCGGATTCCTCGCTGGTGGGCCGAAAGGTGGCGGAATCGGAACAGGCGACATTGGCGAGCCCTGCCTATTTCGAACGGTTCGGCGTTCCATCGGCCGTGGACGATCTCAGCGGCCACCGCATGGTTGCCTACGCCGCTTCCGCCTCCGGCCAACCTTACGCTCTCGACTTCATGGTCGACGGAGAAACACGAGAGGTGCTGTTGCCGTTTGATGTTACTGTGCGTGGGGCTGAAATCTACACTGCGGCGGGCGTTGCTGGTCTCGGGCTCATCCAGGTTCCCCGGTACCGCGTGCAGCACCAGATCGAATCAGGTGAGCTTGTTCCGGTGCTGCAGGATAATCTGCCGCCCCCTATGCCGATCTCCGTGCTTCATCCCGGCCACCGCAACATATCGCCCCGGACAAGGGTGTTCGCTGACTGGCTGACGGCGTTATTTGAAGGACTTCAGGCGAGCGGGCGGCTTTAGGCCGGCTCAGCATGCGTGTTTGCTGCGATGGCGCATCAGACATCACTGAGGCCAACTTCGGACGATCGCAAAGATGATACGGATCCTGTAGCACAGAACGTCCCGAATTAATCTCCTGGCTTGGCAAGACAGTCAGGAGGGGTCGGCAGGTCATTCACCGCCCCCTTGGCCATTGGCTGTCAAACCCAAGAACCATGGAGTTGACCATGATCGTAGTTACAGCCCCGGCGGGCGATATCGGGGGGCAGGTCGTCGACCTGCTCCAGCAAGCCGGAGCGCCGCTGCGCCTGATTGCCCGCGATCCCGCGAAGCTCTCCCAGGACGTTCGGAATAAGGCGGAAGTCCTCGCCGGCTCGCCTGGGGATGCCGACGTGATCGATCGGGCTGCCGCCTGTCCATCTCCCAGCCACGCGCAATGTCCCACCTTTCGTCGTCTTATGATGATCGCTGCGGACCTGCACGAAAGGCGAAACGCGAAGGCTGACAAGGATGGGACCTTACTACGCAAAGATCACCAGCATAGCCGACATTCGACCGTGCAAAACGGCTCCCTGAAACCTGCCCTTCGTTCATCCGGCCGTCGCTGACAGCTATAGACCGACGTTAGGACAAACCCCTCGTTCAGGAGGACGATAGCGAATGACCGGTTTCCGATGAAGCGGCCATTCACGCGGCGACGGGCTGTATCCGGAGAAGGAGCAAAGTCCGGGCCGATCACATGTCAGCACCTATGCATTTCCAATTCCGGTGCGACCCGCGTTAGATCATTCCCTTGTCCAACCTAGCCGGCGCTTCAAATTTGAGGGCTGACCGGCGCTCGAAGGCAAGGTAGCCAGTGTTCGGGTTCCGGCGAACGGCGGTAATTGCATCCATTGGAGATCGTGTTGGATCATAGCGAGTGGTGGCAGACCTACATGGATCGATGGTCGGCAATGCCGTTCCATGATCTGATAGCTGCGGCAGCGATCCTTGGTACCGCGCTGTTGCTGGGATTAATCGCAGCACGCCTTGCTTGCCGATATGTCCTCCCAGCCCTTAGTCCCAAGCATGCGTCAGGCATCTCGTCTCGGCTGGCGCCGCTGACGCGAGCCGGGGTAGCCGCGCTCGTCCTGACGGCTTTTCTCGGCATCGGTGGGATGGGACCGGGGGCCGATCTTCTCCTTGCCGCTGGCCTCGGGATTGCAGTTGCCGCGCTGGCGTACGGAATTTGCCGGTTGTTGGGGGTACGAAGCGGACCTGGCATCCTGATTGCCACTACAGCGCTGTTCATCGTGTTGGCGAGCCGACTGGGTGGTCTGGCTCCGCTCATTGAGGGACTGGACGGAGCCAGCATCGGGATCGGCGCGCGGCGCATCTCGCTGCTCGACATCGTCAAGACTGTGGGGTTGTCTCTCCTGCTGTTCGTGGCAGCACGCGCACTCCTGCGCTGGGTCCTGGGCTGGATCGGACAGGTCAGTCTTCTAGATGCCGCGCAACGCGTGCTGTTCCAGAAGCTCGCTCAGATCGCGGTTGTCACGGTCGCCATTTTCCTCGGCATTGACCTTCTCGGCATCGACCTGACGGCGCTGGCGGTGTTCTCGGGTGCGTTCGGTCTCGCTGTCGGCTTCGGTCTGCAGAAGACGCTGGGTAATCTCATTGCTGGCCTCATCCTGCTGCTTGATCGATCGATTAAGCCAGGGGACGTCATCGCAGTCGGAGACACTTTCGGGTGGGTCAACAAGATTGGGGTCCGGGCCGTCTCGGTCCTGACCCGAGACGGCAAGGAGCACCTGATCCCGAACGAACTGCTGATGACCGAGCAGGTCGAGAACTGGTCGTTCTCAAGCCGAGACGTCAGGGTTCATGTCGGTTTTCGCGTCTCGTTCGACTGCGATCTACGGCTCGCGCAGCGGCTCGCGGTCGAGGCTGCGTCCATCTCGCCACGCGTGCTTAAAGAGCCGGCGCCCGTATGCTGGATCAAGGCGTTCGGCGACAACGGGGTCGAATTCGATCTGCGGATCTGGATCGACAGTCCCGAGTCAGGGGTCGGTAACGTCACGAGCGACGTGTTTTTTCGCATCTGGGATCTGTTCAAGGAACATGGCGTCACCATGCCGGTGCCTCAGCGTGATCTCCGCTTTCGCAAGCCGCTTGTGGCGCAGGTGACGACATCGGAGCCGCAGCAGGCTGATGTCCCGGACCCGACCCAATAGCTCGGTGAAGACCATGCAGCGCGGCGCACGCGGACGGGCATGCGCGCATCATTCGATATCCTCTTCGTCTTGCGCTGACGTCGGAGACGTCGTCCGGTCTGCATCAAGTTATGGTCGAGTGCCAATAAGCGAACTTTGCCGTCCCGACGACTGCTTCTGTCTGGAGCTGACGCTCTTAGGCTGTAAGTGGGACGCCTGAAGTTGGTCGGCCTTTCCATCCTCATACGAATGGTCAGCGGTCCTTCCGATCCCACGGTGCGTGGTAGTGATACCGGACCGTCACCTTCGAAACCTCCTTCATCTGTGACCATAGGCAAGGAAGCGTCCTGTCGAGGTGTATCACCATTACCGGCAGAAACGCTGTGCGCTTCATGGGAACGCCCTCGCGATGAGCAATGCCGCCAAGGTCAGCATGACGATGCCGACGACCGCATCCAGCACGCGCCACGCCGCCGGGCGCTCGAACAAGGGCGTCAGCAGACGGGCGCCGTAACCAAGGGCTGCAAACCAGCCGATGCTGGCACTCGCAGCCCCCAGGACGAATATCGGCCGCAGCGCCGCCGGCTGGGCTGATCCCGCCGCCCCCATCAGCAGAACCGTATCGAGATAGACGTGCGGATTGAGGAGGGTGAAGGCGGCGGTAGCGCCGATTGCCCGGCCCAGCGTGATCCCGCCTTGCGCCGTCACGGTGATCGCCTCGGGCGCCATCATGCGCTGGAACGCCCTGAGGCCATACCAGCCCAGGAACAGCGCGCCGCCGATGGACAGGAGGAGGGTCAGTTGCGGCATCGCGCCCAGAAGCGCGCCGACACCGCCGACGCCGGCCGCGATGAGGATGGCATCCACGCCGCCGCAGAACAGCACGATCGGCCCGACATGCTCGCGCTTCAGCCCTTGGCGCAGGACGAAGAGATTTTGCGCGCCAATGGCCATAATGAGCGCGGCTGACATGGCAAAGCCTGTGATGAAGGTGGGAAGAGCATTTGTCATCCGGCAGCCTATGGCGTGGCGCCCTACATTAGGAAAACTTGTTCTACTAATCCTTATGAAGTAAATCTTCATGATGCTCGATTATCCCGCCCTTGCCGCCGTGGCCGCCGTCATGCGGGAAGGCAGCTTTGAACGCGCGGCCGAACGGCTGGGCGTCACACCCTCGGCCATATCGCAGCGGGTGAAGGCGCTGGAGGAGCGGCTCGGCACGATCCTGGTCGTCCGGGGACAACCCTGCACGGCCACCAGCCTTGGTCGGCGGCTGTGCGCCCATGTCGATCAGGTCCAGCTTCTGGAGGCGGATCTCGCGTCGTCCCTATATGGGGCCGAAACGCCCGTCACGCTCAAGGTCGCAGTGAATTCCGACAGCATGGCAAGCTGGTTTCCGGAAGCGGCAGCCGAGTTCGCCCGCAACAGCGGTTGTATGCTGGAATTCATCCTGGAGGATGAGGCGCATACCGCCGACCGCCTGCGATCGGGCGAAGTGGTGGCAGCGGTTTCGGCAGACCCGAGCGCGGTGCAGGGATGCCGGACCATCGAACTAGGCGAGATCGATTATCTGGCCTGCTCCAGTCCGGCCTTCATCGCCCGCCATTTTCCGGACGGCGTGACTGCACAGGCCCTGAACCAAGCCCCTTGCCTACGCTTCGACCGAAGGGACGGATTGCAGGCCCGGTGGGCACGTGAAAGGCATGGGATTGATCTCGACCCGCCAACCCATTGGGTGCCATCGACGCTGGGCTTTCTCCACTTCGCGCTGGAGGGCATGGCCTGGGGCATGCAACCGGTGGTGCTGGCACGCGGTCCCATCGAACGGGGGCAGCTTGCCGAGCTCAGCCCCAGCACGTCCATCCGAGTCACCCTCTATTGGACCGTGGCACGGCTTCAGGCTTCCGCGCTGAAGACGCTGACGGATGCGGTCCGGCGCGTTGCGCGATCAAGACTGATCCAACCGGATTGATGATGATCGCGATGCCTCGGTGCAGCGGACGGTCCGCAATTGAGCGTCGAGAATTAGAAACTGAACGGAACCAAAGGGTCGAGTGTATTGCTCTTCGATTGAACAGCCGTCAGACGGTCCATGGGCAGGCGATATTATTTAAGCGCGCTAGCGTCGAGCCACCCCGATCAGAGCCGTTGACGGAACCGGCAGGACCGGGGCCCCTTTTGCCATCCGCCGGACTTCGGCCACAACGTCTGCCTTTTCCTCGTCGCTAAGGCTGGTCCAGTCGGGCGACATGCCGAACAAGGTGTCGGGGTCGTCGAGGTCTGCGACGTCAAGTTCATAGCTATGGGTTACGGGCTCGATGCTCGGATCGCGATAGCCGGCGGCAATCATCTCGCGGGCGAAGTCGTCTGGATCGCTCAGCGCGCCCACCGCCTCCGGCATGGCCATGCTGTCGCGACCGGGAAACAGGTCACGCCTGATATGGCCGAGCAGCAGGAAGGTCGCTGCGCCCCGCTCTTGCCAAGTCGCGACGACGCCATGCCCGCCTGGACGGGTGACCCGCGCCATTTCAGCCAGTCCCTTGCGCCAGTGGGGGAACATGATGACGCCGAAAATCGAAAAGACGGCGTCGAAAGCCCCATCTGGCAATGCGAGAGCCTGCCCGTCCATCACGCGGACCTCGACATTGGGAATCCCCGCCGCGGCGATACGGGCGACCATGGCTGGCGAGAAATCGGTCGCCAGCACTTGCGCGCCTGTCCGCGCGGCCACCAGTGCGAGTGCTCCAGTGCCGGCTGCGACGTCGAGGATACGGCTGCCAGGCTCGAGCGATATTCGGGCGAGCGCCGCCTCGGCATAGCGCGCAGTAAAAGGATGGCCAGTCCTCTCGTAATGCTGCGCAGCCATATCCCAATGGTTTGGGTCCTCAAATTCTCGCATTTCAAACGCTCCACGACTCACGTAACATTATAAGTATCGTGAAACATCATGCTTGCCAATCCGGGCGGGCACGTAAAAGGATCGGGCTGTGCGCAACGACAGTCGCCTCTCGCGGATGCTTCATGTGCTGCTCCATATGGCGCGGCATGAAGGCGCGATGACGTCCGAGAAAATCGCCGCAATGCTGGGCACCAATCCGGTCGTGGTTCGCCGTACCATGGCGGGTTTGCGGGACGCAGGCTATGTGCGCTCCGAAAAGGGGCACGGTGGCGGCTGGATCATCGCGGCGGATCTAGAGACGGTTTCGCTCCTTGATGTGCATCGGGCGGTGGGCGGCCCCCGCATCTTCGCTATCGGCAATGAGCATTCCTATCCCGATTGCGCGGTCGAGAAGGTCGTCAATGAGGCGTTGGAGGATGCGCTGACAGAGGCGGAAGCACTGTTGGTCGATCGACTGGGGGCAGTGAAACTCGCTGAACTGGCTCGGAGCTTCGATGCGCGCTGTGCAGCGGAAAGAGACGGCGCGTCTTTAGGATGATCGGCTACCCTTCAATAAGCGGACGTTCCGCTCTGGGGATGCAGAATTTGATGCTCAACGGCCGATAAGGGTCGCTCCCCGTCAGAGTACGAACTATCCCCACCGTTTGAATTGGCTTGTCCCGCGACCGTGGTGATCTAAACTGCAGTGGCGCACAGGGGAGCGATATGGGCATATTGGATTTTCTCTCGAAGCAGTTCGTCGATGTGATCGACTGGGTCGAGGAACCCGGCCAGCTTGGCTGGCGCGTTCCGCTCGTCGATCGGGAAATCCAGAACGGCGCGCAACTCACGGTGCGCGAGGGGCAGATCGCCGCCTTCTTCAACGAAGGGCGGATCGCCGACATGTTCGGTCCCGGCCTCTATACGCTCGATACGTCCACCCTGCCGTTGCTGACGGCGATCATGAATTGGGACAAGAGCTTCAAATCGCCTTTCAAGTCCGACGTCTATTTCTTCTCCGAGAAGGAGCAGATCGGCCTGAAATGGGGTACTGCGCAGCCGGTGACACTGCGCGATCCCGAACTCGGGCCGCTGCGAGTCCGCGCCTTCGGCAGCTACAGCTTCCGCATCAGGGAAGTCGCGCCCTTTGCTTCCCGCATCATGGGTACGCTGGGACAGGTGACGGTCGCCGACATCGAGCCGCAGCTTCGCGCCGCGATCCAGACCGCGCTGGCGACGGGCGTCGCAGGCGGCGGAACGGCTTTCCTGGACCTTGCTGCCAGCCAGAGCGCCTTGTCCGATGCGCTGAAGGCGGCTGTTGCTCCTGCCTTCGCGCAATGGGGCCTGTCGGTCGAAAGCTTCTTCGTTGAGAGCCTGTCCCTGCCCGAGGAGGTCCAGAAGCATCTGGACAAGGCAAGCTCGATGCGCGTGCTTGGCGATCTTGACCGCTATGCCAAGTTCCAGGCGGCCGAGGCGATCGAGACGGCGGCGTCGCAGTCGGGCGGTGTCGCGGGCATAGGCGCGGGCGCTGCGGCGGGGCTTGCGATAGGGCAGACTATGGCAGGCGCGCTGGGCGGGTCGGCGAGCACACCCTCCGCCCCTGCGGAGGACGCCTTCGCGCTTATCGAGAAGTTGCACAAGCTGCTGGAGATGGGGGCGCTCACCCAGGCGGAGTTCGACGCGAAGAAGGCGGAACTGCTGGGCCGCATCCGTTAACGCCTCCATGCAATCGGTCGCCTGTCCCACTTGCGGCGCGGAAGTCACCTTCCGCTCGCCGGCGTTGCCCGTACGAGTGTGCGACTATTGTCGCACATTGGTGGTCCGCTACAGCCAGACCGCCCAGGGCATGGGAACGGCGGCGGTGCTGCCTTTCGACATCAGCCCGATCCAGATCGGGACTGAAGGCCAATGCTTCGACCAGTCGTTCTCCATCATCGGCCGGGTGCGATGGGCCTGGGAAGATGGCGCCTGGAACGAGTGGCTGATGCTGATGGCCGATGGCAGCCATGCCTGGCTGGGCGAGGCGATGGGCCAGTTCATGGCGCTGCGGGAAGTCGAACTGGCGGGATCGCTGCCACAGGTAATCCGCCGCTTGATGAACGACACGCAGGTCAGGCCGGGCGAGAGCGGCAATATCGCCGGTCATTCCTATGAGGTCGCCGATGTGCGCACGGTCCATTGCATCGGCTGCGAAGGCGAATTGCCCTTCACCGCACCCTCCGGCTGGAAGGCGCTGAGCGTCGATTTCCGCAATCGGGATGGGCGCTGCGCGTCCTTTCAGAAGGATCGGCACGGTCCATCCCTCTATGTCGGCCATTATGTAACCCTGGCTTCGCTCCAACCCCGTAATCTGCGGCCGCTGCCCGGATGGAGTCTGCCTGCCGATGCCGCCTGAAGACAGCAGCGTGCGCACCTTGTCCTGTCCGACCTGCGGCGGGACGATCGCGATGCGTGCTGCCGGCTATACGGTGACGCTCGCCTGCGAATATTGTGGCACGTTGATCGACGCGACCAACCCCGATGCGCGGATCATCACCCGATACCATGAAATGCAGGCGTCGCTCGATATTCCGCTGGGCACGCGCGGCACGCTGCGCGGCGTGGAATGGGAGGCGATCGGCTGGTTACAACGGACGGACGGATGGGCCGCCTGGGAAGAATATCTGCTGTTCAACCCTTATGCCGGCTATCGGTGGCTGATCGCGCAGAACGGTCGATGGAGCCTGGGCACCATGCTGACGGCGGCGCCGCAGCGTGATGGACCGGATTACATCGTCGCGGGCAGGCGCTTCAGTCCATTCTATAGCGGCAGCACCGCGCGGGTGACCCGGGTCGCAGGGGAATTCTACTGGCGGGTAAAGGTGGGGGAGGAAGTGCGCGCCACCGATTATGTCCGCCCCGGCTTCATGCTGAGCCTGGAGCAGGATGATCGCGAGAAGAGCTGGACTGTCAGCGAACTCCTGACCGGGCGCGAGATATGTGCGGCTTTCGACGTCGCTTCCCCGCCGGCCTGGTTGCCGGGAATGACCCCTCTGGCCCACCAGCCATCGCCCTTTGCCCGGCGACTGAAGGAGTGGTGGCCGGTCGCCGCCCTGTCCTTCATGGCTCTGCTCGTCCTGCTGACCCTGTTTGGCGGCACCATGCAGCCGCAAAGTTTCAGCCTTTCGGTGACGCCCGATGGGCCATCGGTATCGCAGACCTTCGGCCCGATCGAATTGCCGTTCGGGCGACAGGCGATGACGGTGCAGGCGATGACGCCCAACGTCGATCAGGGCTGGGTCGACATCGACATTTCCTTCGTCAATCGCAGGACGCAGGACAGCTATGACGCCTATGCCCTTAACGAACATTATTCGGGTCAGGATTCGGATGGCTACTGGTCCGAAGGGTCGCCGTTGCAGACCTTGAAAATCGCGAGCCTGCCCGCAGGCACCTACGACCTGGTCGTCGACGCACGGGCGCACCATTGGGGCAGTACGGGCAACTGGGGCTGGGACGCATCGAGCGGGACCTACAAAACCGAAGGGCTTCCTCCGGTCGAAGTCATACTGACGGTGGCGCGTGGGGCGCGCTTCGCCTCCAACTTCTGGTTGGCGGTGCTGTTGATATTATCGCCGCCGGTGCTGATGCTGATCCTGCACATCATGTTCGAAAATGCGCGGCTGGCGCAGAAGGACGGTGAGCCAGCCGATGCCGACGACTGGCTGCAGGGAATGCAGGCGCCATGAGCCGCGGCACTTTCCTCTATGCGCTCTGGTGCCTTGGCGTGCTGGGCCTCTATCTGGCCGCGGCATCGCAGGGCTATTCACCTTTCGCTGACGGCGGGCGGACGGCGGGGGCCGCCCGTGCCTATGGTCCAACGCATAAATAGGAGACGTCGATGGTCACCTCCATTCCGATCTTGCTCAATTCCCTTCTCTACGCCGGGGTCGGCATCGCCGTCTTTGTCGCAGGCTTCATCATCCTGGATCTGCTCACGCCCGGCAAATTGTGGGAGGAGATACGCGACAAGCAGAATGTCGCGGTCGCCCAATTCGCGGGCGCGATCGCCATTGCCTTGGGTATCATCGTCGCTGCCGCCATTCATGGCTGACACGTCGTCGGTTCCAACCGAGCGCAGGCGCACAGCGCTGGTCGGGCTGCTGCTGGCCAGCGTCTTTGCCGTTGCGACCTGTGGTCTCATCTACGAACTGCTTGCCGGGACCATAGCCAGCTATTTGCTGGGTGACAGCGTCACGCAATTCTCGACCATTATCGGCACCTATCTCTTTGCCATGGGGATGGGCAGCTGGTGCTCACGCTATGTGAAGCGCAACGAACTGCGCCTGTTCATCCGGGTCGAGATATTGGTCGCCTTGCTGGGCGGCTGGTCGGCGGCCGGACTGTTCCTGCTCTTCCCTCTGGTGGAGCAGTTCCGGCCGATCCTCTACGGCCTCGTCTTCGTCATCGGCTTCCTGGTGGGCCTCGAAATCCCGCTGCTGATGCGTATCCTGCGCGATCGCTTCGACTTCAGCGAAACGGTGTCGAACGTTCTGACCTTCGACTATGTCGGGGCGCTGGCCGCCTCTCTGCTGTTCCCGCTGCTGCTGGTGCCTCATTTGGGGCTGATCCGTACAGGGCTGATGTTCGGCTTGCTCAATGTCGGCGTGGCGCTGCTCCTGTTGCTGCTCGTGCCTGCCCGCGCCAGGCTGATGCGCGAGCGCATCCTTGCGCTGATCGTCATGGCCAGCCTGATCGCGGGTTTCCTGCTGGCCGATCGCATCCAGCGCTGGTCGGAGATCGCCGCTTATGGCGAACGCGTCATCTATGCGACGTCGAGCCCTTATCAGCGGCTGGCGCTGACCCGGCATGACGACGACATCCGTCTCTATCTCAACGGTAATCTGCAATTCTCCTCGCGCGACGAATATCGCTACCACGAAGCGCTGGTGCATCCGGCGATGGGCCGGGTAGCCCGCCCGGCGCATGTGCTTATCCTGGGTGGTGGCGACGGGCTTGCGGCGCGTGAGGTGTTTCGCCATCCGCAGGTGCGCAGCGTCACGCTGGTCGATCTCGATCCCGCGATGACCCGCCTGTTCAGCCAGACCGGCCTCTTGCGTTCGCTGAACGGTGGCGCGCTGACCGACAAGCGCATGCATGTCGTCAATGCCGACGCCTTTCGCTGGGTGCGGGAGGCGAAAGCACAGTTCGACGTCATCATCGTCGACTTCCCCGATCCGGTCGATTTCTCGGTGGGCAAGCTCTACACCGAAACCTTCTATCGCATGCTGCGCCCGCATCTGGCGCCTGGCGGCATTGCGGTGATTCAGAGCACTTCGCCGCTGGTAGCGCCTGCTGCCTTCTGGACGGTGGCGCAGACGCTGGAAGCGGCCGGTTTCCAGACCCGTCCCTATCATGTCTATGTGCCGAGCTTTGGTGAATGGGGCTTCATCCTGGCAGGATTGACCGATCCGGGAACCACGACCCGCCTGCTGCCCAGCAACCGCTTCCTGTCCGACGCAGCTGCGCGACAAGCGCTGTTCTTCCCGCCCGATATGGCCCGACGCCGGGTGCCGGTGAACCGGCTCGACAATCAAGCGCTGGTGCGCAGCTTTGCGGAGGAATGGGCGCGCTATGAAGGCTGATCGGCGCTCGATGTTGAAGGGAAGCGTAGCGGCGGCCACTGCGCTGGCTCTGCCCGGTTGCGAAACTCCGACATCAGGCACTAGCGGTGGAGCGGACATGGCGCTTGGCCACCGGCTGCGCGACCGCGCTTTCCCCGAACCTGAGCGGGAGGAGCATGTGCCCTTACTGATCGCGGGCGGCGGCGTTGCCGGTCTGTCCGCGGGCTGGCGGCTACGAGAGGCAGGCTATCACGATTTCCGCTTGATTGAACTGGAGCGGCAACCCGGGGGCAACGCCCGTGGCTGGCGCAACGCGGTGTCGGCCTATCCGCTGGGCGCCCATTATCTCCCCATTCCAAATCAGGAGGCCCGCGGGCTGCGCCATATGCTGCGGCAGTTCGGCATCATTATAGGCGATCGGAATGGGAAGCCGGTCTATGATCCGCTGCAACTCTGCGCCGACTTGCAGGAGCGCTTGCTCTGGCAGGGCAAATGGCAGGAAGGGTTGGTACCGAAAACCGGCCTGTCAGTGAAGGACAAGGCCGACCTCGTCGCATTCGACCGTGCCATGGCCGATTTCTCGCGCCGGCGCGATGCGCAGGGGCGGCCCGCCTTCGCCATTCCCATCGCCTATAGCGCGCAAGATGCCGACCTGCTGGCGCTCGACCGGATCAGCTTTGCGCAATGGCTCGATGAAAGAGGCTGGACCTCGCCAGTGTTGCGCGCCCATGTCCGCTACGCCTGCCGGGACGATTACGGCACCGAACCGGCCGAGGTGTCGGCGTGGGCCGGCATCCACTATTTCGCCAGCCGGCGCGGCTTCACCGCAGATGGCGCAGGCGACAATGAACTGACCTGGCCGGAAGGCAATGGACGCCTCACCCGTCTGATGGCCGAGCGGCTAGGGAACCGCATCCTTACGGGGCAGGTCGCTTTCCGCGCCCAGGCTGATAAGGCCGGCGCAGCCGTCGATGTCTTCAACGCTGCGCAGGGCACCAGCGTCCGCTACCGCGCCGATGCCGTCATCCTTGCCATGCCGCACTTCATCGCCAGCCGCCTGCTCGGCGAAAAGCCCGATCCCGCCCATAGCTATGCTCCCTGGCTTGTCGCCAACGTCACTGTCGATCGCGTGCCGGCTGGAAAAGGAAGCGGGTTGGCGTGGGACAATGTCTCGGCAAGCAGCGCCTCGCTCGGCTATGTCGTTGCCACCCATCAGAGCGCTTCGCGCGAAGGCCCGACGGTGCTGACCTGGTATTTGGCCCTGTCCGACATGTCGCCTATCTACGGCCGTCGCCTCCTGGTCGAGCGCTCCGACGCGGAGTGGCGACGGATGGTGCGCGACGATCTGCTGGGCATGAACCCCGATCTTGACGGCGCGATCCGGTCGATCGACCTGTGGAAATGGGGGCATGCCATGATCCGGCCGACGCCTGGCTTCCTGTGGCGGGTCGTGCCGGCCCAACGGGCTGCGATCCGGCCGCCTTTCTTCCGCGCCCATTCGGACATGAGCGGCCTGTCGCTGTTCGAGGAAGCGCATTATCAAGGCATGGCAGCTGCGGAAGCCGCCTTGTCGTCGCTCGGCCATGCTCACGAGACCCTCTTATGATCCCGCCCTCGACATATGATGGCAGACACCTGCTGGCGGACTTCTATGGATGCCCGGTGCTGAACGATGCTGCCTTGATAGAGATCGCCCTGCGCAGCGCGGCGGAGAGCGCCGGGGCGACGGTGATCGGTCTTCACCTCCATCATTTCGGGGAAGAGCAGGGTGTCACCGGTGTGGTCCTGCTCGCGGAATCCCATATGTCGATCCACACATGGCCCGAACATGGCTATGCGGCTGCCGATATCTTCCTGTGTGGCGCCCGTCATGATCCAGCGGCAGCGCTGGCGTCATTGTCCGAGCATCTGGCACCCGAGCGGATGGTCAAGACGGAGGTGAAAAGAGGTGAACTGGCGCCACCGGGAGCACATCATCGTCGATGACCGCACTCGTGAATGTCTCTTCTGGAGAGCTCCATCGAGGCCGTGAATGGCGGCTAAGGATCGGAATTGGCACAGGCCTCTGGTACGTTGCCCGCGGGCTGGCGCTTGAGAAACCGCGCTACAAACATTTGCTGACGGTTCAAGGGTGCCGACCCGGCCGGTGGCGGAGTTCGGCCAGCCGCCGCCAGCATCGCGCTCCGTGTGAACGCGGGCCAGTTCGGCAGTTGGTGGATATATGTCTCAGCGCACCATTGCGCCCAAGCGACCGTTGCCGACCGGCAACCATCGCCCCAGCGTTCAGCAGGCGGATCAAACCAGATGCGGTGATCGTAGCCGATCGTCTTGTCTATGGCCGCCGAGGACATTGTTTTAAGAGCGGGGTAGGCAACCGCTAACCCCTGACGCTGGTGGACGGCTATCTGCCGGTGCCGGACAAGCCCGGGATCGGCATCTCGGTGAACGACGCGGCGCTGAGCGAGCGTACCGATCCCGAATTCAAGCCACTCTAATGGTCAGTCGGCCTTCCAACCGAAAGCCGACATCATGACGTTGAACAGCCAAGTGTTAGGGAAGAAGCCCTTCACGCGTTCCGCCCCGGGGCCGCTGGCCGCCGCGACGACCTCTTCCCCGGCATGGGCGCCCTTGCCGTCGGCGACGATCACGCCGGTTCCGGGCGCCGACTGGTCGGCAGAAACCTGCTCGGCAAGCGGGCGATCGCGTGTGCCCGACAGCAGTTTCAGATTATAGGAATGGTCGGCGACGAACAGGATCAGCGTATCCTTGCCCACGCGCTCGCTGACCTTGCGGATCATGTCGTCCATCTCGATGACGTGCCGCAGCCCGTCCTGGAGCTTGTTGGTGTGCATGTCCCACTCCACCATCAGGAAATAGCCCTTCGGGTTGCGACTGAGGCTGGAGATGGCGGCCTCGACGGTCGGGATGGCGGCATAATCCTCGTCGCGGATGATCGCGGCGCGGCGCGTATCCGGCTTCAGCACGGACGGATCGTCGCTGAAGGTATAGCCCGCGGCCTCGAAGGCCTGGGCCGCCGTCCTTCCCGTGCCGGCAAACGCGGCATCGGCGGCCGCGCGGTCCTTGCCGATGACGATATCGACGCCGTCGCCATAGCGGGGCGCCAGCAATTGCCGGAAGATATCGTCCTTCTCGGACCGCTTGCCGACATGGGCATAGCAGGCGGCCGGCGTCGCATCCCAGATCGGCATGTTGGTGATGACGCCGGTGGAAAGCCCGCGCTGCTCGGCATATTCCAGGATCGTCTTCAGCGGCGTCACCGTCGTCCCGTCGGCGGACGGCAGGACGGAATTCATGCCGCTGTTGGTCTTGTGGCCCGTGACGATCGCGGTCATGCCCGCCGCGGAGTCCGTCACCCAGCGGTTGAGCGCCGAGGTGTCCGACAGGCCGATATGGGGCATGGACTGCAGAAACAGCGATTGCGGGCGATCATGCGCATAGATGCCCGCCGCGTTCAGCGTCGGCAGGCCGCCCGCGTCGCCGATGAACAGGATCACGTTGCGCGCCGGGCGTGCTTCGGCGGGGGTCGCAGCGACGAGCGACAGCATCGCCAGCGCAAGCAACGCAGCAACTCGCCCGCCCTTGCGATTGCGGGACGCGCGGAAATGTTCGATCGATCGGGACATGGGCTTGCTACCTCGGGAGCGTTGGAGTCTTCGGGGCCTAACGGCGGACTGTTGCAGATCCGGGTCGCAGGCCCGATGCGGTTCAGGGGATGAAAGGGGTGCTGAGCAGCGTGCCGCTCGCATCCGACAGCGGCACACCCATGTCGGTTTCCGTGCCGAGGCCGAAATAAAATCGCCCGCGGAAAACGGCGAACGACCGCGCGAAAGTGGGTGCGTCAAAGCTCAGCAGCAGCTTCCCCTTGCCCAGGTCGCGCTCGAAGCGGGTAACCGAAATGCGGAACCGGTCCGGCGCCTCCCGCCTTGCGGACAGGCAGTAGAGGCGGCCGTCCCTGACGAGGATGTCCCAGGGCTGCTCGTCTGCCGGCAGGGCCAGGCGGCGGGCCTTTTCCGGCGAGGTCGCCGCGAAGAGGCCGATCGGTAGCCATTGGTGGTCATTATGCTGCCATCCGCCGATATAGACCGTCTCCTGGCCGATCCGGGCCCAGCGTTCGACCAGCCCCGTCCGGGTGCCGTCCGCCGGGACGCCGGGGAACAGCGCCGGCATTCCGAAAGCCACGGGCTGAAAGCCGTTCCGGGCAGAATCAAAGCGGAAGAGCGTCGCCATCCGCAGGCCGTCCTCCCCCTCGCCCACTCTCAACGGCGCGGTCGTGCTGGCGTAGAGCGCGTCGCCGATCTCCAGCAGGGTCCAGAACCGGCCCACGACGACGGTCTGGTGCCCCAGCACGGTGGCGTTCCTGCCCGCCGGGGAGAAGGAAGGCGCCAGCGCGGGATTGGGAAGCAGCGCCGCGGGTTTCCACGTCGCCGCGTCGTCGTCCGATATCCAGGCGGAAATGGACTGGTCGAACGCGCCGCCCACGGCGACCAACCGCCCAGCATAGGCGCGGATGTCGTAGACGTGGATGCCGTGCGGCACCGTCCGAAGCTTGGTCCAGCGGCCATCGGCACGGCGATAGAGATTGCCGTAGGACCAGTCGTCGCGGCTGTCGTGCCCGGGGACGATCAGGCTCCCGCCCGTCGGGTAGAAGTGGGTGATCTGCTCCTCGTTGACGGTATATTCCTCGGCAAAGGCCTGTCCGTCGTAGGAGATGACCGGAACCGGCCCGGAATTGGAGGATGGCCCGCCATTCGCGCTGTTGCCCGCACCCAGAAAGAGCCGGTCCTCGAACACCTCCATGGTCCAGATGTTGCGGGCATAGGGCGCATCGGGCCAACGCCGCCGGAACGGCGTTCCCACAACCTGTGGCTGTACCGTCCGCTGAGCAAACGCCGCGTGGAAGGGAAGGACAGAGGTCAGCGCAACGGCGGCCAGGAATTCTCTACGCTTCATGGGTCATCTCCGGTCCGACACGAGCGGACAAACATGAGGAAAGTCGATGGACGCGAAGGCCGGCGGCGGGCGCCCCGGAAGGGGCACCCGCCGCCGCCGCTCGCTAGAATTTGAAGCGAACCCCGGCCCGGAAGGCGCGGCCCAGGTCGGAATAGGCGCGGTTATATCCGAACTGCGCGGTGCTGAACCCCGGGCCATCGGCGGATGCGATCGGCGCGCGATTGGCGATGTTGGTGACCACGAAGAAGCCCTCCACGCCTTCGACGATTTCATGGCTCGCCGACGCATCGACCCAGAAGGCACCTTCGACATGGTTGTTGTTGATCGTGTTGTTTCCGCCGGGGCAGTTGGTGCTGCATTCGACGAAGCTGGTATCGCGGACGCCGGCGCTGATGCCGCGGCCGGTCAGCGATACGGTGAGCGGTCCATTGCGGTAGGATAGATCGGCCAGATAGCGATATCTCGGCGCCCCGCCTTCCCGAAGGGCGGAGTCGAAAATCCCGGTCAGCCCGCTTTCGCTGCCGTTCTTGAGGTTGAGGGTGAAGAGTCCGCGGAACGACAGCGTGCCCGAACCCAGCGACGCCGCCACATCGGCCATGCGAAGCCGGTAGCTCGCCTCGAAATCAATGCCCCGCGCCCAGAAGAGGTCGAGATTGACGGGGCGCGTATAGACGTAGCGGATCTTTCCATTGTCGCCGCGCACGATGTTGTCGCAGAGATCCTGGATACCGTTGAAGCACTGGTCGACCGTCGAGCTGCCGGACACCGAGGTGATGGCGTCGCGGATTTTTACGTCCCAATAGTCCGCCGACAGCGACAGGCCGGGGATGAAGCGGGGCGTCAGGACGGCGCCGAAGGTGATCGTGTTCGCCTTTTCCGGGCGGATCGTCGGGTTACCGGTGGTGATCAGCTGCGTCGTATAGGCCTCGCCGCCCAGGAACGGGTCGGAGATGACGGACGACCCGGTGGAACCCGCGGCGAACAGCTCCGACAGGTTGCCCGCCCGGATGTCGCGTGAGCGGGTGAAGCGCAGTTTCACATCCTCGGTCGGCTCGAACGTGACGCCGCCTTTCCAGGTGGTGACGAATCCCGACGAGCTGTAGTCGGTGCCGCGAACCGCGCCGTTGAAATCCAGCGACTTGAAGATCGTGTCCTTGACCAGCGGGACGACGACTTCCAGAAACCCCTCGGTCACGTCCATCGAGCCCACGATCGGCTTGTAGTTGCCGTTGGCGAAGCCGTTGACCAGGCCCAACGGGTCGGCCGTGCCATAGGCCTTGTCCTTGCGGTATTCGAAGCCGGTGGCGATGGACACAGGGCCAGCCCATGTCGAGAAGGGTTCTCCCCGGAGCGTGCCCGCCACGCCGTCCTGGCGTATGGTCTGGCGCACCCAGTCGGTCCCCATAAGATAGTCGATCGCGGCTTGGTTGTTCACCCCGGTGCCGAGCCGGTTGTAGGGCACGCAGCCGTTGCCCGGGTTCGTCAGCGTCGACCGGCAGACGACGACGCCGTTCGGACCGCGGACGGCGTCCATGGCCATGTTGAACTCGGCGCTCTTGGGCACCATGAAGTCCTGACCGATCTTGCTGATGCTGCGATAGGCCGAGACTTCCCAGGTGAAGCCCTTTCCGAAGAGGTCGAGCGATCCGTTGGCGCCGACGAGATACTGGTAGAGCGAGTGATTGCTCTCATAATTCTTGTTGCCGAAGTCCCAGTTGGACGATCCGACATTCAGCGTGGTGAGGCCGAGCTGGTCCATGCGCTGGGCGACGCTGGCGGGCAGGAAGGCGTTGTCGCGGCTGATATTGGCGGTCGTGATGGTCGGCGCGGCGACCGATGTCACATTCGAACGCGTGAAGATGAACTGGCCGTAGAGCTGGATGGAATCGGTCAGATCGAAGCTGGTGCGCGCGAAGGCGCTCTGCCGCGAATTCCCGTTGAGGAAGGACTGGGTGTTCTTCGACCAGTCGGTATATTTCCAGTCGCCGCCGACGAAGGTCGAAGAGGTCAGCAGCGATCCGAAATTGATCTGCGCGGGCGTGCCGTTCTGTCCGAAATACACGCCGCGCAACGGGCCGGACGTCACGATACCGCCCGGCGCGATCGCGCTGTAGCCGACATGCTCCAGCGAAAGGTAGCGGGGCTGGCCGTTGGTCGCCGTCCAGTCCGGATTGGCGAAGGTCCGGTTTCCGTTGTACCAGGACCGGGGTACGCCATCGATCCCGTCGATCTGCGAATGTTCGACACTGAGCAGGATATGGCCGCGGCCGCCGGCGAACTTGGCGCCGGCGCCGAGCGAGACCGTGTAATTCTTCCTGTCGCCATAGGTGGTGACGCCGCCCTGCACCCTGCCCTTAACGCCGGTGAATTCCTTGTCGAGCACGAAGTTGACCACGCCGGCGTCGGCGTCCGAACCCCAGGCCGCGGAGGCACCGCCGGTCACGATGTCCACACGCTTGATGAAGGCGTTGGGAATGACGTTGATGTCGACGATCGATCCGTTGATGGTGGCGGCAGGCAGGCGGCGCCCTTCCAGCAGGACCAGGGTGCGGCTGGTGCCCAGGTTGCGCAGGTCGAGCGAATTGACGCCCGTGGCACCCGAAGCGGTGGTCCCTGTGTTCTGCGCCGGGGAGTTGCCGGGGGTCACCGCCGGCAGCAGGGTGACATAATCGGCGATATTTTCAGGCGCTCGCCGGGCGATTTCCTCCTCGCTCAGCACCGTCGTGGGCGTGGGCGCGTCATAGCCGTCGCGAACGATGCGCGTTCCGGTGACCTGGATATCGGTCGTGATGTCCCCCGCGTCGGACCGCTGGTCGGACATGCCGCCCAATATGGCGACCCCGCCGCCGAAGGACCGGACGGTCAGCCCCGTATCCGCCAGCAGCCGGTCGAGCGCCTCGCGCGTGTCGAGGGTGCCCTGCACCGCCTTGGTGGTCCGTCCGTCGGTGTCGCGGCCGGCGACGATGACGCGAATGCCCGCCTGGCGCGCGAACTCCCGGACCCCGCTCGACGCCGCCTGGGCGGGGATATCGAAACTGCGGGTTTGGGCCTGCGCCACGGCGGGCAGCACTATCGCCCCCGCAATGGCCGCCATGGAGGAAAGAGATGAACGATATTTGAAATTCATTGGGAAAGCCCCTCTGTTTGATGCTCTCAAACCTATTGACGGGCTGGATTTTTATTTCGGTCACCCCGAATAAATTAATCATTCAAGGCATTTTTACTTCTTTTTTATTACAATTATGCCGTTCCCATGCTCGACCTTGCCTCCCGACAGGACCGCGGCGGCCTGCGCGAACTGCTCGATGTCGCTGGCGCCGAACAGGCCGACGATCCTGGTGTCGCCGATCGCAGGATCGGCGATGATGATCTTGGTGCTGTTGACGCGGTTGAACCGGGCCACGGCCGATTTGATCGGCACATTGTCGAACGAGATCTGGGCCAGTTCGGGCGGCGGCAGGGACGGCACGCCCTTCGTTCCGGGCGCGGGCAATTGCACCGGCCCCAGATCGAGGGTCACGGCGTCCCCCGCATGGAGCAGGACCGCCTGTTCACGCTCATCGCGCGACCACACCAGCACGCTGCCCTCCGTCACCTTGACGGTCCCGCCGGTCAGGCCGACACGGCTGACCGAATAGACGGTCCCGGTCGCCTGCGCATAGACATCGCCGGATCGTACCACAAAGGGGCGCGACTTGTCCTTCGCGACCTTGAAACGCGCTTCCCCGTTCAGCAGGGTGATCCGGCGAAAATTGCCGGACAGCGTGACTTCCAGCTTCGCGCCATGGCGCAGGGTCGCGACCGATCCGTCCTTGAGTGTTACCACCTGTTCGCCGGCGCCATCCTGAACGGCCCGCCCGAACGGCAGGGGAACCGGCACGCCCACCATGACGGCCGCCGCGACCGACGCGGCGAGCGCTGCGCCGGCTGCAAAGCCCCTTGCCCCCCAGCGGAAAAATCCGCGCTGCAAAGGCCCGGGCACGTCCGCGTTTGCCCCATGCGCGGCATCATTGTCGTTGTCGCCATTCGACGAAGGAGAAGGCCCAGTCGCCTCATGGGCATCAACCACTGCCTCTTCCATGACATGCAGGGCGGCACGAACGCGCGCGAAGGCGCCGCGATGACGCGAATCCTCCGCGAGCCAGGCTTCCAGCTCGGCGTGGCTTTCCGGCGACAGCTCACCATAGGCTGCCTCTACCGCCCAATGGGCAGCCTGGTCGTCGATGCTGTTAGAGGAACCGGGGGGTGCCAATGGCTTCCGCCTTCTGTTCTACGGTCTCTTGCCCGTCGCCATGTGCCTGCGCGTCCTGGGCCGCGATTGCCTTCAGCACCTTTTGCACGCCGCGCACCAGATGATTTCGTATGACATCCTCGCTCACTCCCAGGCGCTGGGCCGCCTCTCTTTGTGACACGCCTTCTATCCGTCGCAGCTCGATGGCCTGGCGGCAGGTGTCGGACAATTCGGCGAGCAGCCCGTTTACGCGCTTCAGATCTTGGTCCGCCGCCACCGCCCGATCTGCCAATGGCTCCCTGTCCATGACGTTCAGCCATTCGTTTTCGGTCATGGACGTGAAACTAATTATGCCCGAGCGACGCATGATGTCGGTCGCGACCGCATGGGCGGTGCGATGGAAATAAGCTGCGGGATTGCGGATATGATCGACGGAGGCCAGGCTGGCGATGCGGCAATAGGCTTCCTGGATCACGTCGTTGGGATCGACCACATTGCGCCAGCGACGCGAAAGCCAGCTGCGCACGGCGCCTTCATGGGGCAGAACTTCCCTGCCGATCCATGCGGAAATGATGTCGTGCCCATCCCCCATGCGCCGTCAGCCGTTCGCGATCCTCTGGATTTGCCGCCAGCCGAATCGGCGCAGGCAAGGATGGCTCCCAAAAGACCCTGCACGTGAAAGATTGATGACAATTTCCGCAACCGGCCGTTCCTAGCGTTCAGCCCCGGGCGCCTGGATCGGCGTTAGCTGCTACTATTGGTCCATCCGTTCGATCGATTATACCCGAGTCGAGCGAGCAGCGCGTCCGCAATCGTTGCGAGGTTTGCGACGCTCATCGCAGACCGTCAGCAGGAAAGAGAGGCAATTGAGCCATCGGCTCGACAATTCGCAGGCCATTTGAAACAATCTCAAGATGCGGCGCTAAGCTGACGATCAGTGCAGGTCCGCGGCCGACAAATTCGACATCGTTAAGCCGTTCGAGGCTGCAAAGCCCTGCCGCCATAACGAGCCAGCGATCCCGCGCATGGAAGGCATGGCTCCGCAGTTGCTCTTGCAATGAAGAGAAGGCCGCTCGATGGCCCTCGAGCTCGACATGCAAATGCGAGCGGATCGCTCCAGCGAGCCTGAGCAGAAGCAGAGTTCGCCATGAAAAACGAGCCTGCGTTCCCTTTCCGCACGCCGGAACATCAGGTTGAATGAGGCCCTGACGACCAGTCCACTCGCGGATCTGGTCAGCCGAAAGATCGGTGAGCGTCTGCGCCTCTCTCGATCCTACCAGACGCATGGCCCTAACCCCACTGATTGGGCGCCCGCCCGACTGCTCCACGGAATGGGTGTCACACCCATCCAGGCGCGTAAGGTTCGAGACACTATCAAGGCGACCGGCGACGCCCCAGAATGTGCCGATCCGTCTAGACCCGAGTTTACCAGCGCCAGCACATAGACGCGATCATAGGCGGAAGAGAGGGTCTCGGCATAGCCGTGGTCCCAGGTCTTGTGGACGGAGAGGTCGATTGTCTGCACGCGGTCGTCGCGATCCCAACGGATGGTGGCGATCGGCCCGTCGAGCTTCTCGACGGTTCCACGCTCGGCATTCTTCAGGTGCAGGTCCTTGTTGACGAGCCGCCATTGGATGCGGTCGCCCTGCGCAAGATCGCGCTCCTCGCGATTGAAGACGTTGATCTGGCGGGGACGGCCAAGACGCGGGTCCCACCGGATGATCCGACCGTTCTCATCGCTCACCGAGCCGAGCGTTTCCAGCGTCATTTGGCGGCGCGATATCGCCCACTCATCATTCTGCTCCAGCATCAGCGCGCCGACGAGGCGGATCACGGCGGCATCGTTGGGGAAGAGGCCGAGGGCATCGCGTGAATCCCGCGGGACACGACCCGGGCTGACGTTGAGGAATGCTGTATCGCAGTCCGTCGAATGCGAGAAATTAACACCCCCACTTTGTGATGATCCATCATTCCAAGCCTGCATAGCCACCCTCTAAAAGGTGGCAGCAAAAATAAGGGAGGGGAAATTGCGTTACCGATTGCTCATCGCCATTTGCGGGATATGCGTGTCGCACGTTGCACTGGCTCAGGCCGACATATCACCGACCCAGCCAGCCGGTGAACCGGCCGCCAGAACAGGGAGACCCTCGCAAGACCTGTCTTCGCAAGACCTCGGCGAAATCATCGTTACGGCGTCGCGCCGGAGCGACACCGTTCGGAAAACGCCCATCGCCGTGTCCGCCTATGCCGGGCAGAAGCTCGAGGCCGCCCAGACGAAGAGCCTCAACGACCTAGTCGGGCCAAGCCCCAACATCCAGATCGGCAACAGCTACAATTCGTCGAACATCACAATCCGCGGCATCGGCAACCAGCAGATCAACGCAGGCCAGGATTCGGGCGTCGCGATCCATTCCGACGGGGTCTATATCGGCCAGCCGTCACTGACCCTCGCGACCTTCCTCGATCTGGCGCGCGTGGAAATTCTTCGCGGGCCGCAGGGCACGCTGTTCGGACGTAACGCCACCGGTGGCGTCATCAACGTGGTTCCGAACGAGCCGACCGCTGAGACCCATTATGGCTTTGACCTGACAGCGGGCGTCGATCCAGCCCTGTTCCAGATCTCAGGCTTCATCAACGGCGCGCTCAACGATTCAGGGACGCTGAGCGGCCGCGTCGCGGCGCAGCAGACTTATAATCGCGGCTTCACGCGCAATCTCCTCCCCAACGGCCCCAACCGCCTGGACGACGCGAAGAACCAGTCGATCCGCGGCCAGATCAAGTGGGAGCCATCGGACTCTTTCAATGCGCGGGTTCTGGTTGAATATGCCAACGACGATTCCAACGGACCGGCGACTTTCCTGGAGGGAACCCCCGATCCGACCATTCCGCTGCCGTCGATCCTAGTCGGACAGTCGCGCGGCGATGTCGGCGATCGGGAAGTGTTCGCGAACATCAACTATCGCAAGGTTCATGCCTTCAACGCGAACCTGACCCTAACAGCGCGGTGACGAAGTCGGTTTTCAGCCGGGTCTGTCAGCGCCTTCAGGGGTAAAAACGATGAGGAGCATGGCCCTTTCTCCGTCGAACTCGGCGACGAGGGCGATGACGAGCGCAACATCGGTCTGAACTACGAACAAGAATGCCTTGGATGCGCCCCTGGCGCCCCTCGGAGTGCCGCAACCGAACAGGGCGCGCATGAGAATGCCAAGATTGAACCCGGCGACGTGGATCAAATAACGCTTGTGAACATTCTCGCGCCCGCGCAGCCACGCGCGGCGCATGCCGCCGCGATCCAGGACGTGGGCAAAGCTACGCTCGACCATCTCACCACGCTTGCGCATCGCCTTGCGTCCGACGGCGGATTTCAGGCGAGACCGATTGGCGTAGACGGCCTTCTGGGCAGCCTCGTCGCCGTGCCAGCGCAGATATCCATTCGGCGGTGCCGGCTCGGCGATGCGCGTCTTCCAGATGTCGCCGTCGAGACCCTTGAGGAGCTCGCGCGAATGATAGCCTTTATCGGTCACAAGATCGCAGGGATCCCCGGACGTCGGCGCCAGGCCAATGTCGGCGAGGTTGCGTGCTGCCGTCTCCAGCGTGGCGTCGAGCGTTGTCGTGTCGCCCTTGTCGGCCGGGTGGATCGGCGCTGCCACGATAACACCCGTGTCGAGATCGACCGCGTGTTCGGGCTTGTAGGCCAGACGCGTCGAGCCGTTCTTCATCCGCGCGACCTTCGCGTCGGGATCGGTCTTGCTCGCCCAGTCCGCATTCGACAGCTTCTTGCCCTTGCGTTTGCGATCGAGCCGGACAAGGTCGTCGATCGTCGGCGTGTCGATGCCGCTCTCTTGCGCCATGCGCACCAGCATCTCGCGGTAGGTCTCGCCATTGTCACGCCGCACGATGGTACGCAGCGCGGCGTTCGCCTCCATGGTCGAGCCATCGACGCCGATCCGCTCGCCTTTCACCAGATCGTGCCCGGCGACGAGGGCCAGTACCCAGCCGAAGATCTGGTCATGTACCTCGTGCGGCAGGCGGCTCCGCGTCTTCGACAACCAGCTATGATCAGGGACCTTGTCGCGGCTCGACAGTCGCAGGAACTCCCGCAGCGACAGCGAATCCGAACAGCGCCAGACAATCCCGCGTTCGCTGTCGATGCCCTCGAAATAGCCGATCAGCAGCATGCGGAAATAGCGGCCCGGCGGCAGCGACGGGGCTCCCATCCGCGGCGCATAATAGGGCTTGCACGTCTTCTCGACAAAGCCATCGAAGCCCGCCTCGGCCAGCAGCTTCTGGAGCTTGTCGTAGAAAACATGCCCCGGTGAACGCGGTATCTCCGCCCACGTCACGATCAAATCGGACTGGACCTCGCTATCACGCCCCATCGCCATCGCCGCTAACCCGCCAGACAATCCCACTGCCGCACTGAATCAGCCACCGCCGACTTCGTCAACGGCCTGCTAAACTGGGCGCTCGGCGGCGGGAATCTGAAGGCGCTCCTTTCCTATGCCGACTCCAAGCTGCTCAACGTATCGGATGGCGACGGGACGGCGGCGGAGGACACCTATGCGTCCTTCAAGAATACGGCGCGCCAGACCTACAACGAACTCATCTACACCTCCGACAACTCCAAGCCGTTCACCTATCTGTTGGGTGTCAATTACTTCCGCGAGCATCTGGAACAGGCGATCGAGGTGCCCATTGCCGAAGCGCCTCTGGGCGGGGGCGTCACGCTCTACAACATCACCGTATTCGGCGGCGCGGTTCCGCTCATCACCACATCCTATGCTGCGTTCGGGCGCGCCCAATATGCGTTCACGCGCGATTTCAAGCTGTTTGCCGGCCTGCGCTACACCCGCGACAAGAAGTCGATCGTTCAGTATAACAACTTCATCAATGGCGGCGCGCTTCAGTCGTCCACTTCGAAATGGGATCGGCTGACCTACGAACTGGGCGCGTCCTATGCATTCAGCCCCACGCTCGACGGCTATCTCAAATATTCGACCGGCTTCAAGGGCGGCGGCTATTCAGCGGGCACGCTGGCGCCTTCCTTCCGTCCGGAGACCAACGCCAACTATGAGGCGGGGTTGAAGGGCAATTTCTTCAACCGTGCGCTGCAGGCCAATCTTGCCACCTTCTACATGAAATATGACGACCTGCAGGTGAACCAGATCGTCGGCGTCTCCTCCTCCGTCACCAACGCGGCCAAGGCGACGGTCTATGGCGTCGAACTGGAAACCTCCCTGCGCCTCGCCGATGCGCTGCGCATCGAATGGTCGGGCGCCTATCTGAATACGTCGTTCGACCGGTTCCAGACGGCAGACTCTTCCCGCCCCACGACGTGCGATCCGGGCACCGGGGTAGGCAATGTCCCCTGTTCGATCGACCTGTCGGGCAATGCTTTGCCGCAATCGCCCAAATATACGAGCAGCCTGGGCGGCTATTATGACATTCCGACCTCAACGGGGAAGGTCACGCTGGGCGCCCGCTACGACTGGAAATCGCGCGTATATTTCACCGAGTTCAACCTGCCCATTTCCTCGCAGAAATCGGTAGGCAAGCTCAACCTGTTCCTGAATTATGAAAGCGACAACGGCCGCCTGACGGGCAGCCTCTTCGTCAAGAATGTGACCAACGAACAGGTGAAGGGCAACGTGATCGTCGTGTCTTCCATCATCGGCTCGCTTGCGCTCGGCCAGTATCAGCCGGGCCGCCAGGTGGGCATGTCGGTGGGCTATCATTTCTAATCGGACCCGCAAGTCCGATCAGAATGAACAACGGGAAATTCTGGTCGGCGAAGTGCGCTTTGCCGGCCGGAATGCCTCCGCTGGAGGCGATGACGCGAAAGCGGCCGATCCGGTGCCGGGGCGGATCGACCGGACAATGAACAACTTTCTGGAGTTCTCCTGTTTATGCCGTCCTCTGACCAGGCTGCCGTTCCGCAGGACGTGGTGATCCATTATGACGTTCCCTGCACGCTGAGCGACGGGACAGTGCTCCGCGCCGATGTGGCGCGGCCGGCGGGGGAAGGACGATGGCCGGTCATTCTCGCACGCACGCCTTATGGCAAAGCCGTGGCGCCGGGGTTCACGACCGACCTGACGCACGGCGCCCGGCACGGGTATGTCACCATCATCCAGGACGTGCGGGGTCGCGGGACATCGGATGGCAAGGCCGATTTCCAACCATGGGTCGACGAGGGACGGGACGGCGCGGAGGTGGTGGAATGGGCGGCCGCCCTCCCCTATTCCAACGGCAGGGTCTATATGAGCGGCCCTTCCTATCTGGGGTTCGTGCAATGGGCGGCAGCGGCCGAGCAGCCGCCCTCCCTGCAGGCGATCAACCCCATCGTGCCGGTGGGCCACTTCAACCGCTCCTTCATCTATTGCAGCGGCGTCTTCGAGCTGGAGCTGAACGGCTACTGGTGGACCATGCTGGGCGTCGAAGAGCTCATGCGCCGCGACTGGGACTCCCCCGAGGCCCGGACCGAGGCCATCGCGCGCGCGGGCGCGTTGCTCGAAGCCCTGGCGCGGGACGGCGGCTACAACCATCTCCCGCTCAACCGTTTCGAGCCGGTGAAGCACAGCGCGCAGGGCGCGCAGCTTTTCGCGCTGCTAAAGAATGGCATCGACGATCCGTCCATGAAGGCCAGCGCCCGGGCGAACGAGTACGAGAATATCACCGTTCCCGCGCTGATCGTGGCCGGATGGTATGACATCTTCATCCGCGGTTCGATCGACCAGTTCGTCGGCCTCCGTTCAAGGGCGCGCAGCGACGGCGCGCGGACGAAAAGCCGGTTGATCGTCGGCCCCTGGGCGCATCATCCGCAGAGCAAGATGACGGGCGAACAGATATTGCCCGGTTCCGCCGCGATCCAAGCGCTTAACCCGGCTTATTCATCGGGCTCAGTCAGCAGGGTTGGCGGGAGTGGTGTAAGCGATTGCTTTGATGTAGGAAAATGGGTGTCTAGACCAGTCCTGCAGCGAGGCAATTTATGCCACGGGCCACACCCGCCGGGAGCGATGATAGCGCGCCGGGATTTTCGTTTCCAGCGATCGGGCGCAAGAAGATCACAGCCGCGTTCGACGGAGGTCGGCTCACCTCGGATGGCGGTGTTCTGCTGCTGGCACAGGCCGAGCGCGCGATGGGGCTTTGCCGGCGGCTTGCGGCTTGCATTGCCGATCCGCGGGACCCTGTGCGGGTGATCCATCGCCTTGATGACATCCTGCGTGCCCGGGTGTTCGCGATCGCCTGCGGCTATGAAGACGCCGATGATCTCGACGCTCTGCGCGACGATCCGGGCTTCCGTCTGGCGCTGGGCAAGCTGCCGGGATCGGGCGCGGGGCTGGCCAGCCAACCGACGATGAGCCGGTGGGAAAATGCGCCGACCACACGCGAACTGGCCAGGATGATGGCCGCGATGATCGACATCTACTGCACCAGCTACCCCGCCGCGCCGGCGGCGGTGACGCTGGATATCGATGACACCTGTGACGTTGTTCATGGCTATCAGCAGCTCTCCTTCTGGAACGGGCATCATGGCGAGCGCTGCTTCCTGCCGATCCATGTCTACGACACTGCCACCGGCCGACCGGTGGCGATGCTGCTGCGCACCGGCAAGACACCGTCGGGCGCCGAAGCTGCCGGCCACATCCGGCGCCTGGTGCGCCATCTGCGCCGGCACTGGCCCGAAACGCACATCACCATCCGCGGCGACGGGCACTATGGCCGGCCCGAGGTCATGGCCTTCTGCGAGGCGGCCGGCGTCGACTACGTGTTCGGCCTGCCGACCAACGCCGCGCTGCGTGCTGATCCCGAAATCGTCGCTGCCGCCGATGCCTGCGCGGTTAAGCGGGCTCAGCGCCAATATCCGGTCCTGCGCAACTATGCCGAGACCCGCTACGGCGCGAAGAGCTGGAAGTGCCAGCGCCGCGTCGTCGCCCGGATCGAGGCCAGCACGCTGGGCATGGACATCCGCTATGTCGTCACCTCGCTGGCCGAAGGTTCGGCTGAGCATATCTACGACACCCTCTACTGCGCGCGCGGCAACGCCGAGAACCTGATCAAGCGCCACAAGACCCAGCTTGCCAGCGATCGTACCTCGTGCCGCTCAGCCAATGCCAACCAGATGCGCCTCATCCTGCACACCGCCGCCTACTGGCTCGTGTGGCGCATCCAGCAGGAAATCCCGAAGGCTGCCGCGCTCGCCACCGCCGAGTTCGCAACGCTGCGCCTGCGGTTGCTCAAGGTCGCCGCCCGCGTCATCGAAACCGCTACGCGCATCCGCGTCGCCTTCGCGTCAGCCTGTCCCGATGCCAGCCTGTTCAGAACCATTGCCACCGGCCTCCGGCCGGCACCCACATAACCAGCGCGGCAGTGCCGCCCAAAGCCCGAGCCCTCGTCCTTCAACCTCGAAAAGCCCATCGATCCTGACGCGGTGAAAAAAACCGCCGGAGGAGCTTGCTCTGATCACCCGACGACCGACAAACCATGCTCGCACGAACCCGGAGCGGAGGCCTCATGAATAGTGCGGGTTAATCCCTTCGGCCATATGGGCCTTGCCGCCCGCTATTTTTCCGCGCTGGACGAAGGCGAGGAGGCAGCGCCGGTCAAGATCTGGATCATGGGCGCGAACAGGTGGCGCGACGAACAGGAATGGCCGATAGCGCGCACCGTCGTCACGCCTTGGTATCTGTCGAGCGGCGGCCAGGCCAATACGAGCGAGGGCGATGGCGTCCTGTCACCGCAACAGGGCAGTGGCGGACCACCCGACGCCTTCGTCTACGACCCGGCAAATCCCGTGCCCACGCGCGGCGGCGCGGTGTTCGGCGTAAGCTGCGTTCCGGGCGGCAGCGACCAGAATCTGATAGAGAAGCGCGATGACATATTGGTCTATACATCCGATATTCTGGAAGAGGAGATCGAAGTCACCGGAACGCCCTTTGTCGAACTGTGGGTGAAGACCGATGTGGTCGACACCGATTTCGTCGCCCGACTGGTGGACGTGCATCCGGACGGCACGGCGCGCCTCATCACCGACGGCATCATCCGCGCCCGCTATCGCGACGATCCCGACGACCTCACCCGGCAGGCGGAACCGCTGGAACCCGGCAAGCCCTATCTGCTGCGCATCGAACTTCTGCCGACGAGCAACCTGTTCAAGGCGGGGCATCAGCTGCAACTGGACGTCACCAGCAGTTGCTTCCCTCGCTGGGCGAGAAACCTCAACATCTGGGATGAATGGGGCGGCACATTGGCGGACGCGAAGGTCGCGCATCAGCAGGTGCTTCATGACGAAGCACATCCGTCCCGAATCCTGCTGCCGATCATCCCGGCGGCAAGCTGAGCGGCACGCCCGCCTGACCCTGCCTTCAGGCGGCGCTCGCGATGCGGATCAGAAGAGAGACGCCAGCCGCTCCTTCGTGATCGATTTCGCCTCCGCGACGATGCGGTCGATGAGTTCCCTGACGGTCGGGACGTCGTCGATCAGCCCGGCGACCATGCCGCAACTCCAGGCTCCCGCATCGACATCCCCGTCGACCATGATCCGGTAGTAGACGCCGGCGACCTGCTCGGCGATATCCTCGAATCGGATGCGGTCGCCCAGCGCCCGTTCCGTGTCGATAATTTGATCCACCGCCGGGTTGCGCAGCACGCGTTCGGTGTTCCTGAGCGGCCGCATGATGAGGCGCGTGTCGCGTTCTCCCGCCGCGACGATCGCCTGCTTCACGCGCTCATGCACCGGGGCCTCCTGCGTCGCCACGAAACGCGTGCCCAGATTGATGCCGTCCGCGCCCAGTGCGAGGGCCGCGACGAGCGACTTGCCGTCCGCCATCCCGCCGGACGCGATGAAGGGGACGGAAAGCGCCTTCGCCGCCAGCGGCAGCAGAATGAGGCCCGGCACGTCATCCTCGCCGGGATGCCCACCGCATTCGAAGCCGTCGACGCTGACCGCGTCGCACCCGATGTCCTGGGCTTTCAGCGCATGGCGGATCGAGGTGCATTTGTGGATGACCTTGACGCCCGCCGCCTTGAGCGCCGGCAGATGCTCAACGGGATTGTTTCCTGCGGTTTCGACGACCGGGATGCCCTTCTCGCAGATCACCCGCAGATAGCCCGGATAGTCCGGCGCGTTCACAACTGGCAGGAAGGTGAGGTTAACGCCAAATGGCTTGTCGGTCATGGCGCGGCACCGGTCGATTTCCGCCGCCAGATCGGCCGGCGTCCGCTGCGTCAGCGCCGTCAATATGCCAAGGCCGCCAGCTTCCGAAACAGCCGCCGCCAATTCGGCCTTGCCGACAAAATGCATGCCGCCCTGAACGATGGGAAATTGAATGCCGAATAATTGCGTGATGCGTGTCTGCATGGGGATTCCCTGAAAACGTCTTGACGGGTGATAATCAGGCCTGTGTCGAGCCGCCATGACCCTAACGCGCAACCGTCCGGTCGCAATTTGGGCAGGAGAGGGCGAGAGGCGGACGCCTGCATCGTCCGCTCATTCCACGGCATTACCCCGCTCGGCCGCCACGGCTCGCCGATAGGCCGGGCGCGCTTCGAGCCGGCGGAAATATTCAGTCGCGGCCGGAGGGAGATCATCGCCAAGGCCCAGCGCCTCCGCGAACTTGATGGCATAGCCGACCGATATATCGGCTGCGGTGAAACGACCACCGCACGCATGGTCCCGCCCGCGCATCATGCCCATCGCCGCTTCCAGACGCTTGAGGAACCAGCGCCGATAATCCTCAGCCACTTGGGGGTTGCGGCGCTCCGGCGGCTCGAGCATTGTATATCGGAAATATCGCGTCTGTGGAAAGGTGAGCGTCGCCTCCCCCATGTGCAGGAAGTTGAGATAGTCGGCATAGGCAAGGTCGGATGGCGCGACCGACAGCCCGGCTTCCCAATGCGTGTCGGCCAGATATTGCGCGATGGCGGAGGATTCGCTCATCGCCGCGCCATTCACGATCATGTATGGGATAGTGCCCAGCGGATTGATCTCCAGATAATCGGGCGCGCGAAACCGGGGCGGGAATGGCAGCATGTGCAACCTATATTCCGCGCCCAGTTCTTCCAGCATCCAGAGCGCACGAAACGACCGTGCCCCCTCGCAATGATAGAGTTGGATCACGGCCCCTCCCCTGCTCAGAGCAATACGTCGGCCGCCGCCAGAGCGTCCAGCCGATCCTCTCCATAACCCAATATTCCGCGCAGCACGCGGTCATTGTTCCGGCCATAGGGCGGCGCGCAAACATCATAGTGCGCCGGCGTTCGGGATAGCCGGAACGGCGCCGCCTCGATCATCGCCACGCCGGACAAGGGATGGGCGATGCGGACCAGATGCTCCCGCCCCCGCATCTGTGGAACGGCATCCATCCCATAAATGGACTGGACCCGATGGGCAGGAATACCGCACTGGCGCAGGCTCTCCTCCAGCCATTGTACATCCCGGCTCGCCGTCCACTCCTCGACAATCGCCTCCACCTCCTCGAGATGCTCTCGACGCGCTTGCACGGTGGCAAAGCGCTGGTCCCGCTCCAGACCCTCGCCGCCCATCAATCCAGCGAGATCGCGCCATTGCCCGTCATTCTCGACGGCCAGCGCGATCCATTGATCGTCTCCGGCCGCCCGGAATACGCCATGGGGCGCCATCAGCGCGTCGCGATTGCCCACCGCCCCCTGTATCTCTCCCGTCACCGAAAAGGCCGCGATCTGCGGCGCGAGAAACTGCACGCCCGCTTCGACCTGGGAAACCTCCAGATAGCACCCCTTCCCCGTGCGCCGCCGATAGTCGAGCGCCGCAAGCAGCACCGCCAGGCCGAAGCGGGGGGCCACGAAGTCGGTATAGGGTCCATAGGGGCCGACGAGTGGCCCGTCCGGCGCGCCCACGATATACTGGAACCCGGAAAGGGCGGCGCCATGGTTGCCATAGCCCGAGTAGCGGGCGTTGGGCCCATCCTGACCCGACAGCGAGGTGCTCACCATCACCAGTCCGGGGTTGATGGCGCGTAATTCTTCATAGGACAGGTTCCATTTCGCCATCTGCCCGGGGGTGAAGGACTCCACCAGGACATCCGCCCACCGGACGAGATCGCGAACCACATCCCGCGCTGCGTCCTTCGACAGATCGAGCGACAGCCCGAGCTTGCCGGCATTGCATGTCTCGAACAGCGCGGACTGCTGCACATCATATCGGCCGCCCGGAAACGGCCCCATGACGCGCGCCGTTTCAACCCGACGCGACGATTCGACCCGCACCACCGTCGCGCCAAAGTCCGCCAGCGTGCGCCCGATCAAGGGACCGGCCACCACCCAGGCAAGGTCGAGCACCTTGAGTTTCCCCAGCGGTCGCCCGATCGCATCGCCAGCCTCGGCGGAAGAAGGCGGCGACCGGCTCCCCGCCAGCCATTCGTCCCGGACCTCCGCATCATGTTCGCCCAGCCGGGGAGCGGGACGAGGCCACACAAATCCTTCAGGACAGCCACGGGCAAAGGCGCCCGGCATTCTGTAAGAGCCGAAAGGACCGTCAATCGTCTCGATGAAGCCTCGCGCTGCAAATTGGGCGCTCTCGGCCAGATCGGCCACCGTCAGGATAGGCGCGATGCGGACCCCGCGCTCGATCGCCACGCCCACCAACTCATCCTTGTGCCGCGCGGTGAGAAAGGATTGCACCCAGGCCCGAACCGCGTCGAGATCGGCCTCGCTCACCTCCCTGGAGATGATCTTCTCGTGAAGCCTGCTCCAGTCCCAGTCGCTGAATATGGGGTGGAACCAACCCTCGTCGCGCATCCACGTCATCAGCTTGTTGGACGCGGGACCGGCCGCCGGCCCGATGCCCAGATGCATCTCCGCCAGACCGTCCGACACCATCCACTTGGACTTGCGCGTGATCGATCCGCTGCCGCTCAAGTCCACGACATGCTCGTCCCCCGCCTTCCTGCGCGGCACGAAATCGGCATGCCCCACCCCTTCGGCGAGCACCGCGCCAAGCGTGCACTGCGGCAGCGTCTGGACAACCGCCAGATCGAGATGCTGCCCACGTCCTGTGCGGCTGCGATCGGTCAGGGCGATCAGCGCCGCGCTGACGGCGGTCGCCCCGGCATGGAGATAGGCTTGGGGAACACTGATGCGTAACGGCCGGTCGTCATGGCCGCGCGTCAGCCACAGCGGACCGCCCGCCGCCCAGAGGGTGATTTCACTATCCTGCCAATCATGCTTGGGACCTTCCAGCCCGAAGGGCGTGATCGAAACATGGACGAGATGCGGATGCCGTTCGGCCAGCGCCCCCGGATCGAGCCAGAAAGGCCGCCCTTCACGGGGCGTATAGGATTCGATCAAGATATCGGCCGATCGCAGCAGACGTTCCCATAACGCCCCATCCCCCTCGGGATCGGCGACGATGGAGCGCTTGCCCGCCGTATAGGTGGCCCAGAATAAGGATTGCTCGCCTTCCGGCCAGTCGGGCGCGAACGGCGGAAGCTGCCGGGCGATGTTCCCCCCTTCGGGTTCCACCTGCACCACGTCCGCGCCCATCTGCGCCAGCATATGCCCTGCAAGAAGCCCCCGATGATCGGTCAGGTCTATCACCCTGTAGGGCTTCAGAAAGCCCTCGCCATATCCTATCATATCCGGCAACGGTTTCTATCGGGCGAGTTCCTGAAGCCCGGCGACTTCCCTGCGGTGCTGTTCCGGGCCGGACGCAGGCACATGCTCGCCCGTCCGGTCGCCGATCCTGTCCATCTGCGACAGCAGCGCCGCCGCCATGTCCTCTTCCCCGATCAGATAAGCGCCGCTGGTCATCGTGATATGCGCCCGCGCGAAGCGCCCCGCACCCGCTAGAACGATGGCCCGGCTCGGCGCTTCTTCGGCTGAAAGCGCCACGACTGCGGGGGCGACCATGTCGCTGCCCAGCCGGGCAAGGTCGCCACTGTCATAGAGGCCGCTGGTCATACCGGTCGCCGCGCTGGGTGCGAGGCAATTCACATGGATACCGTATCGCTCCCCCTCGATCGCGAGCGTCTGCATCAGGCCGACCAGCGCCATCTTGGCCGCGCTGTAATTCGCCTGGCCGAAATTGCCGTACAGGCCCGACGAGGATGTGGTGAAGACGATCCGGCCATAGCCCCGTTCGCGCATCAAGTTCCAGACCGCGTGGGTACAATGGACCGATCCCATCAGGTTCACGTCGATCACCGCCCGGAAGTCCGCAATGGTCGATTTGGCAAAAGTGCGGTCGCGCAGGATGCCGGCATTGTTGACGAGGATGTCGACCTGCCCCCACTGCGCCACGATCGCGTCGACCATCGCGGTCACGCTGTCGGAATCAGCGACATTGGCCGGGCAGGCGATGGCCTGTCCGCCGGCGGCGACGATGTCCTGCGCCACCGCTTCCGCATCCTTTTGGGACAGGTCGTTCACCGCGACCATGGCACCGTGCCGGGCCAGCGCGAGCGCATGGGCGCGGCCCAGCCCCTGACCGGCGCCGGTCACCAGAGCGACATGGCCGGAAAGCGAGATGAGGGGGGCTGTCATGGGGTCATCCTTTCGATGGCTGCCTCCGCTGCCGGCGGAAGGCGAAGGGGCCACGCCGGTCAAGGCCGCGCGCCTTCGGTGTTGAGACGAATGAGCGGCTTCCCCGAGAAGCCGCCGGTGAAAAGATCCTGAATGGCCTGCGGAACGCTCTCCAGCCCGTCCCTGACTTCCTGCCAGGGACGAACGGTGCCGTTCGCGATCCAGGCGGACATCCGCTCGCGAAACCCGCCCAGCAGGTCGGCGCGATCGGAATAGGGCAGATAGCCCTGGACGTGGATACGCTGCGTCACGATGCGGTTGAGGTGGTGCATCATGTCGGACGCGCGCTCCTGATTATAGCTGCCGATCATCCCGCTGATCGCGAACCGCGCGTTGGGGTTCGCGTTGGCCAGCGCGGCGTCGAGATGCTCGCCCCCCACATTGTCGAGATAGATGTCGATGCCCTGCGGCGCCACCGCAGCCAGCTTTTCCTCTAGCGAGCCTGGAGTTTTATAATCGATCACGGCATCCGCGCCGATCTCTTTCAACCGCTCGCCCTTGGCGCTGCCGCCGGCGGAACCGATGACTGTGAGGCCGATGGCCTTGCCGATCTGCACCGCCGTGCTCCCGACCGCACCCGCCGCCGCCGACACGAACAGCGTCTCTCCGGCCTTGGCTTTGGCTATCTCAAACAGCCCATAATAGGCCACGAAGCCTGTGGAACCCATGGCGTTGAGATAATGTTCGGGCGCGCCGGACGAAGGCAGTTTTTCAAAGGCGGTCGCCGGTCCCTGCCCATAGTCGCGCATACCGAACTGGTGAAGAACCCGGGCGCCCGGTGCGAAATCGGCGGAGCGCGACGCGATCACTTCGCCCACGGCCCAGCCCGGAATGGGATCGCCCAAACCATAGGGTGCCAGATAGCCGCGCGTCTGCGCCGACATCCGCACCCGCATGGCCGGCCCGACCGTCAGCCAGTCGTTCCGCACCCGGACCTCCCCTTCGGCAAGCGGCGCATCGTCGAAATCGCGCAGTTCGAAAAGGTCGCTGCCGGGCAGGCCTTTGGCCCGCCGCACGAGCGTCCACGCCCGATATGTGCTTGTCATGGCAAGGGGTTCTCCAGAACTTTAGGGACCGAACGCGATCCGCGCTCGGCATGAAGGCTCAATCCGGTCGCCATGCAGAAGCAGACGACCGAGCCATAGAAGGGCAGGTCCGAAGACGACAGCAGCAGACCCGCGGCGATGATCGGCCCGGTGGCGAGGCCGGCAAAACCCTGACCGGTCGGGGCGCGGGCATGCCGATGGTCGCTTCGCCGCTCATCACGCGCCGATCGTCACGATGACTTTGCCGACCGCCGACCGGCTCGCCAGCCGGGCGATCGCCTCGCCGCCGCGTTCGAGGGGGAAGATCTGGTCGATCTTCGGCGTGATCCGACCCGCCGTCCACCAGTCGATCAGTTGCAGGATGTTGCGCCGGTTATGGTCGGGCGCGCGCCTGGCGAAGCCGCCCCAGAAGATGCCGCGAATATCGCAGGATTTGAGCAGCGGCAGGTTGAGCGGGATCTTCGGTATCCCCGCCGGAAAGCCCACGACCAGATAACGCCCTTCCCAGGCAATGCAGCGCAGGGCCGGCTCGGCATAGTCGCCTCCCACGGGATCATAGATGACGTGCGCGCCCTCCGGTCCCACCCGTTCCTTGAACGCCAGCCCCAGCGCGCGCGCCTGCTCCTTGTCGAAGGGCGCACGGTCATAGACCATGACGTCGTCGGCCCCGGCGGTAAGGACCACCTCGGCCTTTTCCTCGCTGGATACGGCGGCCACAACCCGCGCGCCCATGACCTTGCCGATCTCGATCGCCGCCAGACCGACGCCGCCCGCTGCCCCGAGCACCAGCAGCGTCTCGCCCGCGGTCAGATTTCCGCGGTCGGCCAGAGCATGGATCGTGGTGGCATAGGTGAGCAGAAGCCCGGCAGCCGCGATGGGGTCCTGCCCTTCGGGTATCTTGAACGCGTCGGCCGCATCGAACACCGCATATTCGACCAGCCCGCCATTCGATTGCGCCAGGGTCGCTATCAGGCTGTCGCCCTTTCGCCAGCCGGTCACGCCCTCGCCCACCGCATCGACGACGCCCGAAACCTCAACCCCCGGCGCGAAAGGCCGCGGCGGCTTGAACTGATATTTGTCCTCGATCACCAGAACGTCGGGATAGTTGATGCCGCAGGCCAGCACGCGCACCCGCAACTGGCCCGGGCCGGGGTCCGGAACCGGAATGTCGGACAGCCTCAGGGACTCCGGGCCGCCCGGATCGACGGAAAGCAGGGCTTTCATCACAGGACCTCGAACAGGCCGGCGGCGCCCATACCGCCCCCGACGCACATCGTCACCACGACATAGCGCGCGCCGCGCTTCCTACCCTCGATCAGCGCGTGCGCGACCAGCCGAGCGCCCGACATGCCATAGGGATGGCCGATGGAGATCGCGCCACCGTTCACGTTCAGCCGGTCTTCCGGAATACCCAGCCTGTCCTGGCAATAGATCACCTGCACGGCGAAGGCTTCGTTGAGTTCCCAAAGGCCGATATCGTCCATGGTAAGGCCGAAGCGCTGGATCAGCTTGGGGATGGCGAACACCGGGCCGATGCCCATCTCGTCCGGCTCGGTGCCCGCAACCGCCATGCCGACATAGCGGCCCAGCGGGCGTAGCCCGCGCTCGGCGGCGAGGCTCGCATCCATGACGACGACAGCCGCCGCGCCATCGGATAGCTGGCTCGCATTGCCTGCGGTGACGGTGCCGCCCTCGACCACGGTCTTTAGCGCGGCCAGTCCTTCAGCCGTCGTTTCGGGACGAGCGCCCTCATCCTTGGTCAGCGTGATGCGCTGCGACGATACCACGCCGGTGGCCTTGTCACGCACCGTCATGGTCGCCTCGACGGGCACGATCTCGTCATCGAACGCGCCATTCTGCTGCGCGGCCGCCGTGCGCTGCTGCGACCGCAGGGCGTAGGCGTCCTGCCGCTCACGCCCGATGCCGTAACGCCGCGCGACGGTTTCGGCGGTTTGCAGCATGGGCATGAACATGTCCGGCACCATCGCCACCAGTTCGAGATCCTCATCGATCCTGAGCGCCTCGGTCTGCACCAGCGAAATGGATTCGACCCCGCCTGCGACGATCACCTTCATCCGGTCGACCATGATCTGCTTGGCCGCCGTGGCGATCGTCATCAGGCCCGAAGCGCATTGCCGGTCGAGCGACATGCCCGCGACCGTGACTGGCAGTCCGGCGCGCATCGCCGCGGTTCGTCCGATGGTCGACTGATAGCCCTGCTGCAACGACGCGCCCAGCAGCACATCGTCGATTTCGGCCGGATCGATTCCGGCGCGCGACACCGCCGCCCGGATCGCGTGGGCGGCCAGCGTCGGCGACGGTGTCGCGTTGAACGCTCCGCGATAGGCGCGCCCGATGGGGGTGCGCGCGGCTGACACGATGACGGCGTCCTGCATGTTCAATCTCCTAGGCAGACCTTTGCGGTCACACGAAAAACTGGGTTACCCACGTCGCCACGACGGCGGGCTTGTCCTGCCCCTCGATTTCGACGCAGATGTCCTGCGTCTGTTCGAAGTGGCGGGGATTCTTCTCTTTCACGCTTCTGAGCGTCGAAACCGAACGGATGCGGCTGCCGGCCTTCACGGGCGAAACGAACCGGACGCGGTCGAAGCCGTAATTCACGCCGATCTTGATGTCCGGTAACCGCGCAGCCGTGGTCTTTTCCTCCAGATGGGACAGCAACGACAGGACCAGAAAGCCATGCGCGATCGTGCCGCCGAAACGGGTCTCTCGCGCGCGCTCCGGATCGACATGGATATGCTGCCAGTCCATCGTCGCGTCCGCGAACCGGTTGATCATCGCCTGATCGACGGTCAGCCAATCCGAATGGTGCGTGACCCCCTTGTCAGCCTGCAAACGCGCCAGCACGTCGCTCATCTGGCCTTGGCCTGGTCGAGCGACCGGCCATCGCGCGCCGCCTTCGCCAGAAGGGGGGATAGCGAAAAGTCATCGCCGAGCCGATCGGCATAGCGCTCCAGATCGGCGACGATCTTGGTGAGGCCGACCTGCTCCGCCCAGAACATCGGTCCGCCGGTATGGCGCGGCCAGCCATAGCCGTAGATCCAGACGACATCGATGTCCGAAGCCCGCTGCGCGATCCCTTCGCTCAGGATCTTGGCCCCTTCATTGACCATGACGTGCATGGTGCGGACCATGATTTCCTCGTCAGAAATCGCGCGCGGCGTCACCCCGGCCTTGGCGCGGTAATCATCGATGATCCCGGTCGCGGCCGGGGACGGAAGAGGACGGCGCTTCTCGTCATAGTCGTAGAAACCGCCACCGGCCTTCTGCCCCCATCGGCCCAGGGCATTCAGCGCGTCGCGTAGGCTTTCGATACGGGTCGGATCGCGATGCCAGCCAATGTCGACGCCGGCGAGGTCGATCATCTGCAACGGCCCCATCGGCATGCCGAAGCCGACCGAGACACGGTCGATCTGGTCGGGCGTCGCGCCCTCCAGCAGCATCTCCATCGCGCCTTCCAGCCGGGGATCGAGCATCCGGTTGCCGATGAAGCCGAAGCATACACCCGACACGACCGGCACCTTGCCGATCTTGCGCGCGATCGCCATGCCGGTCGCCAGCACGTCCGACGCGGTCTTGTCACCGCGCACCACCTCCACCAGCTTCATGATATTGGCGGGCGAGAAGAAGTGCAGGCCTACCACGTCCTGAGGCCGTTTCGTCACCTCCGCAATCTCATCGACCGAGAGGTAGGATGTGTTGGATGCGAGGATCGCGCCGGGCTTGGCGATGCCGTCGAGCCGCGCGAAAATCTCCTTCTTCACGTCCATATTCTCATAGACCGCCTCGATGATGAGATCGCAGTCCGACAGGGCGCTGAAATCCAGCGTCGGCGTCAGCAGCGCCAGCGCGCCCTCGACCTGCGCGCCGGTCATGCGCCCCTTGGCGGCGGTCGCCTCATAATTTTTCCGCATCAGGCCCGTGCCGCGGTCGAGCGCTTCCTCCGCCATCTCCACGATGGTGACGGGAATGCCGGCGGATAGGAAATTCATCGAAATCCCGCCGCCCATCGTGCCCGCGCCGATCACGCCGACCTTCGCGACGGATCGCAGCGCGACATCCTTGGGTAACCCGTCGATCTTGGCGGCGGCGCGCTCGGCGAAGAAGGCATGGCGCAACGCCTTCGACTGCGCGCCGTCCATCAACCGATGGAAAAGGCTCCGCTCCTTCTCCTGCCCGTCGGCGAGCGACAGCGTCGTTGCCGCGCGAACCGCCTCGATACAGGCCTGGGGTGCATCCAGCCCCTTGATCTTGCGCGCATTCTGTTCCGCGAAGCGATCGAATTCGCCCCCGTCGAAGGACACCGCGCGTTCGCCGGTCGGGCGCGGCCTGTCGAGCTTTGCAGCATAGGCGATTGCATCCTCGACCAGCCTTTGCTCCGGCACGACCTTGTCCACCAGATCGATGTCCAGCGCCTTCGCGCCCGAAATCGGGCTGCCCAAAACGATCATATCGAGCGCGGCGGGAATGCCGACGAGGCGGGGGAGCCGCTGGGTGCCGCCGGCGCCCGGCAGCAGGCCCAGGGCGACTTCGGGCAGCCCCAGCTTCGCGCTCGCGGTCGCGACGCGATAATGCGCACCCAGCGCGACCTCCAGCCCGCCGCCGAGCGCGGAGCCGTGGATGGCGGCGACGACAGGCTTGGCGCTGGCTTCGATGGCGTCGATTACCACCGCAAGGCCCGGCTCTGCGAGCGGCTTGCCGAACTCGGTGATGTCGGCGCCCGCGCTGAACATCCGCCCCGCCCCATGGATCACGATGGCTGAAATGCCGTCATCGCTCTGGGCGGCTTCTATCGCCTGATAGATGCCGCGCCGCACATCTTCCGACAGAGCGTTGACGGGCGGATTACCGATCTGAATTGCGAGGATGGTGCCGTGGCGATGTGTCTCGATCATATTCTCTCTCTCAAAAAATGGTTTCGCCCAGAGCGCTGGGTCGGGCGAAGGGGTGAGACGTCGAAAGTCCTGCATCCACGACGAGAGCATGCCCGTTGACGTAGCTGGCCTCGTCCGACGCAAGAAAGGCGATGGCCCGCGCGATTTCGGCCGGATGCCCGCCGCGCCGGAGCGGATTGAGCTTGCCGATCGATCCTTCCCGCCCCTTGGCGCGCGCCTTGTCATACAGCTCTCTGGTCATGCCGCTTTCGATCAGGCCGGGGCAGACCGCGTTGACGCGGATGCCCGATCCGGCGAGCTGCTGGGCCGCGATCTGGACGAGGTTCACGACGCCCGCCTTCGACGCCGAATAGGCCGGGCCGCCTGCCCCCGCGCGCAACGCCGCGACTGAAGCGGTGCAGACGATGGCGCCGGCCCTGCCGCTATCGACCATGGTCTTCGCGCCATGCCGGACAGCCAAAAACGGACCGATCAGGTTGATACGCAGCACCTGCTCCCAGCTTTCGACGCTCTGGTCGAACAGCCCCGCTTCGCCCCCCGTCACGCCCGCATTGGCGCAGATGATATCGACACCGCCGAAGCGGCTCGTCGCCAGCGCAAACATCGCCAGCACATCCTCTTCGCGCCCGGCGTCGCCCTGCATGGTGACGATCGCGGCTTCCCCAGCAAAGCTCTCCGCCAGTGTCTGGCTGGTATCGAACGCGACCACCTGCGCGCCTTCTTGTGCGAAGAGGCGCGTTGTCGCAGCGCCGATGCCAGAGGCCGCGCCAGTAATCGCCACAACCTTGTTCTTGAAGCGCGCCATGCTTTACGCCACCGGAGCGATGGTCATGCCGCCGTCCACCACGATGGCCTGGCCAGTCACATAGGAAGAGGCGTCGGATGCGAGGAAAAGCGCCGCTCCCGCCATTTCTCCCGGCTCGCCGATGCGGCGCAGCGGGATCTGCTGGCTGAACGCGGTCTCCTTTGCGGGATCTTCCCACAGCGCCTTGGCGAAGTCGGTCCGCGTCACACCGGGCGAGATGGCGTTGACCCGTACCTTGTGGGGTCCGAATTCGACAGCCAGATTGCGGACCATGGCGAGATCGGCGGCCTTCGACAGATGATAGGTGCCGATCGTGTCCGAACCGATGTAAGCGCCGATCGACGAAACGATGACGATCGACCCCGATTTGCGCTCGATCATGGACGGCGCGACCAATTGCGCCAGCCAGTGGTTCGACAGGATGTTGTTTTCCAGGATTTTGCGGAACTGGTCGTCATTGATCCCCAGCGTCGGCCCGTAATAGGGGTTGGATGCCGCGTTGCAGATCAGGATGTCGATGGGACCGATCCGCTCCTGGGTGTTTCTGACTAGCGCTTCCAGCGCCACCTTGTTGGAAATGCTGGCCTCGATGGGGGTCGCGCGCCCTTCGCCATGACGCGCGTTGATGGCGGCCGCGACATCCTCGCAGGACGCCTGCTTGCGGCTGGATATGACGACGCGAGCACCCGCGTCGGCCAGAGCCTCAGCGATGGCGCGGCCGATGCCACGTGACGATCCGGTCACGATGGCTGTCTTGCCGGAGAGGTCAAACAGGTTGCTCATGCTTCGTTCCTGACTCTGTTGAGTGCCTGCGACGTCAAAGCCTTGCCGGGCCTATCGCCATGCCGCCGTCGATGAGCAGCGACTGCCCCGTCATGAAGGCGCTCGCTTCAGCCGCCAGATAGACTGCTGCGCCGGCCATTTCGCCCGGCACGCCAATGCGGCACAGGGGCGTGCGCTTCGTAACCTGCTCGGCGCCCGCCGGGTCTTCCCATAGCCGCTTCGCGAAATCCGTCTTCGTGATGCCAGGCGAGATGGCATTGACCCTGATGCTGTGCTTGCCGAGTTCCACGGCAAGGTTGCGAACCATCTGGAGGTCGGCGGCCTTCGACACATGATAGGTGCCAATCATGCCGGACCCAAGATAGGCGCCGAGCGATGCGACGATGATGATCGACCCCGCCTGCCGCTCGATCATGCCGGGCGCGACGAGCTGGACGAGCCACTGGTTGGACAGGATGTTGCCGTTGATAATCTTGTGGAATTCATCGTCCGGAATTTCGAGCGTCGGCCCATAATGCGAACTGACCGCCGCGTTGCAGACCAGAATATCGACCGGACCACACTGCGCTTCCGCTTCCGTGACCAGCGCCCGCAGATCGTCCTTCACCGAAATGTCCGCCGCGATCGCGGTGGCGCGCGTTTCGCCCATTTGCGCGTTTATCGCGGCGGCGGCCTCCTCGCACGCATCGAGATTGCGGCTGGATATGACCACCTGCGCCCCGGCGTCCGCCAGCGCCTCCGCGATAGCACGGCCGATGCCACGCGACGACCCGGTAACGATGGCGACCTTGCCGCTCAGGTCAAACAGCTTGTTCACATTTCTCTCCAGTCTTCATGGTTCGAGGGCGCCGGCCAGCCGGGCCTGTTCCCAGCCGAGCCGCGCCATCGGCACTAGCTTGGCAGCGGCCTTTTCCGCCTCAAGGCTTGAAGCGGTGCCGTCGATGATGCGTTTGCGGATGCCCTGCACAATCCCGACGATGCGGAAGAGATTGAAGGCGAAATACCAGTGCGGGCTGGCGATGCGCGGCCGGCCGCTCATTTCGCAGTAGAGGTCGGTAATCTCGTCCAGCGAGGGAATGCCCGCCGCCTCCAGATCGACATTGCCCAGCGCCGCAAGGCCGTCCGCCGGCATCAGCCAGTGCACCGCGAAATAGCTGAAATCCGCCAGCGGATCGCCGATCGTGCTCAATTCCCAGTCGATGACGGCCAGCACCTTGGGCTCGGACGGATCGAAGATCAGGTTGTCCAGCCGATAGTCGCCATGAATGATCGTCGATGCCGACTGCTCGGGCACGGTCCGGCCCAGCCACTCCATCAGCTTTTCGACTTCCGGCACGTCCTCGGTCTGCGAGGCGCGATATTGACGGCTCCAGCGCGCGACCTGCCGCTCGAAATAATTGCCCGGCCGCCCGTAATTCGCCAGCCCGACCTGCGCCGGATCGAACCGGTGCAGCCGCGCAAGCGTTTCCACCATCTCGACATAGATCGCCCGGCGCGCCCCCGGCGTTTCATCGGGCAGCGCGCCGTCCCACAGCGTCCGCCCCTTGATCCGCTCCATGACGTAAAAGGCCGATCCGATCACCGCATCGTCCTCGCACAGGGCGATGGGACGCGGCACGGGAAAGCCCTCGGGATGGAGCGCGCTCAGCAGCCGATATTCGCGGTCGACGGCGTGGGCGGAGGCCAGCAACGCGCCCGCAGGCTTGCGACGCAGCACATAATGCCGTGTCGCCGTGTCGAGCGCGAAGGTCGGGTTCGATTGGCCGCCCGCAAACTTGTCGAAGCTGATCGGCCCTTCGAAATCCGGGACATGAGCCTCCATCCAAGCCGTCAATTTGCCGACGTCGAAGCCACTATCGACAACCGCAGCCTCAACCATCGCGGTAATTCCCATCTGCCTTGGCGCAAAGAAAGGCGACCCCCGGCATCAGCGCGTCGCTCCGACATCGCCGCTCGACAGGCTGTCGCCGGCCACATCCCGATATTTCTTGAACTCCGCCCGCGCGATGGCACGCGCATGCACTTCGTCGGGGCCGTCCGCCAGCCGCAGCGTCCGGGTGTTGGCCCAGTCGAAGGCGAGGTCGAAATCGTCGCACACCCCCGCGCCGCCATGCGCCTGAATGGCATCGTCGAGGATCTGGCATGCCATCATGGGCGCCTGAACCTTCAGCATCGCGATCTCGACCTGCGCGCTCTTGTTGCCGGCCTGATCCATCATGTCCGCCGCCTTGAGGCAGAGCAGCCGCGTCATCTCGATGTCGATGCGCGCGCGCGCGATGCGTTGCTCCCACACCGATTGGCTCGCGATCGGCTTGCCGAAAGCCTGCCGCGACAGCAGGCGGCCCGCCATCGCCTCCAGCGCGTTCTCGGCGACGCCGATGGTACGCATGCAGTGATGGATGCGCCCCGGCCCGAGCCGCCCCTGCGCGATCTCGAAACCGCGCCCCTCGCCCAGCAGCATGTTGCTCGCCGGAACCCGCACATTGTCCAGCACCACTTCGCCATGCCCGTGCGGCGCATGGTCATAGCCATAGACGTTCAGCATGCGTTTGATCGTCACGCCCGGCGTATCCATCGGCACCAGGATCATGCTCTGCTGGCGATATTTGTCGGCGTCGGGATCGGTCTTGCCCATGACGACCGCCACCTTGCAGCGCGGATCACCGGTACCGGTCGACCACCATTTGCGCCCGTTGATGACATATTCGTCGCCCTCACGCCGGATCGACGTCTGGATATTGGTGGCGTCCGAGCTGGCGACGTCTGGTTCGGTCATCAGGAAGGCGGACCGGATTTCACCGTTCATCAGCGGGCGCAGCCATTGTTCCTTCTGCTCCAGCGTGCCGTAGCGGTGGAGTACTTCCATATTGCCGGTATCCGGTGCCGAGCAGTTGAACACCTCCGAACCCCAGAAGACGCGGCCCATCTCTTCGGCGCACAGCGCATATTCAAGGTTGGTGAGTTGCTCGCCCTCAAACACGAAGCTGTTGTCGACATGCTCCTGGCCCGAATGCGGGGGCATGAAGAGGTTCCACAGGCCCTGCTCGCGCGCCAGCGGCTTCAGATCCTCGATGACCTGCATCACCTTCCAGCGGGGTTCCGCCGCCACTTCAGCTTCAAAGTCGCCCAAGCGGGACCTGACGTTGGTCTGGATGAACGCGCGCACGCGATCGCGAAAGGAAGTCTGGCGGGCGGTAAGTGTGAAATCCATCGTTCATTCCTCAAATAAAATTATCTCGCACCAGAACCTCAGTCCTGCATCGCGTCGGAGAGAAGCAACGCCCGCACGTCATTTTTCATGACCTTGCCATTGGCGTTGCGCGGCAAAGGTTCATGGTGAAAGCGGATCACCACCGGGATTTTGAACGCCGCCAGCCGCTCGCGAAGCCAGAGCTTCAGCGCATCTTCGCTGACCTCATGCCCCTCGGCGATCAGGCACATCGCACCGGGTTCCTCGCCCAGCCTGTCATGCGGCAGGGCGACCACCGCCGCGTCCGTGACCGCAGGATGGCTGAACAGCGCGTTTTCAACCTCAACGGCATAGATATTCTCGCCCCCGCGGATGATGACATCCTTGCTGCGGCCGACGATGGTGCAAAAGCCTTCCTCGTCCAGCCGCGCCAGATCACCGGTTCGCAGCCAGCCGTCGCCGAAAGTCGCTCCGGTGGCTTCGGGATTCTGCCAATATCCCATCACGACCTGCGGTCCCTGAACGCATAATTCCCCGATCTCGCCGATAGGAAGTGGCTCGCCCGCCTCGTTGACCACGCGCAGATCATCGACCGGCAGCGGCGGTCCGCAACTGTCGGGCCTGCTGAGATAATCTTCCGCGCTGTGCCCCGTGATCGTGCCCGACGTTTCCGTCATGCCCCAGCCATTATAGGGAACGGCCGACAGTTCGCGCTCAATTAGGAAAGGCAGGTCCGGCGCGGCCGGCGCCCCGCCATAGGGCACATAATTGAGCGAACTGAGATCGAACCGGCTCCTCTCCGGGGAATCGATCAACTGCCACGCGATGGTCGGGACGCCGCCCGCCGACGTGATCCGCTCCCGCTCGATCAGCCCCATCGCTTCGACCGCGTTCCACTTGTGCATCAGCACTACCTTACCCCCGCAGGCGAAGGCGGACATCAGCAGCGCGGCACAGCCGGTTACGTGGAACAGCGGGATCGTCATCAGCGTGACCGAAGGCGTCGGCTCGCTGACCGGCTCGCCACGCCGCAATGCGCCGCGCTGTGCGATGAAGTCGATCGCCACCAGACCCGAGAGCATGTTGCGGTGCGTACCCAGTGCGCCCTTGGGCCGCCCCGTCGTTCCGCTGGTATAGAAGATCGTCAGCGGATCGTCGGGCTTCATATCCACATCCGGCAGCGGCCGGTTGGGCAATCGGCCATAGTCCGCCACGACACCGATGACGGATTCGAGTGAAGCGATACCGGAGCGCGACGACCGCGAGACGATGATTTTCAGGCGATCGGCGAATTCCGGATCGCCGTTCATGACGCGTTCGAAGCGTTCATCGTCGCAGATAAGGACAGTGGAGCCGGACTGCTCCAGCGCGTAAGCGAGTTCCTCGCCCGTCCACCATGCATTGAGCGGCACGGCGATAGCCCCACACACCGTCGCCGCGAAGAGCGCCACCGGCCATTCGGGCACGTTCCGCATCGCGATCGCGACGCGATCCCCCTGCTTCACACCCTCGCGGACGAGATGATCCGCCAGTGTCGCAACCGCGCGGAACCAGCCCTCATAAGTGACGCGCTCGTCATTTAGGACAAGGAACTCCCGCGCGCCATGCTTGGCCCGCACCTGCTTCGCCAGTTCGGCAACATTGGCAGGAAGGCTTGCCCATGTCCGCAATTCTCGGCCGTTGATGACTTCCTTGCGGATTTCAAAGCGCGAGCCCGGAACACAGAGCTGTGCTTCCGCTTCCTTGAGCGACATGGCGGGCCAGGATTTAGTCATTCTGCGCTCCCACGCTTGCAAGTTTATCGGCCGGAACTGCCTCGACACCTTCCAGAAACGCGGCGATTTCATCCACTGCGCGACCCGCTGCCGACAGTTCCTGGGGAAAGAGGTGGAAGGCGTGCGGCAAATGCGGCCAGATGCTCAGATGAACCGTCACCCCCAGCCGCCACAGCGCGGCGGCGAAGGCGACGTCCTGATCGCGCAGATATTCGTCGGACGACGCCTGAATGATCGTCGGCGGAAATCGCTCAAGGACATCCGAATCGGCTGCGGCAGGCGAAACCAGGGGATTGTCCACTGTCGTAACGCCCTGAAGATATAGCTCTGCAATCCTTGTCTGCGTCGTTGGCTCGCATGTCGGGTCGTCGGAACCCGGCGGCATCTGGTCGGGCGGCCGGAAATCGACGACGCCGGACAATAGAGCCAGCGCATCGGGCAGCCGGGCGCTGCGCGAAATAATATCGATCACGAGCGCTGCGGAGAGGTTGCCGCCCGCGCTATCGCCCATCAGGGCGACGGAGGCGGCCGCCAACGGCCCGGCCCGCCCGTTGGAACATGCGTAGTCATAAGCGCGCGCGGCATCCTCAAGACCCGCCGGAAACGGATGTTCGGGTGCAAGGCGATAATTCGGCGCGAACACCGCGCGTCCGGTCCTTCGCGCGATGAGATCAATCAGATGGCGGTGCGTGTCCACCGACCCGGCGAACCAGCCGCCGCCATGGATATAGACGATGTGGTGGCCCGGCTCCGCCTGCGGCGGCACGAACCACTCGCCCGAACAGGTGCCGAGATCGACCGGCGTCGTGCCGCATCCGAATTCGCGCTCTGCACCTGTCAGGCAATAATTGTCCATAACGTAGCGCATCGCGACTTCAAGATCGTCCGTCTCATCCGAGCGCGCGATCAAGCCCGCTATATGGTCTTTGACTATTCGGGCCTGCGCCACGCTCGGATGTTCGGTCAGCATCGCTTTTCTGTCGTTTCTTTCTAGAAATGATATCCGAACGATGCGCCGATCTGCCGTGGCGGCTGATACTGGCTGAGCGCGAGCGACCCGATCAGCGCGGACACCACGATCACGTTCGATTTGACCTGTTCGTTGGTGACGTTCTTCGCGAACAGGCTCGCCGTGATCCGCCGGTCTTCGCTCTCATAGTTGAGCGACAGGTTGAGCTTGCCCACCGCCGCCTGCGACGAGACGGGGATGTTGAACTCGCTGAAATAGAGCCGCGACTTCCAGTCATATCGAGCGCCCAGCGTGACCTTGCCCGATGAGATCGGCACTTCATAATAGCCGCCGGCGCTGACGCTGTATCGGGGGGCCTGCGGCAGGGTGTTGCCATCCAGGTCGAACCGCCGCGTACCGTCAGGATCGACCGTCCCCAGATTGGGGCGCGCTGGATCGCCAGTGCGGAAACGGTCGAAGGTCGCGTGGAGATAGGCGCCCGACACCTCGAACCGCAGGGCCTCGACCGGCCGGATGACGGTTTCGGCTTCGATGCCGTAGATGGTCGCCTTCGCGGCGTTCACGACCTGCGTGGACGCGCCGTTAATCTGGTTCACCTGAAGATTGTCATATTTCATGTGGAACGCGGCGATATTCGCCTGCAATCCCCGGTCGAAGAACCAGCCTTTCAGGCCCGCCTCAAGATTGGTGTTCTTTTCCGGATCGAAGGCCGGGGCGAGACCGCCGGCGGAAAAGCCGCCGCCCTTATAGCCGGTGGCATATTTCAGATAGGCATCGAGGGTCGTGTTGAAGGCGTAGGACGCGCCGACTTCATAGGTGAGCTGACTGGAAGACGTGCTCTGCCTCGGCAGAACGCCGACATAGCTGTTATAATCGTCCAGATCGACCTTCTTGTCATGCGTGTACCGCAAGCCGGCGAAGATCTTTGCCTCCGGCGTCAGGGCATATTGGGCATGGCCGAAAAAGGCATAGGAGGTCGTGTTGATCTTCGCGCCCAGATCGACCGGCATCGGCAGCAGGCTGATCGGCACCGAAATATCCTGCTTCAGCTTCTCGTGGAAATAGTTGGTGCCGATGATGTAGGTGAACGGCTTCGACGCGTCGGACGAATAAAGCAGCTCCCCATAATATTGGTGGGTCTTGTTGTTGAAGTCGGAATAGGTGTGCAGCGCGTCTGTGCCGTCGCCGTCCTGGATGTTGTGGATCTTGGTATCAGCATAGGAACCGACCGCCTTGAGGTCGCCGCTCCCTAGCGCCCAGTTCAGCGTCAGGTTGACATTCTTGCCTTCGATCCGCCGCATCCCTTCGTTATTATAGACTTCGCGCTTGCGGACGCTTCCGGTCGACTGCCCGACAAGGATCGCGGGGAGAGGCTGGGCCGGATCGGGCGTGCCTTCCAGGAAGGTCGCCGGGCCATCGGAGTGATCGCGCTGATATTCGACCAGCAGTCGGGCGTTGAAACTGTCGGACGGCTCCCACTTGATCTGGCCGCGAACCGACTGATTGTTCGCGTCGTCCAGCCGGCTAGGCGCGTTGGTGGTGACCAGATTGTTCGAGTAGCCGGGCGCGTAGGTCTGGGGCCTCGACAGATTCTTCGTATAGCCGCGATTGTAGGTCTGCTGGGCGGAGAGACGGGCGGTCAGGGTGCCCGATGCATTGAGCGGCCCGCTGACATAGCCTGCCGTGTTGATCCGGCCGGGATCGATGCCCGCCGTGACGTCGAAGCCGTAATGCACGTCCGGCGTCGGCTCGTTCGGGATGATGTTGACGGCGCCACCGGTAGCGTTGCGTCCGAACAGCGTGCCTTGCGGACCGCGTAGAACCTCCACCCGCGCCACGTCGAGGAAGGTCGACAATGTCAGCAGCGGCTGCGCCATGTAGACGCCGTCCACCTGGATCGACACGCCCGAATCCGATCCGGCGTTGATCGACGACCCATTGCCGATGCCTCGGATCGCGACGTTGGCCGAATTATAGCTGTTGCCGATCTGGATGTTGGGATTGGGACCGACGAGATCGGTCAGCGCCACGGTCTGGGCGGCACGCAGCTTGTCGCCCGAATAGGCCGACACCGCGATGGGCGTCTTCAGGATCGTCTCGCTGCGGCGGGATGCGGTAACCACAATATCCTCTATCTGGTCCACGCCGGACGATTGACCGCCCTGCGCGGGCGCATCGGACGTCTGCGCATAGGCAGCCGGAACGGCTGCGGCTCCGCAGAGCAGCGCAAACACGCAATGGCCTTTCATCATGACAACCCCTCCATCAGTTTTGTCTTTTTGTGCCGATTCGCTTTTTATCGATTTCAGCTAGATGGAGAATGATGGTTGATCGCACCCGCGATGTCGCAATTTGCCGCAAGGCGGAAATCGCAATTCGATCGATCGTCTTACAGCCAGAACCGGCCGGAGGAGATCATCCCCAGATCATGGGCGAACTCCCGGCGTACATGGGCGAGATCCTCCGTCCGCGATCCGCTCGCCACCAGCCGGATCAGCTTTCCCGTGAACAGCGCCTGGGACAGCAGCGGATCAAGCGGGCGCAGCGACGAGGAGATCGGCGTCAAAAGGCGCCGCCAGGCGCTGTGCTGGTCCGCAATGTCGGCCCAGATCGCGGATTGCAGCGACGGCTGACGGCTGGCCTCGAGCCAGACCCGATAGATGGCGAGGCTTTCCAGCGCATATTCCGTCGCCTCGCGAAAGAAGATGACGCTCGTTCGATCGATCAGCCTTTCCAGGCTCTCTACTCCACGCTCCATCGACGCGACGATGCGGTAGCGATCCTTCGCATTTTCAAACAGGCGATGCTGGGCGGTTTCGATCAGGCTGGCGGTCGTGGGGAAGTGGTAAAAGGCCGCAGACGGGGAAAGTCCCGCCTTGCTCGCCATCGCCTTCAGCCCGATCGCCGTCTGGCCCTTGGAAACCAGTTCGTCGAGCGTCGCCCGCAATATCGCTTCGCGCGTCACCGCCGACTTGCCGCTCTGTCGGGCGGGTTTGGCGGGGGCAACCTTCTGCCCATGGCCCCACCGGTCGAGAGGGTCTTCACCGCCATCGAACACCGCCTTCAAATCCTCTTCGGTCGGGCGGAGAACGAGCACGAAAAGGAGAAGCCCGATCGTTACGTCACCATAAGATCGCGCGGTAAGATCGCTGTCGCCATCCCCTGAGGTGGCCGCCCATTCGCTCCAGACTTTGGTCGCGGCGGCGAACCAGCGGCGAGCCAGCGCGAGGGATTCCGGGTGGCGCGGCGCGTCCAGCATGATTTCGGTCCAGCACGCCCCACGCACGCGCTGCTCCCCGGCAACCTTGGCAAGAAAGGCGATAAGCCAGGATCGCGGGCATCCCGCCCCTGCCCCCTCGCTCGACCCGGCGGCATCATCGCTGGGAAGAAGAAGCGTGTCATGATCCAGCATTTCCTGGGATGCCGCCGCCAATATGTCGAACTTGCTGGCGAAATGGTAGGTCGTCGATGCAAGCGAAACGCCTGCGGTGCGGGCGATTTCCCGGTGAGTCATTCCCGCAATTCCGCGCTCCGCCAGCACCAGGATCGCCCCTTCGATGATCCGTTTGCGGGTTTCGACCGACCGCGCCTGCGCCGGCGCGCGCTTCGGCTCACGCGCCCGCGCGCGCTTATCCGGCATGGTCGAAAGGCGACGGGCGACGGCCAACGCGGAACTATCCTCTCCTAAGCCACAGGCGGCAGGCATTGCCTTGAACCATTTTTTGTCCTATAGTACAAATTATGTCAAGGACTGGCCTCGCAACGACGGGCCGACATGAGAGAGGCTGGATATGAAAGCGAACCTCTGCCGAGTTCAGGAATCGAGCGGCTATCCGTCAATGTTCGGCTCCCAGGCATGGCCCAGCGCGATGCCCGACAGGCACTCGGTCCTCTTTTCGACCGCAACGCGCAATTTCGGCGCCGAACAGCTCTCCAGACATTATGTCGAAACATTTTTCGGGCCGGAACGGGCGCGCGCGCTGATGGTGGGAGCCGGGCTGTGCGACGCTGCAGGTCAGTTGCCGGCGAGCATTTCCCGCGTCGATTTCTGGAATCTGTGCGTCGATGGCGTCTATAAATATGACGATGAGGGCCATGGCTGCACCCCCCGCCCCTTGCCCAAGGGCAGCTGGACGGTCATCTTCACCGCAGTGAACCATATGGATTCAGTCGGCGAAGGGTTGAAGCGCTTCTGCGAGTTCGTTCAGGTCATCCCATCCGGCATGACGATATCGGTCGGCTATGGCTCGGACGGCATCAACATCACCTATGCGATGAACGATCTTTCCGAACGCGGGGAAATCTATGCCGAACTCATCGCGATCGTGTTTCACTGCGTCCTGGTCTGGGGCACCGGCCAGTGGATCGAGCCGGTCCGCACGCGATTGTCGAGCCTGCTGGCCGATCGCAACGAGTCGCTGCTGACAGGACTGGCGACCAGTTGCTGGCGGCACGGCACCGGCGTCTCGATGGTTTATCCCAAGGGGATTCTCGACATGCCGCTCGGCGTGCGCCGGTACAAGAGCTTCTCCTTCCATGAATCGTCCGTCTTCATGGAAATCGCGCAACGGTCGCCGCGCTCGATGCATTCGGAGGCGTCCAGCTCGATCGTGGAGGAATTGCGGGTGCTGATGCAGGATGAAATTCCCAGTCAGCGTGTCGCGGCGCGCAAGCTCGGGATGAGCGCGGCAACCTTGCAGCGCAAGCTCACGCAGGAAGGAACGAGCTTCCGCGAGCTCTCGCGGGAAGTTCGGATGCGGAAACTTTGCACCCTGCTTGCAACGGACGCCAATCTGGACGACATCGCGTTCGATCTCGGCTTTTCGGATCGCCGCAGCCTCTGGCGCGCCTGCTTCGACTGGCTCGGCATGTCGCCGACGGCCTACCGCCTCCAACGCCGCCTGTGCGATAGCTAGCGCCTCACCTGCGCTTCAACTGCTGTCTTATCGATGACCGAGAAAACTTCTGCGATCTTGCCAGCTCGCAAAGTGTAAAAAGCATGTTCGTGAAACACGACGCGCCGTCCGTTGACTGGAACGCCAAGAAACTCTTGCGCAGGCGTGCAGTCGAAACGAAGCCGTGAGGCGACATGACTGGCATTCGCCACATCGATATCGGCGTTGAAATAAAGGTCCGGGATGTCTCGGACATTCTCTTCAAGCATGGCCCGATAGCCATAGACCCCGAGCGGGCGCTCATTGTGGACCACATCGGCAGCCACGAATTCGCCAAGCTCGTTCCAGGCACGGGCATTAAGGCAGGCGATATATTGCTTATACATGCTGACTGTCGCTATTTCTTGTGACGACCCATTCATTTTTAGACGCTGACGTGAGCCCCTGATTGTTACCATTCAGAGGTAGAGTCTCGCTCCTTCATGATGGTTGGTTGAGGTGATGGCAACCTGTCTGGGGGCATGCCCCCAGACAGGTTGGCCGGCGATCTCAGCAGGGGTCTTCCCGCCCAGTTTCGAGTGCGGCCTGACGTGGTTGTAGTCGTGCTGCCAAGCGTCGAGCACAAAGCGGGCATGCGCCAGTGAGGTGAACAGCGTCTCATTGAGGCACTCGTCGCGCAGCCGGCCGTTGAAGCTCTCGACGAAGCCGTTCTGCATCGGCTTGCCCGGCGCGATGTAATGCCACTCGACCCGACGCTCTTGCGACCAGCGCAGGATGGCCGACGAGGTCAGTTCGGTGCCGTTGTCGCTGACCACCGTATGCGGCTTGCCGCGCAGTCCGATCAGCCGCGTCAGCTCCCGCGCGACCCGCACGCCCGACAGCGACGTGTCGGCCACCAGCGCGAGGCATTCCCGCGTGTAATCATCGACCACGCACAGGATGCGAAAGCGACGGCTGCACGTCAGCGTGTCGGAGACGAAGTCCAGCGACCAGCGCTGGTTCGGCCCGTCCGGCAACAGCATCGGCGCTCGCGTGCCCAAGGCCCGCTTACGGCCACCACGACGGCGCACGCGCAGGTTCTCCTCGCGGTAGATGCGCCGCAGCTTCTTGTGGTTGGGCGTCATACCCTCTCGCGCCAGAAGATAGCCCAGGCGACGGTAGCCGAACCGGCGGCGTTCCGCCGCCAGCTCACGCAACCGCGCCCGCAAGGGCGCATCATCAACCCTTGTCGGTTGATACCGGATCACCCTGCGGCTCACGCCAACCAGACTGCACGCCCGACGCTCGCTCAGCCCGTGATGTTCACGAGCATGGGCGACCGCTTCCCGCTTCGCGCCGGGCGTCACCATTTTTTTGACGCCAGATCCTTCAATACGACATTGTCGAGCATCGCCTCGGCCAGTAGCTTCTTCAGCCGGGAGTTCTCCTCCTCCAGCGTCCGCAGGCGCCGGGCCTCCGACACCTCTAGCCCGCCATATTTCGACTTCCATTTGTAGAACGTCGCAGAGCTGATCCCGTGACGCCGGCACACATCTGCCGTCGCCATGCCAGCCTCCTGCTCCTTCAAGATCGCGATGATCTGCTCTTCGCTGAACCTGCTGCGCTTCATTCCGTCCGACTCCTTTCGTCGGACTCTACCTAAAATCGGTCACATTTCAGGGGCTCACGTCACAGCTCCTGTCTTCAATCCCGTCTACGGTTCACGCGTGCGGCGGCGAAACACGACCACCATCGCCTTCTCCGCTTACACCATTTCGCCACCGTCTTGGGGTTGATCCGCGGCGCCCGGCGCAGCGTCGCGACCAAAGCCTGCGGGTGCGTCCTTCCATTCCGACGAAGGGATCGCACCATCAAACCGTGGGGTCAAACATCCGAGACGCGGACGCCTTCGTCATGCGGGGCTGTCCGCGCCTTGCCTGATATGGTTCAGCAACAAGCTCGACACGGAGTCGGGGCATTGATCGACGATGAAATGCCCCGCCCCTTCGACAATCTCGAACCGGAAGGGTCCGGTCACATAGTCGGACGTCAGTTCCGCCGCATAGCGCCCGACCGTCGCGTCTTGCGTGCCCCAGATATAGAGGGTGGGCAGGTCGATAGCCGGCGTCTGCGCGCCCGTGAAACCGCTGGCGCGATACCAGTTGATCGCGCCTTCCACCCCGCCCGGCTCGGCGAGCTTGGCGATGTGAACGGCTGCGATCTCCGGCGGCACATATTGGGTTTCCAGCGCTTCCCGCAAGGGTCGAAGTCCGTCCACCCGCATCCGGTCATAGGCGTCCGCATCCTTCAGGAAGCGGTGGTGACGCGAACGCTCCGGCTGTTCCGGGTCTTCCGCCATCGCCCGCGCAAACGCCGCCGGATGCGGTCGCGACAAGACGCTCAGCGTGCGGATCCGCTCCGGATGAGCTGCTGCAAGCAACCATGCGATCTGCCCGCCCCAGTCATGTCCCACCAGATGGAAGTTCGGGATGTCCAGCGCCTCCATCAGGTCGACCGCATCCTGAACGATGAACTCCACCCGGTAGGAATCCTGGTCGGCTGGGCGCGCGCCCGTGGAATAGCCGCGCTGGTCGGGCGCGATGACCCGAAAGCCCGCCGCCGACAGCGCCTCGACCTGGGCATGCCACATATAGCGCGATTCCGGGAAGCCATGGAGCAGCAGAACGGTCTGCTCATGCTCGTGACCCGCGATGTCGACGGTGAATTCAAGGTCGTTCAGGCTGACGCAGCGCGTTTCGATCATGTCTGTCTGCTATCGGCCGATTATTCTGCGGTCGGGCTTTTGTAGAAGGAATAGCGCATCGTCGAAAACAGCCGGTGGACCATCGGCTCGAACGCTTCGAGCGGCATGCTTTCATAATTGGCATCGAACGCGGACTGATCGTAGAGGTGGCAGAAATCCGCCGTGTACTCGAAATGCGGGTGGCCCCTGAACTTCTCCCGCATATGCTGGTCTTCGCCGATATGGTGGAAGAAATAGTAGCCTTGGAAGATGGCGTGCTTCTCCACCATCCAATGGTTCTTTTCAGAGACATAGGGCTTCAGGATCGCGGCCGCGAGATCGGCATGATTGCCCGAACCCAGCGTATCGCCAATGTCGTGCAGCAGGGCGCACACGACATATTCCTCGTCCATCCCCGCCCGATAGGCGCGCGTGGCAGACTGGACGCTATGTTCCAGCCGATCGACCGGATAGCCACCGAAGTCGCCGTCCAGCAACTTCAGATGCGTCAATATCCGGTTGGACAAGCCCGCGTGGAAGGGCTTGTAATGGCTGTCGATGATCGCCCAGTCCTCTCTGGTGGAATCCGCCATTTGCGTGAAATGGGTCGTGGCGCCTTCGATTTCCTTGGTGTCGGACATGGTCGGACTTTCTTGCATGAGCATCAATATAGTCAGGCGTCGAAGCCCGGCAGTTGACGATGCAGGCGGCGCAGGCAGCCCGGCCAGATCAGTTCATAGGCGGACTGGCCGCCCTCCAGCCGGAGCGGGCCACGCGCCGCCATTTGACGGGCAACGGTATCCTGCGCTTCTTCCGGCGCGATCAACACGCCGTCGCGTCCTGCGGTCAGCGCCATGACCTGAATCTTGCAGGCCCGCTCCAATATGAACATGGTCCGCCAGCAATCCCCCGCATCCAGCCCGACCGCCAGCGTCCCGTGATTGCGGAGCAGCATCGCCGCGTTGTTGCCGAGGTCAGCGACCAGCCGCTCGCGCTCATCCAGATCGAGCGCGATGCCTTCATAGTCATGATAGGCAAGCTCGGGCAGGATCGCGAGCGCGGTCTGGCTGAGCGGCAGCAACCCCTCCTTCTGCGCCGACACGGCGATGCCCTGATCGGTATGAAGATGCATCACGAACTTCACATCCTCCCGCGCGCCATGGATCGCCGAGTGGATGGTGAAACCCGCCGCATTGACCTTGTAGGGCGTATCCTGAACGATATTGCCCTCCATATCGATCTTCACCAGCGACGACGCCGTCATTTCCTCGAAGAAGATGCCGTAGGGGTTGATGAGAAAATGCTCTTCCGGCCCCGGCACCCGTGCGGAGATATGGGTATAGACCATATCGTCCCAACCATGCAGAGCCACGAGCCGATACAGCGCGGCGAGATCGACCCGCATCCGCCATTCCGCTTCGCTCACCTGACTTTTCAATGAAGGTGTCGGCGACCAAGAACCGTCAGCCATTGCAATCTCCTTTAGCAATTCCGTCGAAAGGCGAGCCAGCGACATCGGCAGAGGGCGGAGCCATCCTCACTTGCCGGTCCGCGCGAGATAGGCGATGTCGTTGGCGGTGTTGGCGCTGATATCGGGCGCGCATCGCGGCAAAATCTCGACCGCATGCACCGTCCCGATCAAGGAGCGGCACCGCGCGGGCACGCCCGCCGCCAGCAGCTTGCGATAGAAAGCGACGCCTTCGTCATGAAGGGGATCGCACTCATTCACACTGATGACGGTTTGCGGCAGCCCTTTTAGATCGTCTTCAGACGCGAAGATGGGCCAAGCCAGCGGGTCTTTCCGCTCGAACGCCTCGATACCATAGGCCAGCGTCAGGCGATTGTTGCCGATGCTGATGAAGATGCCTTCATTATTGTGCGATGACGGATGATCAGGGTGCGGCCACTGCCCTGCGATGAAGGGGCACAGCGAATAGACGCCGTTGATAAGGCCGATGTCGCCGTCACGATTAAGCTTCAGCGCGGTCGCCAGCGCCAGATTGCCGCCGCCGCTCTCGCCGGCAAGCGTGATCCGGTCAGGATCGATCTGCAACTCCTCCGCATGCGCGTGGACCCATTTCAGCCCGGAAACACAGTCGTTGAGGCCGGCGGGAAAGGGCGCGATTTCAGGCGCGGAAGACGGCAGCAGGCTGTTGCGGAAATCGACCATGGCGACCGCTACGCCCTGCGCTGCGATGATGCTGCCCCATCCCCGATAATTGGGGTCGAAGGCGGACAAGGTCGCCATCCCGCCGCCATGCATATAGTAGACGCAGGGCAGGACGCCCGCGCCTTCGGGGCGGATATACTGGATCTTGATCTCATTCCCGTCGGGCTGCGAAATGAAGGTCTTGGTTTCATAGATGATGCCGGAGGACGGCGCAGACGCTTCGCACACGGCTTCCGCAAAAAATTGCGCGTCGGCCGCTACGGCCGCCTGCGCTTCGGGCGTGTGCATGAATTCGATCAGCTCTTCGCGCGTAAGCAGATCGGACGCGGCCGGCGCGCCATATTCGCCGAAAACAGCCTTGATCCGTGGATCGATCCGATGGTCATTCAAGAGCTTAGTCATTCTATGCCTCTCCGTCTTTTTCGCATTTCGCCCGCCGCGCGCACCGCTCTACCCATGTGCAGAAGGACAGGAAGCGATGGAATCATGTTGGGACCGGACCGCTTTTTCAGCGCGAAATGCTGCCCCGATCATGCCATCGGCACGCGGCGGGGCAATGACCAGCCCTCGCAACCCTCTGGTCGCGATTTGCGGCAAAGCCTCATGACGGCCCGGAGAAAGCAAGCAGGATGTCGGCAAAGCGCTCCGGTTGCTCCTGCTGCACCCAGTGCCCCGCCCTCTCGATGAAATGGAGGGCAACCGGCTGCGTCGCCAATCCGTCCCGCATCGATTCCAACAATCCTGGCGACTGATAGGGCCCCCAGTCGGCCTTGCCGGCAATGAATGCCACCGGCATGGCAAGACGCCGACCGTAGAAGGGTGCCAAATCCCGGCCTGTCATCCCCTCGGCCAGTGCGCTGCGATACCAGTTAAGCGCGGGCTGGAACCCGGTCCGCGCGAATTCGGCGGCGGCGACCGCCAGATCGGCATCGCTCAGCCATGGGCAGCCGGCCACCTGCCGCGCATCGGGCATGATCGCGGTGGCAACCTCCTCCATTCCACTCTGCGCGGGCATGCAGTAATAATGCGGCAGTCTGGCGATTTCCTCACCCGTCCATCCCTTGAGCGGACCAGGCCTGTTGCCATCCCAATCGGCGCTTTTCTGATGGTAATAGCCCCGCAGAAACGGGTGCATCCCCTGCGGCGGATGCCTCATGTCGGCATTCGCGTCCGGACCGCAATAATAGGCTTGGTAATGTTTGCGCGGCCGAGACAGGCGGGCCAGTTCCTCATGGATCGGATGGTCGAGGAAGGGCGCGCCAGGCGCGGCCCCCTGGGGCGGGAGAGCGCCGAAGGGCGACGCGGAAAGCACCAACCGGCGCACCCTGTCGGGCCGCGCGAACGCGCAGAATCCCGCCACGATCGAACCCGCGTCATGGCCGATCAGCATGTCCACGGACGACAGGCCCAGCGCGCCCATCAGGTTGAAGATGTCCGCCGCCAGATTGCCGGTGGCATAAGGCTCCAGATCGGCGAGATAGGCATTCGGCTGCGGGCTGGTCCGTCCAAATCCCCGCTGGTCCGGCGCGATCACATGATAGCCCGCAGCAGCGAGCAGCGGCATCACCCTGCGCCAGCACCACGCCAGTTCGGGAAAGCCGTGGAGAAGAAGGATGGCGGGCCGCCCCCTCCCCTCATATCCGGCTTCCAGAATATGCATGTCGAGATCGCCGACACCGCCGACGATGCGGGACCGGATGCCCTTGGGCAGGATGGAGTCGGGAATCGACCCCGGACCGCCGGGCTCGCTGCCCACCTCAACGCGCGCTGAATACAGGCGCGCGCTTCTCCGCGAAAGCCCTGACGCCCTCCAGATGGTCCGCCGTTTGCGAACAGTCGATATGACAGCGCACTTCATGGTCCATATAAGCGCCGAACTCGGCGGACAGCGCGCTGTTGAGATGCGCCTTCATATAGGCCAGCGCCTGCGGCGGCCCGGCAGCGAGACGCTTGGCGATCAGCGCCGCCTGCGCCTCCAGTTCCTCGGCTTCGCATACCCAGTTGGTCAGCCCCAGATCGAGCGCGCGCTCGCTCGGCACGCGCTCCGGCAGGAACATCATCTCTTTCGCCCGCGCCATGCCGACAAGCCGGGCGAGCAGATATCCGACGCCGAAATCACCCGAAAGCGCGACATTCGCGAACGCCGTCAGCAGAAACGCCGGGCGCGCCATGATCCGCAGGTCGCACGCCAGCGCCAGCGCAAGGCCCGCGCCCGCAGCGGGACCGTTGATGACCGCCAAGCTCGGCTTGCCCATTGCGACCAGCCTGCCCGATGTCGCGCGCTGGATGGCGCGCTGATATTCAACCCGGTCGTCCAGCGCGGAGGGCGTGAGCGGACTTTCCCCCATCGCCTTCACGTCGCCGCCCGCGCAGAAGGCGCGGCCATTTCCCTGAAGAACCACGCACCGCACCTCGCTGCTGCTTTCGGCAAATGCGAGTTCCCGGTCCATCGCCTCCAGCATCGGATCGCTCATCGCATTGCGCGCCTCCGGCCGGTTGAGCGTCAGCGTCAAAACGCCCTCGTCCATTGCCGACAGCAGATCGGGCGTCCCTGTATTCCGGTGTCCCAAGCCATCCTCCTTTTGATTATCGCGCATGTCTGCCGAGACTTGGATCGTCAGGCGACCCTAAGCTGCTCGGGAGTGGTAGCAAGGCAGGTATCGTCCAGCGTCTTCACCAGCCCCAAGTCGATCTGCGCGCGCGGCAACTGGTAGCGGAAGAAATAGTCGCAGGCGGCGCGCTTGGCTTCGTAAAACGCTTTGCTGGCAGCGCCGCCTTCTTCCATGCGGACAGCGACGATCGCCTGCCACAGCCAGAGCCAGCCGATCACCACCGTCCCCGTCGCGTCGAGGTAGAGCGTCGCATTGGCAAGGCTGCGCTCCAGATCGGGTTCGGCCAGCGCGGCGCTGGTCGCCTCCTTGACCCAGCCGACCGCTTCGGCCAGCCAGGCCGCGTGGCTCGACAGCGCGGGAATATGCGCCGCTTCCGCGATCGTCGCGTCGATCCGTTCAAGCAGCAGGTCGAGACCCCGCCCCTCCGCCAGCCGGACTTTCCGTCCCAGAAGATCGATGCCCTGAATGCCATAAGTGCCTTCGTAAATATGGTTCAGGCGATTGTCGCGATACAGGCGCTCCAGCGGATGATCGCTGGTATATCCCGCCCCGCCCAATATCTGCATCGCCCATTTGTTCGCTTCAAGGCAGTGTTCGGAGGGCCATGATTTGACGATCGGCGTCAGCACCTCCAGCAACAGGGCAAGGTCGGCCTGATCCGCCTCCTCCGCCCTCTTCTGCTCATCGACCAGCAGCGCGCAATAGGTGCAGAGCGCAAGCGCTCCTTCGACCGCCGCCTTCTGCGCCAGCAGCATCCGCCTGATGTCGACATGCTCGATCAGCGGTATCTGGGGCGATGCGGGATCTTTCTGGCCGATGCGGCGGCCCTGAAGCCGTTGGGTCGCATATTGAAGCGAATAGAGATACCCCACCAGCCCCGACATGGTCGCGACATGCCCCACGCCTATGCGCGCCTCGTTCATCATGTGGAACATGGCGTGCAGCCCCTGGTTGGGCTTGCCGACCAGATAACCGACCGAGGGACCATCCTCCCCGAAATTGAGCTGGCAATTGGTCGTTCCGCGCTGTCCCATTTTGTGCGCCAGGCCGATCAGCGTGACATTATTGTCCTCCCCCGGTTCGCCCGCTTCATTCAGGCGCTTTTGCGGGACGAGAAACAGGGAGATGCCCTTGACGCCCGCGGGTGCATCGGGAAGCCGGGCAAGCACGAGATGAACGATATTCTCGCTCATGCTGTGGCCGCCGCTCGAAATCCAGATCTTCGTTCCGCGCAGATGATAGGCGTCGTCGCCCGCAGGATCGGCCCGTGTCGTGATGTCGGCGAGCGACGATCCGGCCTGCGGCTCGGACAGGCACATCGTGCCCATCCAGCGTCCCGCGATCATGTGCGAAGCGTAACGAGACTTCTGCTCCTCCGTCCCGAACGCCAGCAAAAGGCGTGCCGCCGCAGCGGTCAGCAGGAAATAGTTGGCGATGGCGATATTGGCGGCGCTGAACATGCCGTTCACGGTCATGCTGACCGTGTGCGATATGCCCAGCCCGCCAAATTCCACCGGAAAGCTCTGCGCCGACAGGCCCGCGTCGCTATAGGCCTTCAGCGCACGGCCGACATAGGCCGGCATCACCGCCTTGCCATTCTCGAATGTCGGCGGAACGGCGTCGAGCGAAGCGGCGGTCGGCAGATATTCGGCCTCGGCGATGCGCTGCGCCGTATCCAGAAGCTGGGAAATCAGCTCCCGGTCCTGCCCCTCGAAGGGACCGGACGCATGCGCCTTTTCCAGATCGAACATGTCGAACAACAGAAAGTCGAGATTGTGACGATCGACGATGGTGCTCACGGTAACTCCTGAGGGCCAAGCGGTGCGCTAACGCGCGCGATTGTGCCTTGGGAGCTTTCCGGCGTGGCGGCTAGGACGGTTTGATGCAGCCCAAACGTCGCAATCACGCTCAACCCACCAGCGCCTGCACGCGCGGCCAGGACGGCTTAAGCGCAGGAGAGAGTAGGGAATATTTGTCTGCCCGCCGCCACGCGCGGGCGTGAGCACATATGTCACCCGCTTCATGAGGCGATTGGTCATGGCCCCGCACAGATCGGTAGCATATTGCGACGCATAACATTGGGTATTCGCCCGATCGGCTCCTCTCCACATGCTAAAGGAAACTGATTTGTCTGGGAATCTTGGCACCGCGATCGTTACCGGGGCTTCTTCGGGTATCGGCAAGCTGTTCGCCGATCGTCTCGCCGCGCGCGGCTACGACCTCGTGCTCGTCGCGCGGCGTGAAGACCGGCTTCGCGCCATCGAGGCCGATCTGGAAAGCCGCTTTTCGGCGCGCGCCGACGTTCTGGTCGCCGACCTTTCCGATCCCGCTGGCGTCGCCGCCGTCTCGGAGCGTATTTCCGGCGACCCTTCGGTGTCGTTCCTGGTGAACAATGCCGGCTTTTCGACGATCAAGACGCTGGTCGAAACGCCCGACGATGTCATCGCCAACATGATCGCCCTCAACGTCACGGCGCTAACGACCCTGTCCAAAGCCGCGCTGGTGCGCTTTACGGATCGGGGTGCCGGCACGCTCATCAACATCGGCTCGGGCGCGGGCTTCGCGCCCTTCCCCGGCATCGGCATTCCGGTTTATGCCTCCACCAAGGCTTACGTCTATCTCCTGACCAAATATCTCCAGAATGAAGTCGAAGGCACGGGCGTCAATGTCCGGCTGGTCCTACCCGGCGCCGTGGTTTCCGAAGGATGGGACGTGGCCGGGGGCGCCGAACTGGACCCGCTGCCCGATGCCATCGTCATGACAACCGAAGATTGCGTCGATGCCGTCATGGCGGGCCTGGAGCAGGGCGAACCCGTGATCGCGCCGTCGCTGGCGGACACGTCTCTCCTCGAAGCCTATGACAGCGCAAGCGGAACGCTGCTGCAATCGATGTTCAACGCAGAACCCGCCGCGCGCTATGGCCTGCGGAAGTAAGTCCGCTCCCCCCCGCCCGAGGCATCCCAAGCCGGCCGATGCGTTTGCGCGTCCCGACGATCTAGCCGTCATCGCCCCTGGAAGCGCAGCCGATACTCGCCAGGGGTCAGCCCGACGATGCGGGTGTACAGCTTTCGGAACCAAGACGTGTCTGCATAGCCCTCCTCCCACGCAATCCGGTCGATCGGCAGCACGCTCGACCGCAGCAATTCCTGCGCGTTCGCCACGCGCAGCCGCTGGCAATAGTCGGTGGTGGGAAGGCCCGTCGCCTTTAGAAAACGGCGCAACAAAGTCCGTTTCTCAAGTCCACCTATGGCGGCCATACTCGACAGGCGGGCGTCGGTCGCGCCGGACGCCTGGAGCCAGTGCTGAACCTTCAGCACCGCCCCATCGCCATGATCCAGCCTGGGCGCGAAATCGCTGTAATAGCGCTGCTCGCGTCCGAGCGAAGGCCCCAGCCTTCCCCCGCCTTCAATGCATCTTGTAGAGAGCGGTTCGCGTTTGTTTGAGAGCACCAATCCAAGTCATCCACATGCTAGTCATGGTCCTCTGGCCTCACTAGGCGGGTTCGATAAGATGTCCATGAGTTAGTTGGATGCGGAATTCCGCTCTTCCGGAAACCGTCGTGATAGGATTTGACTTCGTTAGCTGTCAGTTTCCCCATGGGATACCTCGTTAGGGTTGGTTCCACCACACCCCCCTCATTCCACCACAGTTTCACCCACATTTTATCGCGTTTTCAGGTGGACGACAACGAACATCGGCGACCCATTACGCCACAGTTTTCCGCAGAAGTCTGCGGCTCTTGGCGGTTATGGGCGAATGTCGGTGAACAGGTAAATGGCGGAGAGGGTGGGATTCGAACCCACGTTACGTTGCCGTAAACCGCATTTCGAGTGCGGCGCATTCGACCACTCTGCCACCTCTCCGCAGAAGGCCTGAAGCAGTGCAGCGGCCGGTCGAGCGGCGGCCATTAGCGGATGAAGGAAGCCTTGCCAAGCAGGTGCGGCTATTTTTCTTGTAAGGCCGCGCAGGTCGCCTAAATTGGCAACATGGCACAAACGATTCAGCTCTTCGGCGAAGGCATCACGGCTCCTCCCATCGCGCATGCGCGCTTCAGCATCGGCGATATCGTCAAGCATCGCCTGTTTGGGTTCCGCGGCGTGGTGTTCGACATTGATCCGGTCTTCGCCAACAGCGAGGAATGGTATGAGGCCATTCCGGAGGACCGCCGGCCTGACAAGCACCAGCCCTTCTATCATCTGCTCGCCGAAAATGGCGAGTCCAGCTATGTCGCCTATGTCAGCCAGCAGAACCTGATCACCGATGACAGCGGCGAACCCGTCGACCACCCCGCCATCACCGGCATGTTCGGAGCCTATGCGGACGGCAAGTATCAGCTGCGGCCGCTCCACCGGCACTGAGCGCCTCCAGGCGCGCAGGGCAGCCCACGGCGCGCTCGCGGCCGCGCTGCTGGGCCTTGCGCTCGCCACGCCGACGCTGGCGGCGCAGGACGCGCCGCCGCGTATCAATGCCGATCCCGTCTTCCCCTTCTCCAACGAGATCGAGGCCTTCGCCAAGGCCAATGAGTCCGGGGAGCCGCTCCGCGACGCTACGCTGTTCCTGGGCAGCTCCAGCATCCGCCTGTGGAACATCCATGGCAGCTTCCCCGACATCGGCACGGTGAACCGGGGGTTCGGCGGTGCCACGACCCCGGACGTGCTGCATTACTATTCCCGCCTGCTGCCCCGCGCGAAGCCGCGCTCGGTCGTCGTCTATGTGGGGGAAAACGACCTTGCTGAGGGCGACACGCCCGAGAAAGTGGCGAACGGCGTCCTCACCCTGCTGCGCAAGCTGCGCGCGGATTATCCCAAGGCGCATATCGCCTATCTCTCGCTGAAGCCCAGCCCGCTGCGCTGGCAGCTCTGGCCGCGCATGGCCGCGGTCAACATGACCGTCGCAGCGCGGGCCCGGGCGATGAAGTTCGACTATCTCGATGTAGGCAGGCTGCTCCTCGCGCCCGATGGCCTGCCCGACGCTTCGCTGTTCCGGCAGGACGGGCTGCATATGAACGCCAGGGGCTATGCGCTCTGGACGAAGGAAGTGGATCGCTATCTGGACAGGGCCGTGCTGGCCGACGCGGGGACGAACGGAGCCTCCTGATCCCGCCACTAGCGGCAGTTTCCGATTGATCCAAATCCAAGCAACATTATTACCAGCACATGACACAGAATCCGAAGGGGGGACGCAGGTGACGACGGACAAGGCCACGCCGATGGCGGAACTGACGATCAGGGGCGTCATCCTGGGCGGGCTCATCACGCTCGTCTTCACCGCCGCGAACGTCTATCTCGGCCTCAGGATCGGTCTCACCTTCGCCACCTCCATCCCGGCCGCCGTGATCTCGATGGCGGTGCTGCGGCTCTTCGCGACCGGCACGATCCTGGAAAACAACATCGTCCAGACCATCGCCTCGGCCGCGGGCACGCTGTCGGCGATCATCTTCGTGCTGCCGGGCCTGGTCATCATCGGCTGGTGGCAGGGCTTCCCCTACTGGCTCAGCGCCTTCACCATCGCGCTGGGCGGCATATTGGGCGTCATGTATTCGGTGCCGCTGCGCCGCGCGCTCGTCACCGGCTCCGACCTGCCCTATCCCGAAGGCGTCGCGGCGGCCGAGGTGCTGAAGGTCGGCGCCGGATCGCGCGAGGGGCTGGAGGAGAACAAGCGCGGCCTTGCCGCCATCCTCATGAGCTCGCTGGCCGCCGCCGCCTTCTCGATCATCGCGAAGACCCGCATCCTGGCGGAGGAGGCCGCCACCTTCTTCAAGTTCGGTGCGGGTGCCACCTCCCTCTCCACCAGCTTCTCCATGGCCCTGATCGGCGTCGGCCATCTTGTCGGCCTGTCGGTCGGCGTGGCGATGTTCTTCGGCCTTTTGATCAGCTGGATCGGACTGGTCCCCTGGCTCACCGCGCCCCTGCCCGCGGGCGCCGATCTGTCGGAAATCGTCGGCACCGCCTTTCGCATGAAGGCGCGCTTCATCGGCGCGGGTACGATCGGCATCGCGGCGATCTGGACCCTGCTCAAGATCCTGGGGCCAATCGTCAGCGGCATCCGCTCCGCCATGGCGGCGGCAAAGCGGCGCAAGGGGGGCGATGGCAGCCTGCTGGAACTGACCGAGCGCGACCTGCCCATCGGCATCGTCGGGGGCACCATCCTCGCTTCGCTGCTCCCGATCGGCGTGCTGCTGTGGGTCTTCGCGCAGGGCGGGCCGATCGCCGCCAATCCCGTCCCGATCATCGCGCTGACGCTGGCCTACATCCTGGTCGCGGGCGTCGTCATCGCCTCGGTCTGCGGCTATATGGCCGGCCTGATCGGCGCGTCGAACAGCCCGATCTCGGGCGTCGGCATCCTCGCGGTGCTGGGCGCATCGCTCATCCTCGCGGCGATCTACGGGTCGGGCGGCGATCCGGCGCAGAGCCAGGCGCTGATCGCCTATGCGCTGTTCACCACCGCGATTGTCTTCGGCGTCGCCACCATCTCCAACGACAATCTTCAGGATCTGAAGACCGGCCAGCTCGTCGGCGCGACGCCATGGAAGCAGCAGCTGGCGCTGGTGCTGGGTGTGCTGTTCGGCGCGCTGGTCATCCCGCCGGTGCTGGATCTGCTCAACAGCGCCTTCGGCTTCGCCGGCGCGCCGGGCGCCAAGGCGACCGCCCTGCCCGCGCCGCAGGCCGCGCTGATCTCTGCCTTGGCGAAGGGCGTGCTGGGTGGCGATCTCGACTGGAATCTCATCGGCTTCGGCGCGCTGATCGGCGCGGTCGTGATCGCGATTGACGAGATGCTGGGCAAGGCCGGCAAGCTGCGCCTGCCGCCGCTTGCGGTCGGCATGGGCATCTATCTGCCGATGGCGCTGACTCTGCTGATCCCGGTCGGCGCGGTGGTCGGCCATTTCTACAACCGCTGGGCGATGCGGCAGGCGAACCCCGATTTCGCCGAGCGCATGGGCGTGCTGATGGCGACCGGCTTCATCGTCGGCGAAAGCCTGTTCGGCGTGGCCTTCGCCGGCATCGTGGCGGCGACCAACAGCGACGCCCCACTGGCGCTGGTGGACGAGAATCCCTGGAGCGTGCCGCTGGCGGTGATCGTCTTCGCTGGCGTGATCGCGGCGCTTTATCTGCGGCTCAGGCGCCAGGCCTCGAACCCGCTCTGATCTGTGGCCGGAATGCAACGTCACATAAGAGACATGCATTGGTCATCCGACGGTAATGGACAAGGCATCATCCTGTAAACAAACAGCGGCAGTCGCCCCTGCGAACGACGGCGGGCGGCATTTTCCGGCGCTCCCCGTCGAGCCGATCCAGGGGAGTTCCACCGATGACCAGCCTTTTCCGCGGCGCCAGCCGTGCAGCCATGATTCTTGCGCTTGCCGCTCCGGCCGCCGCCTTCGCCGGCACCATCAGCGGCACCGTGACCGACGGCACCGGCACCCGCGCCCTGCAATCGACGCAGCTCCGGATCATCGAACTGGGCCGGGTGGCCGAGGCTGGCAAGGACGGTTCCTATCGTTTTCCGGAGGTTCCGGCCGGTACCTACACCATCGAAGCCCGCTATGTCGGCGCTGATGTCGTGCAGCGCAGCGTGACCGTTCCCGAAAGCGGCGATGTCGATGCCGACATCCGGATCGGTTCCAACATCGACGCGTCCATCATCGTCATCGGTCAGGTCGCGAACATGACCAGCGCCCTGTCCCGCCAGCGCGCGGCGGACGGCGTGGAAAGCGTGCTGACCCGCGACGCGGTCGGCCAGTTCCCCGACCAGAACGTCGCCGAATCGCTGCGCCGCCTGCCCGGCATCAACGTCCTGAACGACCAGGGCGAGGGGCGCTTCGTTTCCGTCCGCGGCCTCGATCCGGAGCTAAACTCGACCGCGGTCAACGGCGTCCGCCTGCCCGCGCCGGAAAGCGACGTCCGCTCGGTCGCGCTCGACGTCATCTCCAGCGACAGCATCGAATCCATCGAGGTCAAGAAGTCGCTGACGCCGGACATGGACGCCGATACCATCGGCGCCTCGATCGAGATCAACACGACCAGCGCCTTCGAACGCAGCAAGAACCTGCTGACCCTGAAGGGCGAGGGCAGCTACAACAATTATTCGGAATTCCTGACGCCCAAGGGCAGCGTCGACTTCTCGCAGCGGGTATCCGACAATTTCGGCATATCCGGCGGCATTTCCTACTATCAGCGCCGCTTCGAGACCGACAATGTCGAGGCCGACGGGTGGGACGAGGATGACGGCCTCATCACGACGGAAGAATTGAACTATCGCGACTATGACGTCGAACGGCGCCGCACCTCCGCCAACCTCAACCTCGACTTTCGCGCCGGTGCCTCGACCAAGCTCTATGCGCGCGGCATCTATAGCCAGTTCGACGATCATGAATATCGTCGCGAGACGAGCCTGAAGCTGGAGGATGCGGGAGAGATTTCGGGCAGCGGCGCCGATATCGATTATAGCGACGAGGACGGCGAGCTGTCGGTCCAGCGCTCCATCAAGGACCGCTTCGAGCGCCAGCGGATCCGCAGCCTGGTGCTGGGCGGCACGACAGACACCGACGGCTGGCATGCCAAATATTCGGTCAGCTACGCCAAGTCATCCGAGCGGGAGAACGGATCGATCGACCCGGGCAATTTCGAACGGACGTTCGAGGATGGCGGCCTGACGATCGGCCTCGACTTCGCTGACCCGCGCAAGCCGCTCTATTCGGTCGGCGGTCGCCCCGGCGCGATCGCGGATTTCTCCGATCCCTCGGAATATGAGCTCGACAGCGTGCAACTGACTACGCTTTCCGACTCCCGCGACCGGGAATGGGCCGCCAAGTTCGACTTGGGCCACGAATTCGCGATGGACGGTGGCACCTTCACCGTTCAGGCCGGCGCCAAGGCGCGGTGGCGCGACAAGAGCTACAATCTGGAGACCGAATATTGGGAAAATGACGATCTGACCCTCGCCGACGTCCTCGGCCGGCAGACCTATCGCATCACCGATATCTCGCCCGTAGTCGGCAAGCATGCGGTCCGCAGCTTCTTCGACGCGAACCGGAGCGCCTTCGAACTCAACGAGTTCGACACGCTGCTCGACTCCACGCTCGACGATTATTCGGTCAGCGAGGACATCACCGCTGGCTATCTGCTTGGCCGCTGGGACAGCGCCACGCTTCGGGTCATCGGCGGCGTGCGCTACGAGCACACCAAGAACGACATCCGCGCCAGCACCGTCACGACCATCGAGGAAGACGGCACCCTGCCCGACGGCACGACCGCTGACGAAGACATCATCCTCATCACTCCCAACCAGTTCAAGCGCAGCTATGGCGACTGGCTGCCGAGCCTGACGATCCGCTGGGAACCGCAGCACGACCTGGTGCTGCGCGCGGCCGGCTACAAGAGCCTCGTTCGCCCCAAGCTCTCCAAGCTCGCGCCGCACTTCACCATCGAACAGAATGACGATGACGAGCGCGAGGGCGAGTTCGGCAATCCGGATCTGAAACCCTATCAGGCATGGAATTTCGACGCAGGGATCGAATATTATCTGCCCGGCAACGGCGCCCTGTCGGCCGGCTTCTTCTACAAGAGCGTCAAGAACTTCATCGTCGATGTGAACCTGGACGAGCCGGGCGAATATCGCGGCATCGCCTATGACGAGGCGACCATTCCGGTCAACGGCGACACCGCCAAAATCTGGGGCCTCGAACTCAGCTACGCGCAGCCGCTTCGCTTCCTGCCGGCACCGCTCGACGGGCTGCTGGTGCAGACGAACTACACCTACACCGACGCGACGGGCAAGGTGCCGAACGACGGCGACGCCAGCGACCTGCGCAAGATCGACCTGCCGGCTGCATCGAAGCATACCTTCAACGTCGCCCTGGGCTACGAAAAGGGTCCGGTCTCGCTGCGCGTGGCAGGCACCTATCGCTCCAAATATCTGGACGAACTGGGCGACGTGGCGGCAGAAGACCGGATCGTGGACAACCACTTCCAGCTCGACCTCAGCGCGAAATATGATGTCACGAAGAATATCCAGGTCTTCTATGAGTGGGTGAACATCAACAACGCCAAATATTTCGCGTACAACACCGTTGGCGATCGCCGGAACCTGCTCCAGTTCGAGGAATATAGCTGGACGATGAAATTCGGCGCACGGGTCAAGTTCTGATGCGGGTTACCCGGCCTCTTGCCCTTCCCCTTCTCGCCCTGTCGGCCTGCGCCGCGGGCGAGAAGGACATCCCGGTCGCGGTCCGCATCGCCAATGCGACCCCGGCCGTGACCGTCACCGCGCGCGGCGAGACCGCGCCTGTCGGCACCGCCAACGCCGACGCCGCCGACGACCCGGCGATCTGGCGCAACGCGGCCGACCCTGCCGCCAGCCTGATCGTGGGCACCGACAAGAAGGCCGGGCTCTATGTCTATGGCCTCGACGGCAAGGTGCGCGACTTCCTCGACGCGGGCCGGGTCAACAATGTCGATCTGAAGGACGGTGTGAACTTCGGTGGCGCCACCGGCATCATCGTCGCCGCCAGCGACCGCAACGACGTCGCCCATGCGAAGGTCGCTCTGTTCCGCCTCGACCCCGCAAGCGCAAAGCTGACCGCGCTGGGCACTGTGGATGGCGGCAAGGGCGAAGCATATGGCATCTGTCTCGGTCGCGACGACACAGGGCTTTCCGCCTTCGTCGTGCTGAAGGACGGCACGATAAACCAGCTTCTGCTGGACACCTCCGCCGCCGTCCCCACCGCACGCATCGTCCGCACGATGAAGCTCGGCACCCAGTCGGAAGGCTGCGCCGTCGATGACCGCACGCATATCCTCTATGTCGCGGAAGAGGATGTCGGCCTCTGGCGCTTCGACGCGCGCGTCAGCGGCTCCATCACCCCGACGCAAATCGCAGCGGTCGACCGCAAGAACCTCGTCGATGATGCCGAGGGTGTCGCCATCGCCCCGATTGGCGAAAAGGACGGCTATGTGCTGGTTTCCAGTCAGGGTGACAATGCCTATGTCGTCTATCGCCTGACCGACGACAGCTATGTCGGCCGCTTCCGCATCGTCGACGGCCCTGTCGGCGGAGCGGAGGAGACCGACGGCATCGAACTGATGCTGGGCGATTTCGGTCCGACCTATCCCCATGGCCTCTTCGTTGCGCAGGACGGCCACAACGCCGCCGCTGCGCAGAACTTCAAGCTCGTCGCCTGGGACGACATCGCGAAAGCGCTGGGCTTGCCCGAATAGGCAACCTCGAAAAAAGGGCGGTGGATCCCTCCACCGCCCTTTTTCCCTTACTTGCCGGCGAACCAGGCCGTCAGCGCCGGCTTCAGCCGCGCCCGCGTCTCGATCCGCGTCTTGATCGCGGCGATGGCGCGATCCACGACCTTGCGTGACTCTGGCGTCAAATACTGGTTCGCATAGGCATCCAGCTTGGTCACCATCGCCGGGTCGGCCGATCCGCCGCCGAGCCGCGCCAGCGCCTGGCTGCGCGCGGACACATCGATCAGCGCCTCATATTGCTGCCGGTGCGCCAGCACATAGTCGACCGCCAGCATGGGATGCTCGGCGCCCACCTGTGCGATGATCGCGGCACTGGTCGTCTTGCCGGGCTCGTCGGTCAGGGCGAGGTCGAGCGCCTTGGCGGCAAGTCCTTCGTCCTTCGCCGCGCCGAGCAGGGCGAAAAGCGTGCTCTTCTCCAGGTCGGTCTTGGCCCCCTTCGCCATCGCCCGCAGCCTGTCCCAGGTCGCCTGGTCCGCATTGGCGGCAATGATCCGCAGCCAGACGTTGCGCAGAGGTCCGTCAAGCGCGGCAGGGTTGGAGGCGAGCGCGGCGAAGCGCTTGTTCGCCTCCGCCACCACCGCCTTGTCGCCCATGCCGCCCAGCGTCGCGATCAGGCTGGAGCGCAGCACCGGCACCTGCGGCCCCTCGCCAGCCTTCGCGTCATAGCCGATGCCGGCCAGCACCGGCGTCAGCTTGGCGGAGCCATAGGCGGCCACGCGCGCCTGCGCCGCCTTGTCGCTTTCCAGCATGGTGTAAACGCTGTTCAGATAGCCCGGCACCTCCGCCATCACCGCCGGGCTCGCGGTCGCAGGCACCGCGTCCACCAGGTCCAGCGCCAGTCCCATCGGTTGATAGCCGCCCAGCCCCAGCTGGAAATTGTCCGCCAGCAACCCGTTCTGGTCGATGCTGGCCAGCTTCGTGAAGTCCTTCGCCAGCGCCTTGACGTTCGCCTCGGGATAGAGCGACCGGAAATAGCCCGTCTGCCCGGCATTGACGACATAGGCGCCGCAACCCGGCAGCGTGACCTGGCCGTTGCCCTGCAGGATCAGCCGCTGCGGTGCGCCACCCACGGTCTGCGCCATCACGGGGACGTTCCAGCGCAGCGGCGTCTTGTCCTTCCGGTCGCGGCTGAATTCGCCCTGCGACAGCGTGAGAACGGTGTTTCCGCCCTGGCACTGCGCGCTGTCCACCTTCACCAGCGGAATCCCCGGCTGGCTGGTAAAGTCGTGCGCGATCGACACCAGCCCCTTGGCGCCCGCGCCCTCCACCGCCTTCCACAGGTCGTCGGTGACGGTGTTGCCATAGGCGTGCGCCTTCATATAGGCGCGGATACCGCTCCTCCAGACGTCCTCGCCGGCATAGCCTTCCAGCATCGCGATCACCGCCTCGCCCTTTTCATAGGTGATGGCGTCGAAGGCCTGGTTCACCTGGTCGACGGTGGTGATCTTCTGCACGACCGGATGGGTGGTGGCGAGCGCATCCAGGCTCATCGCCGACTCGCGTCCGTCCACGCGGGACAGCAGCATCTCCCATTGCGGGTTCAGCTTGTCGGTGACCTTGGTCGCCATCCAGCTCGCGAAGCCCTCGTTCAGCCACAGGTCGTCCCACCAAGCCATGGTGACCAGGTCGCCGAACCACTGGTGCGCCATTTCATGCGCGACGATGCCGTAGATCGTGCGCCGCGTGCTTTCCGACGTGAAGCGCGGATCGACCAGCAGCGCGCGCTCGAAGGTGAAGATCGCGCCCCAATTCTCCATCGCGCTGAAGAACTGGCTCTGGCCAGGGCCGGCGACATTGTCGAGCTTGGGCAGCGGATAGGGCACGCCGAAATAGTCGTTGTACCAGGGCAGGATCGCGGCGGAAGCGTCCAGCGCCAGCTGCGCCTTGCCGGTGTTGCCCTTGCCGGTGATGACGCCGACCTCGGTGCTGCCCGCCATCTTGGTGGCGCGGTCCAGTTCGCCAAGGCCGAAGAACAGCAGGTAGGACGACATTTTGGGCGTGGTGCCGAACGTCACCAGCTTCTTGCCGCCCGCCGTGTTCGCGCTGCTCTTGACCGGCATGTTGCCCACCGCCAGCTGGTCGGCCGGCACCACGGCGCTGAGGTCGAAGGTCGCCTTGTAGCTCGGCTCGTCGAAGCTCGGCACGAAGCGGCGGGCATCGGGCGCCTCGAACTGGGTGAAGAGCGCGCGCTTGGATGCGCCCGCATTGTCGGTATAGTCGAGCGCGAACAGGCCGTTCGCCTGGGTGTTGATGATGCCGGCATAATCGATGTCGAGCGTATAGGCGCCGACCGCCAACGGTCCGCCGAAGTCGAATGTGACCGTCTGCGCATCGGCATCGACCTTCGCGGTGCCCTTGACCGGCTTGCCCTTTGCGGGAGTCAGCGTCACCGCGCCGAAGGTCAGGTCTGCGGCGTTCAGAACCAGCGTGGGCATCGGCCGTGCCACGGTCAGGTCGATCCGCACCTTGCCCATGAACTTGAGGTTCGCGGCGTCGGGCGTGACGGTGATCGCATAATGGCTGGGAGCGGCGCCGCGCGGCAGCTGGGTCGTTACATCGGCCGCGGGGCCCGAATGGGCGGGCTGGGCGAGCGCGGGCGTGGTGATCGCGAGCGGTGCGGCCGCGACCAGAAAGGGAAGAATTTTCGCAAGGGACATGAAACGGGGACTCCGACAAGCCTCAAGCGCCGGCGGAAACGCCGGCGCCGTGATGGCGTCGGGAATCGGCGCTTTCGCCTCACCGGTCAAGCGGGGCGTTCCGCCGCCAATGTCGTTCGTCGAACCCTGTCGCGCGTTGGTCAAACGCGCGGCTTCCTGCAGGCCGCTATGGCTCAGCCCCGCCCGCGATAGCCCGGCACGTCCTGCGGCGGCAGCCACAGACCCGCAGGCGGCTCGCCCGACTGCCAGAAGACGTCGATCGGGATGCCGCCGCGCGGATACCAGTAGCCGCCGATGCGCAGCCAGTGCGGCTGCATCTCGTCGAACAGCCGCTCACCTATGCCGACGGTGCAATCCTCGTGGAAGGCGGCATGGTTGCGGAAGGCACCCAGAAACAGCTTCAGCGACTTGGATTCAACGATCGTGGCCGCCGGCGCATAGTCGATGACCAGATGCGCGAAGTCGGGCTGGCCCGTCACGGGACAGAGCGAGGTGAATTCAGGCGCGGTGAAGCGCACCAGATAGGGCTTGCCCGGGCGGGGATTGGGGACATAGTCAAGGACGGCGTCCTCGGGCCGCTGCGGCAGGGCGCTGGCGCGGCCGAGGTGAAGAGGCTGGGGAATATCGGTCATGGCGGGCCATCTACGCCATTGCACGCATAAAGTCATCGCCGTGCTGCGTGCCAGCGCCGTTCACCGGGCGTTCAGCGGCGCCATTGCCTTGGCTTGGCCCATGGGGATCCGTCCTGCCCTTCTTCTGGCCGCGCTGGCGTTGTCGCCCTCGGCCCCCGCCCTTGCGCAGCAGCAAGACCAACCGCAGCAGCCTGTCTTCACCCTGCCCCGCGATCAGGCCCAGCCCTCCGGCCCGTCGCAACGCCAGGGACCCGAGCTGGACGTATATCGCGATCCTGTTCCCGGAACCGCGCAGCGGCCCGCTGTCGCGCCTACGGTGCAGGTGCCCCCGCCGGTTATCCTGCCACCCGCTGCCGAAGCGCCGCAGCAACGCCAGGCCCCCGCCCCCCGGCAGGCGGCGCCGCGACGTCCGGCGCCCGAACCCGCTCCCCCACAGGCCCAGGAGCCGGCGGGCGAGAACGGCACGCAGGGCCGGGCAGCACCTTCCATCCAGCCGGACGCGCCCGTCGCGTCCGACCCGCAGCCCATTCCGGCCGATACCGCTCCCCCGCCCGCCCCGGCGGAGGAAACACGGCTCGCACCCGGCACCCC
>NZ_AUWY01000135.1 GCF_000447205.1 Sphingobium ummariense RL-3 | reverse complement strand
CAGCGCGGTGACGAAGTCGGTTTTCAGCCGGGTCTGTCAGCGCCTTCAGGGGTAAAAACGATGAGGAGCATGGCCCTTTCTCCGTCGAACTCGGCGACGAGGGCGATGACGAGCGCAACATCGGTCTGAACTACGAACAAGAATGCCTTGGATGCGCCCCTGGCGCCCCTCGGAGTGCCGCAACCGAACAGGGCGCGCATGAGAATGCCAAGATTGAACCCGGCGACGTGGATCAAATAACGCTTGTGAACATTCTCGCGCCCGCGCAGCCACGCGCGGCGCATGCCGCCGCGATCCAGGACGTGGGCAAAGCTACGCTCGACCATCTCACCACGCTTGCGCATCGCCTTGCGTCCGACGGCGGATTTCAGGCGAGACCGATTGGCGTAGACGGCCTTCTGGGCAGCCTCGTCGCCGTGCCAGCGCAGATATCCATTCGGCGGTGCCGGCTCGGCGATGCGCGTCTTCCAGATGTCGCCGTCGAGACCCTTGAGGAGCTCGCGCGAATGATAGCCTTTATCGGTCACAAGATCGCAGGGATCCCCGGACGTCGGCGCCAGGCCAATGTCGGCGAGGTTGCGTGCTGCCGTCTCCAGCGTGGCGTCGAGCGTTGTCGTGTCGCCCTTGTCGGCCGGGTGGATCGGCGCTGCCACGATAACACCCGTGTCGAGATCGACCGCGTGTTCGGGCTTGTAGGCCAGACGCGTCGAGCCGTTCTTCATCCGCGCGACCTTCGCGTCGGGATCGGTCTTGCTCGCCCAGTCCGCATTCGACAGCTTCTTGCCCTTGCGTTTGCGATCGAGCCGGACAAGGTCGTCGATCGTCGGCGTGTCGATGCCGCTCTCTTGCGCCATGCGCACCAGCATCTCGCGGTAGGTCTCGCCATTGTCACGCCGCACGATGGTACGCAGCGCGGCGTTCGCCTCCATGGTCGAGCCATCGACGCCGATCCGCTCGCCTTTCACCAGATCGTGCCCGGCGACGAGGGCCAGTACCCAGCCGAAGATCTGGTCATGTACCTCGTGCGGCAGGCGGCTCCGCGTCTTCGACAACCAGCTATGATCAGGGACCTTGTCGCGGCTCGACAGTCGCAGGAACTCCCGCAGCGACAGCGAATCCGAACAGCGCCAGACAATCCCGCGTTCGCTGTCGATGCCCTCGAAATAGCCGATCAGCAGCATGCGGAAATAGCGGCCCGGCGGCAGCGACGGGGCTCCCATCCGCGGCGCATAATAGGGCTTGCACGTCTTCTCGACAAAGCCATCGAAGCCCGCCTCGGCCAGCAGCTTCTGGAGCTTGTCGTAGAAAACATGCCCCGGTGAACGCGGTATCTCCGCCCACGTCACGATCAAATCGGACTGGACCTCGCTATCACGCCCCATCGCCATCGCCGCTAACCCGCCAGACAATCCCACTGCCGCACTGAATCAGCCACCGCCGACTTCGTCAACGGCCTGCTAACGGTGAAGGGGCGACTCCAAGTGCTGATCCCCAGCGCCGGCAGCTACTACGACGAGTTCAATCTGTGCCCGTCCGAAGCGCTGCGCCAAAAGCTGAATCAGGCCGAAGTCCTGATCGAAAACTGGCACACGCTAATGCCAGCCACCGAACCCAAACGCTCGGTCGTCAAGAAGGGCGCAGAGACCGACGAGGCATTTACCCGCCGCGTCCTGGGCAAACTCGCTGCCTTCAAGGATATCGTCGTCATCAATGACGAGGCACACCACGCCTATCGCAAGCCAGCTGAGGTGAAGATCAGCAAGAAGCAGGCGGAAGAGGCCGGGATCGATCTTGACGAGGCCACTCGCTGGATCGAGGGGCTGGACCGCCTGCACAAGACCCGCCGCATTCAGCGGTGCTTCGACCTGTCCGCCACGCCCTTCGCGCCGACCGGCAAGGCCAGCACCGACACCGCGCTATTCGATTGGATCGTTTCCGACTTTGGCCTTAACGATGCGATTGAAGCGGGGCTGGTGAAAACGCCGCGTGTCGTGGTGCGGGACGATGCTATGCCCGATGCCAAGACGTTGCGCTCCAAGCTCTACCACATCTATCGCGATCCGGCGGTCGCAGAGGATCTGAACCGTAAGGCCGAACCTCATGAGGCGCTGCCGAAGCTGGTCAAGGACGCCTATACGATCCTTGGTGCCGACTGGCGCGCGACAGCCAAGCAGTGGGCGGACAGCAAGCACCATTCCCCGCCCGTCATGCTCACTGTGTGCAACCGGACCGAAACGGCTGCGCGCATCGAGCAATTCTTCAATCAGGGCGATTGCCACTGGCCGGAGCTTCAGGCCCCTGGCAAGACCTTGCGGGTGGACTCCCGCGTCATGGAGAAGGCCGAGGTCGGGGAAACTGCCGGGGCCGACAAGGGCTACGAGGCCCGGCTAGAGCAAGTGATCGACGAAGCTGCCATCCCGGAGACACGGAAGGAGCAGCTTCGGGGAATGAAGAAAGAAGAATTGCTGCGGGAGATCGTTGATAATGTCGGCAAGCGCGGCGGTGCTGGCCAAAATCTCCAGAAGGTCATTTCGGTAGCCATGCTGTCCGAGGGGTGGGACGCGAAGAATGTCACCCACATCATGGGCCTGCGCGCCTTTACATCACAGCTGCTGTGCGAACAGGTCATCGGCCGCGGCCTACGGCGTGTCGGTTATGACAAGGACGATGACGGGCTGTTCCTTCCTGAATATGTGAACGTGTTCGGCGTGCCGCTTTCGATCTACGAGCCGGGAGAGGGCGGGGAAGCCCCGCCGCCGCCCAAGCCCAGCACTCAGATTGACGTGGTGCCCGACCGGGCTTCTTTGGAACTGCGTTGGCCGAACGTGCTTCGCATCGAGTCCGTCGTGAAACCGGAACTCACCGTCGATTGGGCCAAGGTCGAGCCGTTGATGCTCGATCCGGTTGCCACCGTCATTAGCGCCGAGATCGCTCCCGCGCTCGGCGGGGCAGCCGACATGAGCAAGGTAACGGCCATCGATTTGTCACTTCTGCCGGAGGAGTTCCGTGTTCAGCGGCTGACATTCGTGGCGGCGCGCAAGGCGTTTGCCGAGCTCAAGACTAACTTCCAGGGCAACGAGGAGTACCTCGTCTTCCAGCTTATTCGGCTGGTCGAAACCTTCCTACGCTCTGACAAGATCGATATCCCGTCGCTATTCCATAGCGATGCGGTTCGCCGCCGCATTTTGATCGCGCTCAATATCGACCTGATCGTGCGGCACGTGCTCCGGTTCGTGACCGAGCAGAACACCACGGCGTTGACGCCGGTATTCGATGAAGAGAACCCCATTGGCAGCACCGGCCAGATGCGCGCGTGGTACACGACCAAGCCAAACATGCCGACTGGCAAGTCACACATCAGCCATGTCGTAGGGGACTCCGCTTGGGAGCAGTATGCCGCAAACGTATTTGAAAGCCGCGACGACGTAATTGCCTATGCCAAGAACGATCACCTTGGTTTTCAGATACACTATCTCTGGCAGGGATCCCGCCGCCGATACATTCCCGATTTCATCGTCCGGCTGGCGAATGGAAAGACGCTCGCCTTGGAGATCAAGGGAACGGATAGCGAGCAGAATAAGGCCAAACGAGAGGCCTTGGATGAGTGGGTTCAAGCGGTAAATTCGAGCGGTGGGTTTGGCGAGTGGTCTTGGGATGTCGCCTTCAATCTTAACCAAATACACGACATTGTGGCACGTTACGGCAAATGAACACGATTGGAAATCGATAACGGTATCTTGTTGGGGGGCTTTCAATTATCACAAACCTACACTCGATGCGGGTAATTGATATCCACGCCTGCTTTTTCCGGTTCAATCCGGAAGGGCCTGCGACGCCATGAACGGATTTGATATCATAGCTGCCATGCAGGCTTTGGGGCTGCCTGCCGCCATGGCAATTGAAGACAATCTTCGCGCCATCGAAGACCTTGTCGATTTCCATTACGATGATCACGAGCGTCTGGGCCTCATAAGAGGCGAACTGCACAGCTTCCGTCACCCCTTGGCGCGCTCAATTGTCGAGCGCATCGACTCCCATATGCAGAATTTTCAGGACTTCTCGTCAGAAGAGCAAGATGATTTGCAAGTTGGAAATGAAGTGATGGCCACCCGCGCAGCGAAAGGACCGGAGCTGACGGCCGCGCATGCTCGTTTGATAAGCCTGATCGACTATGTGGAGGCCACCGAGCGCGATCGACTGAAGGTCGAACTCGATTATCGCAGTCATCGCGGCTTTGTCGCGACGGAAGATGAGGTTGCCGGACTGCCTGGCGTGTCGCTCGATCAGGGGTCTGGGGATGATCCCGTCTGGTTGCGCGTTGAACGGCTCGCCAAGATCGCGCCGCCAGCGCCACCGAACCAGGAACTGGCGCTCTGGCTATCCCTGCGCGACGATGTAGCAGCGATACCGTCACTCAAGGTGGAAATCGCCACAGCCGGCCTTGTCGAGCTCGAATTGCTTGACGCGGAAGAAGCGCCGCAACACATCGCCTTGTCCGATTATGAGCGTCGAGACAGTGTTGAGGCGGCCTTCCATACCTGGCTAGAAGGGGCATGGAGAATATGGGCAGAACGCGAAAAGCCCCGCCGCGAAACCATCAAGCTGTACAACGCCCTTTATATGCTGCGCCAGCAGTTGGAAGGTGTCAGCGACGTTCCGCTCGAACTGGTATGCGGCATTGGCTTTGCAACGCTGATCCGCAACGGCCAGCGTTTGCGTTACCCTCTGCTGTCGATGACCTTGGAGCTCTCACTCGATGAGCAAACCCATTGCATCGAAGCGCGTCCACGCCTTGAGGCAGATCCAGGCCTTGAGATTGATCCGCTCGACCGGATGGGCCTGCACGCGCTGGACCAATGGCGCACGGCCTCGGAAAGATTCCTGGCGGCACTGGACGAGGTAGCGCTCTCGCCCTTCGCACCCGAGAGCTTCGAGCCCGTGTTGCGCCAGGCCTCGGCCCTGTTCGATCCAGATGGCATATATGTGCCGGATGCTAATCCGGCCGGGGCGCGGCGGATACCCTCAGTCGAGACGCATTTACAGGTCAGCACCGCGTTCGCCTTCTTTCAGCGCGAACGGCGCGCGACGCAGCTGATGGAAGATCTCCGGCGCTTCCGGGCGGCCCTACTGGACGGCGCGGAGGCCCCCAATCTACCTGCCGCCGTTGCCGCCCTATTGGTCGAGCCGTCCGATACGATCGAAGAACCCGAATACCCGCAGTTCCGTGGTATATCGACCATTCCCGGCGTCACCTCATCAGACGGCTCGGGTAGGGATCTGTTCTTCCCCAAACCGTTCAATCGCGAGCAGGTCGAGGTGGTGCAACGGCTCGAAGTGCGTCCGGGCGTTGTGGTCCAGGGGCCGCCGGGCACCGGCAAGACGCACACGATCGCCAACATCATCAGCCATTACCTTGCGCTGGGCAAGCGGGTGCTTGTCACCTCACAAAAGGCACCCGCGTTGCGTGTCCTGCGCGACAAGCTGCCTGAGGCGGTGCGACCGCTTGCGGTGAGCCTACTCGACAGCGACCGCGACGGCCTGAAGCAGTTTCAGGAATCGGTCGACATCATTGCCGAGAAGCTCCAGCGGCTGCGCCGCCACGAGCTTGAACGACAGATATCTGACCTCGATCATCAGATCGACAACCTGCACCGCAGCCTCGCCCGAATTGATAATGAAGTCGATGCGATCGGACGAACGGCAGTGTCACCCGTCGTGCTGGACGGAGAAACGATCGAACCCGTGCGGGCTGCACGGATGGTAGTGGTCGAACCTGAACTGGCAAATTGGTTGCCGGATGATGTTGATGCCGATCCAGAAAACGCTCCCCGTTTCGACGATAGCGACATCGTGGCGCTCAGGCAGGCGCGACGGAAGGTTGGACAGGACATCGGCTATCTGGGCGTTCCCATCCCGGAATTGGCCAGCCTGCCTTCCATTGACGGCCTGCTGCCCGTTCACCGCGATCTCTCGCGGGCCGAAGAATTGCGCCGACAGATCGCCGCAGGTACATTGCCGAACCTTCGAATATCGGAAGCGGAAGCCGAAGCTCAATTGGCCGGCCTGGCGCATGAGCTGGATGAGCTTGGCGTCCTGGATACGAAAGTGGCCTCAGCACCATATACGTGGACGGCGGACGCCATTCGCGACGCTAGGAGCGGCGAGGACCAAGAGATGTTGGCGGCGATTGCTCGTCTCCAGCCAGACATCGACCACCTTATCTTAGAAGGGAGCCACTTCCTAACCCGGCCCATCAATGTGCCAGATGACGCGCTCGACGATGAAAAGCTGCTTGAGGCCTTGCAGAGGCTTTGCGAAGGCAAGGCGGCATTAGGTTTTGTGGGTGGTCTCTTCGCCGGGAAGGTCAAGGCAAAGCTGGCGCAGGTTACGTTGCTTGGCGAGGCGCCGCGAAACGCGGACGAATGGCTCGAGATTCAACGGTTCATCGACGGTATCAAACGCTCGCGCAAGCTTCGCCAAGCCTGGAACCATCTCGTTTTGCTGGGCGTGGGCGACCAGATCGATCAGGATGGCATCGCGATTGCCAAGCGCATGCGCGCACAACAACAACACCTCGAGACCGTCGGCGCGCTTGTCTCCCAACAGCAGCTTGTCGATGGCCGGGCGCGGGAGATCATTGCCGGCTGGGCTCTGTCAGTATCAGAGGGTAGCCCGTCCGCCGGCAAGCTGTGTGAAGTGGTCGAGACGCACCGGTTGAAATACCGGCTCGAGAGCGCCGAAGCCATACGCTCCAGATTGATCGCTTCCCTAGCATCGGCTGGTGGCGACATTGCCCGCGAGTTGCAGGACTATGCAGTGCGCGCTTTGGGCAACCCGGATGTCTCTAACGAGGCCTTCCATTCGGAATGGCAAGACCTGACCCTCAGGCTTGCTCACATCGAAGGTCTTTCAGAGGCGTTCGAAACGATTCAGACCGTTTGCACAGCCATTTCGGCATCGGGCGGCTCTCGTTGGGCAGAGACGCTCCGTTCCGAACCGGTCGAAGGCATGGAGGATAGCCTCACCCCGGGTGATTGGGTCAAACGCTGGAAGCTCAGGCGACTTAGCACTTGGCTTGCACGCATTGATCGTCATGCCCGTTTGCAGGAACTTGGCACTGAGAGAGCCGAAAAGGAGGCCCTGCTTAAGGGCGCCTACGAACGTTCGATCGAATTGCGGACCTGGCTCGAGCTAAGCCGGAAGGCTACCGACGGCGTGAAGGCTGCTTTGGCGGCCTATGCGGATGCGGTTCGCAGGATCGGCAAAGGCACCGGCAAACGGGCAGGGCGATATCGTCGGGAGGCACGAGCTGCATCCGATCGCGCCAAGGGGGCTCTGCCTTGTTGGATCATGCCACACTACCGGGTGTCGGAGTCCTTGCCGGCCGATCTTGGTCTGTTTGACGTCGTCATCGTGGATGAAGCGTCACAATCAACCGTGGCAGCTCTTCCGGCATTGTTACGCGCACAGAAAATCCTCATCGTGGGCGATGACAAGCAGGTAAGCCCCGAGCTCGTTGGGCGCGATCAGGCCCGCGCTGATGAGCTCGCCAGCAGGCACCTCGCGGCCCAAGTGGCGGATTATCGTTCCTGCTTGCGGGAAGAGCAGTCCCTATACGACCTCGGCAAGGTCGTTTTCGCCGGCGGCGCCATAATGTTGACGGAGCATTTCCGCTGCGTCGCTCCGATCATCGAATTCTCAAAGGGCCAGTTCTACGGCCATCGGCTGACGCCGCTGCGGTTGCCGATGGCGTCCGAACGCCTGGATCCGCCTTTGATTGACGTTTTTGTGGAGGACGGCTTCCGCAAGGGAGACGTGAATGTTCCCGAGGCGGAATTCATCGTCTCCGAGATCGCGGCGATCGCGGAAGACGAAAGGATGTCGAAGCGAACGATCGGCGTCACCACATTGCTGGGTCAGAACCAGGCCGCGCACATTTATAAGGAGATCGAACAGCGCCTCGGAACTGAGGTGATGGAGCGCCACACAATTCGGGTTGGTGATCCGACCGCTTTCCAGGGTGATGAACGGGACGTCATGTTCGTCTCGTTGGTGGCGCAGCGGGAGGATAGCCCGCTTTCGGGCAATCGATATGAGCAGCGCTTCAACGTCGCCTTGTCACGGGCTCGAGATCGAACCTACCTTGTTCGCTCGGTTGAGCTGGATCAGCTGCGCACGAGCGATCAACTGCGTCGATCCCTCCTGGAACATTTTCGATGCCCCTACCCAGCCGAAACTTCCGACCTGAAGGATCGGCGCGATCGGTGCGAATCCGACTTCGAGCGAGAAATGTTCGACTTGCTTTGTGAACGCGGCTTCCGGGTCAACACTCAGGTCCGTGTCGGAAACTTCAGAATCGATCTCGTGGTCGAGGGTGACAACGACCAGCGCATTGCCATCGAATGCGACGGGGATCGCTACCACGGGCCCGACAAATGGCCGGATGACATGATGCGCCAGCGTATCCTTGAGCGTGCCGGTTGGACGATCTGGCGTTGTTTTGCCTCGCGTTTCGTTCGCAATCGGCAGGTCGTAGTTGATGAAGTTGCCGCATTTCTGGCCGCGCGAGGAATTGAACCGGTCAACGATGGCGAAGAATGGATAAGCCGTCATACGGAATTGCGTAGTTGGCGGCTTCCTTCGCCTGATGACACCGAGTCTACACCTGCGGCAGAGCAATCACCGGCTGATGGCGGTGCAACCGCTGATGCTTGGCCGGAGCCAGCTCAAAAAACGGATGTCCTCAGCGTCGCCGAAGCGCCCGATTCCAATGTGAACTTGACGCGTGTCACCGAGTCACAGGTTCAGAACGCCATTCTCAATCTGATGTCTGATAAACGCGTTTGGTCCAATGGTGAGTTAAAGAAGGCGCTGGTGGACGTCTTGGCTCTGTCCGACGCAGATCGGGCACCCGCCAACTTTCGCCCGGGCGAGGAAAAGTGGGAAGAACTGGTAAACAATGCCCTTTCCCCTTCTCGTGGAAATTCGCTTCATTCAAAGGGCTTGGTCAAGAGCGCAGGGCGCGGCCTGCATGTCCTGTCTGATGACGATATGGCAGGGCCCGTCGACAAAGCCGCCGTGGTCCGCCCCTCCAGCCCCGAGGATGGCGAGAAAAGTTATTCGCCTCCTGCAATCGAAATCGGCACCGAATACCAAATCGCCTCTCTGGTTGTTCCATTGGAAGAGGTCGAACAGATCTATCAGCCAGAGTATAAGCCAAGACTTGAAAGGCTGATCGACGCCACACTTCAGGCCGAGGCGCCAATGTATGAAGACATCCTGATTGAAAGGATCGCCCGCGCTCACAAAAAGGAGCGGGCAGGCCGGATTATTCAGGATATCGTTACACAGGCAATTTCCGATCGTCATTCATCGGTGCAAGAAGATGGCCGGAACGTGGTGTTCCACGAAACGATGGATACTGGCCAGTTGGTTGCGTATCGACCGGCCCGATCAGATTGGCGATCTCACCGAGACATTCCTCTCATTGAACTCGCGAGCCTAGCTTTGCCTCTTGTCCGAAGAGGCAAAGCGGAAGCCGATGTCCTTGCCCATTTTGCACGGACTTTCAGCTTGGCTCGATTGCGGGAGCCTACGAGGAAGCGGTTTGAAGCTGCTATCGCAATGGCAAAAGCGACGCGCGAGAATTGATCTCAGGCTGGTGAAAGCTGGCAGCCGTCGAACGTGGGCACCCCACTACTGAGGCTCAGACTCCGGCAATTTAACATAAGATATATTATCAGTCTTTTATCGTTCTATTTCAAATACTTAGATTACTTGCTCATTCGCGGTCTCCGGCATCAACGCCCGTTGATCGTCCCCTCGATCGCCGCCAGACCCTTCATCAACGCCTCGAATTTCGGCGGCGCGGCCATGAACATCTCCGACATCGCGCCATAGTCCCGCTCAAGCTTCTCCCAAGTCGCGCCATCGGGCGACAGGCGCAGCGTTCCAACCACGGCGGTGTCATAGGAGGCCGACCTGTCCGCGAACATCAGGCTCTTGTTGTGCACGACCTGCTCGAGCAGATCGATCCGCCCCATCGCCTCGTTCGTGATGCCCGCCTGGTCGAGCATCAGCACGTCATAATAATGGCGCGACATGCCCTCGCGCAGCTTGCCGTTATGATGGAGCGCATGAAGGATCGTGACCTTTTCCCAGAAGGTCCGCGCAACGGCCAGCGTCGGCACCTCGGTCACCGGATCCGGCAGTTCCTCGGGAAAGTCTTCGGCCAGATAGGGCAAGATCGGTCGAAGCGCGAACGGTTCCGTGTCGCCGCGGGCGCCAAATTCCAGCTTGATGCGCGGCTTGATGTAACCGCTTTCATCCGCGCCGCCGTAATTCTCGCCATAGGCGAGCCCGTAACCCGAGGTGCGCGGATAGACGAAGAGCAGCGTCTGCTGGTCCTTGTCGTCGGGATCGAGCGCCAGGCTCCAGCCCTCGGCCGTGCCGAGAGCGACTTCGATTTCGCGCGCCAGGATCGGCATGGCGACCGTGGCGACATAAGCCTGTGCCGCCGCCTTGAGCGCCTTGGTCCGGCGCTCGCGCTCCTTGCCGGTAATGTCGCTGTCCATCGGCGAGGCGACTTCGCTGAGCAGCGGCGCCGCGCGGCTGATGGTGAGGTCGATATCTTCGGAGAAGCGCGCGATGATCCCATAGGCTTTCGACAGCGAGGTCCCGCCCTTGAAGGTCATGTGACCGGCGAGGTCGGGACACATGACGAGGCGGCGTAGCGTCCAGCAGACCCAGAAATCCTTCTCGATGATGATCGGCGTCAGATCCCGCCGCGCCGCCGCTTCATCGATAAAGGCGCGCCGATCCTCGGCTGGTCTGCGTGCGAACTCATCCATTGCGGGCGGCGCCGATCTTTAAGACGACGTCGCCCATCCATCCGGGCATCTCGGCCCTGGCCTGGGCGAGCATCCGCATGTCGCGATCATCGAGGCGGGCGGCGAAGTGCCGGATCTTGTCGCTATCGATATTGTCCTTCCCCAGATGCGCGAGCGCCTGCACGACCGCGTTGACCGAGTCCGGCGCATTGTCGAGCACCGGTGCGCGGCTGTGCTTGAGCGTCAGGCTGCGCCCGCCCGCTTGCCTGACCCGGGTGCGGCCGGTCGTGGCATAGCTGGCCCGGGCGGGAACCTGGGTCGATAGCCCGAGCCTGTTCGCCGCCGCCGCGCCCGACGGTGCGAGCTTGTCCCCGCTCTGCGTCGAGAGGGCCTTGGCGACATTGGCGGGATCGGGACTGAGCGCACCGAGCTTGTCATGCTGGCGCGGATAGTCATAAAGACCCCGGCCGATGCGCCGGATGTCGCCGGCGGTCACGAGGCGCGACAGCGCCATGTCGACCGACCCACGCGTCCCGAAGTCGACGAAGCTCTTGGGCGTGAACACCCAGCCGCGGCCCTTGCCGCGCACGCGCTTCATGATCCGATCGGCTACCGCAGACACTGGCTGTGCTCCTATCTGTTAGATAATAGCACGCTTTTTTCTAACAAGCTAGAAGCGCGTATCAGCGCCTAAATTCGCTATTTTCCAAGATATTTTGGCATCGCATCCAGATAGGATGCCAAGGCCACACAGGCAAGGTAGGCAAGCCGCCCGCGGGAGCGCCGGCCATCATCGTTCCCGATCCCGGTGAGGCGGTGGCCGCCCCTCGTCCGCACCTGTGGGCGGCGAAACGCCCTCCGGCTCGTTTCGGCGCTCCTGCGGCGGCCGTTCGGATTGCAGTATCTCCCGTGCGCGCGCGAGCCGCCGCGACACCGCCGGCGGCATCGCCGCCAGAAAGCCGGCGATTTCCTGCCCCAAGGCCCGATCTTCCGGTTTTCCGGTGGCGGCGAGCGCGACGGCGGCCTTGGCATAGGCGCCGCGGATCTGCTTCTGGCGCGCCAGCGCCATGACATCTTCCGGCCGGCGCTCCTGGTCGGCCGCACGCACGAAGCTTTGCGCCCGCAGTTCGTTGAGCTGCGCGAGATTGAGCCTGCGCCCCTCGGCCCCAAGCCGGGCATCGAGATGGAGCGCGGCTGACCGCACGCGCTTCTGGACATGACCGCGCGCCCGCCGGGGTGTCGCTTCCGCCGCGACACCGCGCGCGCGCAGCTCATGCGCGAAGGTCTCACGCATATGATGGAGATCCGCCTTGCGCGGATTGAAGCGGGTTCCGTCCGCCCCTTCGGTCGCCACCGTCAGATGGACGTGGGGATGATCGGTGTCGGTATGGAGCGCCAGCATATAGGCATGGTTCCCCTCGAACAGGATTCGCGCGAATGCCTGCGCCGCATCATGGAGCGTCTCGGCGTCGGTCGATCCCCCGGGCATCGACAGCACCAGCGACATCGACGTCGGCCGTTCCCGGCCATGTTCGTTCATGGCCTCGTCGAGCATCGCCCAGTCCTGAGCGATCGCCTTGAGCCGATCCGGCTCGGTGATAATCTCGCCCTCGCTCGATCGGACGGCGAGCTTCCCGTGGCGCGCCACATAGCCGAAATGCTCGGCGACATGATGAGCGCCATATTGCTTGCCGGAGACCTTCACCATCACCTCGGGCGCCTTGCGCACGATCCGCTCGAGCTTGGCGCGCGCCTCGGCCTGGCCCATCGACATCGGCCGGGCGGCCCCGCCCCCGCTTCCGCCCGGTTTGATCCGAACATAGGCGCCGCGCAGGGTCCGCTTGCCGCCTGCCGGCGGCCGCCAGGCCTCCATCAGGCTGGGAAGCGGGAGAACCCCCTCCTCCTCACGCATCGGCCATGTCCCAGTAGCGAAGATCGCCCTTGAGCGCGGCCCCGAGACCGGCGAGCGCATCGACGATCTCGGACCTAAAGCTTGCGACCCTGGCCGCTTCCCGCGCGACGTCGAGGCCGGATTCGACCATCACCGAGGCGTTGAGCGCGCGGGTCGCCTGGTTGAGGTTGATCCCGATCCGATTGAGCTCGCGCCACGCCTGCGCGACGGCCGCCCGCTCCTCGCGCGGCAAGGGCGCGTTTGCGCGCAAGCGCCGCGCCAGCAACGTGGTGATCCAGTCGGTACGCTTCATCCCCAGCACATCCGCCGCGCGGTCGAGCGCGGCGATCTCTTCCGGGATCAGCCGAACCTCGACCCGGCAGGTTGCGCGCTGGCGGGCGCGCGGCGCCTGATGCCCCTCCCCCGCCTCCATGGCCAAGGCGTCACCGATCAAGCGGCGCAGCAGCGCCGAGCGGCCGCCCGATACCGCCGCGAGCGCGGCGAAACGCTGGGCGACATCATCGTCGAGCCGAAAGGTGAGGACGGGCATGTCCCCAACGCTATTGTCATACATCCCCGGCGCCAAGCCTATCCGGCCCTTACCTTTACTCAACTCATCTTATAGTCTGCTTGGGCAGACTATTGTTCTTCGGCCAGCGAACCCCTCTCGAACACCGATCGTCCGCAGCAAGGGGCGGCGCCTTCGGCGCTGCCCCCGCCCATCGACACGAAAAGGGCCGCACCCCGAAGGGTACGGCCCAAACCATCGTGCAAGATAAACTACGAACGCGGAGGAGGCGGGTCAGTTGTTGGCAAGGCCTCGCTTCTCTCGCCGGTCGGACCGATCGACGAGGCAGCGACTTCACGCTCGCGGCCATCCTCGAAAATCACCGTGACCAAAGGCGCCAGCGGGAGCCACGCAGGGAAGCCGTCGACCAAGACCGGTAGTCTAGGAGATCGGATCGGCGCGGAGGGTTTGTCCGTGAGGCCCGATCGAACCGGATCGCGGTCGGTGGGGGCCAATGGCTGTGCCACAGGCGCCCGCGGAGGGACCGGCGCCGGGTGCGTCTGCTTGAGTTCGGCGATGAAGCGCGATCCTGCGGCGAGCGTTGCGCCGGCGTCGCCCCAGCTGGCGACATAGGCCTCGACCTCGGCAGGGTAGTCCCTCGCCGTCCGGTGCAGATCATAGAGAAGGCGAATAGGCGCAAACGGCAGGGCCGCCTTGAGATAGGCCGGCATGTCGCCATAGGCGGCATAGAGCGAGACGAACTGCTTGGATCGGCCGAGTGCCGCCGCGATCTCGACCTGGTTCATCCCGCCCTTCAGCATCCGGGCGATCGCATGGGCGAGCTCGACCGACGACAGATTGGCGCGCTGGTCGTTCTCGACGATCTGGTCGGCCAGCAGTTGCACTCCCTCGCCGACCGGCACGACGATCGCGGGGATCGTGGCAAGGCCCGCCAGCTGCGATGCGCGGAAGCGGCGCTCGCCCAGACGTATCCGGTGCATGCCGTTCGCGTCGGGCGGCGTAACCGTGATCGGCTGCAGCACGCCGCGCGACGCGATCGAGGCGGCCAGCTCGGCGAGCGCGTCATCGTCGAAGCTGCGCCGGGGATTGCCGGGGTCGGGCAGGATGCGCGCAAGTTCGATATCCTCGACCCGGCGCGCCCGTTCATGGTCGCCGACAAGAAGTCCGAACTCCTCGATGCGCTCGTCGAACTTGCCCATCAGGCGGCCGCGACCTCCTGGCTTGTCATGCGCCCCTCGATCTCGGCGAGCACCGCGCGGATCTCCTCGGCCGCCGCCTTGGCGCCGCTGCCGGTCTCCTGCCATACCGGACGATGATTTTCCGCGGCATGCTTGTAGGTCGGCCGCGCCTTGATGAAGGCCGGGAACATGAGCTTCTCGCCGACCGCATGCGCCAGCTTCACCGCATTCTCCATCTCGCGCCGGTCGAACGGATTGACCATCGAGGGGAGGAGCCCGAGGAAAGCGATCTTGCGGCCGGCGCGCGCGGCCTCGGCCTTGCGCAGCGCGGTCAGCAGCATCTTGGCGCATTCGACCGAATCCTCGGCAACCTGCACCGGCGCGATCACGGCATCGGCGACCGCCATCGCGCTCAAGGTGAGCTCGTCCCACTTGGGACCGGTATCGATAACGCAATAGTCGAAATGCGGGCGGAGCGCCGGGAAGCGGCCGATGAAGTCGCGCACATCCTGCGCCGCCTTGACCATCTGGAGACGGGGATCGGCACCGAGCACGGTTAGCCCGGCCTGCCCGTCGGCGCACAGGGCAGCGGCAGGATCGAACAGGTCGGCGGAAAATCCGCCTTGCCGCTCGGCGCCCAGGCGCCGCGTCGAGCTGCCCTGCGGGTCGAGATCGACGAAGGCGACGCGGCGCTCAGGCGGTTCAGCAAGATACCAGGCGAGATGACTGGCGAGGAAGGTCTTGCCGACCCCGCCCTTGAGCAGGCTGACGACGATCGTCTTCATGACCGCGGCACCTCAGCAATAGTCGTCAGGACCATCGCGCAGGTTGCGCTCATAATGATCGCGCGAGGACCAGTCGCCGCCACCCCCAATGCCGGGACCGGCATAGCGGAACAGATAGACGGTGAGGGCGAAGCAGCCGAACGCGAAGAGAAACGCGTGATCGGGATGCGCGGCGAAATATGCGGCCATGATAAGTCTCCTTGGAGCCAGTGAACGGGCAAGCGAACGGCGCCACTGGCGCCGGCCACGCGCAATCGCGCGACATCTCGGACCCGCGCCCTCCCCTCCCGCATTTGCGGATGCGGCGTCCGTTGCCCGCATAGTCTGCTCAAGCAGACTATGCGGGCCATCCCCCCGGTCGGGGGGATGGCTGCGCCGGATCAATATTCGTCGGCCAGCAGGATAGTGAGCACGCGCGTCGTGACCTCGGGGTTCGCGGCATCCGGCGAGCCATAGGCGAGCTCGAGATCGTAATAGTCGATCTTCCAGTAGAGGATCGCATCCTCGAACTCGAAGCGGCCGAAATCATGCTCGTCGATCGGATCGTTGTCGGGCGTGAAGCTGTCATAGTCGCGCACGATCCGGAGGATCTCCGCGCGGCGGCGAAAGCCGCGGAACAGGGCGACGTCGCCGATCAGCGCCGCAACGCCCGCAGTCATCACGATCTGGTTGCGGCCCGGGCTATGGATGGACCGGCGAAGCGCGTCATTGAGTTCGGCGACGCGGGCGATCCGCTCGGCCTGGCTCATCGCATTCGGGGAGGATTGGGACATGAGAACGCTCCTGATCTGTCCGGCCCCGCCCGCCGGGGCCTTCCGACAGGCGTGCCAAGGGCCGGCGGCAGAGCGCGGCCGCGCACCGGCAGGGTCGCAACGGCAGTGGAGAAGCCCGCAAAGCGGGCTTGCGCGGGCGCGCGCGCCGGCCAGGCAAGCCGACAGGAGGAAGGTCTTGGCGGGCGGGATCGCGAAGAGATGATCGCGGTGTCCTGATTCTCTGGCTCCGCGGAGAGCCCGGCGCTATCCTCCGCCCATCATGACGAGCAGCGCCACTCTCTTCCGCCTTGCCCCGGCCTGGACCGCGTCACTCCAGGCGATGCGGCTGCGCCAGATCCTCGTCCGATCGCAATGCCGCCGCTGCGGTGCGTTGATGCGCGAGGATGTCGATGCCCTGATCGGGCTCCATGGAGCAGGCGCCAGCCTCATCGACCGGCAGGCCCGATGCCGCATGGTCGGCTGCGACGGCGCGGCCTATTATCTCGCGGCGCGGGGCCATGACCGTCCCTGGCACATATTGCTGCACGATGAGCACCTGCGTGCGGGCCTGGCCAACTGCCCTCCAGCGCGCGGCGCGACCGGCCGGGCCATAGTTTGCGCGCAGGGTTGAGAAGTGCGAGCAGTCACGGCAGGGATCGTCACCCGAATGGGCTGAGACTTGGCACAAGGCTCAGGGCGAAGCCTAGAGCCCGGTCCGGCCGCGCCGGAGCCGCCATTCTCAGCGCATAGATGCAGAGAAATCCGACTTTCAGACGGCAACCGCCCGTCGCAGATTGCCAAGTGCAGAACACAATTTCTGCGATACCTTACGGAGCTGCTGAAGCCTCTCCGCCGCCTCGTTCTCTTCGATCACGAGCGTCGAACGATCAGCCTGCCGTGCCCGGATCGCGATCACACGAAAGATGGCGGCCCATCGACTGGTCCGTTCGACTGTCAGCTTCGCCTGGCCATGGGCGAGCATCGTGCGCAGCCCTTCCTGGTGCCGAAATTCCGCCAGCAGGCTCGCGACACCCTTTCCCTCCACGGAAAAGGGGCCGCCCTCATTGACGAGTGCAGCAAGGTCATCGAGCCGTTGCCCGACCAAATGCCGTAGCTTCACCGACTGTCCTCGTCCCGGCTGAGCGCTCAGATGCAGCAAAGTCTCGGTAACGGCCACCTCCACCGCGGCGAAGCATTGCAGACAGGCACCGCGCCAGGCGTTCACCTCCTGGGTGACGCGCGCCCACAGGGCATCATCGCCGGCATTCGCTATCGCAGCCTCAATCGTCATTATCGCAGCATAGTCGCGGCATCTGAACAATCGGTTCTCGTCTTCGGCGCAAGCCGCGAGCGAAGCGCGGGGAATAACCGGGAGCCGAGCGGCTCCCGGTCGAGCCGTCAGGCAAAGGGATCGAATTCGGTGACGATGGCGACGCTGCCGTCGGCGTCTTCGGCGGTGATAACCCCGTAATGCTGCCCGATCGCGATGACGAAGGTGACCATCATGAGGCTGCGCGAGAGGCTGAAGGCGTGGCGGCGAGCGATTGCGATGTCGGTGAACATGTCGAGGCTCCTTTGCGCGCCGGCGGGTTCGTCCCGCTCGACAGGCGCCCGATGTGTCCGGCCGGTGGCCGCGATCACTTTTTTGGCTGGAGGCCCAAAAAGCCGTAGCGAAGCGACCGGACCCCTTGCGGGTTGATCGCAAAAGGTCACCGGGTGGACCAAGGATCGCGCCGATTGAGAGCGGGCGAACCCGCCGGCCAGGAGGCCAGGTCCCCGCCGATGTCGCGCCCCACCCCTTGCCCTGCCTGCCGCTCCATCCAACGGGTCCGGATGACAGGCCGCCGCTTGTCGGTTAGCCCCGCCGGATGCTGTTCCCGCTCCTGCTTGCCGCCGCCGTGGTCCCCAATGATCAGACCTTCGCCTGCACACCGACGCGCGTCTGGGATGGCGATGGCCCGATCTGGTGCCGCGAGGGCGCCCATGTGCGGCTCGCCGGCATTGCCGCGCGCGAGATCGACAACAGCTGCCGCCCCGGCCAGCCCTGTCCGAGAGCAAGTGGCCCGGCCGCCCGCGATGCGTTGGTGCGCCTGCTTGGCGGACCGCGCGGCCAGACATCCACCGGGCATATTCGCGTGGCTGGCCCCACCATGCGCTGCGTCTCGACCGGCGAAGCCAAGGGCAACCGGACCGGCGCCTGGTGCAACGCGCCCGGCATCGGCGATCTCAGCTGCGCGATGATTGCGACCGGCACCGTGCTGCGCTGGGAGCGCTATGCCAAGGGGCGATGCCGATCCCGCTGATCCGCTTGGGACCATGCCGCGCCTGAACAGGATAAGAGGCCCGGCGGCGATGCCGCCGGGCCGCCCTGTCCGAGCTCAGAAGGGGATTTCATCGTCTTCGGGCTCGTTGCCGCCGCCGCTATTCTCGTTGGACTTGGCGCGGGTGAGGAAGGTCACCTCGTCGGCGATGATCTCGACGCCGTAGCGTTCGATATTCTCGCTGTCGGTCCAGCGGGTGTAGTGGATACGGCCCCGGACCATGACCTTCATACCCTTGTCGACATATTGCTCGACCGTCTTGCCGACGCCGTTGAAGCAGGTGATCCGGTGCCATTCGGTGTCCTCGAGGCGGCGATTGTTGTCGTCGCGCAGGATCTTGCCGTTGCTGTCGCGCTTCGGGCGCGAGGTGGCGAGGCTGAAATGGGTAATGCGGGTGCCGCCCTGGGTGGTGCGGGTTTCCGGCGTGCCACCGACATTGCCGGCGAGGATGACGAGGTTCTGCATGGCCTGAGTTCCTTCGATGTGGGTCCAAGGGACCGTCCCTTCGACTGATCCCCGGCCAAGGCGGACAGGACGGCCCATCCACCGGCAGCGCAGCGCCGGGGAACCCCGAGACAAGGGGTGGTGCGGGCAGCCGTGGCACACGGCAACTCGGCCCGATGGCTTGCGGGTTGGATGGGCCGGACGGCCGGCTTAGGGGTCAGATGAGGAGAAGGACGGTGCGTCGCTTGGGCCATGACCGGAGCCCACCCAGCGAAACCGCCGATATTGCCGGCTTTGCCGAGCACGCCGGTCCGGCATCTCGCGGACCTTACGCCCGTGCCTTATCTGCCCGTCCCTTGAGCCGCAGGACGGGATTGTAGATCCTTCGCATGGCCACTCGCGGGCTCGACACGACGTCCGTTGCACGATCACGCGGAGGGGGAAGAGGAGGTACGCAAGGTGGCGGCGCCTGGCGTGGCTGGCCTCAGGCAGGCCGCCACGGCATCGAGGAGCTGCCCGGTCTCGCAAAGCACGGCGCCGATGTCGCAGGCATAGCCACCTGCCACCAGCGCGTCGATCCGATGCACGGCATAGGCCGGGCCGAGGCTCTTGATGAAATCGGCCAGCGGACGACCGGGCGCCGGCAGGCCTAGCTGCCGCGCCTCGTCGAGGGCGCGGACAAGGTCATGACGGATATCGCGGGCCAGCGCATCGTCCGTCCAGCCATGACCCAAAAGATGCGCCTTCAAACCCAGTTCGCAGGAGATCGCGAGCAAGTGCAGTGCCGGCGCAAGCGCAATAGGCGCGCCAATCTGCGCGCCGCGATGAAATTCGCGCGCTCGATCGAGAAACACGGCTGCAAGCACCGGATCGCCGGGCGCCGCCAATCTTTCGATCGCGCGCCAGCGGCGCGGCGTCAGCTGGCGGAGCCAGGAGGGACCGGCCTGGTTGCGAAGATGCCGTAAGTAAGCGCCATCGGCTTCGTCCACATCGCGGCCTGTCGACCATAAGGACAGCAGCTTCGCCTTCCAGTGGCGGCCATGCGCGGCGCGGAAGGCAAGGAGCGCGCACGCACTGGCGCGATCGGGCATGAACATGATGCGGAACCTCCGAAGGGAACAAGGGACGCATCCGCCCCGCCCCCTCCCCTCCGGCACCGGAATCCGCGAGATTGAGAAAAGCCGGCCGCCGAAGCGGCCGGCACGGCGGTCAGCCGCGAGATAAAGCCGCCGGCGGCGTTCCGAGCGGTCCGCGGCGATCGACGACATGGATGCCGCGCGCCTTGGCCTCGACCACCAGCCTTTCGGTGACGCCGTTGCCCTGGAAGGCAATGACGTAGCGCGGCTTGACCGAGAGCATCTGCTCGTTGCGCCGGAAGCCGGCACGATCGCCAAGCTTGCGATCAAGGCCGAACCGCAGCTGCTGGATGCCGTTCTGCTCGGCCCAGGATGCTGCAAGACGCTCGATGCCCTTCATGTCGCCGCCATGGACGAGATACATGTCGCCCACACGTTCGCGCACGGCCTTGAGGGTCCGCAGCAGATTGTCGGCAAACTGCTTGGCCTCGTCGTCGCTGGCGAAGCGAAGGCGCCCGCCGGCGAAGACCACGGGCGTGCCATGGACCATATTGGCATCGCGCACCCGCTCGCGCCGCGCCTGCAAATAGGCCCGGCCATCGACGATCGCAGCGGTCGTGCCGAGCGAGATGCGGTTGCCGGTCGCGGGCACCCAGGAGCGGCCGGTCTCATGCAGATAGTGGCGCGCCGCGGTGTCGCGCATCCCCTCATAGGCCTGGGCGGACTGCTCGACCTTGCGGGCGAGATCGATCTTGTCCTCGAGATCAGCGGTCGCGATCTCCGATCCGTCCTGCTCGGCGAGCAGGAGCCGGATCTCGTCGGTCAGGCGGTCGATCAGCTGATGCTTCTTGGCGGCCGCGCGGTGGAAGAGATTGACGAAGCCCCAGCCCAGATCCTCGATGTCGCGTTCGAGCGCGGTGAAGGGGAAGAGCGCGAAGAGATCGCTCCAGATGGCGCTGACGGTCTGTTCGAGCGCTTCGGCCGGCGGCGGCGCTTCCATCGAGCGTTGGTCGCCCATCAGGTCGAGATGGCCGAGTTCGAGTGCTTGGAGCACTGCTGAAAGGGAGCTGGTCATGAGGGATTGCCTTTCCGTGTCGCAGGGCCGGCGGCCTTCCCGCCGGATGCGCACCCTCCGGGCCATCGAAAAAGCGGCGGCGGCACCGCCGGGCAACGCCCAAGGGGAACCCGATAAGGTCCGGGTGGTGCGGGCAGGCGCGCCTCGGCGCGCCAACACGGCCGGAGCGTTCGGGTTGCCGCCGCCAGCGCGATGGCCCATGTGCCGCATCCTCTGGCGAAAGGCGCGAAGGCGCTGTCGCGTCAGGCATTCATGACGCAGAGGACCTTAAGAAGGGCACCCGCAACCCGATCTCCCGATACGCACAGGACGGCATGAAAGCGCGTCGCATCGGAAGAGCCCGGCCGTCAGGCCTTCGACCGTGAGGCCAGATCTTGGGCCGCGTCGCGCTTGGCGGCTGCCGCCTTGCGTTCCGAATAGCGGTCCACGAGTTGATCGGCATGGCGACGTGTCAGCACCGTGAAGCGCACCAGCTCCTCCATGACGTCGACGATCCGGTCATAATAGCTTGAGGCACTGAGACGGCCGTCCTCGTCGAACTCCTTGAACGCCATAGCAATGCTCGACTGGTTGGGGATGGTGAACATGCGCATCCACCGCCCGAGCAGCCGCAACGTGTTGACCGCGTTGAACGACTGCGATCCGCCCGAAACCTGCATGACGGCCAGGGTCCGGCCCTGGGTCGGACGCATGCCGCCGAATTCGAGCGGCAAATGGTCGATCTGCGCTTTCATGATGCCGGTGATCTGGCCGTGCCGTTCGGGACTGCACCAGACCATGCCCTCGGACCAAAGCGCATGCTCGCGAAGCTCATGCACCGCCGGGTGATCATCGTCCTTGATCTGGTCGGGGAGCGGGAGATCGGCCGGATCGAAGATCCGCACTTCGGCGCCGAAGAGGATGAGCAGCCGGGCCGCTTCCTCGACCGCGAAGCGACTGAACGACCGCTCGCGCAGCGAGCCGTAGAGGAGGAGGATGCGAGGTTTCGGCTCAAGCGCGCCGAGCCCGGCGGCGAGATCGGGCCGGATCATTGCACGGTCCAGCGCGGGCATGTGATCGGGTTCGGGAAGGATACGAAGACGCGACATCAGGCAATCCATTTGTACAAAAGGGCGGCGCTCGCCGGGCATAGCGATCGGAACTCGGCCGATTGCGCGATGACGGCAGGAACGTCGGTCCGTTCGGCTGTTTCATAGCCGTGACGGCGAAAGAAAGGCTCGGCGGTCGTGGTGAGCAGGTACAGGCTAGTCGCGCCCTCATCAGCTGCAGCGCGTTCGACTGCCGTGAGAATGGCACCGCCCAATCCGCATCCGCGCCGATCGGCCTTCACGACCAGCGAGCGCAGCAGGCGGTCGGAGCCGTCGCCTTCGATCCCGCCATAGCCGACAAGGCCAACATCATCCTCGAACCGAAAGAAGCGGCGTCCCGCCTCGGCGAGATCACTGGCAGGCAGACCCGCCGCGCTCAGCTCCGCCATCAGGTCGGAAAGCGACCTGGAATCCAGCAGTGTAGCGATCATGCAGGAACGCGTTGCTCGTACCAGGGCCGCGTCTTCTTGACGATGCTGACGACAGACAGCATTACCGGCACCTCGACCAGCACGCCCACCACGGTCGCGAGCGCGGCCCCGGAATTGAGGCCGAACAGGCTGATCGCGGCTGCAACCGCGAGCTCGAAGAAATTGGACGCGCCGATCAGCGCGGCCGGAGCGGCGACGCACCAGGCCACGCCGAAGCGCCGGCTGAGCCAATAGGCCAGGCCCGCATTGAAGTAGACCTGGATGAGGATGGGAATGGCAATCAGTGCGATGACCAGCGGATGAGCCAGGATCGCCGGGCCCTGGAAGCCGAACAGGAGGACGAGCGTCGTCAGCAGCGCAACCAGCGACACCGGCCCAAGCGTTGCCAGCAGCCGATCGAGCGCCGGCTGCCCGCCTGACGATAGCAACGCCCGACGAATGATCTGCGCGACGATGACGGGCACGACGATATAGAGCAGGACCGAGATGAGCAGCGTGTCCCAGGGCACTGTGATCGAGGCGACCCCGAGCAGCAGTCCGACCAGCGGTGCGAAGGCGAAGACCATGATCACGTCGTTGAGCGCCACCTGGCTCAGCGTATAGGTCGGCTCGCCGTCGCACAGGTTCGACCAGACGAACACCATCGCCGTGCAGGGGGCGGCGGCGAGCAGGATGAGCCCGGCGATATAGGCGTTGATCTCGCCCTGCGGCAGCAGCGGCCGGAAGAGCCATCCCAGGAACAGCGTGCCGAGCAGCGCCATTGAAAAGGGCTTCACCGCCCAGTTGATGAAGAGGGTGACGCCGACGCCCTTCCAGTGTTGACGAACCGACCCCAACGCGCCGAGGTCGATCTTGAGCAGCATGGGGACGATCATCAGCCAGATCAGCACAGCCACGACCAGGTTCACGCGCGCGATCTCAGCCGATGCGATGGCTGCGAACAGATTCGGCAGCGAATAGCCGAGCGCGATGCCGACAGCGATGCAGAGCGCCACCCAGACGCTCAAATAGCGTTCGAAGCTGTTGATCGCCGGCTTGGGTCGTGCCGCAACGGTCGCGTTCACGCCCCGATCCTCTTGCCGGCGGCGTCGATGACCTGCTCGCCATCTTCCTTGGTGAAAGCCCCGCGCTGGGCGGACGGGAGAAGATCGAGCACCTCTTCCGATGGACGGCAGAGTTTCACGCCGAGCGGCGACACAACGATTGGCCGGTTGATGAGGATCGGATGTTCGATCATCGCATCAATGAGCTGGTCATCGCTGAGCGTCGGATCGGCAAGACCCAGCTCGGCGAAGGGCGTGCCCTTCTCGCGGAGCAACTGGCGTGCGCTGATGCCCATGCGGGCGATGAGCGAAACCAGGCGCGGGCGGTTGGGCGGCGTCTTGAGATATTCGATCACATGCGGCTCGATCCCGGCGTTGCGGATCATCGCCAGCGTGTTGCGCGACGTCCCACACTCGGGATTGTGATAGATGACGATATCGATTGCGGCATTGCTCATGCGCTGGGTGCCTTTTCGCTTGGGAGGTCGGCGCGGCCCTGTTCCTTGCCGATCCGGTTCAGCCGGTTCTGTAGACTCATCTTGTCGAGGCCTTCGAACGGCAGGTTGGTGAACAGCGAGATGCGATTGAACAGCATCCTGTAAGTATCGAAGAAGGCCGCGTGCTGCACCGTTTCGCTGTCCTCGATAGCGGCCGGATCGGGCACCCCCCAATTGGCGGTCAGCGGCTGCCCCGGCCAAACCGGGCAAAGCTCATTGGCGGCATTGTCGCAAACGGTGAACACGAAATCCAAGGACGGCGCATCGGGGCCGGAAAACTCTTCCCAGCTCTTCGAGCGGAACCGGCTTGCGTCGTAGTTCAGCTTCTCCAAGAGATGAATGGTGAACGGATGGACCTCGCCCTTGGGCTGGCTGCCGGCGCTGAACGATTTGAAACGGCCTAGCCCCTCACGGCTGAGGATCGCCTCGGCCATGATGGAACGGGCGGAATTGCCCGTGCAAAGAAACAGTACGTTCAACAGGCGATCCGTCATGTTGATGTCCTTTCAGGCAGCACGACAGGCAAGCAGTTCATCCGCAAGTGGATGGCAGAGCTCGGCCCGGCCACCACAGCAGTCCTTGACGAGGAACAGCATCACGGAGCGTAGCGCATCGAGATCGGCGCGGTAGTTGATGATCCGGCTGCGCCGCTCGGATGTGACCAGGCCGGCACGCGCCAGGGTCGCCAAATGCACCGACATCGTGTTCTGCGGGACATCCAGCGCCTTGGCGACCTCGCCGGCGGGAAGGCCTTCGGGTTCGTGACGCACCAGAAGGCGGAAGGCGTCGAGGCGCGTGGCTTGGGCAAGCGCGCCCAACGCGACGATGACAGATTCGTTATCCATATATCCACGATAGCGGATATATGGATATAGTGCAATCGGCGACATGGCGAGATCAAGCAGCCGCCTGCTCGTCCAGATCATCCTCGCAAGCGAGATCGGTTGCCCGCAGCAGAAACCCGGCGGCTTCCTCGGCTCGCGCAGCCGCCGTCAGCAATGCGCGATTATCCTTGCGCAAAATGGCGAGCCAGGATCCGATATAAGCCGCGTGGTCGTCGAGATGGGTGGTTGGGAGACCCACATCGGCGCCAACCAGCGCTGCTGTCAGTTCGGCGACCAACTCCTCGAACGCATATGCCTGATCGCCGAAGCGCTTCCCGAACGATCGGGCAAGCCGGGCTGGATGGCCTGTCCAGTGGCCGGCCTCATGCGCAATGGTGGCTGCCCAGGCGGCGCGCGTGTCGAATTGCTCGACCGGCGGCATGGTGATGACGTCCGCGCGCAGATCATAATAAGCACGATCGCCGCCGCATCGCAGCCGCGCGGGCAGCCGATCGACGAAGCGCTCCGCCCGCGGACCGAGCCGGTCGCCCGGCGGGACGAGGGAGAGGGCTTCGGGATAGAAATCGCCCGGCAGTGTATCGATCTGATCGGCATTGAAGACCGCATAGGACCGCATGACCCGGCGCTGCTCATCGACGAGCTCACCCGGACGTTCGTAGGAATCGACCTTCTTCGAATAGGCTTTGTAGAAGATCGCAAATTGCGACTGCTCACCGGCACGGACCTGCCCGCCGAGGCTTTGTGCTTGCCGATAGGTCATCCAGTAGCGGGACCGATAGCCGCACTGCTCGGCGGCCAGCCATAGCCAAAAGGTGTTCATGCCGCGATAGGGCTCGCCATTGGCGCGCAGCGGGCGCCCTTGCGCGGCGCATGATCGCCAGGGCCGTACCCAGGGACGCACACCGGCCTCGAGCCGGTCGATGATGGCGCGCGTGATGGTCTCGGCCGGCGAGGGCCGGCCCGATGATTGGGTCATGGTGGATACTCCGCGAAAGAGCGGCTGTCTCAGCGCCGCCGATGAAGGGCGGCGGGCGACACGAAAGCGCCGCCCGCCGTTAGGCGTTCGCCTCAGGCGGCCTGTTCGAAGTCGCCAGCATCGCCATCGGGGGCGATCTCCCCTGCCCCGCCGTCGCTGTCGTCTTCATCGCTGAGGAAAGCGGAATAGCTCCGGAAGCTTTCGGGCTTTTCGATCGCGCCGAACCGCATCTCGTCGGGCAGCCAGGAGAGCGCCTTTTCCCGGACTTCGGCCTCGACGATGCCCTGCCCCGAACAGAGCGCAGCGCAGGCATTGGCAAGGTCACCCTTCTTGGCGTCCTTGTATCGGCCGCGCAGCACCGGCCCGCCGATCTCGTCGAGCGCTTCGAGCATGACGTCCTTCTTCACCCGCCCGAAAAAGTTCTGGGCATCGGGCCGCCACCATTGCGCGACATCAATGTCGAGCAGCCGTCCGAGATGATCGTGGAAGCCGTTGCGGCGCCCGCCATCGTCGACGTTGAGTGTCGGCTCCAGCGTCTGCGCCATGACATGGGCGAGCCAATCGGCGCGCGCCTGTTCATCCAGTTGCCGGAAGGCATCGAAGCGGGACGACAGCGTGTTCCCGCCTGCCCAGCTCACATCGAGCGCCTGGCGCTGTTCGGTCAGGACATTGCTCGCCGCGCTACCTTCATCGCGGAAGCTGACGATCGGGAAGCTCGCGGCGGCGGCCTGCAACGTCGCGTGGTCCCGGACATAGCTGCTGGCGAACACCGTCCGGTGCGCCATCAGGAATATCGTGAGATCGAGCGCGAACCCGGCATCCGAGGCGACATGGGCTGCCAGGATCTGCCGGCGCTGGGTCGCGAGTTCGTCAACCAGCGTCGCGCTGAGCCGGGAGGCCGCGACCTTGCCGGACGGTGCTTCGGGTTCTGCATCCTCGCCCGCCTGCCGGATGGCGCGCTCGCTGAACATGCGGCTGTGCACCCGCGGACTGCCATCGGGCGCCAGATAGATGAAGGTGCCCAGCTGGTCCTTGATCGCATCATCGACCATCGTGCGCGACGCCTCGATCGTATCGAGTTCCCGCTCGATGTCGGCGAGACGCGCCGAAGCCGCCTCGGCCTCGGGCGTGCCGTCCTCGAGTTCGGTCTCAAGTTCGCGGATGAGCGCGTCGCCCTCATCCGAGAGACTATCGACGCGCTCCTGCTCGTCCCCGCTCAATTCGCGCAGCGGCGGATGATATTCGTGGAGCTGGCACTCCGTATCATAGGGCACATGCGTCGCGAGAACCGGCGTCACGAACGCCAGCTTCTGTTCGGCAGCGAGCGCTTCCGCGGCCGCTTCAAGCTTCTGGGCGGCCAGCTGCTCGATGAGCTCCACGTCGATCCAGCTCTCGTCCACATCTTCACCGAACAGGTCGCGCTCGATCCGGCCGCCCGCGCCGACATAGGCCTCGCGGCCGACGAACCGTGCCTTGGCGTCGGTCGCCTTGACCGTTCCGTTGAGGAGCGCACGGCGGATATTGTCGGGATTGTCGCCATAATAGGACCGGCTCATGCTCTCGAACACGCGCGCCTGGCGATCGACGTCGGGCGTGACGGCATAAGCCTGGGCGACCCCCAGCGTGATCTCGCCCGCCGCCAGCGCCGCGAATACGAGAGGAGCCAGTTCGGCAAGCCGTACCCGCTGCTCAACGAAGCGGGTCGTGACGCCGAAACGTTTCGCCACATCCTCGGCACTCGCGCCCTTGTCGAGGAAGTGCTTGAAAGCCGAGCACTCATCCGCCGGGTTCATCGCGACGCGGTGGAAATTCTCGGCAAGGCTCGCTTCGGCCGATCCAGCATCATCCTCGAGCACCAGCACCTGAACCTCATGGTCCCCGGCAAGCCGACCTGAATCGATCAGCCGCTGGAGCGCCCGCAAGCGGCGGCCACCCGCCTTGACGGTGAAATGTCCTGCCTTCTTGAGCGGCGTGACCACGAGATTCTGCAACAGGCCATGCGCGGCGATATTGTCGGCGAGGCTGTCGAGGTCGGCATCGCGATTGGATTTGCGGACATTGTCCTTCGAGAGCGAGAGGTTCTTGACCTTCACGGACTGGATCATCGGTTGTCTCCTTCGAGGGTTGCGCCGACCTCGTCGGCCGGCTTGAGCCACTCAGGCCCACCCGGCCGAAGGCCCCCTCCCCTCTCTTCGGTCGCTTGGCGCGGCCGCGGGTCAGTCCGTGATCCTGGCGAGGATCTCGAGGGCGCGGCTCGGGGGAACGAACAGCCGCGTGCGGTGCTGGATGATCTCGGTGAAGCAGCCCGCCGCCTTGAGATGCGGCAGCGCCTCGGGCTTCCAGTCCAGCAATTCGAGGCGTTGATCGCCGGCGACCAAGGCGCGCTTCAGCCGCAGCGCTCCGATCGGCATGATCTCGCCCGAGGTGCGGACGTGCTCGACCCGCGCGCCGAGGTCGATCTCGACATGGGCCGCGATGCCGAATGCGCTGGCAATCCGCTCAACCAGCGGCGCCGGAATAAGACGCCCGAGAAGCGACTGGCCGTCATCGCTCGTCAGCCGCCAGACCTGGACATGATCGTCGGGCAGCTTGCCCCACACCGGAAGCAGCAGGCCAGTGACCAGATAGATGATCTGCGTGCGCGTCTGCGCCGCCATTGCGTCGCATTCGGCCTGCCAGGCTTCGTCGAAGCTCGCCCGGTCCACGTCGGTCCAATGGGTTTCGGCGAAGAGGTCCTGCCGGTGCCGTTCGGTGCGCGTCGGCCGCACCAGCTCATAGCGGCGCACGGTCCGCCCCTCTTCGTCCGTCAGCGAGAAGGTCGGCCGGCAAATGGCGGCCTTGCCGGAACGCGGGTTGATCAACCCGCGCGCTTCCGGGTCGGCCAGAAGCCAATGCGCTCGCTCCAGGGTCAGCGGCCGATATCGCTCCTCGGTTTCGATACGCAGGATCTCGGTTTCGGCGCCGCTCACGGGATCGCGCCGGATCACCGTCCGGTCGAGGATCGAAATACGGTCGGCCGCGATCGTTTCGACGCCAAGATCGAGGGTGCCGGCCTCGCGTGCCTTTTCCACCCGTGCTTCGATCAAGCCGAGATATTCGTCGAAGATCGCGTTCTGCAGGTCGATGCGCAGCGCCAGGATGCGGTTCAACCACCGCTGGATCGTGGGCAAGGTCTCGGTGAGCCCCCCGCCCTCCCCGGCCAGGTTCAAACCGGTGAGCGCCTGGAACTGATCGAAGTGGACCGATTGGAGTTTTGCCTGGAACAGCAGGCGAAACCACTGGTCGAGCGATTCCCGCGCGAAGTCGGACTCCAGATTGTCGCGGGGGTCGAAAAGTCCCTGCCCGCCGGTCTGGCGTTGGCCACGGGTCAGCGCGCCCAGGCTGTCGAGGCGCCGGGCGATGGTCGAGATGAACCGCCGTTCGCCACGGCAATCGGTGGAAACGGGCCGAAACAAGGGCGGGCAGGCTTGGTGGGTGCGGTGCGTGCGGCCCAGCCCCTGGATCGCCGCGTCCGCGCGCCAACCGGGCTCGAGGAGATAGTGAATGCGGCGGCTCTGATTGGGCGCGTCGAGGCTGGCGTGGTAACTCCGCCCCGTGCCGCCGGCGTCGGAGAAGATCAGGATGCGCTTTTCGCCGCGCATGAAGATGTCGGTCTCCGCGAGGTTCGTGCGCGCGCTGCGCCGTTCGATCCGCTGACGGCCGTCGGCATCGACGACGATCCGCCGGCTGCGGCCCGTCACCTCGGCCACAGCCTCCGTCCCGAAATGCCCGATTATGTGATCGAGCGCCGAGCCGACGACCGGCAGCGCACAGAGTTGCTCGAGGAGCTGGTCGCGCATGGCCATCGCTTCCCGGCACAGCACGGGCTGCCCGGCCTCGTCGATCATCGGTTCCGAGCGCACCGTGCCGCTATCGTCGGTATAGGTGCGCATCTGGCGCACGGGAAAGGCCGCGGTCAGATAATCGACCAGGAATTCGCGCGGGGACAGCTCGATATCGAGCCAGGCGCGCTCCTCGGGGGACAGGTCGGCAAGGGCACGATCGAGCATCGCTTCCGAGGTCGACACGAGCTGGACGACGGCGCAGTCGCCGCGCGCGAGATCGGCGGCGATCGCCGGGATCAGCGAGGGCAGCTTCATCGACAGCAGGATCTGGCCGAAGAAGCGTTGCTTGGTCGATTCGAAGATCGACAATGCCGCGGCCTTCGCGCCGCTATTATAGGTGGCACCGCTGAAGCCGTCGGTGACGCGCGTGGCGGCGAGCGCGGCCTGCAGATTGTTGTGAATGATCGCCCAGGCATCGGCATAGGCATTGTAGACGGCGATCTGTTCTTCGCTGAGCCGATGCTCGAGGATGTCATATTCGACGCCGGCGAAGCTGAGCGCCCGCGCGGCATAGAGGCCCTGCGCTTTGAGGTCGCGGGCGATCAACTCCATCGCCGCGATGCCGCCTCGGCGCAGGGATTCCACGAAGGCCCGCCGGTCGGCGAAGGCCGTCTGCGGTCCCCACAATCCGAGGCGTGTCGCATAGGCAAGATTGTTGACATCCGAGGCGCCCGTCGCCGAGGCGTAGAGAATCCGGGCGCGCGGAGCGAGATTTTGCAGGCGGACGCCGGCAATGCCCTGCTCGGACCCTTTCGTGGCGCCGAACCGGCCCTCGCCGCCGGCCACCCCGGCCATTTCATGCGCCTCGTCGAAAACGATGACGCCGCTGAAATCCTCACCCATCCATTCGATCAGCTGGCGCAGCCGCGTGCCCCTGTCGCCGCGGTTGGAGCGCAGGGTGGCATAGGTCAGGAAGAGGATCCCATCGCCCAGCGCGATCGGGGTGCCGAGCTTCCACTGGTTGAGATGCTGGATGTCGAGCGGCAAGCCGCCAAGCGCCGACCAGTCCCGGCGAGCGTCTTCGACCAGCGTCTCGCTCTTGGATATCCAGAGGTGGCGGCGGTTGCCACGCAACCACTGGTCGAGGATGACGCCTGCCACCTGCCGCCCCTTGCCGGCGCCCGTGCCATCGCCAAGGAAAAAGCCGGTCCGATAGGCGTTACCGGCCTCTGCCGGCGACAGCGAAAGACCCTCCTCGCTGGATATGAACCGCCCGGGAAGATCGCGCTCGAACGCCGCGCCAGCGTAGATCAGCGTTTCGAGCTGCGCGTCCGAGAGCAGGCCGTCGTCCAGGATCCTGGCCGGCAGCACGGGTTCATAAGCGACCGGGGGTGCGGCAATCGATCCCATTGCCTGCGATTCGACCAGCGCGCTTGGGTGCTCACGAGCATCGGCAATCAGCAGACGGCTCGGCCGATAGGGCAGGTAAATCCCTTGCGGTTCGCCCGCGGGTGCGGGCGCGTCGAGACGGTGATAGGCGACCGCGCGGGTCGTGGGCAGGGTCACCGCCGCACGCGAGCAGACGGGGCGGGTCCGCCGCGTGAGGCCCCGGAACAATCCGCTGGGGCGGGAGATCGGCTGCGGCTGCGGCGCGCATGGGGTCGCCATCGCATCGATGGCCGCAAGCGCAGCGCCGAGCGTCGTGCAGGTCTGGCGCGGGACCGAGCCCCCTGCCCCGTCCTTTTCGAGGAGTATGAGCTGGACTGCCTGGCCGGTGCCGTGCTTGGCATAGGCATCGGGCGGCAGGTCGAGATGCAGCCGGGCATGCGCGCCCGCAGTGGCGTGCAGCCAATCCGCGTCCTCCGTCTCGATGCGGTCGGGGAGAATAACGGCGCAGCGCCCGCCTGGAGCAAGCCGCAACAGCGCGGAGCGCAAATGGCGAAGCGCGGCATGGCGATCGCGCGCGCGCCCCTGGCTTCGCGAGAAGGGCGGATTGAGGAGCACGACGCTCGGCACCAGTTGCGGATCGAGCATATCGTCGATCAGTTCGCCATCATGCGTGCTCAGCCTGCCTTCGGGAAAGGCGTGACGCAGCAAACGCGTGCGCCAGGCATCGATATCATTGAGAAGGAGGCGCGCGCCGGCGAGATGGGCGTGTACGGCCAGGAGGCCGGTCCCGGCCGAGGGCTCGAGCACGATATCGTGTGCCGTGATCGCGGCTGCCTTGGCGGCAAGGAAGCCGATCGGCGCCGGTGTCGAGAATTGCTGGAACGCGATCTGCGTTTCGCTACGCACGCTTTGCGTGGGAAGCGCCGCCGTCATAGCGATCAGCTGGGCGAGCCGCGCATTCGCATCTGCCGGGAGCGTCGCGTTCTTCAGATGGAGGACCTGCGCGAGTTCGAGCACATCGTAGGCGTCGCGCAATGACCACAGGCCATCGGCGCTCGAGCCACCGAAAGCGGAGGTCATTTCGGCAAGGAGGTCGTTACGTGCAACCGGACATCCTTCGGACAGCCGGTCGGCTATGCCTTGAGCAGCGGTACGGGCGGGATCATCGAGCGGCAGCGTGAGCGCGAGGGGGTGTGTGGCCATGGGGCATCTCCAGGTCTGACACCTGGCATCAGCGCCAGGTCATCAGCCGGAAGGCTCCCTCCCCTTTCAGGCCGCCTCGGCGGCCCGGCGGACACGCCAAGCATCATTCCAGTCCGCGTGCCGTTCCGGCAGCCGGAGCACCAGTTCGCGTCCATTGGCTGTGAGATGGGGGCGGGCTTTTTTGAGCATGGCGGCAGCGGCGGCACCGCGATCGCCATAGACGATGATACGCTTGACCCGTTCGGGGATGGCGACAAGCCCAAGGCGTTCGACCCCGCCCAGCGCCCAGGTGGGCGTTCCGAACCAGGCCATTGCTGAAAGGGCGTCCTCGATGCCTTCGGCAAGGCCAAGCTCCTCGCCGGCCGGCGCCAGACGAATGGCCGCGTCGCCGAGAAGGCCAAGGGCAATCTTCGGCTTTGGCATGGGTTTGTGCAGGATGTCGGCGAGATCGAGGCAGGTCCGCTGGACGGCGACAACCCCCAGATCATTCTCGACCGCGGCGATCATCGCCGGAAAGAACCGGCGGCGCTCACCGGCCCCGACGATGGTGCGCGGGTTGTAGCGCAGGCAACGCGGATAGGGAGGCGGCAGACCGCGCGCCGCCAGATAATCGGCCGCTGGAGATCCGGCGATGGGCTGGCTCGCCTTCCATAGGCGAAGTGCAAGAGCGCGATGGTCCGCGGCCGCCTTCGGGCGCGGCATTGTGAGCGGCTCCGCATCGTGAAGTTTGCGCCGGCGCAAAGCAGCCAGAACATCGCGCGTGTCGCAGCCGGCAAAGCAGTGGAACAGGATCGCCCGCTCGCCCAGGCGTACCGACAGGCTGGGACCATGATCGTTATGTGCCGGGCACCGGCATTCGCCGCGCGTACCGCGCCAGATCCCACCCAGGGCTTCGACAATGGCTTTGGCGCGATGGGGAGCAGCTATGGGCATCGACTAATCCTCGGAAGTGGTGGAGCGCCGCTGCTGATTGCGCCCTCCCCTCCCCGATATTTCACCCCGGCATGCCTTTGGGTGCCAGGATCCCGAATTCCTCGACGATGCGATCGGTTGTGTAGTGCGTCGCGCCGTCGCGTTCATAGGAGTTGTCCTTGAGCCGTCCGGCTATGCGCACGAGATCCCCGACTTGAGCCCGGTCGGCGATATGTTTTCGCTGGCCTTCGCTGAAGACGCTCACGCGGTTCCAGTGGCTGTCTTCCTGCCATTCGTTATCGTCACCCTTGCGGCGATAATTCGCGCAGACCGACAGCAGGGTGACTTTCGGCCGCGCGTCGATTTCCCCGATCCGGCCGATGATCTCGAACTTGGCGAAGTTGATCATGCACCCTCCATGCGCAAGGTCATTTGGCCGGCAGCCTATCGTAGGCGGCTAACTTCGCGTATCCCTCCAGGCGGGGGGATTGAACGATTGCATCAGGCGCGACGCCGATCTCTTTCTCAAAATAAAAAGAATCAAAACGCCGCTGCTCGCAGCGGAAGCTTTTCCGATTCAAAAGGATTCAGATTCAGGAGGCCGAAAGCACAGCATTTCTGCGGGTTTGAGCAAGCTTATCCTGACCGGACGGGGGATTTTGCCTGCCCTTCCGGGGGCGCTTCCCTGACCGATCGGGGGATGCAACCTGACCTGCTGGGGCCTTCCTGACCGTATGGGGGACAGCTTCCTGCTGGAGTGATTCGCTCGCCATAGCGTTCGTCAGGGACTTTCTTCGGCGTCCGCGCTGCCGTTTGCGCGGGTCCGGGCGCTTGGAAACGCGACTCGCCGCACTTCCTCATGGTTTGCTGCTTCGGAGCGAAGTTCCATCCTGACCTCTTGGGGGCCGAATCCGGTGTCTATCCTGCCCTGACTTGACGCGTAAGGACAGGTCAGGCAGATTTTCGGCTCTGTTGCAAAGATTGGCGGCAGTCAGAGGTAGGCTGTCGCTCTGCGCCGATCAGGCGGCTGCTGCGAAATGGTGGTTGAGCATGCCCATGGCCTCCGTCAGCGCCGAGGGCCCAATGCCAAAAGCTCTCTCCACAAGGCGCACCTCGCCCCTGATGCCGGGCTGCAGGCACCAGGGGCGAGCCTGTCCTTTGCGCAGGGCTCGCATGACTTCGAATCCCTTGATCGTGGCATAGGCCGTGGGGATCGATTTGAAACCGCGCACCGGCTTGATCAGTATCTTGAGCTTTCCGTGATCGGCCTCGATCACGTTATTGAGATACTTCACCTGCCGGTGGGCCGTCTCCCGGTCCAGCTTTCCTTCGCGCTTCAATTCGGTGATCGCTGCACCATAGCTCGGCGCTTTGTCGGTATTGAGCGTGGCAGGCTTTTCCCAGTGCTTCAGGCCTCGCAGGGCCTTGCCCAGGAACCGCTTCGCTGCCTTGGCGCTGCGGGTCGGCGACAGGTAGAAATCGATCGTGTCGCCCCGCTTGTCGACTGCCCGGTACAGGTAGGTCCACTTGCCCCGCACCTTGACGTAGGTTTCATCCAGGCGCCAGCTCGGATCAAAGCCACGCCGCCAGAACCAGCGCAGCCGCTTCTCCATCTCCGGGGCGTAGCACTGGACCCAGCGATAGATCGTCGTATGGTCGACCGAAATGCCGCGTTCCGCCAGCATTTCCTCAAGGTCGCGATAGCTGATCGGATAGCGACAATACCAGCGCACCGCCCACAGGATCACATCACCCTGGAAATGGCGCCACTTGAAATCCGTCATCGTTCCGTCCGTCCAATCTCCGCCAAGCATGCTCAAGCTTCACGATTTTTGCAACAGAGCCCGCGAGAGTGCTGATCTCGCCGGCGGCGTTCGGATAGGGGTTCACCGCCGCCGGGATGCGGACATATTGGTAGGCATAAGAGGCCGAGAGCGTCAGCCCCTGCAACGGGTTGACCGTCAGTTCCGCCTCCACGCCATGCAGGCCGCCCTTGCCCGGCGCATTGATCGTCGAGAGCGTCGTGCGTGTGGTGCGAACGCCGCCGATTTCGTAGGGACGGCTGAAATCGACCTGGATATTCTTGTAGTCGCCGGCATAGGCCGCGATGTTGAAACGGGCGTGATTGTCGAAGAATTCGGTCTTCGCGCCGATTTCGAAGATCGACACCGACTCCGGATTGAACGGATCATAATCTTGCGAGCGCGAGTTAGCGCCGCCCGACTTGTAGCCCGTCGACCACTTGCCGTAGACGTGAACGTCGCGGCTGAGGTCGATCGCCAGGTTGACCATAGGGTCGACGCGCGACCAACTAGCGTCCAGTCCGATCGGCCCGCGCACGCCGTTGCGGTCGACAGGCACACCGTCATTCAGCCCGTTGGGGCTGGGGTTCACGATCGTCAGCTGACCATGTTTGCTATCCTTGGTCCAGCGCAGGCCGCCTGTGATGTGGATAGCATCGTTCCAGATGTCGGGCGTCCAAGTCGCCTGGCCGAAAGCGCCAATGCTCTTCGTCGTAACATGGCTGGCGCGGTCGATCTGTGCAGTCGCGGGATCGATGAAAGCGGCCGTATAGGTCGACCCGGCCGCGTCGGTGAAGGTATTGGTGTTGAATGCCTGCGCATTGTCCGAAACATGCTCGCGATAGTAGAGCGCGCCGGCGACGAACTTCACGCGGCCGATGTCGCCGATCGCTTGGATTTCCTGGCTCCACTGGTCCTGGTCGAACAGGGCGAGACTGTTGCGGGCGAACTGGAAGCCGGTGAAGCCCTTGGTGGCAAGCACGGCGGGAGTGGTCGACATGGATGTCGCGGCCGAACCGTTGTCGAACTGGCTCTGGCTCAGCTTGCGGTACGAGCTGATCGACTTCAGGGTGATTTCCGGAACCGCCTGCCATTCTAGCGTCAGACGATGGCCATGGACCTTGCCGACGCTGGGCTGCTGCGGCACGCCGACATTGGCAGTGCGCACGCGGTCGGGCTGGACTGTGGCGGCCGCAGCCTGGATGTTTGTCCCCGCCTCGATCAGGTTCAGATATTGCGAGGTCGACTCGTCCCTGGAGATATCGAAGGAATAGTCAGCGCTAAAGTCGGGCGAAGGCCGCCAAAGGGCCTCGATATGAAAGCCGCGCTTGTCATACTGATTGAAGCCCTCCGACCCGGAAAGCGGGTTCTTCACCAGCGGGTCGCGATGGGCGACAACGCCGTCGATCTTCAGCGCAATATTGGCGAAGGATGGCAGATCGATATGGACTTCGCCCTTGTAGCTGCCAAAGTTGCCGGCGCCGCCGGTCCCGTTGAAATGGAACTCGCCGGTCGGCTTCTTCGTCGTGATATTTACGGCGCCGCCTTCAGTGTTGCGGCCGAACAACGTGCCCTGCGGCCCCTTCAGCACCTCGATATTTTCGATGTCGAAAAGTGCCGTGCCCAAACCTTGAGCGCGGCCCAGATAAACACCGTCGATATAGACGCCGACGCCCTGGTCGCGGGCTGGTTGGTTGCCATCGGACAGCACGCCGATGCCGCGGATGTTCACGATCAACGCCGAGTTGCGCGAATAGAAGGGGGCGATTTTGAGCGAAGGGATGGAGCCGTCGCCGAGGTCAAGCAGAGAGGTGACATGACGGTTGACCAGATCGTCGCTGCGCATCACCGAGATGGAAATCGGCGTTTCCTGAAGGTTCTCCTTGCGCTTCTGCGCCGTAACAACGATTTCGGAGAGGCCGCTACCGTCCAATGCGGTGTCCGCAACAGCGGCATTGGGCGCCTGTTCGGCCGCGAAGGCAGCGGTGGTGCTCAAGGCGACGAAAGCCAAGCTGGAAGCCGCAATTGCCATGCGGCTGCGCATATTAATCATAATGCCCCCTCGGATTGAGCTGTCTAGTCAGGCAGCTCCTGCTGCACGCCTTGGGGAAGGATTGTTACATGGCCGTGAACTATTTATTGCCGCGCTGCACAATGAAACCGCTAAGTGAGGTCGTGCGCCGGCGAAGGTCGATCCACCGATTTGCCGGGAAACACGATTGGCGGCGCTGACCTTCCATGCCGATCACGGTCCACCGCCGCCGCGATAAGTTTCCGTTGTGATCAAGCCCGTTTATCGACCCACAATCGGTCGGCTTTGATGAGCGCATTTGCCATCACTATGAGCTTACGCATCAAGGTGACCACGGCAACCTTCGCGGGCTTTCCGGATTCGATTAGGCTTTGATATTTCGCTTTGAGGTCTGGGTTGTAGCGGGCGGCGACAAGGGCCGGCATGTAAAGCGCACGTCGGACATTGGCCCTTCCGCCCTGAATGAAGCTACGCCCTTTCCATTGTCCTGATTGACGAGCTATCGGAGCAAGGCCTTCAAGGGAGGCTGCTTGTTTGGGATCGAGTGCTCCTAGCTCTGGCATGGTGGCGACGAGCTGGTCAGCAGTTCGTATGCCGACGCCGGCAATGCTTGAGAGCCCGCCCCGAAAGTTGTTGAGCAATACCAGTATGTTGTGATTCAGTCCGTCCTGCGAGAGATGGAGTGATCAATGACATGGACTGGTATTGCCCGGCAGGAGCATAGCCGGAAAGGATTGCGCTATTCCAGCGATATGACGGACCGTGAGTGGTCTTTGGCGGAGCCGTTCATCCCGCCGGCCAAGCGCGGAGGTCGTCGTCGGACGACAGACATGCGCGAGGTGGTGAATGCCTTGCTTTACATAGCAGCCAGCGGCTGCGCCTGGAGGCTTCTGCCCAAATGCTTTCCGCCGGTCTCGACGGTGCAGCGCTATTTCTACGCTTGGCGCAACACCGGTTTGCTCGAGGCCATGAACACGATGCTGGTGATGAACCTGCGCGAGATCGAAGGGCGCGAAGCCTCGCCGAGCGCCGGTGTGATCGACAGCCAGTCAGTAAAAACTACCGAAAGCGGCGGCCCTTGCGGGTATGACGCGGGCAAGAAGATCAAGGGCCGCAAGCGGCATATCCTGACCGACACCTGCGGCTTTCTCATCTTCGTCCTCGTCCACACCGCCGAGATCCAGGACCGCGACGGTGCCGTCGATGTCCTCAAGGCCGTGCGGAAACGCTTCCCGTGGCTGCGACATGTTTTTGCCGATGGGGGCTATGCCGGCAACAAGCTCCGTACTGCCCTCGCCGGATCAGGGGCCTGGACGATCGAGATCATAAAGCGTTCGGACAAGGCGACGGGCTTCCAGGTTCTCCCGCGGCGGTGGGTCGTCGAACGCACCTTCGCATGGCTTGGCCGATGCCGCCGCCTCGCCAAAGATTGGGAAACCACCATCGCATCCTCCACGGCATGGACAACGATAGCCTCCATCCGCATGCTCACCCGCAGAACTGCAAGGTATTGCTACGCTTGAGGAACTTCTGAGTCAGGCACTGAGATAATTTGATGGCGGCGCGTCAACGCTGGATCGGCTGCGATACTTACCGCGATTTCTGCATCGACTTGCGCGATATGCCGGTCGATCTGGTCCAGACGATGTTTATGCTGCCGCTTGAGAAGCGGGATTGTGAGATTTTTCGCCTGGTTCTGTACGGCAATCTTGTCGCGGACCAAGCTGTCGCGGGCGCTGATCAGTTCGGCCAGCTTCGCTTGTCGCGGCGTGATCGCTGGGCGGACCGGAGGCTGTAGTGTCGCTGCCATGCGGGCAAGGATCGTCGCGTCGATTTTGTCCGTCTTAGCAAGAGTGCCCGCTGCTTGCGCAAACCGGCGGGCACGGGCCGGGTTCAATTTAACGCATGGCAGATCCGCCAACGCCTGCTCAAGCCGACGGTGGTAGGCGCCTGTCGCCTCATAAGCGATCCGATCAATCTGCCATTGCCCAAGCCAGACTACCAGTTCCTTGTGTCCCTTGACCGTATTCGCGAACTGCCGCTCGTCACCGGCAGGATGGGCAAACACGTCGAGGGTTGCTTTCGAGATGTCGATGCCGACCGTTTGTGGTAGAGAATTGTCCATCTTTTCCGCTGTCCTATTCTTGTCATCCGGGCCCGAAGCCCTGGTTTCCGTCCAGGCCTGTTGGAAAAGAAAGGGGTGATCACACTAATCGGCGGTCCTCCACGACCGAGACGACTTCGATCCATCCCCTTCCGCCCGATCCGGGGTGGCCACCCCGGATCGGGCATCTCATGATGCCCCAGCAGGCGCAAAACTCATAAGACAAGACAGAACGGAAACCCTGCCGGATTGGCGAGCTGCACGACAACCCCCGATTGTGGGAATTTCCGTCATCCTAACCTCTCTTATTCACGACGCTCGGTTTCGGGCCCGCTCTGGGCATTTGCTGCGGCTGGCTGTATTGCGCGGACGACCGGCATCGCTGGCGTTTGTTTCACCGCATTCGGATTGATGGGCTTTTCGGGTTGAAGGGCTGGGCTCGGAGTTCTGCGGCGCTGCCGCATGGGCTACGTCGGCGCAGGCTTCAGCCGGAGAACGAGGGCGCGGAACAGGTCGGCATCCGGACAGGCGGAAGCGAAGGCAATGCGGATGCGGCTAGCACTTTCTACGACGCGCGCAGCGACCTTGAGCAGCCGCAGGCGCAAGGTGGTAAACTCCGCGCTTGCCAGAGCAGCGGTCCTGGGCATCGCCTGCTGGATGCGCCATAGCAGCCAGTATGCGGCAGTGTGCAGTATCAGGCGCATCTGATTGGCATTGGCCGAGCGGCACGAGGTTCGGTCGCTGGCGAGCTGGGACTTGTGGCGCTTGATCAGGTTCTCGGCCTGACCACGCGCGCAGTAGAGCGTGTCGTAGATGTGCTCGGCCGATCCTGTTGCCAACGAGGTGACGACATAGCGGATGTCCATGCCCAGCGTGCTGGCCTCGATCCGTGCAACGACGCGACGCTGGCACTTCCAGGTCTTTGCCCCATAGCGGGTCTCGGCATAGTTGCGCAGGACGGGACACTGACGCTGGGCGCGCTTGACCGCGCAGGCATCGGCGACCGCAACAATGGCGGGATCGGCGCGCAGCGCTGAATTGGTGGGCAGGCCGAACACGTAATCGACGCGGGCCGCATCGCAGTAGGCCATGACCTCGGGTCGACCATAGTGCCCGTCGCCGCGGATAGTGATGTGGGTATCGGGCCAATTACGGCGCAGGTGACGCACCAGGCGTCGGATGTGCCCCGCCGCCTCCTTTCCAGAAGGCGTCTTGCCTGTGCGCAGCAGCATGGCCACCGGCCTGCCGGTCGCGGTGTCGTAGATATGGATCGGTAGGAAGCAGCGCTCCCCATGATGCCCGTTCCAGAACGAGAGCTGTTGATAGCCATGCACGACGTCGCACGTGTCGTCGATATCCAGCGTGACCGCTGTCGGAGGGGCGGGATAGCTGGCGCAGTAGATGTCGATCATCGCGGCCATCATGCTGGCCAGTTCGCGCGTAGTCGGTGCATTTTCCCACCGGCTCATCGTCGGTTGGCTGGCCAGCCCCGCGCCCGATTCCGGCAGCTTGCCGAGCGCCAGGCGGAAGCCTGGATCGTCGCGCAGAGCATCGAGATCATCGGCATCCTCATAGCCGCACGCAATCGCGAACACACGGGCACGCAGAATGTCATCCAGGCGATGGATCACCCGCGCTGGATCGCGCGGATCGGCAATACAAGCCGCCAGGCGCTGGCAAATCCCCATCGCGCGCTCGGCCTGTGCAAGCAGTAGAACACCGCCATCCGAGGTAAGCCGGCCACCGTCGAACGCAGCTGTGATTTTCTTGCGGCCGACTGCTGGGAATCCAAATGAGCTTGCGATATCATCGTTCATGGCGGGTGTGGCCCGTGGCATTTTCTGCCCTGCGGCAGGTTCGGCTTAGACACCCAGTTCCTAATTCAGATCAGAGGCTTACGCCACTCCCGCCAACCCTTCAGGACACTTTTGGTGAATAAGGCGGGCTAAATCAACACCCGCTCCACCTCGTCCAGCGTAACGTCATCGGGCCGGCGGTCATAGAGCTGGGTCGTGCGGGTAGAGCTGTGGTTCGCCATCGTCGCGGCCGTCTCCAACGTGCCGCCGTTTTTCAGATAGGTGGTGATCCCGGTCGCGCGGAAAGAGTGATTGCCGATCGCCGTGCCGATCTCGGCCGCGTCCGCGCGCCGGCGCACCATCGCGAACGCATTGGCTTGGGGCAGGGGGGTATCGCTTAGTCGCTTAGTGCCGCGCGCGATCGTGCGGAACAACGGCCCCTTGCGATCCTCGCGCAAGCCGCAGCCGTCGATATAGGCGGTCAGATAATCCTCAAGATTGTGGTGGCAGGGCATTTCATGGCGCTTGCCGCCTTTCTCATGCAGGCGGACCCATAGCCGCCTATTCTGCATGAACACGTCCTCGACCCGCATCGCCAGCGCCGCGCCGATCCGCGCGAAGCTATAGACCATCAACCCGATCAGGGCGCGGTCGCGCAGGCCCGCGTGGGTGGTCACGTCGATGCTGTCGAGCAACCGCCGCGCCTCGTCGGGGGCCAGCACCGGCGTCTTGCCGCGCCGCTGGCTATGCGCCGGCCCGCGCACCGATCCGGCAGGGTTCACCGGCACGATATGGCCCGTCACCAGCCAGTCGAACAGGTGGCGCACGCCGGCGAGCTGCTGCTTGACGCTGGGCGCGGCCAGCTCGCGCCCCAGCGCCTCGACCCAGGCCGCGACGTGGAGCGGTTGCACGCCGGCGAGAGAGGCAACGCCGCGCGCCGCTACCCAAGCCAGGAAGTCGCCGGCCGCGCGCGCATAGGCGCGGCGCGTATGCGGATTGCGGATGGTGACGGCGAAGAACTCCAGGAAGCGCAGCCGCGTGGCGTCGTCGGCCGCCGCGATCAAGGCCGGCAGCGCCAGCGCCGGCGAGGGCAGGGGGGCGAGCTGATTCATCGTGCGATCTTCTGCCAGCGGGCCGGCTCGGGGCGGGGCTTCGCCAGCTCCCGGCGCAATTCGTCAAACACCTCATCGGCGGGACGAACGCGGCCCGCCTTCACGTCCTCAAGCCCGCGCGCAACCGACTCGTCCAATATCCGGCGCAGCAGCTCGTCGCGCAAATCGCGGTGCGGCTCCATGTCGATGAAGTTCTTGACGATCGCGAACACCGCCTCGGACGGATCAACGAAATGGCCCCGCTCGACCTGCGCCAACAGCCAATCGGCCATGTCGCCGGGTAGATACGCCTCGAAACGCAGCCCGCCCGCACGCGCCTGCTCACGCAGCGCCTTGGCCTGGTCGCGCTCGGCGTAGTTGTCGGCAAAAGCCTCGTCCTCATTTTCGATCATGCCGGCATCCCTTTTTGCGGTGGATCTTCGGAGGCGTTTAAACGCACTCGGCGGGGTCGCCGCGATAGCGCACCCAAAGGTCGTGCATCGCGTCGCGGTAGCCCCAGGCATCGGCGTAGGTCGTCGACTCCTGCGCCAGATAGGCCATGATCGTCAGCATATCCTCGGCAATGACGGCATCGACGTTGCAAAGGTGCAGGATCGAGAAATGCCCGCACTCGTCGCCGTTCCACCAGGCCAGCAAAAAATCCGCGACCTTGCCCGACGCGCCGGTTTCGGCCGCGCGCGTAGACGGCATGGCGATGGCGAGCAAGCGGCCGATCGCCTCGCCGACTTCATCGAAGCTGACGGCCCGGATGACGGGGCGGCGTTGTGGGGGTGTCACGGCGGCCGTCCCGGTCATGCGCGGGTGCTCCCGTTTGCGGTTGCTCGCCCACGGCGGACATGGGCGGCGGGGTCGATGATCGAGGCGGCATCCGGCGACAGATTCTCGACGGCGTCGACCATGCCGAAAACTTCCACCCGGCCACCCTCGTTGCGGATGCGCCCCGCGACGGTGCCGTGGATGATCGCGCGTGATCCCGGTTCAATCACGAGGTCGCCGGCGATCGTGCCGTGCAGGATCAGCTTGACGCCGCTGCGCAGCGTTGCGCCGGCCGTGACCAGACCATAGACGGCCAAGTCCTCTCCGATCGCAAAAGGGCCTTCGATATTCTCATGCACGGCGCGCAAGATCTGCTCCCGATAGTGTGTGATAAAGGACATTATCATATATAGATTGGGGCGTGAATCCGGCGTGCTTACCTTTGACGATGGCGAACCGCTGCCTCGACATTAGCTGCGATCAGGCTGACATGTTCGAACGTGCGATCCGCAAGCAATTCCGGCCACTTCAATGAACGCCTCGCTGCGGCGCCTCCGACGATCATCGGCGGCGGGCACGGCTATTTCAACCCACCGCCCAGGGCGCGATAGAGCTCCACGGCATTGGTTTCCCGAACAAGGCGGGTGGCAAGCAGGCTTTGCTCGGCCGCATAGAGCGCGCGCTGAGAATCGAGCGTCGTTAGGAAGGGGTCCACACCTGAGCGGAAACGTGCTTCAGACAACCGATACGCGCCCGCGGCGGCCGTTCGCAAGGAGGATTGCGCCTCCATCTGGGCATCGATCGTTCCGCGCCTGGCGAGCGCATCGGCCACCTCACGAAAACCGCGCTGTATCGAACGCTCATATTGGGCAAGCATGGCGTCGCGGGTTGCCTTGGCATAGCGCAGATTGCCGGCGTTCCTCCCGAAATCGAAGATCGGAAGCGAGGCCGAGGGCGCGACCGACCAATAATCACTGCCCTTGCCGAACAGGTTCGACAGGCCCGAACTGATCGTTCCGAATGCGGCGGTCAGCGACAGACGCGGGAATAAGGCGGCACGGGCCGCGCCGATGTCGGCATTGGCGGCGCGCAGCTGGTGCTCGGCAGCGGCGATGTCGGGCCGCCGGAGCAACACCTCCGATGGGAGATCGGCGGGAAGCTGCGCGACCGTCGCTTCTACGGCCCCCAGACCTTCAGGAAGCAGCTCCTCGCGGACTGTCGTGCCGGCGAGAAGGTCGAGTGCGTTGCGATCCTGCGCGATGAGCGTCCTGGTTTCGGCAATGTCCGACCGTGCCTGATCGAAGCTCGTCTGGGCCTGGCGCACTTCCAGTTCCGACGCGATGCCCTTGGCGAAGCGGGCCTTCGTCAGATCGAGGGTCTGTCCGAAAGCCTTTTCCATTCCTTCTGCGATACGCAGTCGCTCCTGGTCGGTGGCCAAGGTCAGCCATGCCGTCGCTACCTCGGCGACCAACGCGGTCTGCGCGGCGCTGCGGTTCTCGACCGAAGCAAAATATTGCTCGAGCGCGGCCTTGTTGAGATTGCGGATGCGGCCGAACAGATCGATTTCCCAGGCGGAGACTCCGGCATTGGCCGTGTAGATGTCGGAGCGACCACTGGCGGCGGCGCCCCCGCTCGCACCTCCAGTGGCAGGAACGCCGCCCGGGAGATCCTGATAGGTGGCACTGGCATTCACGCCGAGGGTCGGGAGCAGGTCGGCGCGCTGCACCCGATAGAGCGCGCGGGCCTGCTCGACATTGGCAAGCGCAACCCGGAGGTCGCGGTTATTGTCGAGAGCGAGCTGGACCAGGCGTTGCAGCCGTGGGCTGGTGAAGAAGTCTCGCCACGCCATGTCGGCTGGATTTTGTGCTCCTTGCGCTTCTGTCCCGGCCGCGGCGGGTAGGGAGGGCGGCACAGGCAGAGCGGGCTGAACATATTTGGGCGCCATGTCGCAGGCCGAAAGACAGCTCGCGGCAGCGAGGGCGAAAAAGCGACGTCCGCGCATCTCAGGCCTCCTGCGGCTCGAGGTCGGAGGGGCGGGCATCTCCGCCGCCGGATGGTGCCGGCGCGCGTGCCGCATCCTGACGGAAGAGCTTCTTCACGACGAGGAAGAACATCGGCACGAAGAAGATCGCGAGCACGGTTGCAGTCAGCATGCCTCCCACCACGCTCCGTCCGATCGCATGCTGTCCGCCCGCACCCGCGCCGTCCGAGATGGCGAGCGGGAGCACGCCGAAGATGAATGCGAACGATGTCATCAGGATCGGCCGGAGGCGCAGCTTCGCCGCCTCCAGCGCGGCCTTGCCCGCATCCATTCCCTCGCCCATCTTCTCTTCGGCGAACTCGACGATCAGGATCGCGTTCTTGGCCGCGACGCCCACGGTCGTGATGAGCCCGACCTGGAGATAGATGTCATTGTTGAGCCCAGTCAGCAGCGCGGCCAGCAGCGCCCCGATCACGCCAAGTGGAATCACCAGGATAACGGCGATCGGCACCGACCAGCTTTCATAAAGCGCAGCGAGCGACAGGAAGACGATCAGGATCGAGAGCACGTAGAGCGCGGGGGCCTGGCCACCGGAGAGCCGCTCCTCATAGGAGATGCCGTTCCATTGCAAGGCTGTCCCTTCGGGCAGTTGCTCGCCCAGCTCCTCCATCCGCGCCATGGCGGTGCCGGAACTGTAGCCGGGTGCCGGCACACCGAGGATCTGGACCGAAGAACGTCCATTATAGCGTTCGAGACGGGCCGGACCAAACGACCAGCTGCTGTCGGCGAAGGCGGAGAAGGGCGCCATCGTGCCGGAGGCACCGCGTACATAGAGCCGGTCGATGTCCTGTAGGCTGCCACGGAACGCCGCATCGGACTGGACGAACACCTTCTTCACGCGGCCTCGGTCGACGAAATCGTTCACATAGGAACCGCCCAGGGCCGTCGAAAGCGTGTCGTTGATCTCCCCCTGATCGAGACCCAGGGCGCCGGCACGGGGCTGGTCGACCTTGACCTTGAGCTGCGGTACATCTTCGAGGCCATTTGGGCGGACCTGGGTCAGCATTTTGTCCTGGCCCGCCAGTCCGAGCAGCTTGTCGCGTGCCGCGATAAGCCGCTCGTGGCCGATGCGGCCGACGTCGACAAGCTGCAGATCGAAGCCGGTCGCATTGCCGAGCTCGATCACGGCCGGTGGGGCGAAGGTGAGCGCCTGTCCCGCGCGCATGGTCGAAAACGCCTTGTTGGCGCGTTCAGCGATGGCTTGGGCACGGCTGTCCGCGCCGTGGCGCTCCTCCCAGTCCTTCAGGCGAATGAAGGCGAGCCCGACATTCTGGCCCTGGCCGCTGAAACCGTAGCCGCCGATCGCGAAGACGGTCGAGACATTGGCCTTCTCGCCGACGAGAAAATGATCTTCGATCTGCTTCATGGCGCCGAGTGTCTGCTCCATGGTGGCTCCGGTCGGAAGCGAGGCCTGGGCAAAGAGAATGCCCTGGTCCTCATCGGGAAGGAAACCGCTGGGCAGCCGTGCGAAGAGCGCTCCCATGCCGACAACGATAAGCACATAAAGGAGCATGGACCGCTTCCAGTTGCGGTTCACCCGCGCAACGCCCTCGCCGTAGCGCACGACATTGCGGTCGAAGGTGCGGTTGAACCAACCGAAGAAGCCCTTGCGCTCATGATGATGGGTGCTGGCGGAAGGCTTCAGGATCGTCGCACACAGGGCCGGCGTCAGGATCAGTGCGACCAGCACCGAGAGCGCCATGGAGGTCACGATGGTGATCGAAAACTGGCGGTAGATGACGCCGGTCGATCCGCCGAAGAAAGCCATCGGCAGGAACACGGCCGACAACACGACGCCGATGCCGATGAGCGCGCCACTGAGCTCGTCCATCGATTTGCGCGCGGCTTCCCTGGGCGACAGCCCTTCCTCCTGGATCAGCCGTTCGACATTCTCGACGACGACGATTGCGTCGTCGACGAGCAGGCCGATCGCCAGCACCATGCCGAACAGCGTGAGCGTGTTGATCGAGAAGCCCGCCGCCAGGAGGACGGCAAAGACGCCGAGCAGCACCACGGGCACGGCGATGGTCGGGATGAGCGTTGCCCGCCAGTTCTGCAGGAAGAGGAACATGACGAAGAAGACGAGGACGACGGCTTCGATCAGCGTATGGACGACCTGCTCGATCGACAGCCTGACGAACGGGGTTGTGTCATAGGGATAGACGATCTTGAGGTCTGCGGGGAATTGCTTCGACAGTTCGGCGACCTCTGCCTTGACCGCCTCGACCGTATTGAGCGCATTGGCGCCGGGCGCGAGGCGGATGCCAAGACCCGAGGCCGGCTTGCCGTTGAAGCGCGCGTCGAAGCTGTAGTTCTCGGCTCCGATCTCGACGCGGGCGACGTCCTTCAGAGTGATGGTCGAGCCGTCCGGATTTGTCCTGAGCAGGATATCGCGGAATTGCTCGGGCGTCTCGAGCCGCGATTGCGCCGAAACGGTGACGTTGAGCGCCTGTCCGGGCTTGGCCGGAAGATTGCCGATCTGACCGGCCGAAATCTGCGCATTCTGCTTGAGGATCGCGCTCTTGATGTCGCTGAAGGTGAGGTTGAGGTTGGCGAGCTTGACCGGATCGACCCAGACCCGCATCGCATATTGCGCGCCCAGAAGGAGCGTGTCGCCAACACCGGTGATACGGCTGATCGGATCCTGCAGTTCGGAGGCGACATAGTCGGCGATGTCTGCCTGGTCATGGCTGCCGTCCTGTGAATAGAGTCCGACGATCATCAGGAAGGAAGCAGACGACTTCTGGACCCGCACGCCCTGTTGCTGCACTTCCTGTGGCAGGAGCGGCATGGCCTGCTGAAGCTTGTTCTGCACCTGGACCTGGGCGATGTCGGAATTCGTGCCCTGTTCGAAGGTCAGAATGATCGAGAGATTGCCGGCCGAGTCGCTGGTCGACGCAAAATAGCGCAGATTGTCGATGCCCTTCATCTGCTGCTCGATGACCGTGGTCGTGGTCTTCTCGAGCGTCGAGGCATCCGCACCCGGATACAGGGTCTGAATCTCGACCGCAGGCGGAGCGATCTCGGGGAACTGGGCGATGGGCAGAGCGCGAATGGCGAGCACGCCGGCTAGCATCATCACGATGGCGATCACCCATGCGAAGATGGGACGGTCGATGAAATAGCGGGACATAGCTCAGTTCCCCGCCTTGTCGTTCGATGCGGCGCCCGGACGAGCTAACGCGGTTCGACGCGGCTGCGGCGCCTTGGGGGTGACGGTGACCCCCGGCCTGGCCTGCAGCAGGCCGTCGACGATCAGCCGGTCGCCCGGCTTGAGGCCGCTCGTGATGACCCAGCGATCGCCGATTGCCCGGTCGGTCTTGACGAACCGCTGCTCGACCTTGTTGCCCGCGTTGACGACGAGGGCAGTGGCCCGGCCGCGCGGATCGCGCGCGATTCCCTGCTGGGGCGCGAGGATCGCTGCTTGGCGGACGCCGTCCACCAGCCGCGCCCGGACATACATGCCGGGCAGCAGCACTCCGTCCGGATTGGGGAAGGTGGCCCGCAGCGTGACGGCTCCCGTCGAGGGGTCGACCGTGACTTCAGAAAATTGCAAACGCCCCTCGATCGGATAGGTCTTCCCATTGGGAAGGAGCAATTCGACGCGTGCGCTGTCATTGTCACGCGTCAGTCCGCCCGCGCGCATGGCCTCGCGTAGATTAAGGATTTCGGAGGCCGATTGCGTGACGTCGACATAGACCGTGCCGGTGCGCTGGATCGTCGCAAGCGGATCGGCCTGACCTGCCTGCACCAGCGCGCCGGGTGTGAACAGCGAGCGCCCGATCCGGCCCGAAATCGGTGCCCTGATCCGAGTGAAGCCGAGATTGACCTCGGCCGCCTGCACGGCTGCGCGTTGCGCTGTGACGTCGGCGCGTGCCTGCTTTGCGGAGGCCACGGCATTGTCGGCGTCCTGACGGCTCACCGCGTTGATGCCGACCAGTTCCCGATAGCGTTCGGCCTGCAGGCGAGTGGCATCGATCGCCGCCTCGGCGCGGGCCAAGCCGCCCCGCGCGCTGCCCAGCGCGGCCCGATAGGGAGCATCTTCGATCTCGTAGAGAATCTGACCCGCGCGAACGAGCGAGCCCTCCTCGAAAAGGCGCCGGCGAATGACGCCGCTGATCTGGGGACGAACTTCGGCAGTTTCGACGGCTGCGATCCTGCCGGGCAACTCGCTGGTCAATGTGGCCGGTTCGCTCTTGAGCGTGACGACGCCCACTTCTGGTGGCGGTGCCTTTGGTTGCTCTTCGCCGCCGCAACCGGCCAGCAGGACAAGCAAGAATGGCATCAAAGCCTTGGCCGATCTGCAAACCAACATAGAGAATCCCGTGACGAAATTTAGGAATGAGCGCTCACTCCCAGATGCTGCGGTGCAAATAGGTCAAGGTGCGCGGTACGGCAACCGATTTTGCGCGGTTCATCGCATGGCTGCATAAATTACTGAAAATACTATAAGATAATGCCGCACTGCGGTAGCTGAAGATCGCGGATAATCTCATTTTGCGATACGGTCAGCCGGAGCTTGACACCGCCGTGAAGCTGATCCAGAAAGAATAGAGCGAGCGCTCACTCCCAAGGGCCTGCCAAGTCGACCGACCGCTTGCCGAGTGACAACGCAGGGCAACCAGATCGTCCATGATTGTGCTGCAAGTGGCCATCTGGGCTGATCCCCGACCGACAAGAAGCACTAAAAATGGCACGACAACGGCAATTCGATCCGGATGACGCTCTCGATATCGCCACGCGGGCATTCTGGCTGACAGGATATGAGGGGACCAGCATCGCGGATCTGGAAGCAGCGATGGGCATATCCAAGCCAAGTATCTACAGGGTCTTTGGCAGCAAGGAACAACTCTTCCGTCTGGCGGTCGACCATTTCGTCGAACGGTATGCGGGGTTTTTCTTCAAGGCCTTGGACGAAATCACCGTCGCCGAAGTCGTGCGGGACTTGATCGATGGCATGATCCGGTCGGTTACCGCCGGCGATACGCCGCCTGGATCTCTTCTCGCGCAAGGTGCGATGGCTTGCGCCAGGGAGAATGAGGAAATGCGCGTCCATGTTCTGTGCTGGCGGCGGAAATTCGAGCAATTGCTGGCGCAAAGGTTGGCTCGCGCGCGAGATGAAGGCGAGTTCGCCAGGGAAACCGATTGTCGGGCGGTCGCGCGATATGTCACCGCCTTGTGTGATGGCATCGCGCTCCAGGCGAAATCGGGCGCGGCGCGTCCTGCTCTCCGCGGAATCCGGGACATCGCGCTCGCCGGTATTTTCGGCGCATGCGATGCGGCAGCCACAGAACATGGGGCGGCGGAAACTGCTGCCGGGGTCGGGGCGCGCTGTTGTGACGGCCAAGCGAAAAAATAGCGCGTGCTTGTCGTTCGGTCCGCCATCGATACGCCCGGCGCGGCGCCGTGTTGGAGTGGGCCGACGAGCGAAGCCGCGCTCCCGAAGAGGCAATCGATAGCTGCGATGCACGGTGTTCTTGAAGCTTATCGCAACCTGCCGGTCGTCGCTCTGTTGTTCACCCTTGCGTGGGCGTTCGTGGTTGTCGCGGCTCCGCGCAGGCCGATCGGCTTGGGCAGCCTCGGCCGTCTGCTCTATTTCTGCGCTCTTGGATCTATGGGCCTCGCGGGCGCTGGCGGAATCTTGCTGTCGTCGACGCAAGCCACGATCCCGCGCTTTCCCTGGGTTGGCTTCGTCGCTGTTGTCCATGCCGTGGCTGGCATGCGCGCCCGGCGCGCGCTTCGCGTCGGACGCAGACCGCAGGCAGTCATCGCGGTCGTGTTGCAGACGGCATGCGCTGCTGTCAGTGGCTGGCCGGCGGGATTGATCACGGTCTGAGCGGAGCGCCGTTCTGCGGATGATTGATGTCGTCGGCTGTATCGGATCAGGTTGCGGATTGGTGATCGGCGGCTGGAATCTGCTCGCTCAGGCCCAGTGCGCGCATCATCAGGCAAGCGGTGTTCCGGCTGGTCTGCTCGATGTCCACCGAATGCGACGCCGCGGTTCGGTGACCGAGACCGATGAAGCAGGCCATCATGACGTCGACATAGGCATCGAGCTCGGCGGGCGATACGTCCGGTCGCGCGAGTCCGGCCAATCGCCGCACGCCTGCGCGATAGAAGGCGAACAGGGTTTCGATGCGATCGGCGACCGAGGCATTGCGGCAGGCTTCGGCAAGGATCTCATAGAACAGGTCGCCATCGCTGTTCTGCAGCGAGACCGCAGCGATTGCTTTTACGGCATCGAACATCGAGCACTCGCCGCGCTCGACGGTGTCAAAGATTCCGTGCATTTCCGCGACGCGGACGCAGGCCTTCTCCTCGACGATGGAGAGGACGATATCGCTCTTGGACGAAAAAAGCCGATAGATCTGGCCTATGCTGACGGACGCCGCCGCCGCGAGCTCGGCGGTCGTGGTAGCGTGGAAGCCCTTCGATCCGAACAACCGGCGGGCGGCGGTGATGATCCTTTCGCGCGGTGCCTCTCCAGGCGTTTTTGCTTTTGAAGCCTGTTTCATCCACCTTCCTTCGGCAGGGGCATTTCTCTCGATGCTGTGTGAGAGCTCCCGCATAAAGCGGAATTCGCTGACTGTCCAACAACGGGCGTGCGTTGGAGTCTCCTTGACCCATAGGAGCGACTTGCCTATCCAAGACTCGGAGCGAGCGCTCACTCCCATTGTACAAAGGGATGCATATCATGCGATCCAGTTCCGATTTTGGACACCGGGCCACTGCCGAAAGCATAAGCAGGAACGACCTTGTCCCGTTCGCTGCCTCGTTCTCCAGCGCCCGGTGCAATCGCTTGACAGATCGTGGCGCGAATACCGCCCTTTACTTCCCGCCACGATCTGTCACCTGCCGACCGACATGTCCCGCTGCTCCGGCGCCTCCCTCCGAGAGCCTTTCGGGTCGCCTCCCATGTCGGTCGGCAGCACCGGTCATCCCATCGCCGGAGCCGCGCTCGTGGACCACAACGCGCAGCCGTGGAAGCCTGACGTGACGGATTCAAGCTATGCGCGGCAACGCCCGGTGCTGCATCTGCGTCGGAGCAAGGCCGATACGCCCGTCGTCCGTGAGGAAGATGACGGAGTGCTGGCTGGCGATCCTCATGGGACGAACTCTCGCGAAGCCGTGCAGCGGCCTCACCGTCGGAAGAAGCTGATGGCATGATCGGAGCAAGGATGTTCAGGAGATTGGTGTGCCAGAGAGCAGCGTTGCTGTTGCCGTTGGCGGGACTTTGCGCATGTGACGGTAGGACGAAAGGGCCAGATCCTGCGGCCAATGAAAGCGGCAATACGTCGACCGCTGTCGTGCTGCCGCCATCGATCAGGAAGACGACCAGCTACCGTTGCAAGGACAAGAGCATCGTATCGATCGATTTTCTCGACGACGATCGCACCATCAATCTGCGGGACAATGGCGGCATCAGTCAATTTCGGGCGGCAAAGCCAGGCGGTCCCTATAACAGCGGACCCAATGGCACCGGCGGTACGACGGTTGTGGTGAAGGGGGACGACATCAGCATCGAGCAGGTCGGCAAGGAGCCCCGGCAATGCAAATCGTGATCGGGCAGGATCGGCCATGCCTGCCCTCGACCCGTCCTAGCTCTGGAACCTGTCAGCGAATGACAAAAGTCAGCGCGTCATAGACATACCACAGCGGCGCAAGTAGAAACGCCGCAATGGCAAACCGCCGACACACATATTCGTGCCGTGCCATCGATCCTCTCCGATCCGGCTGTCGCGCCGGTTGTAGACATCTTTTACTCTTTCGGTGTGTGCATTGCATCAGGAAAGATGTTTCGCAACGTGCAGGACTGGAGCCACCCAGACGCCCCTCCATTCATCCGACAGGGCAAGATGCGATCATAGCGCGATCTTGGCCCAGTCGGCCCGAAGCTGCGATTTTGGCCAGGTTGAAGAACGAACACTGAACGCTTGATTGATTCTACCAGGACCGTTGCTGACCACCGACCTCGTAGATATCGGCTTCCATGGAGCAATTGTAGCTCTCTGCGATGTTGAACATCTCGGAGAGGAGGCTTTGGATTTCCTCATCAAGGGAAATGCCATCCGGATCGGGGTCATAGGCGACGGTCAGTTTGTAATCACAATTGCCGTTTTTTACCATGGCGTAGTCGCGTTCCAGCATCGCCTCAATCCGCTCCCGAGCGGGTTTTCTACCTCTTCCACGCTTGTTGGCCCAGTCGGCCCGAAGCTGCGATTTTGGCCAGGTTGAAGAACGAACACTGAACGCTTGATTGATTCTACCAGGACCGTTGCTGACCACCGACCTCGTAGATATCGGCTTCCATGGAGCAATTGTAGCTCTCTGCGATGTTGAACATCTCGGAGAGGAGGCTTTGGATTTCCTCATCAAGGGAAATGCCATCCGGATCGGGGTCATAGGCGACGGTCAGTTTGTAATCACAATTGCCGTTTTTTACCATGGCGTAGTCGCGTTCCAGCATCGCCTCAATCCGCTCCCGAGCGGGTTTTCTACCTCTTCCACGCTTGTTGAAGTTCTCGATAATCAGATGCAGGGCGATGCTGGCAGTGGGCGGCTTTTCCGGCAGTTTGGTCTGTGACGGAATAATGTCGAGCGCCCGATAGACGGTCATTCGTGAGACCTTCAGGTCGCGGGCAACGCGGGCCTTGCTGGCGCCGGCGGCAAGGCGACGGCGGATTTCATCGTCATCGACGTTCTTCTTCCGGCCTTTGTAAACGCCTTCGGCGCGCGCCGCTTCGATCCCGGCGCGCTGACGATCCTTGATGAACTTCAGCTCCATATCGGCGACCATGCCGAGTATGGTGATGACCATTCGCCCCATGTCGCCCGCCGTCGTCACCTCTGGCTCAAGGATGCGCAGCGAAGCTCCCTTTTCATCAAGCTCATGCACCAGGTTCAGGACATCGCGCGTGGAGCGGCCGAGCCGGTCGAGCCGCAGCACGACCAGCTCGTCGCCGGTGTGCATAAACTGCATGATCGTTTCCAGTTCCGTGCGCCCGCTCCGCGAGGCCCCCGATCCGGTCTCGGAACGGATAATTTCGCAACCTGCATTCTTGAGGCGGCCAATCTGGATATCCAGATCCTGGTCCGTGGTGCTGACGCGGGCATATCCGATACGAGCTGTAGCGCGACGATTACGGAGTCCGGTCGGCGTCAATTATGATGGCCGATAGGTGGCCGCGCCGGTTGGTGAATTCTGGCTACCATTTGCTGTTGCGGGGAGCAACCGTCGAGCGACAATTACGACGCTGGGTAATTGTCGCTGACGCTGGCCGGAAGCGAGGGTCTGAAGCGCATGGGATGGTTGGCATGTAATTGCCGCTGGCGACAATTACCCGTTGCCTCAGCAAGGGTGCTCCCGAGCGCGAAGCCAGCGACAATTATGATGGCCGGTCCGGGGCGCCATTCGGCGGGTCGTAATCGCCGGCGTTGATACGGGCGACGGCGGAACGTTTGCGGTAGCTTTCGCCGTTCATCTCGATGATGATCGAGTGGTGCACGAGGCGGTCGATCGCGGCGACAGTCATAGCGGGATCAGGGAAGACGTTGTCCCATGCCGAAAATGGCTGGTTGGCGGTAATGGCGAGCGAGTGGCGTTCGTAGCGGTGGGCGATGAGCTCGAACAAGGCGCTGGTCTCGACCTGGTCCTTGCGGACGTAGGACAGATCGTCGAGCACGATGAGATCGAACTTGTCGAGCTTGTCGAGCATGGCGGGTAGGCTGAGGTCGCGGCGCGCGGACTGGAGCTTCTGGACCATGTCGGTGGTGGAGCAGAACAGGACGCGCCGCCCCGTGTCGATGAGGGCATGACCAATGGCAGCAACTGCGTGCGTCTTGCCGGTCCCGCTCTGGCCGAACAGCAGCAGGTTGCCGCCGCTCTCGATCCAGTCGTCACCGGCGGCGAGGGACAAGAGGTGCGGTTTGCGGATGCCGGGGGCTGCGTCGAAATCGAAGGTGGCGAAGGTCTTGCCTGCGGGCAAGCCGGACTGGTCGCGATGGCGCTGGATGCGCCGGGAGGAGCGATCGGCCATCTCGATCTCGAGAAGCGAGGCCAGCAGGTTGGCGGCCGGCCAGCCATCGCGATCGGCGGTGTCGGTGAGGCGCTTCCAGTTGCGGTTGATACTCGGCAGGCGCAAGGCCTTGAGCAGGGTAGGCAGCACGGCGGCGGCCTGGTCCTTGGTGCGGGTCATCAGTACACCTCCCCGCTGGCGATCAAGCTGTTGTAGCTGTGCAGATCGGGAGGCGGGATAGTGACATCGCGCTGCGATCTTGCGGTTGGCAGGAACTCGTCCCTGAGCGCATCGACATCGGGCAAGCGCCCTCTGTCGAGTGCCTCATCGATCCGCCGGGCCAGCACGTCGACACAGTCGCCCCTGGCGGCGATATCGAGCAGCGCGACGGCATCGCGGCAGGCCTGCCGTCCATCGAGTTGGGCATCGAAGGCTTGCCAGGCCCGCCGGTAGGCGTGATCGGGGAACAGGGCTTCGCGGTAGACGAGGTTGCGCAGCGCACCAGGCTTGCGGCGCAGGTTACCGATCATGTGCCGGAAATCGATGCTGTGCCCCCGGTGGGGATGGCTGATCCGCACACGCGGCGTGGACATTACCCTGTCCGGACCGAGGAAGAGCTCAATGCGATCGTCAAAGAGATGCGCGTTGAGGCGCCGTCCGACGAGGCGGGAAGGCACCGAATAGGTAACCCGATCGATGGCGACGGTGCCGTTGCGGGTGACATCGACGGTGACCATGGCGAAATCGGTGGTTCGCCTTGCGGGCAGCGCCTTGAGTACCCTGCGTTCTGCATCGATGTGCGCAGCATGCCGCCGGTTCTGTCTGGCGACCTGCGCCTCAACGAACTCGCGCCAGGCCTCGATGCTGACGAAATCGCGGCTTCCCCGCCGGCGTAAGGCCTGATCGAGCCGTCGCTTGAGATGGGCATGGGGACCTTCGATCGATCCGTTCTCGTGCGCCTCGCCGCGGTTGTTGCGGGTAGCGAGCATGCCGTAATGACGGCACAGCTCGTCATAGCTTCGGGTAAAATCCCGCTGCGCATCGGCGTCGAGGTTTTTGTAGGCGGCTGACAGGGAATCGCTGCGGTGTTCGGCCGGCGCGCCGCCCAGCTTCCACAAGGCATCCTGCAGGTGCTCCGAAAGGGCGGCAAAGCTCTCCCCGCCCAGCACGACAGCCGCATGCTCCCAGCCACTCGCCGCCAAGCGGAAGTGGTAAAGGCGATAGGCCAGGGTCTCGCCGGCAACGGTGACCTTGAGACTGTCGCATACCGTGAAATCCGACAGGCCCTGCCGACCGGGCTCATGATGCTGCGGGAAGAAGATCTCCTTCTCGCCGCCGTGCAGTGCCCGCCAGCGGGCGATCCGGCGTTCAAGTGTTCGTCGTATCGCATCGGGAACAGCATCCTCGCCGAACTCGTCCTGGAGCGTCTCGAAGACCGTGACGGCAATGATACCGTCGATCTGGAGCAACTCCTCGACGCGTGGCCAGAATGGCTCGAGCGGATCGGCGCGGGTGCGCCAGTGGCGCTCCTTCTTCTTCTGGGACGGAAGCTGCGGATCGTTCTCGATCCGGCGTGCGCTGCGCTCGCTGATACCGGCCTTGGCAGCCGCGACGGCCTGGGTGTGTTGGCGACGATGGGTCATGAAGAGAAATACCTGCTGATCGGAAATGTGGTGGCCCGGCATCGCAAACCCATCGCTCGTTGTTCGATGAGTGTTCCGATACCACCGCCCGCCACAGCCCCGATCAGCCCCCCCGAAAGAAGGGGAAAAAGATCGCCACCGGTTGTCTGGTCCGCTCTCCGGTCGGGGCTACGCCCCTCCCTACGATCAGCCCAGACAACCGATCCTACCGGCCATCATAGTTGCCGCTCAACCGGCCATCGTAGTTGTCGCCACGCAACGAGCCAAGTGCAAAATCCGTCACATTAGGGTGGCTCTTGCAGTGTATCGTCACATTGAGCGCAAACCCACCCTTTTGTGACAGACGAATGGTGTCACTCGGCCCTATCACTCTGGGGTGTACCCAAATGTTATAGGCCGATCAGCCGCCTCACGCTGCAAGCCGTCCAAAATCAATCCGGTCGTTCAGGTCGAGGTCGAAGCGGCCATAA
>NZ_AUWY01000134.1 GCF_000447205.1 Sphingobium ummariense RL-3 | reverse complement strand
AAGAAGCAGAAAACCCGGATGCTCAAATGCGAGTGCGCGACGTGCGGCTATACCGTCAGGACCGCGCGCAAATGGTTGGAGCTGGCCGGAGCGCCGCTTTGCCCGATCGAGGATCACGGCCAGATGCAGCATGAGCCGCTGGACGATGACGAGGCCGAGCCGGAGGAATGATGCGCCGCGCTTTCGTCAGTTCAGATTCAGCGCCGCCCTATCGTCATTTCAGCGACGATAGGGCTTTCCCTCTCGGTTCACCGCGTATACAAGTATAGGACTATACGTGTAGGAGTGTAGCATGAAGGTTCTCGCCATTCTCTCACAGAAAGGGGGCGTCGGGAAAACGACGCTCGCCACCTGTCTGGCGGTCGCGGCCGAGCAGGCCGGCAAGGTCGCTGCGATCATCGACCTGGACCCGCAGGCGACGGCCTCGTTCTGGAAAGACGTGCGCCAGCTCGACACGCCCGCCGTGGCGTCGATTCAGCCGGTGCGCCTGCCCGCCATGCTCAAAGCCTGCGAGGATGCCGGCACCGATCTTGTCGTGATCGACGGGGCGGCGGTCGCGCGCGACGTGGCCTATGAGGCAGCGCGCCAAGCCGATTTCATCCTGATCCCGACCAAGACGGCCGTATTCGACACCATGAGCATGACGCACACGCTCGACGTTGTGCGCCAGCTCGACCGCGCCTTTGCCGTGGTCCTTACCTTCGTGCCCCCACAAGGTCAGGAAACCGGCGATGCGATTCAGGCCGTGGCGGAGCTGGGCGCGACGGTTTGCCCGGTGACGATCGGCAACCGCAAAGCCTTTTTCCGCGCCCAAGCCGCAGGCCAGGCCGTGCAGGAGTTCGAGCCGCACGGACCAGCGGCCGACGAAATCCACCGGCTATACGAGTATACAACTATACGCCTATACAATGAAGCGGAGGCGGCGTGATGGCGAAGGGCGGAAACAGTCTGCAAGCGGTGCTGAACCGCGCCAAGGCGGACGGAGACGCGGCCCCGGCACCAGCGCCGGCGATCGAGCCGGTAGACGTGTCCCGCAAGGCCCCGCCGAGCGGCCGACAGGGGACCAAGTTGATTGGCGGGCATTTCCCCCCGGAGGTCAGCACACAGCTTCGTATTATCGCGGCCGAGGAAGGGACGACCGTTCAAAGCCTGCTAGGCGAGGCGCTGGACGACCTGTTCGTGAAGAAGGGGAGGGGGCGCATCACCAGCTAGTATAGGTGTATAGCTGTATACGCCTATACTAGCGCAAGGGGGCGGTCTTGTGCTTGTTGCGGCAGAAGCCGATGAAGGCGGCGCGGGGGCTTTTCAGTTCCGGCCGTCCGCTGTCGATCCACCATGACACCCATTGGTCATAGAGCGCATACACGTCATAGCCAGGCGCAACGCTCTTGGCGTCGTGGAAGCCTTCGGGGTCGATATAGGGCCGTTCGGGTTCCGCCTCGATCGCCTCGACCGTATCCAGCGCCTCGCGATTGCGGAACGTGACCGTATCGCCGTTCATTTCCACGGCATAGTCGGGCAGATGATCGTGCGCGACGAGATCGCGCAGCATCGAGCGGAACACGCGCAGATGGCTACTCGCGCCAGTCTTTTTCTGTAGCGTTTCGACCGAGATCGACCATTTTTCCTGCGCGCCGCAATGCTTGCGCGCCAGCTCGTAGATGCGCCGTTCGAGCGGCTTGCGGAGACGGAAATAGTCGCGGTGCAGCGTCAGGACACTGCGCCCCTCGACCATCTTGAACAGCCAATCGGAGAGCGTGACCTTGATTTCCGACATTTGGCCGGAGCGGGTTTGCCGCACGATCCGCCATTCGTTGATGAGGCCGAACCCTTCGGTGATTTCCTCGCCATCGGCCTTGATGTTCGTGGTGATCCGCGTCCCCGACAGGCGCTCGAACGCGCTCCGCAGTCGGTCATAGCCGTCGCCATCGGTTTGCCGGTTGGTCCACACTAGCAGATCGCGCGCCGTGAGGTGCAAGGTGCGGCTCGGCCGCTCGCCCTGGTTCATCTTCCCGATGAGCTGGGAGATGCAGTAGATCAGAATATCCTTGTCGTGGATCGTCGCCAGCCCTTTGACGCTGGGGACGATTTCGAGCTTGTTGCCGTTATGCTCGTAGCGGAACACGCGCCGATCGGGCTTGGTCGCGAGCGAGAAAATCGGATGCTCCATCGAGGCCATGTCATCCTTGGGGATGGCGTCGAGAACATCGCAAATGAACAGATCGGGATCGGGATAGCGAACCGGCAACAGGGGAGGGCGACCCTCCGCGCCGTTCGGGGTTTCGTTGACGGCAAGCGGAAGTTCGGGGTTTCGTTGACGGTCAGGCTCGATTCGGGGTTTCATTGACGGCCACCGTAGATTCGGGGTTTCATTGACGCAACGAAAAAGTTCGGGGTTTCATTGACGCTCGCCGACGATTCGGGGTTTCGTTGACGCAGATTCGGGGTTCTGGAGTCACCGGATTCGGGGTTCCGTTGACGCCCAAGGCCAAAAAATGGCCGATTTCACTATTATATTCAGTATCTTACGGAGACGCCAAAATCCCGTAACACGACTCTTTAACCCATATATTAACACTAGGCCGCCCTGTGGATAACTTTTGCCGCGACGTGGTTTCACCCACCAGCATCCCGCCAGATCGGACAACCTGTCCCGGAAATCGGGACAGAGGCAGCGCGACTCACTGGCGCAGTGCTTGAAGCACGGTCAGAGGGAAGAAAAGCGCCGCCTCTTGGGGGCTTCGCCCCCGCCGGCTCGCGGCCTGCGGCCGCCCCGGATCGCTTTGCGATCCTCCCACCCGGCATCCCCCATGGCCTCTGTACATTATTCGGACACAGATTCACGGTAGCGGCTTGATGAGCAGCGGCATGAGGCCATCGGCATCGAGGTCGAGGCTCTCGGACCAGATATAATCGCCGGTGAGATTGATGCGGTCCCATCCCAGCGGCGACAATCGGGACAGCATGGCGGGATCGACAGGTGTGCCGCGGTGCCGCAGTTCATCGACGGCACGACCGAGATAGCGGCAGTTGAAAAGAATGATGGCGGCCGTGACGAGGTTGAGCGCTGCCGCGCGGGTCTGCTGGTTCTCCAGGCCACGGTCGCGAAACCGCCCGAGCCGATGGAAGGCGACAGCGCGGGCCAGGCTGTTGCGTGCCTCGCCCTTGTTGAGTTCGGCGGTGACCGTCCGGCGCAGATCGGTGTCGTCGAACCAGCGCAGCGTGAACAGTGTGCGCTCGATCCGTCCGACCTCCCGAAGTGCCGCAGCAAGACTGTTTTGTTGACGATAGGCGGACAGCTTCTTCAAAATCAGCGACGGTGTGACAGTGCGGTCGCGCATCGCCGCGATGACCTCCGCAATTTCGGCCCAATGGCTGACGATCAGGTCCCGACCGAGGCGGCGCCCGAACAGCGGTGCGAGCCGACCATAGCGCCGCGCGGGCTCGAAACCATAGAGTTGTCGATCCGACAGGCGCGGAATGCGCGGCTCGAAATCGAGGCCGAGCAAATGCATGACGGCGAACACGATATCGGAGACGCCGCCACCATCGGTGTGGAGGGCGGTGATGTCCGCGCTGCTTTCGTGGCCGAGGATGCCGTCGAGTGCGTGGATCGCCTCGCCCGCCGTCCCGGCGATGACCGTCTGATGAAGCGGTGCGTATCGATCGGTGATGGTGGTGTAGATCTTGACCACGGGGTCGCGACCGTAATGTGCGTTGACCGTTCCTCCGGCTTCGCCGGCACCGCCGAGATAATAAGCCTGCCCATCGGCCGATGCGCGATGCCCCGAACCAAACCAGGCGGCGAGCGGTTCGGCATGGATAGCGTCGGTCAGGCTGGCGAGCGCGGCGCGAAACGTTTCCTCGCGCATATGCCACGTCTGCATACGCAACAGTGCGCGACGCGAGGCGACACCGCAAACTTCGGCCATGCGCGACAGACCAAGGTTGGTCGCCTCCGCGATCAAGGTGGCAAGAAAGGCGCGTTCGTCGGCGGGAGGCAGACCGGTCGAGACATGGCCGAAATGCTGGATGAAGCCGGTCCATCGTTGAACCTGCGACAGCACATCCGTGATACGGGTGGCAGGCACCATGCCGTAGCAGGTGAGCGCAAGTTGCCGCCCTTCATCCTGACCAGGGTCTTCTTTGGGGTCTTTCGGAAACCGCAGCCGCTCGCCGGCAAAAAGGGGGGGATCGCGTTTGTCCAGATCGCGGGCGACCTCGCGCAGGGCGCTATCAAGCCTTGCCGCCCTCTCGTCGAGCCAGGCGTGCGGATCGCCGAGCGAGAAAGCGGGCTTCGGTACGGGGCTGGCCGGTGGGGCAAGCAGCACACTGAGCGCGCGATGGACGCGCGCGGTCGGCACCCAGATACCACCGGATGCCAAAGCATTGGAAAGCGCGCTGTAAGTCGCCATCTCCCAATGGGTGCGATCGATCCCGCCTGCGGTCATGACATGCCGACGCCAGCGGTGCTCGACATGGCCAAGCGGCACGTCATCGGGCAACGCCCTGCGCCAGTCTCCGTCGAGATCGGCGAGGATCGCCATCGCATCGCGCAACGGCTGCATTCCGGCCCGGCCCTGGAAATCAAAAGCGCGCACGAACGACGGCCCCATCCGCTTGAAGGCGCGATATTCCGCCGCGATCTCGTCCAGAACCTCGTTCCGGTGCGGTGAGGCGGTACGTCGGATGATAGCGGCGTCGGCGTCGATGATGTCGAGGGATGCCACGGCATCGACCGCCGCGGCGACATCGCCGCCAGCCCGGGCCGCCTGGCTGATCGCTTCCAGAACCCTGGCGATGCGTAACATCCGTTCGCGGCCCTCGCGGCCGGAAACGGCCACGCGCTGTTCGAGCCGTTTGCGGGCGCGCAGATGGGCCCGCCCCACGAGCGCAATGAACATATCGATCGCCGCATCGGTCAGTGTCGCCTCCAGCTCGCGCAGCGTCGCGAGCAGCACGACCCGCCTGCGGGCCGGGCGCATTTGCTGGAAAGCCTGTGCCGTGTAGCGCACACCCTCCCGGGCGAATTGCCCCAGGCGCGGTTCGTGGCGAACATCAGGGGAGAAAGCCGATATGCCCGTCCCACGAATCAGCGTGATCTTTTCGACGATTTCCAAAAGCGAAGCGGATGCGACACGCGGTTCTGGCTCGCGCAGCCAGGACAGACGGCTCTGCCGGTCATGCACCTTGTCATCGATCAGCGCGTCGAGTTGCTGACGCATCTCATGGCCAAGGCCGCCATCGATCGCGGCCACGAGATCCGTTTCCGCCTGATGTATCGCCTCGGCCGCCATGCGCTCCACGACGCTGACACCCGGGATCACGATCCGACGCGCGCGCATCTCATCCAGAAGCCGGCCGAGCAGCGCGCGTCCGTCGATGATGCTCGCCGCCTCGTTTGTCAGCCATGTCCGCAATTCCACGCGGTGCGGGCGGCTCAGATCGCTGAAGCCGAAGCGCGTCTTGATCGCGGCGAGCTGATCGTAGCGCGTGGGCGTGCGTCTGGCGAAATCAGCTATGACCTTTGCATCCACCCCGACCTGCTCGGCAATATGGTCGAGCATGACCGCAGGCAGCAGTTCCCCGTGGCGCAGATGCCGGCCCGGGTAGCGCAGGCAACAAAGCTGCAGGGCGTAGCCGAGTCGGGTGGCGGGCGTGCGCGCGGTGTCGATCGCGGTCATGTCCTCACCTGACAGACTATAGTGCTTCACGATCGCCGCCTCGTCGTCGGGCAACATCAGCAGGGCAGCGCGCTGCCGCGTCGTCATCGGAATCCGTCCGGGCATCTTTGAACCTCCAAAAACCACTTGCCTTTCGGCATGATTCTGAAAGAGGATTGTGAAAGACAAGAGGCCGCAGGAATCCGTTCATGCCGCACTGGCCTCCGGATACGGCCGTTTGTGAAAGGCAGGATTTGACCAGGGCACCCTATCTGATCGGCTATGCGCGGGTGTCGAAGGGTGACGAGCAGTCGAACGCCGCCCAGCGCCGCGCCCTCGACGCGGCTGGGTGCAGGCGCGTGTTCGAGGAAATTGCCAGTGGCGGGCGCTGGGACCGGCCAAAGCTCCTGGAGATGATCGGCCAGTTACGCGACAGTGACGTCGTCGTCGTCTGGAAACTCGACCGGCTATCGCGCAGCCTCAAGGATCTGCTGCACATTATGGAGCGGATCGAGGCGGCGGGCGCGGGCTTCCGCTCGCTGACCGAGGCGATTGACACCACCACGGCCGCAGGTCGCATGATGATGCAGATGGTCGGGAGCTTCGCCGAGTTCGAGCGCGCCATGATCCGCGAGCGCACCTCCGCCGGCCTCGCCCAGGCGCGTGCCGAAGGGCGGATCGGCGGACGCCGGCGCAAACTCGGCGAAAAGCAACGGCGCGAGATCGCGGAGTCCGTCATCTCCGGACGAAAATCCGGCGCCGAGATGGCGCGGCTCTATCATGTCAGCGAGCCGACCGTTTCGCGCATCGTCGCCGCGCACCGACAGACTATGGAGCTACCGGCATGAAACGCGGCCACGACCTGACCGGGCTGATGAAGTTCGCGACACGGCCCGAGTGGGCCGACGACCTGCATGACGCGCTCGACGATCATCTGGGGCCGGTTCTCACGCAGTTCGACATCGATTCCGACGAACTGCCCGGCATCATCGGGGATCACTGGGCCATGACCTTGTGGGGCTGCGCGTTCGAGGACCTGGTGACCCGCGTCTTCGAGCCCGATGGCCGCAACATCGTGGACGAATATCTCAAGCGCCGCGGATGGAACGAGGCCGGCCCCAACAAGCTCTACATGCGCGCGCTGAAGACCTCCGTCATGAGCGTCTATGAAGTCAGCGCGATCGAGCCCGGCGTCGGCTTCCTCGCGCGAGATCTGATCCGGGGCGGTGATCCCGTCCAGGTCCGCGAGCGCACCGCGTCCAGGACGCTGGGCCCGTGGGATCGGATCGGCGTGCGCATCATTCCGGTGAGCGGGCATAGGATCCTGGCAGGCGGCCTGCTGTCCTTTACAGCGGAAGCCACCAGCGCCCTTCTCGAGGCATTGCGCCTGGGACAGGGCAAGCGCGGCCCGCGCGCGAAACTAGTGATCGACGATGATCAACTGCGCGACCTGGCGCCGCTCATCTCGATGGTCTGGCTGTTCGACATCTTGCCCAGGATGCTCGAGCCTGTCGCCATCCCCACGCTGCATAACGCCGATGGCGAGGAGGTTGTTTTCCACCGTGTCCGTTTTCCGTTCACGCGGGGGACGACGCAGGCACTCATCGGCGACCGCCTCGATACCGTGCCCGCCCTGCAGCGGGAAACGTCACATTTCTGGAACTGGCTCGGCACCAGAACAAAACAGGGCAAGAAAGGCACCGGCCAGATGGCGTGGGGTGTGTCAATGGAAGACGGCACGCCGGTGCTTGGGAATCTGGAACTCAAGGGCCGCGCTCTGATCCTCTCCGTCACCTCGGCCGAACGTGCAGAACGCGGCGTTGCACTCGTCACCCAGGCGCTCGGCGCCCTGGTGGGAACACCTTTGACCGAGATCGAGACGATCGAACAGGCGATGGCTGCGCGTCAGGAAGGACGAACCGTGTCGGAGCCGGCACCGGACATCCCGGTCGAGGTCGCCACCCCGCTTGTCCACGGCATGCTCGATCGTCAATACCGGACACTCCTCGATGAGCCTGTCCCGATGCTCGGCGACAAAACGCCGCGACAATGCGCCGGCAGCAAGGCCGGACGCGACCAACTCGCCACGTGGCTAAAACATCTCGAAAATCTCAGTGGGAGACACGCTGACATCGATGATCCGATGGCGACGTACGACTTCGGGTGGATATGGCAGGAACTCGGGATCGAAGAACTGCGCCGGTGACGGCTTGACCCCGCAACGATGAAGGACATGCTGGCCGCCTGATAGACACTGGAGCCGCCTTCACCAACGGTGCCTGCGGATTTGTATTGCGCACGGCTGCTCGCAGGTGCAGCATGAGGATGCCTTTCAGGCATCCTCTCCTAAAACTATGGCCGGCCGTTGTGCCGGCCTTTTTGTGTGGCCGCGACGGCTTACGTAGCGCAATCCCTGGCAGAGAAGCTGGCGCCGACGTCCCTCAAGCTCGCCTACCGTGAATCTGTGGCCGAATAATGCACAGGGGCCCCCATGATGAGCCGGCTTCGCCGGCACGCTTTTTGTTGGATTAGGGATCGTTTAAACGCTGCGCCCCTGCCGCGACCACAGCGCCAGCGGCACCGTCGCAATTGGCTTTCCAGAAAAGCCAGGCGGATAGGGCAGCGATCAAGCCGAGAGGGCAGGGGAGGCGGAAACGTCGCGGCAGGGGCGATTTCCGGGCCGCTGGGCGTCATTCTGAGCGTTCGGCAGGGTTGGAGAGGTCGAGCGCCCGATGCCGCTCTACGGGCTTCCTAGGCGGCCGATTTTTTGGAAGCTAGATCCTCGCACGATCGCGCGCGACGACACGGAAGTGCGTTTTATGGACGCTAGGTGTAGGCGCTTGCAATCGTAGCGGCGTCTGCTCGCAAACGGAGCGATTTTCTGCTCGGATTATCTGACAATGGGCGGAGCAGTCTGCTCACGCTAATTGCCAATGTGCTCGCCATCATCCGGCGCTGCTCGCAGTCATGGTCGCCTGCTCACATTATCTGCCAGCGGGAGTGGCGTCAGCGTGGCACCCGGATGGAGCCGTCCGCGATCCCTTCGGCGATATTTGAGAGCATGACGGCGTAGCGGTGCAGGCCGGGGAAGCGACCGGCGTTTCTCTCGATCTCTTCGCCGTATCCGGCATCGAGCAGCGCCTTGAAGTCCGGCATCACGTCGAACATGCCGCCGAGCAGATCGATATCGGAAGCACCGATCAGCAGCAGGGCATTCGCATGGGCGTCGAGGCGTTTCATCGTCTCCAGCATTTCGGTTTTGGTCATCGCACCCTTTCCGCTTGCGTGGTGTCATCGCCTATTATGCGCTGGCCCTGTTCGCGAAAACCTTCCTTTCTGACGATCCTGCCGGCGGGCCATGACCGCAACGCATTTCTGCGGCCCGCCGCGTGTCAAAACTGTTCTGGAAACCCGCTTCGCAAAAGCGTCTGCCGGCGACGGGTTTGGAGAACCCACTGGCAGGGAGTGTGAGCACGACGCCCCGTTTGCAAGCAGCGCCGGATGATGGCGAGCACACTGGCAGATAATTCGAGCACGAGGCCATGCGCCAGTGGCAGAAAGGGTGAGCAGAAAATCGCTCCGTTTGCGAGCAGACGCCGCTACGATTGCAAGCGCCTACAGCTAGGGCTGAAAAACGGCAACATCGGGTCCGAGCGGCCGCGATCGGCGCGGCGAGCTTCAAGATTTGTGCGCCAGACAACGATTTCGCGAACCTGGCCCGATCATCGTTGCGGGAGAGGGCGGAATCCTACGCTAAGAACCGGCAGGGGAGGGCGCGGAAAGTCCGCTAAACAACGCCCAGGCCGAACAGACGGCGAACTTGTATATTTGTATACGCCTATACATTCGCGCCCTGTGGCGCGTGGTGCTATCGCTTCAATTCAGGACGGGTTTGTCGTCGGCCGATGGATCAGCGTGGAAAAGGCCCTCCATCGGATTGTCGCGAATATACTCGCCGCCTTCGGCAAATGCCCGGAGAGGATCGTTGCCCTTCATGCGGCCAGCGGTGATTTCGCGTTCGGTCACGCGCAAAAGCACGGCCTTGTCGATCTGCCCGTCAACCAAACTCTCCTGGCGGAGCATGAGATGGTAAGTCGAAAGGTTATCGGCCAGAAAGCCGATGATCTGAGAGCCTGGGGCTTGTGCCTTGGCCAAGCCTTCGGCAGCGATGTTGGTCAACGCAATGTGCATACTTATCAGGCGGACACGGTTAAATTCGTCGCGCTCGACAGCGTGCAGTTCTATCAGCTCATCGACCAATGCTTGTAGGTCACAGCCCGGCTCGCCGATGCTTTTCATGAATCGATCGGCAAATTCCTCAAATCGTTCATTAGGCATGGTCGAAATACCTTGTGTTTGAGACGGTTTAAACGCTCTACACCTTGTCGAACTTCCCCGCGAACTCGCGATCGGCGAAATAGCGTAGCTTGGCGGCGACGATCGGCCGTTGCCCCGCGAGGAACAGGAGCTGCAAATCCTCGCGCAGCGTGCGGACCTCATCGGGCGTGAGCAAGGGGCGGCCGACATGCTGCGATCCGAACGATATGCCGGTCTCTTCCGCGTCGATCGCGCGGCTCATGGTCTCGAACACGACCGTTTCCTGGCCGAGCAGATCGGAGACGAGCTTGGCGCTGTCGTGATCGTTGACGCCGAATATCTGCAAGACGCCGGCGTTCGACAGGAAGGTGCCGGCGCGGCGCTCGTAGAGCGCGCGGAGCTGGTGAACGTCTTGCAGGATCGGCCAGAGCTGGATGCCGTAGCCGGCCATGAGGCCCATAGCGCGCTCGACGGGTTCGAGGCGGCCGAGGGCGGCGAACTCATCGAGCAGGAACAGGACGGAGCGGGCAGGGGAGGCCGGCGCGCGCGCGAGATCGGTCAGCCCTTGCGCGAGCATCAGGCGCAGCCAGCGCGCATAGGTGGCGAGCCGATCGGGCGGCAGCACCAGATAGACGCTGGTAGGCTGCGCCTTCACATCGGCGAACGTGAAATCCGAGTGCCCCAGCACCGCCGTCATGCGCGGGCTGTCGAGAAAATGGGTATGGCGCTGCGCGGCCGACAGCACGCCAGCGGCTTCGCGATCGGACTTGCCGAGGTGGCGATTGGCGGCGCGGGCGGTGAGGCCGCCTTGCGCCTGCATGGCTTCGAGCTGGGCGGCGAAGGCTTGCGGAGCGAGGGTGAGCCGGTCGCGCAGCGTGGCAAGGGTTCGTGTGCCCGCCGGCTCCTGGCAAACGATATGCAGGATCAGGCCGGCGATCAACGCCTTGGCTTCCTCGTTCCAATGCGCCTCGCCCGCTTCGCCGGGGGCGTCATAGACCAGTGCGTCGGCCAGCGTCATGCAGTCGTCGGCGAGATCGAGGCCGGCAGGGTCGATACGATCCAATGGATTGAACGCGGCCCCGACCATGCCCGTTACGCCGAAGGGATCGAGGACATGGACCGGGCCGAAGCGTGCGCGATAGTGGGCGGTGATACGCGCGTTCTCGCCCTTGGGGTCGATGCAGACGACCGGGCCGGGATAGTCGAGCAGGTTGGGGATGATGGTGCCCACGCCCTTGCCGGTGCGCGTCGGCGCGATCGTCAGCAGATGGGCGGGGCCGGCATAGCGCAGCGGCTTGCCCGATTTGCGGTCGCGGCCGATCAGCAGGCCGTCGCCATTTTGGGCGAGGGGGCGCGTCTCGCGATCGGTGGCGAAGCGGGCCGAGCCGTGGGTATCGTCGCCGGCAGGGCCACCATAGCGCAGGATCAGCGGTTGGAAGAGGGCGCGCAGCGTGACCAGGATGATGACGAGGAACGTCAGCATCATGCCGAGCTGGTAGAGATTGGAATCGCGAGCCAGGCCGAGCAGGGAGGCGAGGACGAATTGCATCCCGCCGGCCAGGACGATGCCGACGATCAGGAACAGGATCGCGGTGCGAAACAGATGGCGGATGAGCGCGAGCGGGCTAAGGGTCAGCGCCGTGATCGCCCAAATCGGTTGCTCGCGCGCGAGGCGGGCGAGGTTGCGGATCGCGCGGCCGAGCTGGCGGAACCATTCCATGCCGGATCACTTCGCCGCCAGGGCGAAATCCACCCGCACGGTCACGATGTTCATGTTGGTCCCCGCCATCACCGGGGGCGCTGCCTGTGGCACGACTGTCGGGGGAGCGGCGATGCGGGCCTCCATGTCGGCCATTTGCGGCATATAGCCGCCCTGGCCGCCATCGCTGATCGCCAGCACGCGCGTAACGCGCAGGTTGGCGGCGGCGGCATAGGCATCGGCCTTGGCGCGCGCGGCCTTGTAGGCGGTGCCATAAGCGCCGAGGTTGGCCTTTTCGGGATCGGCGACCGAGAGATTGGGGCCGGAGACGATGTTGGCCCCGGCAGCGGTGACGGCGGCGAGAGCTTCGCTCACCCGTTTGTTGTCGCGGACCCGCACGGCGACGCTGTTGCTGGCCTCATAGCGGCCCTTGTTCGCGCCATAGTCGATCCGGTTGACCGAGAGGTTGCGGGTCTGAATATCCCGCGCCGGAATGTCGAGCCTGGCGAGCGCGGCGGTGATCTTGTTCATGGTTTCCGCGTTGCGGGCGCTGGCGGCCTGCGCGTCGGCGGCGATGCTCGACAGGCCGGCAGTGAACAACGCCTGATCGGGGGTGGCTTCGGCGCGCCCCGTGCCGGTGACGGTCAGCACGGTTTCGTCGCGATCGACACCGCGAGGGTCGGGCGCAGCGGGGGTGCAGGCGGCGAGGCCGAGCAGGGGCGTGAGGAACAGGGCTGGTTTCATGGCAATCCTCCTGGGTCGTTTTTGGTGTCGATCGTGGCGAGATGTTCGGCGCAGATCGCGGCGGCGATCGTGTGGAAATGCCTCACGCGCTCGACGAGCCAGGCCAGTTCGTCGGGGGTGATTTCATAGGCGTGGGAATAGCGGGCCTCGACATAGGCGCGCTGCAACTGTGCGAAATGGCGGCGGGCCGCGCGAGTATCGCGCGGCCATGCTTCGATCAGCCGGGGGTCTAGATTTTCGGCGAGCGAGCGCAGGATGCCGAGACGGTGCGATTTGGGCGCGTAGAGCGTCAGGACGAGCAGCACGGCGTTATAGACCCGCTCGACGGCCTGGTGGAGCATGAACGCGGCATCGCGCGGCACGCCATCGGCAATGCTGTCCCGGGCGAGCTTGAGCGCGTGCGCGGCGAGCGGGAACCAGTGGTCGCGATGGCGCAGGGCTTCGGCGTGGCGTTCCTGCGCGTCGAGCTGGCGCGGCACGGCGAGGGCTTGCCCTGGCGCTTCGTAGAGGGCGATGCCGTCGCGGGCTATGTCGGCGAAGAAGGGACGGCCGCGCGCGAGCTGGTCGTTCACGTCCATCAGCGAATGCACGATGAAATTGACGGGTGTGGCGAGGTGCCTGGTGACGGTCAGCTCGCGCACCAGATGATCGTCGGCGACCGCCCACCATGTTTGCAGATCGGTGAAGGTGTCGGCGTTGACGACGACGAGCAGGTCATAATCGGAAATGTAACCGCTGGCGCGATCCTCGACCCAATCGCCGCGTGCGTAGGAGCCGAACAGGATCAGCTTGAGGATGCGGCCGCCCTTGCGCTTGTCCGAGAGCTTGGTTTTGACGGCATCCTCAAATTCATCGAACAGGACGCGGGCGACCCGTTCCAG
>NZ_AUWY01000133.1 GCF_000447205.1 Sphingobium ummariense RL-3 | reverse complement strand
CTCGGCCCTGCCGGACGACGCGTTCAGGGCATGGACCGCGTCGCTTGCGGACGGCGCGGTGGTTGCCTTTAGGCGTTGCTCAGGAGATGGATGACATTCTCGCTCGGCGGATGGCCGGGCCACTGGATGATCGCATCCTTGACGGAGGGCCGCGCGAAGAGCCGATTGGCATAGGCCTCGACACGGGGCTTGCCTGCACCGTCTTTCCAGAAACCCGAATAGCCGAGCCAGAGGAAGCGGTAGAGACTGACGGCCCAGAACAGGTCGGCGAGCGTGAAGCGGTCGCCGAACAGCCAAGGTCCGGTGGACGCCCCGAGGTCGCGATCGAGATCGGTAACCAGCTGCTCCGCCTTCGAGATGGCGGTCCGCATTTGCGGCTCGTTGATGACGAACGAGGCGGCGGCTTCCTCCTTCACAATCTTGTGTTGGTAGGCTTCGAGGAGAAGCGGGTCGCCGTCCGCGAGCGGGATATTGCGGCGCACGGCGTCGATCTTGTGTGCGTGGATGCCGGGCATGACCGCCTGCATGCTTTCGGGCCGACGATCACCGTCCGGATCGGCGCCGTAGAGCAGGGCTACATGGGGCGTCGTGTCAGCGAGCTGGACCTGCTTGAGCACAGCCTCCCGTATGTCGGCGGGCAGAAGATCGGTACCGCCGGACAAGGCGTCGCAGAGGTAGAGGCAGATTGCCTTGGAATCGGCGAGGATCCGGCCGGTCTCATGGTCGACGAGGGTCGGTACGACGAGCGGGTCGAACCCTTCGGAATCAACAGACGACTGCCCAGTGAACGAGCTGACAGGACGGTGCTTGGCTGCGGCTTCCGATCGCAACCGCAGCCGGACATATTGCGGACAATAATTCTCATTCTGCGGGGGAAGGATCGTCAACTCGTTGGAGCCGAAGGTCACGCCCTTCTCCATTAGGGTGCCGCGCACCTTTTGCGAGCAGACTGAGAACACGAAGTGGAACAGTTCGAACCGCGGTTCGACCGTCGCTTCGCGGCGAAGGAGGCTCGGTGACTGTCGATCCGGGCTAATCAGAGTCGATTGCTCAGGCTTGATAACCTCTTCACGGACTTTCCTCGCCAGGGTTTCTGTATCAGCGCTCATATTTTTATGATCCTTTTGCCTGGAACTGAGACGTTCGGGGATTTTTGCGGGCTAAATCGTCATGTAGAATGAGTGTGTTCCGCCGGCGGCCGGATGGCTGGTGAACTTTCCCGGCGCTCCTGCCCCACGCAGCGCGCAAGGCCGGTAAGCAGCGGCAGTGCAACATAGGTCGCGGCGGGCACGACAAGCCCCACGACCAAGAAGGAGCGCAGCAAAACGGGAAGATGGGCAATGGTGTCGCCCAAGAGAATGTTGACGAGGGCCACTAGCGGCGCGAGCGTGGTGATCAGCAGCAACACTCTGAGATGGCGTGTGCGGAGCGAAGGTTGGGGCGCAGCGCTCACCCCTTCCTTATTCAGACTTTGATGCGCTGCGTCTTGTCTCTCGACGTTCGCCCCTTGCCAGGGGTATCGCCGATCGAACCCGCCCATCCGCCATTCAAGAATGTCGATGCTTTGACGTGCCCCGGACACGGTCATGGGGTCTTCGGCGATGAAGGCCCGGGCTGCGTTCCAATCGTCGACATCAACGAGATATGTCGATCCGACCAAATCGCCGCCTTCGGCGAAGGTGGTCCCCACTGCCAAAATGCTTGCGGTGTGCGACGCAAGATAGGCGCGGTGTGCCGGTATGGCTGCTGTGCGCTCTGCCAGCTTTTCAGGCGAGATGGTGGTTATGACGGAGAACAGCATGGGACGTTCAATCCGTCAGACTTGGCGTGCTTTGCGGCACGAGCGGCTGATGTCGCGGCCCGCGCGTAGGGACCGGCGGGTTCAGCTCGAAGCGTGCGATCAGGGTGTCTCGCAACAACGCGATCTCGTCCGCCCCAATTCCATGGTCCTTGATCGGTTGAATATACTCGCCGACATCAGCACCAGAGAGTCTAAAGCGCTCAGCTGTCTCCCGCACATGCTCTGCCTTGACCCAATCGTCGTTCAGACCACCTGTGAATATCGCCTTGAGACCGGTAAACCGAGGCTCAACTGGCGCGGTTGGGAGCTCAAAACCCGGGAGGCTTCCGGTCAGCGAGCCCAGGAACCCCATTTTCGCAGCGCCGCACCACATGAAGTGACTGGCGAGGCAGGCACCCTGGCTGAAGCCGACTATGCCCTGACGGTCTAGCGCGACCCAGGCTGCTTCCAGCCGCGAGGAGATCTCAGCCAAGGCGGTGCAGGCGTCAGCCACAGACCTGTCGCCGTCTGGATCGAACCCGTCATATTTGGGCGAGTACCACGCCCCGGCGGGCGCTTGCAGGGCAAGCCAGGCGACAGAGGGCAGATCGAGCTGTCTCGCAAGTTCCAGCATCGCTTGCGCACGCTGGCCACGGCCGTGCAGAAGAATGATCGCAGCATTTGCCTGTTCGACAGGCGGGCCGGTCACGATTGTCCCATAGGGTCCTTCAGGGGAAAACGTCATCGCGGCGCTCCAGCAATATGGCGGCATAGCCGGTCCGCAAAGGCGACAGGATGCTGCATCGCGACCTGGTGCGCGGCACCCGTCACAACTTCGAATGCGGCACCTGGAATGAGAGCGGCGGTCGCGCGGACCGCCTCCGGTGGCACGGCGGCATCGTTCGCACCGGCTATGACGAGCGTTGGCGTTTCGACCTGCGGAAGAAGGCTTCTCGCGTCATGGCCCTTGATCGCTGCGACAGCGCCGGTGAATCCGGCAACTGTCGTGGCCAAGATCATCGACTCAGCAAGATCCAGCAGACCTTGGTCGACCGCTCCGGAAAACCATGCCGGATACACGATCGGCACCTGCGTAATGAGCCCGCCGCTGCGCACTGCGGCCACCCGCTTGTCCCAGATCGGCCAAGCTGGCTCTGGAACGAGAGAACCTGCTGCCACGAGTGTCAGCGAGATAAGCCGGTGTCCCGCCGTGGCGCCAAGATATTGCGCGACCATCGACCCGACCGACGTGCCAACAAGATGAACTCTTGCAAACGCGAGGTTATCCATTACATTAAGCACGTCGGCCGCCAGTTCGGCTAGACTGTAGTCGCCGGCACTCGGCGAACTCGTTCCATGACCCCGCAGGTCCATCGTGATCGCATATACCCCTGAAGGTAAACGACCGGCCACGTCATTCCAGGACCGCCAGTCGGCCAGCAGGGAAGAAAGGAGCAGGATCGGCTCACCGCTCGGCAAGCCAGTGGTATGAACACCGATCCGCGCACCATTTCGGCTATTGACTGCCCGATGTCGCCACATTCTCTTCACCCAGCCTGCGGAGTCATCCTTGCGATCAAATGACGATCGGATCGTTCATCGTCCGGAGGAGCTCGTCCTTTACACCTTCGAGCTGCGGCGCGACCTTGACCTCGCTGCCGAGCTTCTCGGGGCTCTCGTCATGGGTGAAACCAAGCGTGACCGAGGCTTCGAACAACACGCCGCCCGGCGTACGAACGTAGATCGATTCGAAGTAGCCGCGGTGCTTGCGATCTGAGAAATCGGTGTAGCCGAGGCCTTCCACGTCAAATTTGAGCGCGGCCTGCACGTCGAGGTCGGCGACTTCAAACGCGGCGTGATGAACTTGGCCTTCGCCAAGCGCCCAGGTGCCGGGCCTTTCGTCCTCATCGATATAGACGTCTAGCACCTTGGCCGCACCGCCATTGCCGAAAGCGTAGCGCTGGTAATTGCCGTCGCGTCCCTGGGGCTTCAGGTTCCAGGCATTGCGCATGAAGGAGTCCATCTCCTCATTGCGATTTAGGGTGGCCGTCCAGCTGTGAAAGCCCCGCAGCGCGACCTCCTTGGGCACATAGGGAGAGTCCCAGGGCTCGAACTGGCCGTCCGTGTCCTGCTCGATGATTTCGAAGCCGACACCGCAGTCGGGGTGCTCGAACGACAGATATTTCTGCCCGAACCGCTCACGCACTTCCGAGACGGTCACAGCGCGCTTTATGAGATGCTCCTGCCACCAGGAAAGCGTACCGACGGGTGCGTTATAGGAAACCGCCGATATCTGCCCTGCACCACGCTTTCCGGTGTAGCCAGCCTGGCGAACGGGGAAAGTGGTGTACAGCGTGCCCGGTTCGCCAAGCTCATTGCCGAAATACAGATGATAGACCGGCCGTGCGCCGTCGTAGAACATCGTCTTCTTGACGAGCCGCTGTCCCAGCGTCTTGACGAGAAGATCCACGTCGCCTTGCGCGGATCCGGTCGCGACGGTGATGTGATGAAGTCCTTCGACGCGTTCGGGCAGTTGCATCATGATCGCTCTCCACTATTTTCTGCGATTGCGGATCGTCTCTTCAAACCTGCACAACGATCGCTGCTGCAGCCTGTTTGAGGGATCAGGGAGTATTTGACAATTGGCGGACCTTCATAGATACAATTCAGATTGTGAATATAGATGACCTGGATTTTCGGCACTTGGTGCTTTTGGATGCGCTGTTAAAGCGGCACAGCGTCAGCGCCGCTGCACGAGAACTCGACCTACCGCAGCCCACCGCCAGCCATGGGCTGGCGCGCCTGCGCAAAGCATTGGGCGACCCGCTTCTCGTCCGGGCGCGCGACGGCATGGAGCCGACACCACGTGCCGAGGCGATCGCCGGGGTTGTTCAGCAACTGCTGGAACTGCGTCGCGACCTGGCTGAAGGCGGGCAGACATTCTCACCTGACCGTCTCAAGCGCGAATTCATCATTGCCGGATCGGACATCGCCCATCTTGTCGTTTTGACGGCGTTGCATTCGGCGGCGCGGTTCGAGGCACCACACACCAGCTACCGCGCACTCACGCTGAGCGGCGATGAAATGGTGAGCGCGCTCGAGACCGGGCATGTCGATATCGCCGTCGGCGCCTATCCGAGCCTTGTTGCCGGCATCAAGACGCAACGGCTCTACCAGGAGGAATATCTGTGCTTCGGAAAGGAAGGTCATCCGTTCATCAAGTCCGGTGAGACCGATGACTTCATGGCCGCAGATCATATCGTGGTCAGCACCAAGGGTATGGCCCATGCCCATCGTGCCGTCGAACGCGCTCTCCTCGACAAGATCCATCCCGATCGGATCAGGATCGTCGCGAGCAGCTTTCTCGTGGCGTTGGCAGCTTGCTTCGAGTCGGACCTTATTCTTACCGCTCCGGCTCGCGTGATTGGTCGGCTCGCCGAGGTCTACGGACTCCGGGCCGTGCGGCCGCCAATTCTTATGGAAGCATTTGAGGTCAGGCAATATTGGCATGCGAGGAACCAAGACGACCCGCCTCACCGCTGGTTGCGACAGCTCCTGCACAAGGTGCTGTCCGCGCGGATGTGAGAAAGCTGCCATCGACCTAGCAAAGAAAGCCCGGCCTAGGTTAAACCCGGGCCGGACAGATAGGAGCATCCGGAGTGGGATCAGTCCGGGTCGATCAGAATTTAAACCTCAAAGTGGCTCTGTTGCAAAGATTGGCGGCAGTCAGAGGTAGGCTGTCGCTCTGCGCCGATCAGGCGGCTGCTGCGAAATGGTGGTTGAGCATGCCCATGGCCTCCGTCAGCGCCGAGGGCCCAATGCCAAAAGCTCTCTCCACAAGGCGCACCTCGCCCCTGATGCCGGGCTGCAGGCACCAGGGGCGAGCCTGTCCTTTGCGCAGGGCTCGCATGACTTCGAATCCCTTGATCGTGGCATAGGCCGTGGGGATCGATTTGAAACCGCGCACCGGCTTGATCAGTATCTTGAGCTTTCCGTGATCGGCCTCGATCACGTTATTGAGATACTTCACCTGCCGGTGGGCCGTCTCCCGGTCCAGCTTTCCTTCGCGCTTCAATTCGGTGATCGCTGCACCATAGCTCGGCGCTTTGTCGGTATTGAGCGTGGCAGGCTTTTCCCAGTGCTTCAGGCCTCGCAGGGCCTTGCCCAGGAACCGCTTCGCTGCCTTGGCGCTGCGGGTCGGCGACAGGTAGAAATCGATCGTGTCGCCCCGCTTGTCGACTGCCCGGTACAGGTAGGTCCACTTGCCCCGCACCTTGACGTAGGTTTCATCCAGGCGCCAGCTCGGATCAAAGCCACGCCGCCAGAACCAGCGCAGCCGCTTCTCCATCTCCGGGGCGTAGCACTGGACCCAGCGATAGATCGTCGTATGGTCGACCGAAATGCCGCGTTCCGCCAGCATTTCCTCAAGGTCGCGATAGCTGATCGGATAGCGACAATACCAGCGCACCGCCCACAGGATCACATCACCCTGGAAATGGCGCCACTTGAAATCCGTCATCGTTCCGTCCGTCCAATCTCCGCCAAGCATGCTCAAGCTTCACGATTTTTGCAACAGAGCCCGCCCCAACGCCCGCCCTTCGGACTCTATGCCGAGGCCATCTCCGGTACCGCGTTCACGGCACCGCGCTCGGAAAACCGCCGCAGCTGGCTTTACCGCTTGAGGCCTACCGCGGATCACGCACCCTTCGAACCCTATCGCTCAGCGCCACTATTTGATGCAGAGCCGGCTCCTGGCGCGCTCCCACCAAATCGGCTGCGATGGGGGGCCCAGCCGCTTCCGGACGTTCCGACCGACTTCGTCGACGGCATCGTCACGATGCTTGGAAACGGCTCCCCCGAGCAGCTCGAGGGCGTTGCGTTCCATGTCTTCGCCGCCAATCGAGACATGGTCGACAAGGTGTTCTACGATTCCGACGGCGAACTCCTGGTCATCCCCGAACAGGGTCGCCTGCTCCTGCTGACCGAGCTCGGCCGGATCGATCTCGCTCCGGGACAGATTGCGCTGGTTCCGCGGGGCGTTCGCTTTCGCGTCATCCTCCCGGACGGGATCGCCAGGGGGTATCTGGCAGAGAATTTCGGGGCGATGTTCCGCTTGCCCGAACTGGGCCCAATCGGCTCCAATGGGCTTGCAGGCGCCCGCGATTTCGAAACGCCCGTCGCCTGGTTCGAGGATCGCGATACGCCGACCGAGGTTGTCCAGAAATATCTCGGTCGACTTTGGAGCATGACGCTGGACCATTCGCCGCTCGACGTCGTTGCCTGGCACGGCAATCTCGCACCGTTCCGCTACGATCTCGCCCGGTTCAACGTGATGGGAACGGTAAGCTTCGATCATCCGGATCCGTCGATCTTCACTGTGCTTTCGTCGCCTTCCGACACGCCAGGCCGTGCGAATGCCGATTTTGTAATTTTCCCGCCGCGCTGGATGGTCGCTGAGGATACCTTCCGCCCCCCCTGGTTCCACCGAAACGTCATGTCCGAGGCCATGGGCCTCATCCATGGTGTCTATGACGCGAAAGCGGACGGCTTTGTCCCTGGCGCGATAAGCCTGCACAACATGATGGCAGGGCACGGCCCCGATGTCGCGACCTGGGAGGCGGCGAGCGAAGCGGCACTGCAGCCGCACAAGATCGACGGCACCATGGCCTTCATGATCGAAACCTGCTGGCCCTACCGACCGACGGCGCATGCCCTCGCCACTTCGCAGCTCGACTATGACGCAGTCTGGGCCGGCTTTCCCAAAGCACAGGTGAACCGGCCATGATCGATGAAACCCATGACGCAAAGCTGACAAGCTGGGTTGAGAGCGCTCAGGGCCACGCCGACTTCCCGATCCAGAACCTGCCGCTCGGTATTTTCTCACGCGAAGGAGCCGAGCCGCGTCCTGGAACGGCAATCGGGAACCAAATACTCGATCTCCGAGGCATCGCTCACCTGCTTCCTCCGCGCTCGGGCACCGCGATCGCCGGCCCTACACTTAATGGCCTCCTCGGTCTGCCAGCCGATGAGCGTCGAGCGCTCAGGCAGCGTCTCTCCACGCTGCTTTCCGATACCCGCCATGCGGCAGCGCTCGGGCCGTACATGCACCCGGCGGCGGAGTGCATCATGCACCTGCCCGCTCGGGTCGGCGATTACACCGACTTCTATGTCGGCATTCATCATGCCACGAACATCGGCAAGTTGCTTCGGCCCACACCCCTCCTTCCAAATTATAAGTGGATCCCGATCGGTTATCATGGCCGAGCCTCGTCCATTCGAGTGTCCGGCGTGCCGGTCGTTCGACCGGTTGGCCAGCAGCGATTGCCCGACACGGTGGAACCGCTCGTTGCGCCCACTGATCGCCTCGACCTGGAGCTCGAACTTGGCGTTTGGGTCGGTGGCGGCAACGCTCTTGGATCACCGATTCCCATCAGCGACGCGCATACGCATATTGCTGGTCTGACGCTCCTCAACGACTGGTCCGCGCGAGACGTTCAGGCCTGGGAATATCAGCCACTGGGTCCTTTCCTCGCCAAGAACTTCCATACTACGATCTCGCCCTGGATCGTGACCGCGGAGGCCCTCGAACCCTTCCGGGTTCCGCAAGCGCCGCGACCCGATGGCGATCCCCGACCCCTTCCGTACCTGTGGGACGCAAACGACCAGGCGCGCGGAGCGTTCGCGATCGAGCTGGAGGTCGCAATGACATCGGCAGCGATGCGTGATCAGGGCATGGAGCCACTTCGCCTCAGTCTCAGCGATGCACGCGCGATGTACTGGACCGCGGCGCAGATGGTTGCTCATCATACCGTGAACGGCTGCAATCTGATGGCTGGCGACCTTCTCGGTACCGGGACGATCTCGACGGCCTGTCCATCCGGCCTGGGGAGCCTTATGGAAATCACGGCGGGCGGCATGGAACCCATCACGCTCCCTACGGGCGAGCAACGAACCTTCCTTCTGGATGGCGACGAAATCCTGATCAGCGGCACGGCCCGTGCCGAAGGCTTTGCGCCCATCGGCTTTGGGTCCTGTCGGGCGACGATCGTGTCGCACGCTTAGCGACGTCGTGGCCACGCCGTTCGAGATGAACGCGCAATCCAAATTTCAATTCTTCAGGCGAGGGCTACATGGCCGGGGCAGACACAAACTTGAAGCGAATGACTCCCCCCGAGATTTCGGCATTTGCATACGAGCCCGGGCCCATAAGGGTGATATGTGCCGCCGGCGCGATCGGAACGTTGCCCGATGAGCTGGCGCGGCTTTCGATTGCGAAACCGATGGTGCTCACGACACCATCAGGGGGGCGTCGCTATGCGGATTTACTCGAACGCCTCAAGGAGAATGGCGGAATATTGTACGGCTGGGCCGAGCCCCATAGTCCAGAGCAGGTGTCGCTGGCGGCCCTTGGGACGTTCCATCGAAGCGGCTGCGACGGGCTCGTGTCGATTGGCGGGGGCTCTACCACCGGTCTCGGAAAGTTCCTGGCGGCTGCTACAGGCAAACCGCTCATCGCCATCCCGACGACGCTCGCCGGATCCGACATGACACCAGTCTATGGTTGGAAGGCGGATGGCGTGAAGCACACCCGCATCGACCCTCGCGCCCAGGCCCGGACGGTCCTCTACGATGCCAACCTCTATCTTGGTCTACCGGCGGGAGAGCTAGTTCGCAGCGCGATGAACTGTCTGGCCCATCTGGTGGAAGCCCTCTACCCCGCCACTCCTAATATGTTCGCAGCCGACCTGGCGACGATCGGCATGAGGGTCCTTTTCGAGAACCTCCCCGTCGCCGTAAGGAACCCCACTTCCATCGCCGCTCGCGAGCAGCTCTGTTATGCCGCCTTCCTTGGAGGACACCTGGTAGCGATCGCGGGGATCGGCCTGCACCACAAGATCTGCCACCTTATTGGCGGCGTTACGGACATCAGTCACGGCGACAACAACAGCGTCGTATTGCCCCATGTCGTCGCGCTCAATGCGCCCTACCTCGGCCGCGAAGGGGCAATCCTGTACGAGCTCTTCGGTGAGCACCCTGGTTCCGGCCTCCGCGCATGGGCCATCGAACTCGGCGCGCCGTCGGCGCTCGCCTTGCTTGGCTTGCGCGAGGATGTGCTTCCGATGATCGTGGACCCGGTACTCGCCCACCCACCTGCCAACCCGGCGCCGCTCGATCGCGATGTTGTCACACGACTCGTCGAGGGCATACGGGCGGGCAAGATTCTCGTCTGACGACACCTTCCGTCGCCCGCGCCGCTTAGGCGTTCCTATCGCCCATGGAACTCACGAGGGGCGGTGCGGCACCGCCAATGCGAAGTCGTAGTCAATTCTGAACTCGCCGGGAGCAACACGTTCCGGCGACGCGATCAGGTCCGGTTTTACGCCGAAGACGGCATCGCTTTCGAGCCATTCGTCGCCGGCGATAAAGAGGTGCGTCACCAGCGTCTCGTAGCCCGGCGCGCTGATCATGAAATGAATATGAGCGGGTCGGTTGGGATGTCGACCAAGCGCGTCGAGAAGATCACCAACCGGTCCATCAACGGGAATGCCATAGCTCACCGGCATGACGGATGAGAACGCATAGGTCCCGTCCGCGCCGGTCATGAAGCTGGCGCGAAGATGTCCTTCGGGCTGCGACGGATCCTGGACATCGTAGAGTCCGGTTGGCGAGGTCTGCCAGACTTCAACAAGCGCACCTTCGATTGGTGCTCCGATGCTGTCGAGGATGCGCCCTTCGACCCGAACCGCATCGCCCTCTTCGTCACGCTTCAGGATCGACGCGCCCTTGGGAAGTACGTCCTGCCGGCCAGAATAAAAAGGCCCGAACACCGTGGACGGCGTCCCTGCCCCCTCGCCACCGTCGTCATGGTTGATCGCGTCGACCAGCATGGAGACGCCCAGCACATCCGACAGAAGGATGAACTCCTGTCGCTTGCCCGTGCACATGTGCCCCGTGCGGGTCAGAAACTCGATCGCTTGCTCCCACTCGCGGGTCGTAATTTTCGCTTCACGGGTCGCATCGTGCAGATGGGGGATGACGACGGAGAGGATCTCGGCAAGCCGTTTGTTGGGCGCATCCTTCATTCGCGCGAGCGCGTCTTCGGTGAGCTCGGGAAAAATGCGGTCGGTCACGATAATCCTCTCCAAAGTCACGGGGCTCCGCCGGGGCGGGCTCTAATGATCTGCGGCGCTGCCGGCCCCTCAAGCCGGGCGTTCGCCCGCCCACGCCCTGGCGATGAGCGCGCGAATTCCCTCCCGCTCAAGCGGGCGTGGGTTCCAATAGGCATTCTCGAGTGCCGCGGTCGTCACTGTTTCGATGTCGGCCTCCGCCATTCCCAGGTCACGCAGGCCCGCCGGCGCCTTGATTGCCCTTCCGAGATCGAAAAGGCGCTGCGCCGGATCGCCGCGCAGAATCCTCTCGAGTCGAGCTCCGACGTCAGGGATCGCCGGCAAATTATAGGCGAGCGCATGAGGCAGCACGATCGTGTGTGTTGTTGCGTGCGGCAGGTTCAGCGCGCCGCCCAATGTGTGGCAAAGCTTGTGATGAAGCGCCATTCCGACGGACCCAAGGACCGTCCCGCATAGCCAGGCCCCTTCCAGCGCTCTCTCACGCGCGGGAATATCGAGCGGATTTTCGATGATCGGAGGAAGCGCCTCTGCCAGAAGCCCGATCGCCCGTTCCGCGAGAACCGTCATCACCGGATTACCGTCGCGTGCATACATGCCTTCGACCGCATGCGCGATTGCGTTCACGCCGCTTGTTCCGGTTATGTCGGCTGGAAGGCCGAGCGTAAGGTCGACATCGTAGAGAACCTTTTCGGGCAGCACCGCAAGATCGCGCAGCGTGGTCTTGCGCCCATTCTCGGTCTGCCCAAGCACCGGCGTCATTTCTGAACCCGCATAGGTCGTGGGTATGGCGAGCTGCGGGAGATCGGTTCGAAGCGCCAGCGCCTTGGCAAGACCAATAGTCGACCCGCCGCCGAACGCGATCAGGCTGTCAATCGCTTCGCTCTTCACCAGCTCCAACGCCTGTTCAGTAACATTTGTCGGCGTGTGCATCGTCGCGCCATCGAAATGGGCTACGATCGCCTCGGCCCCGGCAAGAGCTGTCCGCGCATCGTCTGCCTGGTTCGGCGTCGTGACGAGCAGGGCGCGCTTGCCCCCTAGCTCGCCGATCAGCTGCGCGGTTTGCGCAATCGAGCCGCGGCCGAAAATCACATGTGCCGGCAGGCCATTGTAGATAAATCCCATTTCGATGACCTCTCCAAGAGCGATGGTTTTCTAGCGATCCCTGACCTCGCTGTGTCAGCTTCGATCGAGCACTCAGTCACGGGGGCCGCGATTCGACATTGACTCGTTGAGCTGCAGCTATACCATAACCGATGTTCGATTCAACTAGCCGATAATCGGTCATTCGGAGAGACGGCCTTGACCAAGATCTATGAAGACCCGCGGGCCGCGCTGGAGGGCCTGCTCTTCGACGGCATGACGATCATGTCCGGTGGTTTTGGCCTTTCGGGTAATCCGGAAAGTCTCATTCCAGAGATCAAGGCGGCCGGGGTCCGCGACCTTACCGTCATTTCCAATAATGCCGGCGCTGACGGTTTTGGCCTGTGGATGCTGCTCGAAACGCGCCAGATCAGGAAAATGATCTCTTCCTATGTCGGCGAGAACAAACTTTTCGAGCAACAATATCTAAGCGGCGACCTCGAACTCGAGCTGACGCCCCAAGGAACGCTGGCGGAGCGCATTCGCGCTGGCGGCGCGGGAATCCCTGCCTTCTACACCCGGACCGGAGTTGGGACGGTGGTGGCCGAAGGCAAGCCTGTCGAGGAATTCGACGGGGTGCTCTATGTTCGCGAGCGCTGGCTGCGCGCTGACCTCTCGCTCGTCAAGGCATGGCGGGCCGATCCTGAAGGCAACCTCCAGTTCCGCAAGACCGCGCGCAACTTCAACCCTGTCATGGCGACCGCGGGCAAGGTGACCGTGGTCGAAGTGGAGGAAATCGTCGAGGCGGGAGCCATCAGTGCGGACTGCGTTCACACGCCGGGCATCTATGTCGATCGTATTGTCAAAAGCACCATCAATGAGAAGCGCATCGAGAAGCTGACCGAGCGCGCCCGGGAGACCCCATGATGACCGGATGGACACGCGACCAAATGGCGCAGCGCGCAGCGCTGGAACTTCAGGACGGCTACTACGTCAACCTTGGCATCGGCATTCCAACGCTGGTCGCCAACTACATCCCCGACGGCGTCCACGTCACGTTGCAGAGCGAGAACGGGATGCTGGGCATGGGGCCCTTCCCCTATGTCGGGGAAGCCGATCCTGATCTCATTAACGCAGGAAAGCAGACCATCACGGAGCTGCCGACCTCCAGCTATTTCTCCTCGGCCGACAGCTTTGCGATGATCCGGGGCGGCCATATCGACATGGCGATCCTGGGTGCGATGGAGGTCGCGGCGAACGGCGATCTCGCCAATTGGACAATCCCTGGAAAGATGGTGAAGGGCATGGGTGGCGCCATGGACCTCGTCGCCGGCGTTCAAAGGGTGGTCGTCGTGATGGATCACACCAACAAGGCGGGCGAGCCCAAGCTTCTTAAGCGTTGCGAGCTTCCACTCACCGGCCAAGGCGTGGTCGATCTCGTCATTACCGACCTTTGCGTCCTCAAGTGCGATCGGGAAACCGGACGCTTCGTGCTCGTCGAACTCGCACCCGGCATCACGGCCGAATATGTGATCGAGCGTACCGGCGCACCTGTCGTCACCGAAACCGCGGGGCAAGCCGCGTGAGCGCCGCTTTCATCTGCGACGCGGTCCGCACGCCAATCGGCCGCTATGGCGGCGCGCTCGCAACCGTCCGCCCCGACGACCTTGCGGCGATCGCGATCCGCGAGTTGGTGGGCCGCAATACGCGCCTTGATCTCCATGCGATCGACGAGGTGATCCTGGGCAGCGCCAATCAGGCGGGCGAGGATAATCGGAACGTCGCCCGAATGAGCGCGCTGCTTGCAGGACTCCCGGCTGATGTTCCTGGCGTCACGGTCAACCGCCTCTGTGCGAGCGGCGCGGAAGCTATCGGGGCTGCGGCGCGGGCTATTGTGACAGGGGAAGCCCAGGTCGTCATCGCCGGCGGGGTCGAGAGCATGTCCCGCGCGCCGCTCGTCATGGGGAAGGCTGAAAGCGCCTGGCAGCGCAGCGCCCAGATCGAGGACACCACCATCGGCTGGCGCTTCATTAACCCGGCGATGCGCGCTGCCTACGGCGTCGACTCGATGCCCGAGACCGCGGAGAATGTCGCGCAGGAGCACCCTGTCAGCCGGGAAGATCAGGATGCGTTCGCGCTGCGGAGCCAGCAGCGCACTGCGGCAGCGCAGGACGCTGGCTATTTCGCGGAGGAGATCGTGGCTGTCACGATCAAGGGGCGCAAGGGCGACATTGTCGTCGCGCGCGACGAACATCCTCGCCCCGAAACCACCCCGGAAGACCTTGCGAGGCTGAGACCGATCGTCCGCCCGGACGGGACCGTCACCGCCGGAAATGCGTCCGGCGTGAATGACGGCGCGGCGGCCCTGATCGTCGCGGACGAGAGCGCCGCAGCCCGAAACGGTCTTGCCCCGCGCGCGCGGATCCTCGGCATGGCGAGCGCGGGGGTCCTGCCGCGCGTCATGGGCCTTGGCCCCGTTCCCGCGACGCGCAAATTGCTCGACCGGCTCAAGCTGTCGACCGATGATTTCGATGTCATCGAACTCAACGAGGCCTTTGCCAGCCAGGTCATCGCGTCGCTTCGCACGCTCGGGGTCGACCCTCACGACGAGCGTGTCAACGCGAATGGCGGAGCGATCGCGCTCGGACATCCGCTGGGGATGAGCGGCGCGCGACTGATGATGACCGCTGTCCACGCCCTCGAAAAACGAAATGGGCGCCGCGCGCTGATCACGATGTGCATCGGCGTCGGGCAGGGACTTGCGCTCGCCGTTGAGCGCGTCTGAGGACAATCAGGGCGCTAGCCGCGACAATTTGACAGCGCCGGCGCGCAGCACTGGCAAGAAAGTATCAAGGAGCTCGTCGGCCGACCGGTCGAAGGCATTCGTACCGGCATTGAGCGCGGCCACGGTCACACCCAACTTGTCGACGACCGGTACCGCGATGGAGCGCAGTCCAAGCTCAAGCTCCTGGTCAACCACCGCATAGCCCTGCCGCGCGACCGCGGTAATCTCCTTCAGGAGCTCCCGGCGGTCGGTCTGGGTATTCGGTGTCAGCGCGGCAAGGCAGGAAGGGACGAGCGCCTCACGCTGCTCCACCGGCAGTGAGGCGAGCAGAACGCGCCCCATGGACGTACACCAGGCCGGAAGACGGCTCCCGACATGCAGGCTGACGGCCATGATGCGCGACTGCGACGCGCGTGCCGCATAAATGATCTCGTCCCCTTCGAGGACACCGAGCGAGCAGGACTCGCTCAATTCGTCGCGCAGCTCCTCGAGGATCGGTTGCGCGATCGCCGGAAGGGATCGATCGGAGAGGAAGGCGTCGGCCAGCCTCAGCACACGTGGGCGCGGCCGGTAGGACTTCTCTTGCTGCTCCAGGTAGCCAAGCTGCACCAGTGTGTGCAGGCAGCGGACGACGACCGATCTGGGAAGCTGCGTGTGCTCTGTAAGGCGGCTGATGGTCTGATCCGACCCATGATCGGAAAAGGCCTCGAGCACGGCGAGCCCCCGCGCGAGCGATTGCATGAACTGTGGGTCGCTGCCTCCGTCGGGGAGCCTGGGAGTGCTGAGCATGGACATGGGCACAGACTATCGTCTTCGCCCAGCCAAGTGAAGGCCGTGTCGGTCAAAATATCCGGTAATCGGTCATCTCTCGCCCGCAGCAACCGTGCAGCGCTACGCTTGCCCGTTCAGTTCATGAGAGGTTGCTTTCTTCCTATTTTGACGGCCAACGGCAGGATCAGCCGCCGCGCCCATGCGGGGCGTCGAAATCAAGCACCGGGCCTGCAGGCACAATCCCGTGGGGATTTATCGACCGATGGCTCTCATAATAGTGCCGCTTGATGTGCTCGAAATCGACCGTCTCGCGCACGCCGGGCCACTGATAGAGTTCGCGCGTGTAGCCCCACAGGTTGGGATAATCGATGATACGGCGCAGGTTGCACTTGAAGTGGCCGACATAGACGGGATCGAAGCGCACGAGTGTCGGAAACAGCCGCCAATCGGCTTCCGTGACGCTATCCCCGACAAGGTAGCGTTGCCGAGACAGACGCTCCTCGAGCCAGTCCAGCGTCTCGAAGAGCGGGAACACCGCTTCCTCATATGCCTCTTGCGTGGTCGCGAAGCCGGACTTGTAAACCCCGTTGTTGAGGGTGTCGTAGATACGCGCGTTCAGGAGATCAATTTCGGCACGGTGTGCCTCGGGGTAATAGTCTCCTGGCGTAGCCCCGACACCGTCGAACGCAGTATTGAACATCCGGATGATTTCGGAGGACTCATTGCTCACAATCGTTCCACGATCGCGATCCCAAAGGATCGGGACGGTGAACCGGCCTTCATAGCCCGGTGCCGCTGCCTGATAGAGGTCGTATATGCGCCGGGCGCCATTGACCGTGTCGGGCACGACGCCCTCGCCTGGCTCGAACGTCCAGCCTTCCATTCCCATGAACCAATGGGTGATCGACATGGAGATCATCCCGTCGAGACCCTTCAGGTGCCGGTAGATGCGCGTCCGATGCGCCCAGGGACAGGCGGCCGAGATATAGAGATGATAGCGGCCGGCTTCGGCTTTAAAGCCGCCCTCGCCGCTCGGTCCTGGCGAACCGTCCGCCGTGATCCAGTTGCGAAATGCTGCGTCTCGCCGGACGAACCGGCCGCGCACGTCCTTCGCCCCATATTCATGAGCCTTAAGGCGGCCATCGGTCGTCGAAACCATCGTCTTGTCTCCTTGGCGGGTTTGCACCTCGCGCCAACTGCGCCGCCAGGCAGCGACATGGTGCTCGGCCCACGGATGGCAACCGACAATAACATCTCAGTGGCAGTCTCGACCGTTTCTCTGTCGCGAACACGGAGTTCGGCACGCGCCTCCATATAGATGTGTCTGCCAACGATGCGGGCGTGCAATGATCAGTGCTAACCAGGATCCAACTATCGAGCGTCTCCAGGACAAATGTCGAAACTCACGACCACCGCCATAGCGTCCGAGACGGGAGGCCTTCCATTCGCCGTCCGGATCTCGGTTGAGGGGCATATCTTTGCCGGAGACGAGCCGATCGAGGCAGGCGGAACTGGTCTTGGCCCGTCGCCCTATCAGCTGCTTACCTCCGCACTAGCGGAGTGCACGGCGATGACAGTTCGATGGTTCGCGCGACAGCACGACGTTCCATTGGACCATGTAAGCGTCGAGGTCGTGCACAGCCGGGAACAGGTCGAAGGCCGTGCTGGGCTGGTCGACACTTTCAACAAGACCATCAAAATCAAGGGCGACGCGCTAACCGAGGACCAACTCCAGCGCCTTCACGATGTCGCCTCCAAATGCCCGGTTCAGCGCACACTGGAAGCTGGCTCGATCATCGTGACCAGACCTGGCTAAGAGCTTTCACCTGCTGACCGATGCTCATGAAGCCGCAGCGACATCGCACGTCGTCAATCCGCAGACCGATCCCATAGCCGCTGTTTCGTGAAGGCAGCGGACGGCAGCCTGGGGCTCGAGCGACCCCTCCCGGACCCCCCTCCGGATTGTTCGAGCCTCATTTTTTTCAGCGCACCAGAGGCCTCAATCGTCAGCTCGCCGTGAGGGCTCCAACCCCATTTTCGTCGACGGGCCCCTCGGGAATCTCGCTCCGGGCTTCGGCTTTCAGCAGCTTTTTAAGAATGGTCCGCGCGCGGTTTGGCGCAAGATCGATCTCGAACAGCGCTGGCCGCATATCGTAGAGGTCCTGATCGCCGAGCGCGACTTGCTGCGCCATCACCATCGGGGCGTCCTCGCCGACGAAGGCCATTTCGATGGCTCCTTCCCAGATCCGATCGACCGTCTCATCCTCTGTCTTCCAGTCGCGTGTCACACCCCAGAAATAGTGCGTGCTGGTTTCTGTCTCCGGCGTGAGGTTATGCGACACGAGCGCCCCGACACCCGCGCTTCTGGGTTGGCCGGTCGGTGTAATCCCCACATCGAGGAGCATCATCGACGGCGCGGTCCAGCGCATTTCGAGCCAATGATCCACCGGACCCTCGTGGTCGGGCATCTGCGCCCCCCATGCCGGCGGCGCGGCGCCGTCGGGGCACCAGCGGTCGGACCGGACCGTCAGACCATCGACATGGACGGCATGCTCGCCGCGCGCGATCGCCTCGCTGGCGAGCGTCGTCGGGTGCAGGAATTCGACATGGCTGAGGTCTAGGAGATTGTCATTGATAAGCCGGTAGTTGGCTCCCATCGAGACCACCCCCTTCACGAGCCTCCGGTCGGGCGCGACGTGGCACTGAAAATCGGGAATGAGATCGGGGTCGGCGAGCTCGCCATCGCCCATCCAGACCCATAATGCCGCATAGCGCTCGACGACCGGAAAGGTGCGCGCGACCGCGTGACTCGGGATCCGGGTACCCGCGTGCGGGTTGTGGACGCATGTCCCCGTCCGGTCGAAGCCGAGCCCGTGATATGGGCAATGGATTTGATCGCCAACCTGCCTTCCCTGGTGGAGCGGCGCGTAGCGGTGGGGACACCGATCCGCGAGGGCATTGACGCTGCCATCCTCGTAGCGGAGGAAGACGACCGGCTCGGCGAGGATCGTGCGCGCCATGGGGCGCCCGAACGCAACCTCGTCGGACCAGGCGCCCACATACCAGCAGTTGCGGAGCAGCGAGGTTTTGATCACCCCGCCCACCTAGAAGTTCCGGCGAACGGTCAGATACCATTCGCGCGGCCGCGCATAGGTTCCGTCGACAAAGCCGGTCGCCGGCAGGTCGGAGAATCCCCCGACGAGATAATGGCGGTTGGTGAGATTGGTGACGCCGAGGGCCACGCGCCATTTTTCGCTCGGGTCGACATAGGTGAGGTTCGCGTTCAGAAGATGATATCCCGGCTGGACGAGTTCCGGCGTGTTGAGCGCGTCGAAGCGGACCGCCGATCGATACGACCAGTCGAGCCGAGGCGTGATTGTTCCGATCGAGGTCTGCGCCTCATAGGCGATCGAGCCAGAAAGCGTCCATTCGGGCGTGTAGGCGAGCTTCGCATTCGCCGGGATCAGCGTGCCGGGATTGATCGAGTCATATTTCGCATCGAGATAGCCGGCAGAGAAGTTCACGCTCAGCCCGTCGACGGGCCGGGACTGCATCTCGAACTCGACCCCCTTCAGCGTCGCCGCACCGCCATTCTGGGTCTGCGGCTCGACATTGTTGAAGATGATGACCTGGAGGTTCGAATAGTCGGTGTAGAAGGCCGCGGTGTTGAGGCGAAGCCGCCGGTCGAGCAGTTCCAGCTTCAGGCCCGCTTCATAGCTCTTGACCGTCTCGGGATCGAACGAAGGCGCCTTCTGTCGCGGGAAGGCGATGCGCTGTGAGAAGCCGCCGCTCTTGAACCCCTGGCTGTAGGTGAAATAGCCAAAGACATCGTCCGAAAACTTATAGTCGATCGTTGCCGCCGGCGTGACCTTGGAGTCGGTCCGGCTTTCGTCCGAGATGAGGAACGGAATCGGCAGCGCCTGCGGCGGCACCGGCGTCAATGTCGCCGGGTCGATGAGGCGCGTCGCGATGATCGTCGGCGCGTTGCGCTTCTTGTCGCGCGTGTAGCGAAGGCCGCCGGTCACGCGCAGCCGGTCGGTCACCGAAAAGCTCGCCTGGCCAAAGGCGGCGTAGCTCCGGTTCTCGATGATCGCGCGGTTGTCGGTGTCTACGAACGAGATATTGACGGGTGCGACAAAGTCGATCGACTCCCTCAGATAATAAAGACCGGCGATCCATTTGAAGCGGCGATTGGCTGTTTCACCGGAAAATTGCAGCTCCTGGCTGAACTGCTTCTGGTCGATAAGCGTCGCCGGACCGAGTATGACGAGCGGCGATCCGTCGCCGTCGCGATCATTGTCCGATTTGGACGTGCGGTAGGCGGTGATGCTCTTGATGGAGAGCCAATCGGCCACCTTCCAGTTCGCGGTCAGCCCGAGACCCCACACATCGAGGTTCGATTTCGATCGATTGAAATCCCCGTAGGTCGAGTAAAAATCGCCGGTGATATACTGATCATTGTAGAATGCGCGCGGCCCGAGGGTCGGAACCAGCGTCGGCGCGATCACCGTATTGAACACCGTCGGGCCCAGGCCATTTGGATTGATCTTCAGCAAGGTCGAACCTGCCGATTCCTCCCGCCGTCGGGTCCAGTCCGCCGAAAAGCTCAGATCGAGCGAATTGGAGGCTTCGTATGTTGCGGCGAAGCGCGCCGTGAGGGCGCTTACATCACCGAGCCGGTGGCCGGTATCCTTCCCGTCGAGCCCTAGGTGTAGGCGCTTGCAACCGTAGCAGCTTCTGCTCGCAAACAGCGCCTTTTCCTGCCCAGATTACCTGACAACGAGCCGACTATGCTGCTCACGCTATCCGACAATGTGCTCGCCATCATCCGCGTCTGCTCGCAAACGGCAAAGGGCCGCTCATGGTATCTGCCAACTACAAAGTCGAGATTAGCAGTCATTTGCTGATGCGCGATGCTCACGCAGCTTTGTGGAACCCAAGATCAGAAAGTACACGATGGGGCAAACCACCATCAGCATCACTGCTGGATCGGTAGCCCATCTCGTTGGGCCATCGCTGTCCGGCTCACTTGCTACCGCGAGCATGAGCGCGATTGATCCTCGCACAGCGGCGTAGGTGGCAGGAACAAGCAGGATGTGGAGAAGCCACCCGTAGCGGAACCGCATGGCGCCAAACCAGCAGAGTACAGCTATGGCGGGTGGAGCGAGTGTGGCGGCTACGAAGCCGCAGAACCAAATGGCAAACCCTGCCGGAGTCAGCGTATCGCGATAGTAGCTGGCGATCCCATCCGGTCGCAATCCGAGAGCGACGAAAGAGCCTGCGACGACAACGGCACCCAAAGCCGTCAGTCCGACGCCACGCAATGTCCCGTGTCTCGGCATCAATCTATGCAATCCAGTAAGCCATTGATCAGGCTGCTCGCACTTTGGCTCGGAAGAAGGTCGTTTCCGACCCAATCAGATCGGGGTCGATCCCGCTCTCCTCGGCGGCCAGTTGCTGGATGATCCGCCAAATCTCGGGGGCGGTGAGGCGCGCGCCGTCGCGGGCAAGCCTGCCACGGTTCTGCTCCGTGACCAGTCGGGCGAGATCGCCGATAGTGTCGCACCTCCGAGGTAATCGCCGGCGGTCGAGGTGCCGTAACCATAGCCCCGCGTAGGCGCTCGCTCCAGCAGCGAAGATGCGAAGGGGAGGTGCCAGCGTCGTGAAGGCGAGGATCGCGACCGCGACAGCGAAGCAGAGACCACTGACAATCCCAAGCCATCCGGCTCGCGTCGCCGGCATCTTGAGGTCGGTATCGGCTTCCAGGTCGCTGAACGCTTGGCGCAGCTTCCCACCGATCAGCGGCGCCAACGGCGCATCCGGCCCGACGTGCCGGCCAAGCCCGAGCGCGCGTCGAAGCCTGTAGAACGTCATCTGCGTGGCGCATGTCGTGCCGCCCCCGCTGTAGGCTGCGACATGCGCGACGACATGGTCACGCACCTCGCCGAACGTTGTCCAAGGCAGGTTCGAGCGCAGGCGCAGATCGAAGGTGCGCTCGATTGCGAGGAAGAAGTCGGTGTCGTCGCCATCACCGACCCAGCCAACCGTATCGAGCACCTGCATGAACCCGGCTCCTCAGCGGTTCTGCAAAACGACCGTTTCTGACGAGCCGATCGCCTTGCTGGGCCGGCAACGTAAATCTGCGGGCCGCACTTTGTCAAAACTGTTCTGGAAACCCGCGTCGCAAAACGGTATGCCCCGCACGAGTTTGGAGAAGATCAGACGCTCATGCGGGTCGGCTATGCCAGGGTCAGCACCAGCGACCAGAACCCCGAGCTCCAGCTCGATGCGCTGCGGCGGGCCGGCTGCGAGCGGGTGTTCACCGAAAAGGCGTCGGGCGCGCGCGATGACCGGCCCGAACTGGCGCGCATTCTGGAAGACGTGCTGCGCGCAGGCGACACGCTGGTTGTTTGGAAGCTCGACCGCCTCGCCCGCTCGCTCAAGAAGTTGATCGCCACGGCCGAGGATCTGGAGCGCGAGAAGATCGGGCTGGTGTCGCTGACCGAGAGCATCGACACGACAACGCCGGGTGGCATGCTCACCTTTCACGTGTTCGGCGCCATCGCGCAGTTCGAGCGTGCCCTGATCCGCGAGCGAACTACCGCGGGGCTAGTGGAGGCGCGCCGGCAGGGTCGCAAGGGTGGCCGCCCATCGGCAATGCGCCCGAGCGACGTCGCCGCGGCACGGGCGATGATGAAGGAGGGCACGTTGCCGGTGCGCGACATCGCCAAGCGCATGGGCGTGTCGGTCGCGACCCTCTATCGCTATGCAGGCAAGCGCGGCAGCGGTGCATCGATCAAGGAGGCTGCAACAGCCCATGGCTGACCGGGCGAAGCGACCGCCTGGAGAGGCGCTGATCGATCTTCGCCGACGGTTGTCGCTGTTGCCCCCACGCGACCCCGGTCGCACCGAGATCATCGCCCGTGCGGCCGAGGCCTATGGCATCTCCATCTGGACCCTTTACCGGGCGTTGCGCGAGCTGAACCGCCCCAAGTCGGTGCGCCGGTCCGACCATGGTGCGACGCGGGTTGCCCCGCAGGCCGAGATGGAGCGCTACGCCGAGATCGTCGCCGCACTGAAGATCAGGACCACCAACAAGAAGGGCCGGCACGTTTCGACCGCCCGCGCCATCGAGTTCCTGGAAACCGATGGCGTCGAGACGCCGGAGGGCCTGGTCAAGGTAGCACCCGGCCTGCTGAAGCGGGCGACCATCGACCGGCTGCTCCGCTCATCAGGGCTGGACTATGCCCGCGTGACCCGCCCCCACGCAGCCGTTCGTTTTCAGGCGCGGCGATCCAACGAGCTGTGGCACTTCGACATGAGCCCGTCCGACCTCAAGCAGGTCGAGGCGCCGCTCTGGATCGAGCAGGGTCGCGGCAAACCCACGCTGATGCTGTTCTCGGCCGTCGATGACTGCTCGGGCGTGGTCTACCAGGAATATCGCAGCGTCTATGGCGAGGATGCCGAGTCCGCGCTGCGCTTTCTATTCAACGCCTTCGCCGCCAAGCCTGAGCCCGAACTGCCGTTCCAGGGCCTGCCGGTCACGATCTACATGGACAACGGCCCGGTCAGCCGGTCGCGCGTGTTCCAGTCGGTGATGGGCAGCCTCGGCGTGCGCGTCCTCACCCATCTGCCGCCGAAGGCCGACGACCGGCACACCGCGGCCCGCGCCAAGGGCAAGGTCGAGCGGCCGTTCCGCACGGTGAAGGAGGTGCACGAGACGTTGTACCACTTCCACAAACCCAAGGACGAGGCGGAAGCCAATCTGTGGATGCGGCGTGCGCTGGTCACCTACAACAACGGCGACCATCGTTCCGAGCCACACGCGCGGATCGAGCACTGGCTGCGGCACCTGCCCGGCGATGGCGTGCGGGCCATGTGTTCATGGGAGCGGTTCTGCGCCTTCGCTCGTGAGCCCGAGCGGCGCACCGTTGCGGGCGACGCGACCGTCTCGGTTGAGGGCGCTTCCTACGAGGTCGAGCCCGAGCTCGCCGGCGAGACGGTGACGCTGCTCTGGGGGCTGTTCGACCAGCAGCTCTTCGTGGAGCATGACGGCAAGCGGCATGGCCCTTACGAGCCGTCGCGCGGCGCCGTGCCGCTCTACCGCTATCGCAAGTATCAGAAGAGCCGCGCCGAGGAGCGGCTCGACAAGGTGGTCCGGCTCGCTGACCAGCTGGGGCTGCCCCGCGCGACCGTGACGGGCGGCGACCGGCCGCTGCCGTCGCTGCCGCCCTCCACCGCAGGGCTCGCGGTGCGGCAAACACCTTTTCCGGAGCCGGCGGTCGAGACGGCATACCCGACCGGGCTCGCGGCGCGCCACGCCATCGTCGACCAGCTCCGGCGACCGCTCGGCTCGCTGCCTGAGGCAGACCGCGCCTTCATCGACGCGCTGCTGGGCGAAACGCTCGACAAGACCATCATCGCTGACCGCATCCGAGAGCGGTTCCAGTCAAGACGGGGGACAAGCTGATGCTCGCCGACGTTCAATCCAGCTACGGGCTCGCCCGCCCGTTCCAAGGCGTCGGCAACTTCGAGACAGAGCATCAGCGCAACCTCGTGCGCGAGGTCTGTGCGGCCGTGCAGACCGGCAGGTTGATCGTCGTCTCCGGCCTGGTCGGATCGGGCAAGACGCACCTGCTGCGCCGCATCGAGGACGAGCTGGCCCGGGCGGGCAAGGTCGCCGTCGCCAAGTCGCTTGCGGTCGACAAGCGCCGCACCTCGTTGCCCTCGCTGATCGAGGCGCTGTTCTACGATCTCTCGCCCGGTGACCGTGCCCAGGTGAAGATTCCCAAGCAGGCCGAGCGCCGCGAGCGCGACCTGCGCGACATCATGCGCAAGGGCAAGCGCCCGGTCGTACTGGTGGTCGACGAGGCGCATGACCTGCACCACAAGACGCTGACCGGCCTCAAGCGGTTGATGGAGGTGGTGGCTGATGCCGGCGTGCTGCTGTCGGTCCTTCTGGTCGGCCATCCTCGGCTACGCAACGACCTGCGCCGCCCGCAAATGGAAGAGATCGGCTACCGCACGACCACCTTCGACTATGAGGGCATCGGCGCCGAACGCCGCGACTATGTTGCCTGGCTGCTCGGCGCCTGTGCGGCCGAGGGGGTCAAGGTTGCCGACTTGATGAACGAGGACGCGATCGACCTCATCGCCGAGCGCCTGCGCACCCCGCTCCAGATCGAGATGCACCTGACACTCGCCTTCGAGCAGGGCTTCCGCTTCGCTGCCAAGCCCGTCACGGCCGAGATCGTCGAGCAGGTGCTGTCGCGGGCGATTGACGACCTCGAACCCACGCTGACGCGCAACGGTTACGATGCGGGCGCGCTCGCCAGCCAGCTCAACACCCGGCCGTCCGACATACGCGCGTTCCTCGCCGGAACGCTGGACGCCGAACACACCCGCGACCTGACCGAGCGGCTCCGCGAAGCCGGTGTGCCGATATGATACTGGCTGTCCTCGCCTTGGTATCTCCCGCACGCGGACGCAACGCATGTCGTCTGTGCCACCGATTGTGGACGTTGCGCTTCTCTCATAGCCTGCCGGCATGAACAGGCATCTTACCGCAGCTTCTTTATCGATCGTCAGCTTGCTCAGCGCGTGCTCGGCCTCGGCCGAGAGGAGGTTGGAGGGACGAGTCTTCGACATCCCGAGAGCCAACGACATATCCGACAATGATAAGCCGTTCTTTCTACCAGCGCTCGATCCCAGCGACGGGTTCTCGTTCTACCTAAATCCGAGCGCAAGCTTGCCGGAGCGAAACTTGGTGGGCGTGGCAAGCAAGAAGCGGATGTGTGCCCGCGCAGCGGGAACAGAGGCGCTTGTCAACTCGACTGTCTGCGCAAGTCGCCCGCTTTCATGGCGCGGCCGAACACTGCGCAAGGTAAGTGATGGTGTTTTCTGGACATACCAGTTGCCAGCCGAAGCAGGTCAGAAGCGTCCTCCATCGCTGGCGAGTTGCTCCGCCATGGGCGGAGGCTCGCGGCCGGGGCTCTGCACGGCCAATCTGCCGTATGACAATCTCGTGCTGACGATTCACTTCCGAGACAATCAGGTCGGCTCGCTCCAGGCATTATACGATCAATCCGTTGCTAGCCTGAGGAAGTGGGAGCGCTGATGCTTACGGCAAACCCGGCGGGAACGATCGCTGCCAGACCGCTCACCGGCACTCCTCGCTATTGGCAGAAAGCGAGAACAGGCCTTCTCCGTTTGCGAGCAGGCGCGGATGATGGCGAGCACATTGTCGCATAGCGTGAGCAGCATGGCCCACCTGCTGTCAGCAAATCTGAGCAGAAATCCGCGCTGTTTGCGAGCAGAGGCCAGTATCTTTGCAATCGCCTACA
>NZ_AUWY01000132.1 GCF_000447205.1 Sphingobium ummariense RL-3 | reverse complement strand
TGTCAACGGCGGAGCAAAAGTCGGCCATTCGGCGGCGTAAAACCAGGCCATCGTGTTACATGCCGGGGGTAGTGGCGTGAGGGCGTAGCCCGAGGGCCACTCCCCCCGGCATTGGTGTAATTTTCAGGGTCTGGTTTTGGCCTTGCGGGCCCGGCTGTGCGCGAGGCGATAGCTTTCGCCGTTCATCTCGAGGATGCTGACGTGATGGGTCAGGCGATCGAGGAGCGCGCCTGTGAGACGCTCAGATCCGAAGGTTTCGGTCCATTCGTCGAAGGGCAGGTTGCTGGTGATGAAGGTGGAGCCGCGTTCGTAACGCTGGGAGATCAGCTCGAACAACAGTTCGGCGCCGGTCTTGGAGAGCGGCACAAAGCCCAGTTCGTCGATGATGAGCAGCTTGTATCCGGCCATCTGCTTCTGGAAGCGCAGAAGACGGCGCTCGTCGCGGGCCTCCATCATTTCGCTGACCAGCGCTGCCGCGGTGGTGAAGCCCACCGACAGTCCTTTCTGGCATGCTGCCAGTCCGAGCCCCAACGCTACGTGCGTCTTTCCGGTGCCTGATGGCCCCAGAGCGATGGCGTTCTCACGCCGCTCGATCCACTCGCAGCGCGCCATCTCGAGCACCTGCATCTTGTTGAGCCTGGGGATGGCGGCGAAGTCGAAGCTGTCGAGGCTTTTGACGGCGGGGAAGCGCGCGGCCTTGATGCGCCGCTCGACCATGCGACGCTCCCTGTCGATCATTTCCATCTCGACGAGGCGGGCGAGGAAGCGGATATGATCGACGCCTTCAGCGGCACATTGCCGCGCGAGCTTGTGATGCTCACGCAGGCACGTAGGCAGCTTGAGCGCCTTGAGATGGTGAGCGAGAAGGATCTCCGGGGCCTGATCGCTCATGCGGCCTCCTGCCGGTCGGAGAGCAGGCTCAGATAGGCTCTGGCAAAGGTCTTCTCGACCGTGGTGCGTGGCAGGAAGGGATAGACGTCCAGGTCCAGCCTGGGCGGTACGCGTTCGATCCGGCACAGGACGAGGTGCTTGACGGCATCGAAGCCGATGGCGCCAAGATCGATGGCCTGTTCGACCGCCGCCTGGAGATCGGCGAGGGTGAACGTTTCCAGCAGGCGCAGTACCTGCACATATTCGCGCTTGCCATGTTTGTGCATGCGCCCTTCCATCAACCGCTGCAGTGTCGTGAACGCTTCGGGCAGGTCCCAGCCCTGCAAAGGCGCAGCCTGGTCGAATGCGTTGATCTTCTGCTCGATCAGCGGGAGATAATGGAGCGGGTCGAAGGCAACCTCCTCGCGGGCATAGCAACGAGGATGACGGGCGATGACTTCGCTGCGGCAGCCGATCACCACCTCATCGACATAGGCCCTGATCCAGACCTCCTGATGGCCCCAGGCCACCGGAACCGAATAATCGTTGGTCCTGTAGCGCACCAGGGATTGCGAGGAGACCCGCCCGCCTTTCTGATCGCAGGCCTCGAAGGGTGTAGCGGGCAGAGGCTGCATGGCGGCAAGATCGCGCTGCAGCCGCTCACCGATCGTCTCGCTCTGCCCGCGCACCTTGTCCTGCTGGCGCTCGCGGCATTGCTCCTCCAGCCACAGGTTGAACGCCTCCCAGGTCGGGAACTTCGGGATCGGCACCATGAAGTTGCGCCGGCAATAGCCTACCAGCCCCTCCACATTGCCCTTCTCGTTCCCCTTGCCCGGGCGAGCATAGCGGTCGCGGATCACGTAATGTGACAGGAAAGCGCTGAACAATGTTGCACGCTGCCGCGTGCCGTCGGGCAGGATCTTCGCCACAAGGCAGCGATCGTTGTCATAGACGATCGAGCGCGGTACCGCGCCGAAAAACGCGAAGGCATGCACGTGTCCGTCCACCCAGGCCTCCGCCACCGCCGCCGGATAGGCCCGCACATAGCAGGCATCACTGTGCGGCAGATCGAGCGCGAAGAAGTAGGCCTTCTGCTCCACCCCGCCGATCTCCACCAGCGCTTCCCCGAAATCGGCCTGCGCATCTCCCGCAGGGTGCGCCAGCGGCACGAACATCTCCCGGCTGCGCTGTTCGCGCTCCCGGATGTAATCCTTGATGATCGTATAGCCGCCGGTGAAACCATGCTCGGTGCGCAAACGGTCGAATACCCGCTTCGCCGTATGGCGTTGCTTGCGCGGGACACTGCGGTCACCCTCAAGCCATCCATCAATGATCGCCACAAACCCGTCCAGCTTCGGGCGCTGCGGTACGGACTGGCGCCGGTAACCCGGCGGCGATGAAAACGACAGCATCTTGCGTACCGTATCGCGCGACACATTGAAACGCTTCGCCGCCGCCCGTTGGCTCATGCCATCCGCGCAAGCCAGACGGACCTGAAGATAAAGTTCCACGCTGTAGATCCCCACACCTCCCTGACTCGGCAGAAAGGCTTCAAGGTGGACGACTTTTACGCCGCCCGCAGCAGGACTATCCCGCCGCTACCGTGGTCGAATATTGCTCCGCCGTTCTCAGCAGGCCACGGTGACGCGATAGCCTTCAGCCAGCGCTCCTCTAACTAGGTTCAGCCGATGCGACACGAAAAAGGGGGCATCGCCCACGAAGAAAAGAATGGTCTTATCGGCGGATTTCATCGGTTACGCCTCGTCCGCTGTCGCGACACGATCCCCAGCGCCCCTCCCTAGGGCCGTCGCGATGATAATGTGGATGTCGAGCAGTAGTGAACGCAGCTTCTTGTAGCGATGATCGCTTTGTGCAAGCTTGCTCGGTTGACTCATGTCGATTTCACGGATTTGGGCATAACCCGTGATGCCAGGCTTCATTTCGTAGATACCCAGCGCCTTGCGCGCATTTACCAACTCCGTTTGTGAAAAAAGACAGGGACGGGGACCGACAAGAGTCATGTCTCCACGCAGCAAGTTGAACGCCTGCGGCAGTTCATCAAGCTTCGTGCGGCGAAGAAAAGCGCCGGTTTTCGTCACGGCGCTTGCGCTGACCTCATGTGTTCCTGCCGAGACAGTGTCGCGTTTCATGGTGCGGAACTTGTACAGCGTAAAGGGGGTTTGCCTCGCACCAACGCGCTCTTGCGCAAAGATCACCGGGCCAGGGCTATCCAGACGGATTGCAACCCAAAGCACGACGAAAACCGGAAACAGGAACAGCAGAATTCCGATCGCGACGCCCAGGTCCATCGTTCGCGTGATCACGCGATAGAGAAGCGAAGTCGAAAGATCGTCGGTTAATATTCCGGGCGACGGCAGATCATGGGCCGGTCCCAAGGCATAATCGGCCAAGCTTTGCGCTGAAGTGGCGGGCTTCAATATTTTAATGAGAGCAAACAACGCCCCGCCGATCTTCGAACCGAAACGCTGAAGAATATAGAGTTTTTCTCCGAAATAGCCTTGGTCGTGAAAATAGCCAATATGGATATTGTCGAGACGTTCGCCGATCTCCTCGCAGAGTTTCTTGCTCCCTATCGCCTTACTGACTGCGTAATGACATTCATCATTGCCATCGAGCGATAGGACCGATGAGATATTCAGAAAGCGCTTTCCGTTCATCCGCACGAACTCACGGGCGATACGAAGCGCGAAATCGACGTTGACGGCGAAGAAGTCCGCCAGCGAGCCTCCTTTGTCATTATTGTGAACCGCCAGATGGATCAGCGTGTCGCAGATGGAATGACCTCTCAAACCTTCATAGTCAGTTGTATCTACACCAGCAGAATGTGCATAAAGCGCCCGCAGCGCAACAGCGTCGCGGCCGACCGCCAATACCCTGCCACCCCTTTCCGCCAGAATGGGGACGAGATGTCGGCCAACGTTGCCTGACGCGCCTGTTACGATAAAATCGTAGAGATTAGGTGAAACGATAGCCATAAAAGAATTTTTTGTGGTATTTTTGCAGTGGAAATGATTGGCGCGTCAACCAGTACGACGCATTTTTGTCAACGCACTTTCTGTATATGCTACTGTCGCATTCCGCGATATGGTTATGAAGAATTTACTGACATCGAATTTTATATCGCAACGTGCATTAGAGCCCGATTCAAAAGTTTCTCAGGCGTAGCAATACCTTGCGGTTCTGCGGATGAGCATGCGGATAGAAGCGATCATAGTCCAGGCGGTTGAAGAGGCGATGGTCGCTTCCCAGTCCTTTGCGAGGCGGCGACACCGTCCCAGCCAGGCGAAGGTGCGCTCGACGACCCAGCGGCGCGGGAGGACTTCAAAGCCCTTGGCTTGATCAGATCGTTTGATGATCTCGATCACCCAGTTCCCGGCTTTGGCGAGTGCCGTTCTGAGCTTGTCACCGGCGTAGCCACCATCGGCGAAGATATGGCGCAGCCAAGGGAAGCGCTGGCAAATCCTTTTGAGCACGTCGACGGCGCCATCCCGGTCCTGAGTATCGGCGGTGTGCACGAGGATGGAGATCAGAAAGCCGGAGGTGTCGGTCAGGATATGACGCTTTCGACCTTTGACTTTCTTGCCTGCGTCATACCCACTCGGACCGCCGCTCTCGGTCGTTTTCACGCTCTGGCTATCGATGATGCCCGCACTGGGAGAGGCTTCGCGCCCCTCGATCTCTCGCAGGTTCATGACCAGCAGCGTGTTCATCACCTCAAACAATCCCGCGTTACGCCAGGCGTAGAAATAGCGCCGGACCGTCGAGACCGGTGGAAAGCACTTGGGCAGCAGGCGCCAGGCACATCCGGCCGAGGCCAGGTAGAGCAACGCGTTGGCCACTTCACGCATATTCGTGCTGCGACGCCGACCGCCGTGCTTTGCCGGAGGAATGAACGGTGCCACCAGCGCCCACTCTCTGTCCGTCATGTCGCTTGGATACCGCAGTCCTTTGCGGCTATGCTCATCTCGAGCAATGCCAGTCCATGCCATTGATCACTCCATCTCTCGCAAGGACGGCGTGAATCATAACATGCTGGTATTGCTCAACAACTTTTGGATCGGGCTCTTAGAGCCCGATTCAAAAGTTTCTCAGGCGTAGCAATACCTTGCGGTTCTGCGGATGAGCATGCGGATAGAAGCGATCATAGTCCAGGCGGTTGAAGAGGCGATGGTCGCTTCCCAGTCCTTTGCGAGGCGGCGACACCGTCCCAGCCAGGCGAAGGTGCGCTCGACGACCCAGCGGCGCGGGAGGACTTCAAAGCCCTTGGCTTGATCAGATCGTTTGATGATCTCGATCACCCAGTTCCCGGCTTTGGCGAGTGCCGTTCTGAGCTTGTCACCGGCGTAGCCACCATCGGCGAAGATATGGCGCAGCCAAGGGAAGCGCTGGCAAATCCTTTTGAGCACGTCGACGGCGCCATCCCGGTCCTGAGTATCGGCGGTGTGCACGAGGATGGAGATCAGAAAGCCGGAGGTGTCGGTCAGGATATGACGCTTTCGACCTTTGACTTTCTTGCCTGCGTCATACCCACTCGGACCGCCGCTCTCGGTCGTTTTCACGCTCTGGCTATCGATGATGCCCGCACTGGGAGAGGCTTCGCGCCCCTCGATCTCTCGCAGGTTCATGACCAGCAGCGTGTTCATCACCTCAAACAATCCCGCGTTACGCCAGGCGTAGAAATAGCGCCGGACCGTCGAGACCGGTGGAAAGCACTTGGGCAGCAGGCGCCAGGCACATCCGGCCGAGGCCAGGTAGAGCAACGCGTTGGCCACTTCACGCATATTCGTGCTGCGACGCCGACCGCCGTGCTTTGCCGGAGGAATGAACGGTGCCACCAGCGCCCACTCTCTGTCCGTCATGTCGCTTGGATACCGCAGTCCTTTGCGGCTATGCTCATCTCGAGCAATGCCAGTCCATGCCATTGATCACTCCATCTCTCGCAAGGACGGCGTGAATCATAACATGCTGGTATTGCTCAACAACTTTTGGATCGGGCTCTTAGAGTCCGGAACCTCAGCCCAGCTGAAGGTCGCGAAACAGATTGAGACGCCTTGCTCTCCATGACCCCATTATGCGGCGGCCTTGCGCCGACCGCGGAGAGAAGCGAGTGATCCATGGGAACGATCACGTAATCGAGGAAGCAGCTTGACCCAAAGGGACCCAATCAGAGAAGGCTCTTAGATACGATCAAAATATCGCATCTAATATCTCCTTTAATTATATATTATCTACAATGACATTCCTGCCACCGCGCGTTAACTGAACAAAATTAGAATGCGTTGTCATCCACTATGATTTCTACTGGCAGTGTGATCTGCGCTGCGCAACCATAGTGGTGGCTCTGAAAGAATCAATGCACAAGCAAAGAGTATTTACCAAATGCCCTCCCACCCCGCCCTCGTCTATCGCTGTAGTCCGGCTCTTGCGCTGTTCCTGTTGCTGCTAAGCGCCTTATGCGTTGCGGGCGGTGCGTCGCATGCCGATGTCACGGGTCAGGTCGTTACCCGCACCGCGACGTGGCTGATACTGGTTCTGGCGATCCTGTGCGGCGTGCGGCCCATTGGCAGAAGCGCGGGGCCGGTTTTCTGGCTGCTGCTGGCGACAGTGCTGCTAGTCCTGCTGCAGCTTGTGCCCTTGCCCCCCAGCCTCTGGGCAGCGCTGCCGGGCCGGGAATTCCTGCTCAGCGCGCCCTTAAGCCAGGAAGCATGGCGTCCTTGGTCTCTCGCTCCCTCCACGACGATCAACGCGGCTTCTTCCCTGATCGTGCCGGTTGCCATCCTTTATCTCGTCAGTGCGATACCGCAGGAGGAGAGGGCATGGCTTCCGGCGATCATGCTCGGGGCTATATTCTTTTCGATGCTGGTCGGACTACTCCAGTTCTCCGGCTTCATCATCGACAATCCGTTCATCAATGACTCAAGAGGCAGCGTGGGCGGCACATTCGCCAATCGCAATCATTTTGCATTGTTCCTGGCCATGGGCTGCCTGATCGCGCCTGTATGGGCCTTTGCCGGAAAGCAGAGCCCAGGATGGCGCGCGCCGGTCGCGCTGGCTCTAATGACGCTCTTTGCGCTCACCATCCTGGCAACCGGATCGCGCGCAGGTATCCTGACCGGACTGCTGGCACTGGCGCTGGGCCTCGCCCTGTGCTGGCATGACGTCCGCCGCGCCTTGCACGGAGCACCGCGCTGGGTGTTCCCGACGCTGATCGCGGCGATCGTCAGCGTCATCGCCCTTTTCATACTCGTGAGCATCGCAGCCGACAGGGCAGAAGCCGTGCGTCGCGCGTTCGAGATCGACCCCGGCCAGGATATGCGCACGCGCGGCCTGCCGACGGTGCTGTCGATGATCGCCGCATATTTCCCCGCCGGCGCGGGTTTTGGCGGTTTCGATCCGGTATTTCGCCTGCATGAGCCGTTTCAGTTGCTAAAGCCGACCTATTTCAATCATGCCCATAATGATTTTCTGGAGATCGTGCTCGATGGCGGCTTGCCTGCGCTCCTGCTCCTGCTCGTTGCAATCATATGGTATGGAATGGCGAGCGTGAGCGCCTGGCGGGCAAATGGAAGACATTCTGTCCTGCCCAAATTAGGGGCGGCCATATTATTTCTCATCCTTGTCGCAAGCGCCTTCGACTATCCGGTGCGCACGCCGATGATGATGGCGATAATCGTCATCGGCGCGTCTTGGCTCTGCCAAAATAGGACAGCGTCGATGACGGCCGACTTTACCTGATTGCGATCAGCATCTAAGGCGAAAATCTCTTCAGCGGGAAGATATGGGCGCATGCGCAAATTTATTGTTTCGATCATCATGGCGGCAGGCCTTGCCGGCTGCGCGTCAACACCGCCGCCACAATCCAGCGCGCAACTGACCGTCATTCCTGATAGTCAGGGCCTGCCCGCGCCCAATCGCAGCGATCTGGCAGCAGCCGATCGACCTGCGCTGATCGGCCCGCTCGACACGATATATGTCGACATCTTCAATGTGCCCGAACTTAGCCGCGAGATGCAGGTGGACGCGAGCGGACGCATCTCGATGCCGCTGGTGGGCGCCATCGATGCGCGCAACAAGACCGCCGAAGAGTTGGCTAATGCAATCGAAGACGCATTACAGGGGCGTTATGTCCGCCACCCCCAAGTGACTATCAACATCAAGAGTTCAGTCAGTCAGGTCGTGACGGTCGATGGCGAGGTAAAGGAACCGGGTCTTTATCCGGTCACCAATCAGATGACACTGATGCGCGTCATCGCTTCGGCAAAAGGCCTGTCGGAATTTGCAAAACAGGAACAGGTGGTGATCCTGCGTACCGTCGATAATCAACGGATGGCGGGTCTCTACGATATCAGCGCGATCCGTCGTGGCGCCTATGCCGATCCTCCAGTCTATGCCAATGATGTTGTCATCATCGGAGATTCTCCGCAACGTCGTCTTTTTCGAGATGTCGTTTCTCTAGCACCTCTACTCGCGGCACCCCTTGTCGCAGTCCTGCGTTGAGGCTTACAGCCATATGACCGATAGTGCTTTAATCCCAGGCAGCCACGTGGCCGCAGCAGCTTTGCTGCAGGCACAATCGGAGAACACTTCCCCTCCCTTATTGCGCCAATATTTGCGTATCGCCATGCGCTGGCGCTATGTGATCATTGGCGCGGTCGCGATATGCTTCCTTATCGGCCTGATCGCCACCTTGCTGATGACGCCGCAATATACGGCATCCTCGACGATAGAAATCTCGCGTGAGGCGGACAAGGTCACAGATCTTCAGGGGGTCGAGCGCGACGCCGGCATTGCCGACCAGGAATTTTACCAGACGCAATATGGCTTGCTGCAATCGCGTGCGCTTTCCGAACGCGTAGCGACGCAGCTCAAGTTGACGGAATCCCAGAATTTCTTCGGGATGTTCGATTTCAAGAGCGATGATCCGGCCTTCACCCTTGCCAATGGTCGATATCCTGCATCGAGCCGCGCCACGCGGCAGCGTGTTGCCGGCGAAATATTGCGCAAGCATCTCAGCATCAGTCCGACGCGCATGTCCCGGTTGGTCGAGATCAAATTCACCAGCCCCGACCCGGTTTTTTCGGCCTCGGTCGCCAACACATGGGCAGAGAATTTCATCCAGACCAATCTGGAACGCAAAATCCAGGCTACCTCTTATGGTCGCGATCTTCTCCAGAAGCAGCTCGCACAGCTGAAGCAACGGCTCGATGAATCGCAACGTCAACTGGTCAACTATGCCTCTTTCGCCAAGATCATCAATCTGCCCTCTCAATCGAACAATGGGCAGTCCGGTTCGGAACGCTCGATCGTCGTCGACGATCTGGCCGCTATCAATGCCGCACTAGCGCAAGCGACCGCAAATCGTATCGAAGCGCAGGCGCGCTATCAACAAAATGGGCGGGCCGGCGCGTCAGCGGAAGCGTTGAGTAATTCTGCGATCAACAGCCTGCGCCAACGCCGCGCCGAACTGGCGGCCGAATATCGGCGGCTGATGACGCAGTTCGAGCCGGGCTATCCCGCTGCCCAAGCCATTCAGGCGCAGATCATCCAGCTCGACCGCAGTATCGCAAGCGAAGAAGGACGCGTGACCTCATCGCTGCTCGCCGATTACCGGCGGACGCAGGAACAGGAACAGGCACTGCAAGCCAAGGTCGAGCAACTTAAAGGCGATTATCTCGACCTCCGTCGTCGCAGCATCCAATATAATATCTATCAGCAGGAAGTGGATACCAACCAGGCACTCTATGATGGCCTGCTCCAGCGCTTCAAGGAAATCGGCGTCGCGGGCGGTGTTGGCGTTAACAACGTCTCAGTCGTCGATCCGGCGCAGACTCCCAAAACGCCTTCAAGCCCGAAATTGCTAATCAACCTCGCCATCGCCCTATTGGCGGGCTTGGGTATTGGCGCAGCGCTAGCCTTTGGCCTTGAACAGATTGACGAAGGCATCACCGACCCGGCGCAAGCCAAGCGCGAGCTTGGCTTGCCGCTGCTCGGCTCGATCCCCAAGATCGAAGAGGCACCCAAGGACATCCTGCTCGATCGCAAGTCCGATCTTGTCGATGCCTATCTGACGGTGCAGACTAATCTCGCTTTCTCCACCGAACACGGCGTTCCGCGCTCCTTCTCCGTCACCTCAACGCGGCCGACGGAAGGCAAATCGACTACCTGTCTTGCACTCGCCACGACGCTAGCACGCGGCGGCAAACGGATCATCCTCATCGATGGCGACATGCGCAATCCGTCGATCCATCATCTGGGCGGCGTTAGGCATGATCGGGGTCTCAGTAACTATCTGACCGGCGAAGACAACATCGACAGCCTGACCTTCCCGATGGAGGAATTGGGCTTCACCGCAATGTCGGCTGGACCACTTCCGCCCAACGCGGCGGAACTGCTGACCGGCAATCGTCTCTCGCAGCTCATCGCACGACTGCTGGAAAGCTACGATCATGTCATCATCGACTCCCCACCGGTCATGGGCCTCGCCGATGCACCGCTTATCGCCACCAAGGTCGAGGGCGTCGTCTATGCCGTTGAATCCCATGGCATCCGCACCGGCCTAGTGAAGGAGGCGCTCGGCCGCCTCATCACTGCCAACGTCCGCATCATCGGCAGCGTACTGACCAAGTTCGACGCCAAAAAGGCGCATTACGGTTATGGCTATGGTTATGAATATGGCTACCGCTATGGCCGCAAGGCAAAGACCGACGCCGCCTGATGAAGGATAAGCCCTCCCAGCCGCGACCTTCATCGCGCGAATGGGGTATTCGCCTCGTTCTGGCCGGGGTCGTCAGCTGGATTGGCTATTTTTCGGTCATACAGTCGCTAGCGCTGGTGTTACCCGACAGCCGGATCGAGGAAGCCTATGCGCTGGCGCCAAATAATGGACGCATAGCGGGGCGCCTTTCGCAGGCGCTTTATCGTCCGGATGCGAGCGAAGCGGATCGGACCCGTGCGGTCACCCTCGCGCGCAATGCGCTGCGGCATGATCCGACCGCCGTCGAAGCGGTGGCGACGCTTGCCACCGATGCCCTTGCGCACGGCGACCAAGAGGGGGGTGAGCGTCTGCTTGCCTATTCGCAAAGACTGTCGCGGCGCGACCTGCGCACGCAGTTGATGGCGATCGAGCTGGCTGTGGCGCAGGATGACATTTCCGGCGCACTTCGGCATTATGATATCGCGCTACGTACCAAGAAGAACGCGCCCGAGCTCCTTTTTCCCGTGCTGACCTCTGCGCTGTCCGACCCGTCGATCCGCGCAGAGCTGGTCAAAACCCTAGTCGGACAACCCATCTGGGGCACCAAATTCATATATCATACTGCACGGAACGAACCTGACCCAGCGGCAAGCGCCGCCTTCTTCCGCGCCTTGCAGGCAGCACGCGTTCCCGTGCCAGAAGCTGCGGGCGTGTCGCTCATCAACCAGTTACTGGCAGCCAAGCTGTTCGATGAGGCCTGGGCCTATTATGCCGTCACTCACGCTGGCAGCGATCCGCGTCAGTCGCGCGACCCCGCTTTCAGAATCCTACTCGAGGCGCGCAGCGCGTTTGACTGGGTGGCAGTTAACGGTCTCGGCGTATCGACCGCGATCCTGCCCGATGCCACCAACGGCCTGTTCGATTTCACTGTGTCGATGGGCAATGGCGGCCCGCTGCTGCAACAACTCCAGATGCTGCCGCCGGGAGATTATGTGCTGGAAGGGCGGAGTGTCGGGATCAATCAGCCCGCGCGTTCGCGACCCTATTGGGCGCTGCGCTGCCAGACAGGCGGTGAGGTTGGAAGAGTGGAACTGCCCAATTCGTCGCAGGCGAGTGGCCGTTTCCGAGGCAGTCTCAGGGTGCCCGCAGATTGCCCGGTACAGATGCTAACGCTGGTCGCGCGGTCGTCCGACGATATTGGCGGCGTGTCGGGACAGATTGACCGCATCCAGATCCGCCCTGCAAGGACCGCCTCATGAGATTTTCTGCGTTCATCATTGGCACCGCGGCCGCCCTGCCACTGGTCGCCTCTCCCACACAGGCGCAAGAGACGCCGCGTCCCGGGCAAGTCGCAGACTCTGCCGTGGGACAGGTGGGGCAGCGCCAGACCGCCGCTAGCATCCAGGCCGAACCGATGGGCCGCATCAGCAATCGTGTCACCAATCGGGTGCAGAACCGCATCCGCAATCGGATTGACCGCTCCTACAATCCCACCGCCAATACGACATCCCCTTTCGAGGTTGCAGCTGAACAGATCACGCGCGGACAACCGGAGCAGTAAAAACCGGTCTCAAGGTTAGCCCACCGCCCGTAAATATTGATAAAGCGTTTCCCGACTGATTCCCATGTCGCGGGCAATTACCGACTTCTTCTCGCCGTCACCCACGCGACGCACCAATTCGGCCACGAGCTCCTTCGAAAGCATCTTGCGCCGCCCACGATAGGCCCCGCGCTGTTTAGCAAGCGCAATGCCTTCGCGTTGGCGTTCGCGGATCAGGGCACGCTCGAACTCGGCGAACGCGCCCATGACCGAGAGCATGAGATTGGCCATCGGTGAATCCTCGCCGGTGAAGGAGAGGCTTTCCTTGACGAACTCAATGCGGATGCCTTGACGGGTGAGCGACTGGACAAGCTTGCGCAGGTCATCGAGATTGCGCGCGAGGCGGTCCATGCTGTGGACGACCAGTGTGTCGCCCTCGCGAATGAAGGAGAGCATCGCGTCGAGCTGCGGGCGGCCAACATCCTTGCCTGAGGCGCGGTCGGTAAAGACTCGGTCGAGAACAATGCCGTCCAACTGGCGGTCAACATTCTGTTCAAAGGCGCTGACCCGGACATAGCCAATCCTCTGCCCCTTCATTTTACCCCCCTGATGCCCGATCTGTCAGGTTAAGGCCTTAGATGTTGGTCACCACATGTCAAGAATATCCTAACACGGCTCTTAGCTGACATATTTTGGATCGCCTGCCTGACGTCCGGATAGGCTATACTCCAAGCTGACATCACAAAATCAAATCCCTCAAAGATGGCGTCAATTGCCTTGATGGGGTAAAAACTGGAGTGCTTCCAGGATGGGACATTCGGCAACGTCATCTCCAGTGCATCTGGCTAACGTGGTCGCCAGCGTCACCTCTATCTTCTGCAAATCTGCAATGCGGCGGCGGACATCTTCAAGGTGGAGTTCGGTTCTCGCCATAACCTCCGCGCAGGTTTGTGCACCGGTATCGGTGAGCGACAACAATGACCGTATCTCATCCATTGCATAGCCAAGGTCGCGCGCGCGCAGGATGAACTGCAACCTTTGCACCAGTTCCGGCGAATAGACGCGGTAGCCGTTGGAACTGCGAGGCGGCCCCGGCAGCAATCCCACCTTCTCGTAATAGCGGATGGTTTCGAGATTGCAGCCTGTTTTCCGGGCAAGCTGGGCACGCAAGATGCCGACCTGTTGCTCCATGAAAATACCTCTTGAGTCTGTAGTGGCTACAGAGCCTACACTGCGAATCACTCAGTTGGAACAAGGGATTCAAGCCATGGTCTCAACGCCGGAAGCGGGACAGCCAGCCCTCACCGAAAACCACGAGCCGAAGCAGGCAAACTGGGTTGCGGCGGGCGCATTGATCGGCGCGGGGCTCGCCTCGGCTTGCTGCGTCGTCCCGCTACTGTTGGTTATGCTCGGAATTTCCGGCGCGTGGATCGCCAACCTGACGGCGCTCGAACCTTACAAGCCCTATGTCGCAGGCGTAACGCTCGCGCTGCTCGGCTACGGCTTCTGGCATGTCTATTTCAAGCCGAAACCGCCCTGTGAAGACGGTTCCTACTGCGCTCGTCCACAATCGGCTTGGACCACCAAGGCGGTGCTGTGGCTGGGCCTTGCCGTCGCCATCCTGGCGCTCACCATCGACTGGTGGGCACCCTGGTTCTATTGAAAGGAAATACCCATGAAAAAGACAGTATGTATCGCTATGGCCGTGCTGGCTATGGCTGGCGGCGGGGTCGCCTATGCAGTTAGTGGCACGGCGCAAGATCGCCCCGCGGCTACCGCAACCGCTCAGAAGCAAACCACCTTTGCCATAGAGAACATGACCTGCGCCACCTGCCCGATCACCGTGAAGAAGGCGATGGAAGGCGTCGCCGGGGTAACGGCGGTCACGGTCGATTTCGCAGCCAAGACCGCGCGCGCAACCTATAACCCGCGCCGCACCAATGCTGCTGCGATTGCCGCTGCATCAACCAACGCGGGTTATCCGGCGCGCGCTATTCAAAACTGAGCGGGGCGCCGCCAGCGCCTCAAGAAAGCGATAAGCAATGAACGACTGTTGCAACCGCCCCGGGCAGGAAGGATTTGACGTGGCCGTCATCGGCGCGGGTTCTGCCGGGTTCTCCGCCGCGATCGCCGCTGCCGATCTGGGCGCGAAAGTGGCGCTCGTCGGTCACGGCACGATTGGCGGCACCTGTGTCAATGTTGGCTGCGTTCCTTCCAAGACGCTGATCCGCGCCGCCGAAGCGGTGCATGGTGGGCTTGCCGCCGCGCGCTTTCCCGGCCTTGGGGGCGCTGTCCAGATGGATGACTGGTCCGTATTGGCGGCGTCGAAGGACGATCTTGTCACGACGCTGCGCCAAAAAAAATATGTCGATCTGCTGCCCGCCTATGACGGTGTGAGCTATATCGAGGGCAAGGCACGCTTTGCCGATGGTGCGCTGATTGTCGGCGATGCGCCCATGAAGGTCGGCAAGGTCATATTGGCGATGGGTGCGCACGCCGCCGTGCCGCCGATTCCGGGGATGGACAGCGTGCCCTACCTAACCAGCACATCGGCGCTGGCGCTGGATCGCTTGCCCAAATCGCTGCTGGTGATCGGTGGCGGGGTGATCGGGGTAGAACTGGGACAGATGTTTTCGCGTCTGGGCGTTGATGTCACCATCTGCTGCCGAAGCCGCCTGCTCCCCGAAATGGACCCGGAAGTGAGTGCCGCGCTGAAAAACTATTTGGAAGCCGAGGGCGTGCGGGTTTGCGCAGGTGTCGGCTATCAGCGTATCGCCCAAACACAGAGCGGGGTCGAATTGACCTGCGAGGGGCATTGTGACACCGTCGCGGCGGAACAGGTGCTCATCGCCACCGGACGCCGACCCAATAGCGACGGGCTTGGGCTGGAGGAGCGCGGCATAGTGCTTGCCCGTAATGGTGGAATCGTCGTCGATGACCACCTCGAAACGTCGGTTCCAGGCATTTACGCGGCGGGCGATGTAACGGGACGGGACCAGTTCGTCTACATGGCCGCCTATGGCGCAAAACTGGCCGCGCGCAACGCGGTGACGGGCAACCAATACCGCTACGACAATTCCTCCATGCCATCCGTCGTCTTCACCGACCCGCAAGTCGCCAGCGCCGGCCTCACTGAAACGACAGCACGGGCGCAAGGCCTGGACATCAAGGTTTCGCTGCTCCCGCTCGATGCTGTGCCAAGGGCACTGGCAGCACGCGATACGCGGGGTCTCATCAAACTGATTGCCGACAAGGCGAACGACCGTTTGCTGGGCGGCCAGATCATGGCACCCGAAGGCGCGGATTCGATCCAGACACTGGTGCTGGCGATCAAACACGGCATGACCACCCTGGAATTGGGTGCAACGATATTTCCTTACCTGACCACTGTGGAAGGCCTCAAACTGGCGGCCCAAACGTTTGATAAGGATGTCGCCAAACTGTCTTGCTGCGCCGGGTGATTGCTCGGGGATCAACCGGCAACGAATGGCCTCCCTCCAGTGCAAGCCGCTTTGGTGTCAATTTTGTTATTCGCCTCAGCGGGAGAGCAAAATGGCACGACGCCGACTTCTGACCGGAGACGAGCGCCGGCGCCTGTTCGATCCTCCTGTCCAAGAAACCGCGATCATTGGGCATTATACCCTTTCTGCGGAAGATGTTGAATTGGTTGGGCGCCGCTATGGTCCAGCAAATCGCCTCGGTCTGGCTGCACAAATCGCTTTGATGCGACATCCCGGCTTTGGTCTGCAACCCGAGATCGGGCTTCCCGACGTCATTCTTCAGTACCTCGCGGCACAGTTATTCGTCGATCCTTCCTCCTTCTCTGCATATGGTCAGCGCGCGCAAACCCGTACCGATCATGCCGATCTCGTGGCGCGTTATCTTGGCATACGCCCGTTTCGACGCGGCGACCTGGCACTTGCCCTGAATCTTGCCGCGCAAGCCGCCGAGTATACAGACAGAGGTGAACCGATTGTTCGCGCCCTCATGGTTGGCCTGAAGGGTGAGCGGTTCATTCTTCCGTCAGGCGACACACTGGAACGCGCCGGTCTTGCTGGCCGGGCACGCGCACGCAAAGCTGCCGCAGCCGCAATCGTCGAAGGCCTCAGCTCTGCTGAACTGACACGGCTAGACGAACTCGTAATCAACAACCCGGATTTCGGCATGACACCGCTGGCGTGGTTGCGTAATTTCGAAGAAGCCCCGACTGCGGCCAATATCAATGGCTTGCTTGAGCGCCTGCGCTATGTTCGCGGCATAGGTATCCACCCGGTAGTTGGGGGCGCCATTCCGGAATTCCGCTTTGCCCAATTTGTCCGCGAGGGCGGCGTGGCACCGGCATTCCTGCTTTCGGATTACAGCGTCAATCGCAGGCGGGCGACGTTGACGGCCGCAGTGATCGACCTTGAGGCCAGACTTGCCGATGCCGCGATCCAAATGTTTGACCGACTTATCGGCGGCATGTTCACGCGCGCGCGGCGTGGGCGCGAGCGTCGCTACCAAGATAGTATTCAGTCGGTGGGGCAACTCATGCGGCTGTTTGGCGCCACGATTACAGCACTTGATGAGGCTGTCCAGAATGGCGGCGATCCGCTCGAATTGATTGACGAAGCGGTGGGCTGGCACCGGCTTGTTGCGGCAAAGGCCCAAGTAGATGCCCTTGCTGATCTTGCCGGCGAGGACGCACTGGTAACGGCAACCGAGCGTTACGCCACGCTACGGCGTTTCAGCCCGGCATTTCTGGACGCCTTCACCTTCAAGGCGTCTGGAACAGGGACGGCACTGATCAAAGCCATCGATGTCATTCGCGATGCGAACACACGAAAGTCGCGCGACCTTCCCGATGGCGTTCCACTGCCATTCCCCAATCGGCAGTGGAAGCGTCTCATCACCGAAAGCGGCCGTATCGACCGCCGACGTTATGAAATTGCGATCATGGCAACCTTGCGTGATCGTTTGCGCGCCGGTGATGTATGGATCGAGGGAACCCGCAACTATCAGCGCTTCGATGCCTATTTGCTGGGTCGGCGCGACGCCGCCAAAGTGGCGGATGTGCTTCCGTTCGATTCAAATGCTGCATCCTACCTCGCTGACCGGGCACGAAATCTTGACTGGCGGCTGCGCCGATTTGCCAAGCAGTTGAAAACAAACAAGCTTGAGGGAGTGTCGCTCGAACGAGACCGGCTCAAGCTTCAGCAAATGCCGCCTGTCACCCCACCGGAAGCTGAAGCCCTCGATCGCAAGCTCGATACCCTGCTTCCCCGCGTGCGCATCACCGAGCTGCTGCTTGAAGTCGCCGAACGCACTGGTTTTTTGAACGCATTCCGTGACCTGCGCTCAGGCAAGGAGCACGACAACCCCAGCACGGTACTCGCCGCAATTCTGGCTGATGGCACCAACCTCGGGCTGGAGCGGATGGCCAATGCCAGCGAAGGCGTCAGCTATGCCCAACTCGCATGGACCCACAACTGGTATCTTTCACCCGAGAACTATCAGGCCGCGCTGGCCATGATCATCTCAGCCCATCACGAATTACCCTTCGCGCGGCATTGGGGCGCTGGCACCAGTTCGTCGTCCGATGGCCAGTTCTTCCGGTCGGGGCGGAGCCGTTCAGGGGCGGCGGACGTCAATGCCAAATATGGCGCCGAACCTGGCGTGAAAATCTATTCTCACCTTTCCGATCACTTCGCATCATTCGGATCACGGATCATGTCCGCGACGGCAGGTGAAGCGCCTTACGTGCTCGACGGGCTTGTCCTGGGCGCCGGCAACCTTCCGTTGCATGAGCACTATACCGATACCGGCGGCGCCACCGATCATGTTTTCGCACTCTGCCACCTACTCGGGTTCCGCTTCGCGCCCCGGCTGCGCGATATTGGCGACCGCAAGCTGGGTTCGATCGCTGCGCCATCGACATACAAGGGCATCGAAAATCTGATGGGCCGCACCATCAAAACGGCAGCGATCGAGGCCGATTGGGATGACATCGTCAGGATTGTCGCCTCAATCAAGGATGGCACGGTGGCGCCGTCAGTAATCTTGCGAAAACTTGCCGCCTACAAACGCCAGAACAGGCTGGATTTTGCATTGGCTGAACTGGGCCGTATCGAGCGCACTTTGTTCACGCTCGATTGGCTTGAACAACCGGAACTGCGACGTGCCTGTCAGGCCGGTCTCAACAAAGGCGAGGCGAGGCACACGCTTGCCGCCGCCATCTATACCAACCGGCAGGGTCGGTTCACCGATCGCTCGCTGGAAAATCAGGAATTTCGCGCATCTGGGCTGAACCTGCTGATTGCGGCGATTTCCTACTGGAACACGGTCTATCTCGACCGGGCCGCCCAGCACCTCAACGCTGTCGGCACGACGTTCGATGCGGCACTGCTTGCGCACCTTTCTCCGATGGGCTGGGCGCACATCAGTCTGACCGGCGATTACCTCTGGGAGCAGGCCAGGCGACTTCCAGCAGGTGAATTCCACCCACTCAACGAGCCAATGGCGCGGTTGAAGCGTGTAGCGTAGCCCATGTTCCGCTTATGTCCGAGAAATCGTTGTCTGGCGAACAAACCTTGAGGTGACGCCTACTTGCCGTGCTTGGTCCAACCAACGCTGTTTGCACGTTCCAAAGCGACCAAGGCGTCTGATACCGCCTTCTGCGCGACTAGAAGATAACCTTCGGCAATGCTGGGCCATGTTAGCTCATCGAACGGATTTGTGACGTTGCCGCTGAAATAGTCGAGAGCTTCATGGGCGCGTGCAGCCGCCTCGATTACCTTGGCGGTATGTTTCTTTGCCCTGTCAGATTTCTTCATCGTGCCTCATGAAGCCATAGCCCATCAAGAGATCGCAAGCGGTGGCAGCTGCCACCGCTCTACCTTCCGTCAGTTTTGAGCCTGTCACGATCTACGGACAGCTGGGGTAGGACCGGATACTTTAAGGCTTCACGCTCCCGCGCCCGACCTTCATCTATCCCGTATGATGTGCCAATCATCAAACCTACGAAGAACACGGGGATCAAGAGCAGAAGCATCGAGCCGAAGCGTGTTCTACGGCGAGAGCTTTGGATCGCGAGCGCATCACGTTGCAGCTTGAGAGCTGTTATGATCGTCTCGGTAGCAAGGGTGATTTCATGGGCGTCGTCGCCCACATTTGTAAGCAATTGCTCAACGTCCGTCAGAGGGCGTTCCACCTGTTTACCCACTTCGCTTAGATCAGACCAAGCGAGGTTTCTGGAATGAATCACGCGAAGCAAGGTTTCAATGTGACGATCGAGATCGGACACGCCTCTCGATGGCACCGGATCAGACCGGGGAATGTTCATCGTGCGGTTTCCTGTTTCCAAAAGGCATGTGCCATGCACTTAGCGCGAGCGGGACGGCTTCCGCTCCTGCTGGCGAAGCGTCAAATCCTCGCGCGCTATGCGGGTAGCCTCGTTCTGGCGCTGTTGCTCGAAACGGGCCGCAGGAATCGGTCCGCCGTTCTCAATCCGCTTGGCCACCGTTTCCTTCGCGTTCTCGATGTAGCGCGCCTGATCCTCCTTTTTGGGAAAGCGCGTTTTAGCTTCGATTGAGGCCGCCAGGACGTGCGACTGCGCGGCCTTGAATTGCGGATCGGTCGCATTCTCGCGGTGGGAGTTACGGCGGAATTGCTCGGCCGCTGCGCGAGACTCGGTAGGGTCTTGCTTTGCCATGCTCGCTCTTTTCGTAGGGTCTTGAGCTTCGCGCGCCTTGTCACGCGCCGCCAGTCTTTCTCCCTCAAGCTTCAGCTGGGGAGAAGGCTCGAAGTCTTTGACGGCGACACCGGCGCGGGCGGCTTCCAGATAGACCGCCTTCTTGAAATCATCGCTGCCATGAACACGGATCGACTGCCAGCCATTATGCTTCGCAATGGCGACCGCATCGCCAATCGCATGGTCCTTGTTGATCCGAATGCCATCTTGTCCCTTGATCGACATATCGGGCTTTTCATCGCGGCCGCTCCGAAACAGATCGTCGCCTACGCGCAGATATTTGCGTTCGATCTGCGCCGGAAGGGCCAAGGTTGTATCCTCGACCTTCTTGTCTTGGTTCGCCGTCTTCGACGGAGCGTCGGCGCGGGAGGGCGCAGGCTCTGATTTTTCCGCCTTCGACCGTTCGCCCTCAACAATATTCAGCGCCTTGTCGGCCGGGGCCGATGGTGCCGCTTCGCGCTTTACCGTCCGAGGCCAAGCCTCAACATCGGCCAGCGCGGCGCGCTCGCGGGGCTCCAATTCAGCGGCAGGCGCCCCGCGTTTTACGGCGCTATGATAGTCCCTAATAGCAGGGCTTAAGTATTGCCCCACCGGCGTTGAGCCATCGTTCTGCCAGTCCGTGGATGCTAGCCAAGCAGTTTTGCCACCTTTCTGCATCGTCAGCGAATGATCGCCATTGTCCGCCTTGACGTAAGCCTGCATCGCATCGGGAAGAGTAGCGAACGACTGTTTGCTGTTCCCCGGTCCGCCGCGAACTTCGAAAGGGCGTGGCTCAGATGCACCGCGCTGGCTTGTGTCATCATCGGCCATATTCTTCTCCTTCACTTAGAACTAGATCCCGGCGCTGGCCTTCCCACTCCTCTTTTGTCGGGTCGGGACCAATAATGTCGTCGAAGTCGATTTCATCGAAAGCCATGCTGCCGTCCTTCACTGTCAGGTTCGGCATGTCGCGATCGAGGGCGAGAACGTCTTCGGGAATGTCCTGCACCTGGTCATCGGCCAGTGCGGAATAATCGTTGAAAGCCGCCAGCTCTTCATCGCTCAGATCATCGATGGTCGCGATCGGGGCGATCGGCTTGGGCAGCGCCGGCACTTTCGGCGCAGGCGTCAAGCGCGAGCGGAACACGGCATCCTTGAAGTAGCGAATTTTCTTCCCGCGAATGACGGGGATACCGCCCCGGATGACGAGAATATCGTCTTCGGGCAGCTGCATCAGCTCTTGAGGGAGCATCAGTGCGCGCCGCTGTTCGGAGATTGTCTTGCTTCGATTGGCGAGCAATCCATGTATCGTCAGGGACCGGCTTTCCGCATCCTGACCGAGATAACCGAGGCGTTCGGACAGTTCCTTTGCGACCCGCAGTTCCTTGGGCGTGAAGGCAATTTCGACCCCGCAGTTTGATACGATTTCGTCCGCGCCATGCTCCCCATAGACATTTCGCAGCTGGGAGCGTGACTGGATGACGGGAAGCAGACGAAGCCCATAGCCGCGCACATAGGAGAACGCATTTGCAATGACCTGGGCGCGGCCGAGCCGCGCAAATTCGTCCAGAATGAGCAGCACGGACAGCTTTTCGCTATCGTCGGGCAGTTGCCGCGTGTTGAGGTCGATCAGCTGTTGGAAAAACAGATTGTAGAGCGGCGCGACCCTATCGAGTTCATCCGGCGAAACGCCGAGATAGATCGAGGTCGGGATGCGGCGAAGGTCCGTCAGGGAAAAGTCGCTTTCGGCAGTCGCGCGATCGACAATCGGATTGATCCAGAGATTGAGCTTGGAGGTGACGGTCTGGATAATGCCGGTGAATGTGTTGTCAGCGCTGGACGTAAAATCGCTCAACGCAGCGCGGCACCCTTCCGATAGCGCACCATCGCCGGCTTCCTTGGCGAAGAATGCCTTCATCCCTGGCATCGTGATGGTCCGGTAGATCTCGCCAAACGAGAAGGGACGTTCAGGCTTGGCCGCGATCCACGATGCAATGCCGACAAATGCCGTGCGGGCTGATTCCGTCCAGAACGCCTCGCCCTTTTCCGGAGGCACGAAGAGCATCGTGGCGATCTTCTGCAATTCGACCAGAACCTCAATCGGGTCGGACCTGTTGATGTAGCTGAGCGGGTTGTAGCGGGCCGTGCGGCCTTCCCTGTCCGTAGGGTTGAACAGGACAACCTTTTGGCCGCCTTTGCGGCGGAAACCCGCCGTGATTTCGTAGTTCTCACGCTTAATATCGAGCACGACAACCGAATCCGGCCATTGCAACAGATTGGGAATGACGATGCCGACGCCCTTGCCCGATCCGGTAGGGGCTTCGAGCAATACATGCTCCATCTTACCCACCATGAGAAAGCCGTTGCGGAAAAAGCCATTGCGGAAGCGGCCGAGCACAATGCCCTTTTTCGCGCGAAGGCCCGCCTTGCGGATTTCACCTTCGCGCGCGAAACGAGCTTCACCGTGAAGGTTCTTTTTCGGCCGCAGGACGATCGCCATGAGCAACACCGGCAACGGCACGCCTATGACCGCGCCTCGCCAAAGCGCTTCGGTCACGACAGGATCATGCCGGTAATACCAGAAGAAGCCGGGGAGCGTGAGCGGATCATAAGCCGCGGCGGGCATCTTAAGGAAGAACCACGCCACCGTGCCGGTCAGCAGGCCGATCAGCAGGAGCGTGATCGGAAGGAGGACGAGGGCCAGTGCGAGCCTGTTAGAGCCTGTTTTCTGGATCAAAATATATCTCCGTCACGCGAAAGCGGCCTTCGACCTTCTTGGTCTGCACGACCACATCAACCAGCAGCTTGAGCAGGCTGCGAATGTCGTCACGGGCCAGATCGGCGCCGCCCTCGCTTTCCTTGACCAGCAATGTCAGCTGTTCGAACGCGAGTTCGGCCGAGTCCGCATGGATCGTCGTGATCGAGCCGGGATGGCCTGAGTTGACGTTGCGGAGATAGAAGAACGCGGTGCCGTCGCGCAGCTCCTGCAACAGTATCCGGTCAGGCCGCATACGCAGGGCCGATTCCAGAAGATCCTTTGCAGAGATTTTCGCGGTGCCCTGCTTGTCCTTCGCGTAGAGCATGTGGACCACGTTGCGATGCGGAACGACCAATTCGCGCGTGTCTTCGATCGTCAGCAGCCGCTCATGCGGCGGAATGAGCTGGATCAGCCCTTTAGAGAGCGTCGTCTTTCCCGAGCCGGTAGCGCCCGAAATCAGGATATTCTTGCGGCCTTGGACCGCCTTTTGGAAAAATTCGACGTGCTTTCCTGCGTCGAGCAGATCGCGCAATTCAACATCGAGCGGCGAGACTTGCCTAGTTGCGATCTTTGTCTCGCTAAACAGCCCACCGCGCTCGAAGTCCTCCATCGTCAACGTCACCGATGACGGTTTGCGGATGGTGATGGACACGGTGCCGGCAGGGACAGCAGGCGGCACAACCAGCTGCACGCGCTCACCGCTGGGGAGGATTGTGGAGCAGATCGGCGTGGACTGGCTTATGTCCTGATGCGTGAAAGCCGCCGCTGCCCGCGCGAGCGCGAGCAGCGACTTTTCATTGAGGTCAGGCAATGTCTCCCAGGACCATCCATTGCGCGTTTCAATCGCCGCTTCGCCAGCCTTGTTAATCACCAGCTCCGTTACGTCCTCACGCGCAAGAAGAGGACGCAGCGGCAGCAGGGCGTTTTCGAGGACAGCCGTATTGCTCACTGGCCGCGCCTCAGCCGCAGGCCGTAGATGTTGGAGAAATCGAAGTCGCGAGCGACCATAATCCCCACTTCCGCGCCCTGATTGATGCGAAGCACCGGCTGAATCTGCATCGTGTCCCGCAAGATCGTGTCCGACGCTTGGCTGGGAACCCGCGTGACATTATCGGCGTCGGAGACTTCCGAGGCGGCGATCGAGGCGGCATCGTTGAGCGAGCTGAACAACAGCGCGGCCCCGAAGCGTTCCCAAAAGAAGTTCTTCACGCCGCCTGCCATACCTGAACGGCCAAGCGCGTCGCTGGCGGGCGAACCTACGTCGATCGCCACGCCGCGAGGCGTAACCGCGCGGTTCCATACCGCAAAGAGACGATATTTGCCGCGCTGGACGCCGGTTTGATATTCGCCCAAGACGCGCGTTCCCTTTTCCAGCAGGACGACGCGGCCGTTGTCCGAATAAATGTCGCGGGGAATGATGCAGCTGACATATCCGGGCTGACTGGAATCCATCGCCGTTTGCAGCACGCACGGAATGAACGACCCTGCGAGGATCAGCATATCGCGGTTGCCAATGTCGCGGCCTGACACCCGATCAATTTGCGAGGTTTGGCGCATGTTTTCGAGATTTGTCCGGCGCGATCCACCTTGCCCATCACCATCGGCCGACGCACCAATCAACTGCGCGCCCTGTGCTCCTGTGCCGCCGCCCATGGGCAGGCCGGTGGCAGCTGCCACCGCTCCACCGACCCCGCCGCCGTTTTCGCCACCATAAGCCATGATCCCGGCGCGGCGTTGGGCCTCAGCGATGACTTGCCCCTCAGACTTTTGGGGGCGGCCATTCGCGCCGCCCGTGCGGGGCGCTTGGCTTCCATCAAGCGCCGGCACTTCCGTCATGGGCACCGGCGCGTTCGGATCATTTGGCGCATCGGCAAGCGTGGGCGCTATGATCGACTTGGGATCGTAGTTGGCGAGCTGCCTTTCATCCGGCTTTTCCGCTTTCTCGGCCTTTTCGGTTGGATCGCTCCGCATCGCGTCGATTGTGCTGAAACCGAGAACGATCGCGCCGCAGGCAACCGCCGCGAGAACGACCGCCTTTTTGGGGTCGATCGACCTGTTCGGCAGAGCGGCAATCTTCGCCTGGCGCTCGCTTTGCCGCTCAATATCTTCGGGATCGGGCACCGGCTCAGACGCGAGGGGCCGGTTTTCGACCGTCTCGCCCTGCGAGATGATGTTGTCGCCATGCGGCGCGTTGTCATGATCGTTCGCAGCCATTTTATTGAACCCCCGTGGTTCGCTCGACTAGGCCAGAGGCCGTGTCAGTTTTGGGATCGCGCCCGTAATAGTCGGTTTTCTGATTGTGGATGCAGAGCACTTCGAGGCCCCGGCGCAGCCGGATTGTCCTGTAAACCCCGTGCAGCACCACATATTCATCGCGCACATCGAAGGAGGCGATGGCTTCCGATCCATCAGGATTGACGACGAAGAACGCCGGCAATTCACGCTGGTTGGGGAAGCGCATCACGGTGAACTGTCCATTGTCAGACACTTCGGAGGGCTGGATGGCCGTCGATCCTTGCATGATGTAATCGGCGTTGCGTGTGCCTTCCAGCACGCCAATATCGAGCGCGGACTTCACCGCGCCGCGTTCCAAGGCTTTCAGCTGGGCCAGCTGGGCCATTGCGGCTTGCGCCTGCGCCTCGGCCGCTTCCTGTTCAGGATAGCGGAAAACGACCGTATAGAAGCCGCTGCCGCGCTGCGTTGGCGACAGAGCGAAGCGGTAGCTGCGCGGGCCGTAGCGTGAACGGGTTATGACTGTCAGGTTCGTGCGACCCGCGCGCTCGCGCGGTTTGATGAAAAGCGAATTGGCAGCCGGTGCGACTTCCCAAGACACGGTATCGCCCAACGCCACATGCTCGACTACTTCATCCTTGGCGAAGACGATTTCCGTGGCGATGCGGAATACACCCGGAATCTCATAGACTTGCCGATCATTGTAGTTCGCTTCACGAACCCGGTGATCGAGCACCGTCGCATGAGGCGTTTCTTCGGCCATCGCCGGCGACGCAGCTAGCGCGATCGCGAGCGCAAACGGGGCGCTCCACTTCAACACGGTCATTGGGGCACCTCCACGTCAGCGCGATAGCTCTCGACCTGATAGCCAAGCGGATTCTTGAAGCGGTCCACTTCCTTGCTCGGCGTGCCATCGACCTTGTATTTGATGGTCGCGACGGCATCGGTTTTGGTCGAGTTCGAGCCGGTCACAGATTCCTTAGTGAAATAGACCTGCGCGACGTTGCCGCCCAGGAACGACACCCGCTTGATTTCGACAAAAACATCAGTGCGGTTCGCAAGGATGTTTTGCGGACTTTGGGGATTGTCGGTCTTGTAGAAGCGTGACCACCGATCCTGTTCGGGCCGCGCCGACATGACCATGACCGCATCGAAATATTCTTCGCGAGCGGCCGCTATCCAGCCTTCGCGATAGCGGACATAGGTAGCGAGGAAATACTTACGGACCGCCTCGTCATAGGTGATCGTCGCGTCACCGTGGAGCTTGGCGGCGATCGACGCCTCGCCCGTGTTACGGTCCACCGTGATAACATATGGCTCGACCGTTTTTAGAGGCGTCAGGGCTGCAACGGCCACAACGCCAGCAGTCGCCAGGGCGCCAGCAACGCCAGCGACGACCCACGCCAGCTTTTTGGAGCGCTCGGCCGCCGCAAGCTTGTCACGTTCCCAGCTTGCAGCCTCTTCAAAATAGGCTTTCAGCTCGTCCTTTGGAATACCAACTGCCATCGTAACACCTCAGCAATTCGAGTAGATCGGGCCGCGCAGCGAGGCGCTTAGACGCGGCACTTCGACCGCCCGCGATGCGTCCGACTGTTCATTGCCCGGAGTGGAGGGGTCTGCCGGGGCCGCGTCCGGCGTTGCCGGTGCACCCTGATTGAACACGTCCACATTTGCCGGCGCGGTTCGCTGTGCGGCCTGATCCGGGATTGTGGGGAGGGTAAGCCCATGCGGATTTGCAGGCCGCATCGGCCCCTCACATTTGGCTGGCTTTTTGACGGGCTGACCTGCGCAGGCCGCCAGCGCCAGGCAGATTCCGAGTCCAAGCAACTTGCGCATATTCGTTCCCTCAAGCTCTGGTGATTGTGTTTCGGTTGCGCCAACGGCGAACCGCCGACGAGAAGCCCCGCCCCATGCTGGCCCCCATGGCGCGGGCATCGCTGGCCGCGTGCCCTGCGCCCGTTGCAACTGCCCCGCCACCCTTCGTCACCGCGTTGCCGAACTGCGTCACCATTGCAGCCGCGCCGCCGCCAAGTGAGGCAGCTATTCCGGGGATTTGGATGAAGAAAAAGCAGGCGAGAATGTAGAACGCGATGATCCGGATACAGGTGCTCCAGATGTTGTCAAAATCGCCATCGAATGTTGCTGTTGCCGATTCAGCGACATTGGCCACAACGAGCACAAGAAGCATCGCAAATAGCGACAACATCAGAAAGTTGAGGACGCTGCCGAGCCATGAGAAGAAGTAGCTTCTGGTGGAATCAAACAGCAGCGCTGCTACGAAGATCGGCCCGACCACCGCCAGACAGGCGAGCGCAAACAGCGCATAGAGCACGATCACAAAGCCGACAGCCAGTGCGAACAGAGCCGCGATCGCTGTCAAAAGAATGATGATAGTGGCACCGATACACAGCATAATTGCGGCCGCAGCGCCGGGAATATCAGTCAGTGAGGCGTGTTCCTCTGCGTATTTCTCGGTCGCATCCTGCATCGCGAGCAGTGCATCATCGACCCGCGCCCACATCCCATCGAAAGACCCACCAACGCCGTCCGGTGAGCCGCCTACGATCGAGGCAAACTCATGCGGCAGGCCGGTCACGATCATCTGTGCGAGCGATGCTCCATAGAGGTTTGTCACAGCATAATAGAGCGCGGCCAGCATAAGCGAGCGATAGACATATTCGCGGAAGGGGTATTGCACGGCCCCGCGCATAATCGCGTAGCCTAGCAGGATTATGTAAATGATCATGCCAGTGCGGAGCGGTCCAGCGATCCACCCAACAAACCCAGCATAGTTGGACACAACTACCGAATTGAGTTCGTTGGTGAAGCCCTGATAGGCATTCGTAAATAGATCGTATTCCACCAGACCGCTCCGATTAGATATAATTCAAGCTGTTATTACAGCCTTACATTCCAGCTGCCTTCCGTGCTCGCGCACGCTGCTCATCACGTTTCCGCGACCTTTCAATGGAGGCGATTTTGTTCTTTATGCCTCCGCAATTGCGAGCCACTGGCATGGGGAGGTCCGACTGTTTGAGTTCGCTGTTCACGATCTTGTCGCACTCAGCGACGATCACCGGAATCTGATCTTCATGAGTTTTGAGCCAATCAACGTCATGATAGGTCATTAAAATCTCGGGAAATGTGGGCGCGCGTTCGCAGCCGGCGAGCAAGCCGGCTGCGCTGATCGCAAGAAGGACCATTTTCTTCATGGTCAAATTCCAGCTGCCGCCCGCGCTCGCGCACGCTGCTCATCGCGTTTGCGCGACCTGTCCGCAAAAGCTTCGGCCGTGTGCGCCGCGGCCTCCGCTCTGCGCGCTCGCTCCAACGCTTCGACGCGGAGCTGGTCGTTCATCATCGACGCGCTTTCGAGCTGGATGCGCGCTTGAAGGTCAGCAACTTCCTTGGCTGTTGATGCGGTCGCAAGTCGATTGCGCAGCTCTTCCAGACCCTCACCGCGCGATGTGGCCGCTTCGCCCATGCCTTCGGCCATGGCCTTGTCCATCGCGATCGAGCGAGCTGTCTGATAGCGAACGTCAGTCTGATCGCCATTCGCGGATACGCCGAGACGTTCGAGCATGTCCTGATAGATCGCATCAGATCGCCCGCCGTAGCTGCCGCCGCCGCCAAAATCGCCGCGCGCCATGCGTTCGAGCGAGTTCACATCAACGCCCAGGGTGCGAAGTGAATCTGTCTTAAGCTGGTTGGCGATCGAGGAAACATCGGTCAGCTGGTTCAACCCTTGGTAGAGCTGCTGCGCTTCCGCAATCTGCTGGCGACCTTGCTCGATCATCTGCATGGTCTTCTGGATTTGTTCGATATGCTTGAGCACCGACGTGCTATCGAACACAGGGATACCCTGCGCACTGGCTGGCGTCGCGGCCGCAAGGCTCCCGATCGACACAGCCGCCAAGATAAGCTGCTTCATAGTCTCACTCCTTTCAGCTTGGGCGCCGGCGCCGGTGAAATTCCGGCAACCAGAGCTTCGGATCATTGCCCAGTTCGGCAATCACTTCGCGGGCCACGCCCGTTGTTTCAGCGCGGCCCGACAGCACGGCCAGTTCATCGTCCATGCCAATGAGATCCAGGCCGACCACAACGGAGTCATGGCCCTGCTTCACGAGGAATTTGCGGCTTTCCGGCGACAGCTCTTCGCGCACCAGCTTAAATTCCGCCTCCGAGAGCGAGAAGCCTTCGATGTAATCCCGGCGCTGGCCGAACGGATTGGGCAGGAAGATTTTCGTCGCGACCTGCTCCAAGATCGAATGGCTGATCGTGGACCGCAGCGCGTCCGCAGGCGACTGTGTTGCAAAGACGAGGAACGCATTGCGCTTGCGGTATGTCTTGAGGCCATCCTGCGCGAATGCCGTGAACGCCGGATCGGCCAGCGCCTTCCAAAATTCGTCAATCGCAATAACCATGCGCTCGCCTGTCAGGAGCGCGTCTATCCGCTCGAACAGGTAGAGCATGACCGGCGTGCGGATTTCCGCGTTTTCGAGGAAGTCGGTCATATCGAAGCCCACGAAACGGGCTTCGAGAGACATGGAATCTTCCTCATTATCGAAAACCCAGCCAAGGTTCCCCTCGGAGGTCCACTTGACTAGGCGCGCGCCGACGCCGCCCGAGTCCGACATGCCGAGCATGGTCCGCAGCGCCGACAGCGAGCGTTGCTCGCGTGGCAGCTTCATCACGGCTTCGATGCCATCGTCGATCAGGTGCGATTCCTGCACCGTGATCGGCGCCCCCTCTTGCTTCACCAGCTGGCGGATGAAGCGACCGAGGAACGCGCGATGGGAAGCCGTATTGTCGAGCGCCTTGAGCGGAGCGAAGCCCGTAGGTTCCCCGTTGCGCAGCGCGAGATAGGTGCCGCCGCTGGCTCGGACAAAAATTTCCGCGCCTTGATCCTTGTCGATGAAGATATGGCGCGCGTTGAACTTTTCGAGCTGCGCCATCAGGAAGTTGACCAGCACCGTCTTACCGCCGCCCGATGGACCAATGACCATCGAATGGCCCAGGTCTGCCGAATGGAAATTGAAGTAATAGGGGCTGCGAGCGCTTGTCTTGAGCAAGGCGACCGCAGGCCCCCAATGATTGCCGTCCTCGTGCCCTGCAGGGAACGTATGGAAGGGCGAGAACGCCGAGAAATTATATGACGTGATCGGCGCGGGGCGCGCCCTCCACGCGAAGTTGCCGACCAGCTGCGACCAATAGGCAGCTTCCAGCGCCGCGCTTTCGCGGGCGGCGACCATGCCCGTATCGGCCAGCGCCGCGCGCGCGATCGACATGTTATCGCGCAGCTTCTTCAAATCTTCCGCGAACACCGTCAGCGTGAAATGATGGTCCCCCAGCACAAAGCGGTTCGATTGCAAATCGTCGGCCGCGTCGATCAGCTCATCCATCTGGCTGATCGCCTTGTCACCGGCGTTCGCCATTTGGGTCTGGCGAAGCCGAAACCGTTCTGTTGCCGCTGTGCGCGACAGGAACGTGAACGACTGCGTTATGGCGAGGCTGAAATCGACCGAAAGCAGCGATTCAAACTGGCGCGGCGTTGTCGATGACGGATACTCGCGAATGCCGAAAATGCCGCCGAACATCGAATGATCGGCGTCGCGGACCTCAAATGTCTCAGCGCCGATGATGGCGCGGCTCGCATAGAGCGCCGAGCCGAGACGGCCACGGACCAGAGGACAGCGCCGATAGCGCCCGGTCATCACCTGGTTCAATATTTCCAGCGGTTCGGAGAACAGGAGACCCCGGTGCTCATAGATGCCGACACGGCGCGGACGAACGCGCAGCAGTAGCTTTTCCAGATCGCGCACCTTGTCTTCCAGCAGCTCTAGAGCTTCCGCGATATTGGCGTTCTTGTCCTCCTGCTTCTTGCGCAGGAAATCCATCAGCTTGTCGGTCGCGTTTGCTGTTGGGCGGATCACGACCGTCATGAAGAAGCGGTTGCGGAACATGCGTTCGGCCGTCATCCGCTCATAGTATTTTTGATCGAGCTTCGCGGCGAAATGCGAGCGGAACGTGCCGCCTGGATAGTCGCGCACGCGCATCCGCAACATGTGCGTCCAGATCGAAAGCCGCTCGTCATGGATATTGCGCCAGACCCCGTTGAGGCGCGTGTGCCAATCATTCAGATCGCGCACGTCCGAAGTCTCAAAGGGCCGTCCATCCAGTTCGAGCATGAGCATCAGATCGCCGTTATCGAGGGCGACCACATGCTCATTGACATGCCGCGAATACGGCAAGAATTTCTCGGGCATTTCCTCCCGTTTGGCCTTGTCAAAAGGCACCTTCTCCGCGAGCGCGCTCTTACCGAACACCACGACCAAATCCCTTTCGCTTGATTCCGTAGAGCGGCAGCGGCGTGTAGCTCGATCCACCCCAAAAGACGCGGTTCCGGTTCGCCGCTTTGGTCCGGCCCCACAGGAAGATCAGCCGGAATGCGTTCACGTCATGCCGAACGATAAGCCGCGCCATCGCATAAAGCGCGACGGCGGCCGCGCCGCCGTAGAGAGGATTGCCCGAACCAACTAACGTGATTGCGCCCGCCATGATGATGAGCGCGCCCGCTTCAATGGGAACACCCGCCCACAAAGCGGGGCGGGTGACGGCCAAGAACAGCGGGTCTTTTGTCATTTCTTCCTGACCGTCCATCCCCGATCACCCCGTAATCGTGTCGACGATCCAAGGCGCGGAGAACACGATCACCACGCCAACTACGACCGTGACGAGCATCTGCACCGACGCGCGGCCGAGGAACCACAGAAGGCCAACGACGATGATCGCGATGATCGCAAGCGTGCGGAGCAAACCGTTGCTCAGCAGGCCGAGAATGTTGTCGGCCAGGCCTTCAAAGTTTGCCTGCGCAAAAGCCGGCTCCGCTACGAGCAGGCTTGCCAGCAGCGACAGGGGCAGCGCGCGCGCCATGAGCGGCGAGGGCTTGAGACGCGCGAGCAGCGCATCGAGCCGGGATTCAGCCTTGATCTTCCAGATACGAAACATTCGATAACTCCTATCTTCGCCTTACGAACCAATCCGCGCGTGTTGGGCGCGGCCGAAAACATCCCACGCAGGCGGTGCAGGCGGTGGAGCCGCCTCCATGTTCTCCGCTGCGATTTCCGCCAGCTCCACCGGCACACGACCGGCGCCAGTGTCGCTCATGGCGGCGCTGGCGGGCTGATCGCCCACGATGACAGTCGGGATTGCGGTCGCAGGCCGACCGCTGACGCGGCGACCTGCGTTCTCCACGCGGGCGACATAGCCGTTGCGGAAACCTCTCGATTGAGAGCCTGTGTTATACATGCTGAGTGCGACCCGAAGGGCCTCTTGCGGGGTGCGCCCCGTCTTGGCCGAACGGAAATTGGACAGGAGCACCCGGCCTGCCGCTTCGATATTGGAGCACTGCTTGAAAACAGTGTCCCACGTTAGGCCGAGCCATCCCATGTTGCGTGAATTGATTTGGCCGAGGCCGAGATCCACGCTGTAGCCGCGAGCCACATAGGAGCGCGCGGTTGCGATGGCCTCAGCCTCATTACGCGGACGGCGAGGCTGACTGGCCACGCCGTTGACGTTGATCGCAAAAACATAGTTCGAAGATTCCGCATCCACGATCGCGGCGATCGTATGCGGCGCTACCGCTGGGGCGCATTGCGCCGCCAGCGAAAGAACGGCCCCGGTTTCGAGGAACACGTTCCCGCTCCCGGTCAGTTGCGCGGCTGATAGTAGGTCTGTTGCCGCCCGTCAGTCCAAGTGACCGTCAAGCGACCAGGCCTCCCATCATCCGGCTTCTTGTATTTGGTCTTGGCGATGCCCCCGCCCGTGCATGTCGGGAAGCTGCCGCCGAGAGCCAGCACGCGCCACAGTTTCGTTATCGGTGGAACACAGGCTGGATATTGCGTCGGACCACCCGGGTTGGAGATGCACAGCACAACCTCACATGCCCAAGTATTATCCGACGCTACAGCGGGGGTCGATTGCACCGCAGCCCCCACCAAGGCGGTCGCGAGCGCGAAATTAAAAGCTTTCATCGCTTTCTCCCTCGTCATCGAGATTTATGCACATATCACGATGAGGGGGAAAGGGAAGCCTAAAACGCCAATTTGTTGCTGCATTGTTTGTCGGGAACCAATCGGATATGGTCATCCTCATATCCGTAATCGAGCACGACATGCCGCACAGCGCTTGACAGTCGCTTGTAGGTTTTAAGCGTTGGTTGCTCGAATAGGCAGACATTCAGCCACTTATCGCCACGCCACGATACTTTGACATTGATGATCCATTCACTCGACGGCAGTTGCGCAATTTCGACCGCTTGGATCATTCCCCCAGCAGGGCGGCGGGTGGTTAGTTCGCGCTCAAGGATCGGATCATACTGCCAATCGTCGCTATGCGGCATCGTGATTTATTCCCTTTTACCGATTAGGATATGTCTATCCTCGCTTTGACGGCGAGGGCAACCCGGCTTGTCGTCTCTTGCCGCGCAACCACATTACAGCCATTAAGCGTGTCAACACGCTTATTCCGGCACCACACCAACCTCTTGTGTTCTAGACCTATGGCGCGCCCGAAAAGACAGGAAGACCCTCTTCTCCCGGTTCCTTTGCCCCGGCGTCGGCCGAGCCGCGCCAACACGCGAAATCTCGCAGCATCGGTGAAACCCGAGCTGGCGGCCGAGATCAAGAACCTCGCTGAGCGCGAACAAACGTCCGTTGCTGCCCTGGTCGAAGAGGCGACGATCAATCTCTTGAAGGCACGCGGGATCGAATATCCCGACTATCTGCGCCACTACCGCAAATTGGCGTGACGAGCGCGTTATAAGCGTGCGCGCACGCTTATTCTTGCCAACCCCTTAAACTTGAGCCAGTTATGACGCGCTGATTCCGCCTTGGAGTCGGCGATTCATCTGTTGCGTGCGGGGTGGCTCCCCGAGGCGACAGGACAACAAAAAACCCTCGCTTGGCTGAGCGAGGGCTGTTTGTGCCACCGAAGTGAGCGCTTCTAACTTGGCTCTCTTTATCGGTGGTGCTGCGGCGAAAGTCAATCTCGAAAGCGTGCTTTCGGGAGCGATGGTGCTTGGCCTCGCGGGACCGACGAAGGGAGGTCCGCATGACCACTTCCATAGGCGCCGTGCTGCGTAGCACCGGCCTCGCCACGATCGACCGCGCCTTGCTTGCGCGTGCCGAAAAACCGCGCGTCAAAGTCTGGGCCGGCAGCATCGCCGTAGGCCACGAAAAGCGGGCCAAGGCTTACACACCGATCCGCAATGCTCGCCAGATGCGCGAGATGATCGAAGCCGCAAAGCTCTACGAGCGGCAAACGCTCGCGCAGCGGCGGACAACCACACCGCGCATTCGCAACGGAGCTATCGGACAGGCCGGCATCCAGATCATCGAGTTCCTGGCCCGCGTCATCGACTATAGCACTGGCGCGCTGTTCCCCAGTCTTCACACGATCATGGATGGAACCGGCCTCAGCAAGAATTGCGTCGTTCAGGCGCTTTCGCGTCTCAAAGACGCGCGAATTATCGACTGGTTCAGGCGCTACGAGCCGGTTCCCGACCACGAAGCGCAAGGCGCTGGCCCGCGCATCAAGCAGGCCACGAACGCCTATCGCTTCCTCTTCCCCGCCTTCCTCTCGGAAATCTTCGCTGCTCGCCGCCGTCGCGGCGTCGCGGCCGATCCAGCCCCCGCTTGCGAACAATATCGCCAGATCGAGGCGGCGCGCGACATGGAGCGCATGAGGGATCAGCTGCCCCTATGGGAGCTAACCCGCGAAGAGCGGGACAAGCGCGAGCTGGCGGACATTCTCGCCAGCCTGGGCCAAGCGATTGAGGCGAAAGAACGTGAGTCATCCGCAAGTGAAGATAACCGGCGGAGATATTTATATTGAATGGCCCTAGTCGGGCCATGCGCGATATTGGCATGTATCCCGACCGTTTGCCCGCCATCGTGAAATGTGTATAAATCCCAATGTCGGGATACCGTTGACGAAAGAAGTTCGATGCAGATGGACGTCGAAGCACGCGCACGTCAGATCGTAGCGGATATGGGCGGCCACTGGCGCGGCTCATATGGCATGGTTTGCTGTCCAGCCCACAACGACCGCAATCCGTCGCTCCAAGTCACCCCCGGCAAGAAGGCCGTCCTATTCAAATGTTGGGCCGGTTGCAGTCAGGAAGCCGTCTGGTCCGCGCTCAACAGCCGCAAAATCAATCGCCACACGAGCGGTGAAACGGTCGATCGCGCGCCCGAACCCTCGCGCCGGAAGCTCGCCCTCCAACTATGGGATTCCGCCGTGCCGATCGCAGGCACCGCGGCTGAACGCTATCTGCGTTCGCGCGCAATCGACCCGACCGGCCTCAAGCTCCGCTTCGCTCCGCGCTGCATCGTTGGTCCGCCCGACGCCCGCGAAGAGCATCCTGCCCTTCTCGTGCCGTTCGAGGCCGACGAAGGCATAATCGCCGTGCAGCGGATCTTGCTCGATCCAGCAACCGGCGAGAAACGCTACCATGCGGCGCTGCGCGAGGCGAAATTGACGCTCGGCCTGGTCCGACACGCCGCCATGCGGATCGGCGGCCAGCCAACCGGCGATGTTCTGCGCCTCGCGGAAGGCTTCGAGGAAGCCGTTTCCGTCACCCAGCTTAGTGACGGGAAATTCAAGGTGTGGGGCGCTGGCGGCATTCGCCGCTATGGCCTGATCGCGATCCCCGAACGCATCCGCAAAATCGTCATCTACTCGCAACACGGCCAGGAAGCCGCACAGGCCATAGAGGACGCGCGCGACCACCTCACTGCCAACGACCGCGAACTGAAAATCATCCTCCCGCCAGCCCCGGCGCCGATGGACTGGAACGACATTCTTCAGGAGAGAGCCAGGTGCTGATCCGAGGTTTCAAAAAATGGCCGCGAAATCAGCAAATCGCGTTGCCCATTCTCTCTGTTTTCGCGTTCGGCGCGCTGTTCAATCAGATGCAGGCGAGGAATAGCGAGCCGGTTTCAATCCATGTCGAGAACCCGCGCATTATCGACGGCGATACGCTCGAAACGCTCGATAAAAAGCGGGTGCGGTTGTCGGGAATTGATGCGCCGGATGAGGACGGCAAGGGCAATGTGCCCAAGATCGCAGCGCAGCTCTATTTGGAAGAGCTGGTGAAGCAAAATGGCGGCATGGATTGCACGAGCGATTTTCAGGACGAAAAGTTGACGATCGAGCCGATATGCAACACGCGGCGGACGAGCTGGGGCGGGTCTAACCTGTCGTGCCGGTTTCGGTCGAATGGGGCATCTGTTTCGGCAACGATGGTACGCCATGGATATGCCGTTGATTACAGGCAACATTCAGGGCTGGCCTATGCCCGTTTCATGAAAGACGCTGCCGATGAGCGACGAGGCCTTTGGGGTGTCGATTACGAGGCGATGAGGAATCTGGCGATCGAGAGGGGCCAGCTGCCGAACAAGTGCAAATGATCGGAGCCGGGAACCTGCCCTATTCCACCACACGGCTGCGCCGCGCGGCTCCACGGAGCCAGCAAAGCCGTCTCCGCCCATTCGGGTGACGGTCAGGGCTATAAGGGAAGATCAGCATGAATGATGCGACGCGAACGACGATGCAGGCCGCGCCCAGGCACAGTGCATCGCCGCGCATCGAGGCAATCGCGGCATGGCTGATCGCCGCGCTCATTCTCGCAGGCGGCGGGATCGTCGCACGCCTGATTGTCGATTATCCGCAGTTCCTGCCGAACAGCTATATCGGCTTCCTGATCTACCGGGCCGGTCCCGCCGCCACCTTGCTATGGGCCTGCGCCGGCGCGACCATCACCGTCAGTGCAGCGCCGAGGCGTCCCGTTCTCCTGATCGCTCTGGTTGGCTCGATCGCCGCGTGCTTCGCGCTCTCCGGGCTTTGATCTCTAACCCCATGCCTTGCGTTGATAATTCCGGCATTAACCCTGGAACACCACCATCCATTATCCAATCAGGCTCACAGCGTTTTCATGAGCAGGTCCCCTCACGATTATCATAGACGCTTGCGGGCGGTTGATGAGCGCGCCGCAGCTCTCCGCGCTGAATCAGAACGCTGGCAAGCCTTCTGGAATGAAGCTGGCGGAGATCAGATCGATCCTCCCATTGTCGCAAAGCCCCCACGCCGCCGCTGGTTCTCCTTCTTAAAGCGACCGCAATAGTTTGAGCGGCCCAGGGCCGCGCTCCGTCAGTGGTGGCAGCTGCCACCGGGGGAACACCAAGGGCACCCGCCCTTTCGTTCCCGAAGCATAATCGACAGGACCGGGTTGCCCGACAAGTTCGGCCAGTTCCGGCGCGCTCGCGCGCGCCGGGGCCTCCCTAGTCGCGCCGCCCGCACCACTCCCATCGATTTTGCTCCCCCCTCCCCATCCCGCGCTTCGCCAGCGGGTCAGAGCCGCAGGCCGCAGGCAGCGGCTTCGCCTAAAGGAGTGAAAAATGACCATCCAGACCATCCAACTGAACAAGCTGGCGCTTTCCGACCTCAACGTGCGGAAGGTGAAGCCCAAGGAAATCGAAGCCCTCGCCGCCGACATTCAGGCGCGGGGCGTGCTGCAAAACCTGATCGGCTATGATGAAGACGGCAAAATCAGGATTTGCGCCGGAGGGCGGCGCTATCGGGCCTTGAAGCTGTTGCAGAAGGCAAAGGCCATCCCCGGCACTTTCGAGGTTCCCGTTGAAATCCGCAGCAAGGACGAGGCGCTGGAAATCTCGCTTGCCGAGAACGCGCAGCGCGAGGACATGCACCCCGCCGATGCCATCGCAGCCTATCGGGCGATCATCGACAGCGGCAAGGACGTTGACGATGTTGCAGCATCGTTCGGCGTCTCCCCGGCCTATGTCCGCCGCGTGTTGAAGCTGGCGGCGCTGCACCCGACCATTCTCAAAGCCTTCCAGAAAGACGAAATCGGCATGGGCGCGGCGCAGGCTTTCGCGCTGACCGACGATCAGGACCGCCAGCTTGAGGTTTTCAAGCGCACCGGCGACAACGCCCACCAAATCCGCGCCATGCTCACCCAGGAGAAGGTTGCCGATACCGACAAGCATTTTCGCATTGTAGGCGAGGAAGCCTATTGCGCCGCAGGCGGCACCTTCACCACCGATCTTTTCGGAGAACGTCGCTATTGCGATGATGCGGGCCTTGTCATGGACCTTGTGCAAGATCGGCTCGACGCCATCGCCAAGGCGGCGCGCGAAGATGGCTGGCGCGATGCAGAAGGGCAGCTCTACCGGCCTGATTCCTACTGGATGCGCGGCCATCTGGAACCCGCTGGCGAGCGCGATCCGACCGAGGAAGAAACCGCGCAGCTGGTCGAGATCGAGGCGGCAATCGCCAAGCGGGAAAGCGAGGTGGACGAGGACGATCACGACTATGACGACGAGTTGCGCGCCCTGACCCGCAAACAGGACGCTATCGTATCGGCTTGCCGCGTTTTCACCGCCGAGCAGAAGGCCGAGCACTCGCTTATCGTCTTCATCGGCCATGACGGTATCGAACAGGTCGCGTTCACCCGCACCGCCAAGGGCACCGCCGCCGATGGCCCCAAGCCTCCTCGCCCCGACTACTCGCAGAAAGTCATGGATCAGCTGGGCGGCATCCGCACGATGGCGGTTCGGGAAGCCCTTGCCAGCGACCCGGAGCTGGCGCTGGACGTGCTCTTAACGGGCCTCTTGGGGCAGGTTCGCGGCAACGCTTATTCGTGGCAACAAGCCGCCGAAATCACCGCCGAGAAGAACCGCTTCCATGTTGACGATGCGGTCATGGGCCATTCCACGATTGCCGACATTGACGAGATCGCAAGGGCCGATCTTGACCGCTTGGCCGAAACACCCACGCTGGACGACATGCGCCAGATGGACAGCGAAGCGAAATTGCGGCTGCTGGCCTACTGCGTTGCCTCGCAGATCACGAGCCTTTCGTTCCACAGCGACCGCGACCGCCAGCTGGCGCAGATCGTCGGAGCCGCGCAGATCAACATGGCCGACAAGTGGGAACCTAATCAGGTATTCTATGACCAGCTTAGCAAGGCCACGCTCTTGAAGCTGCTGGCCGAAGGTTGCGGCAACGACGCTGTAGAGAATTGCCAGACCATGAAGCGCTCTGACCTTGCCGTGACGGTCAACGAGCGCCTTGCGGGGCGGCGCATCCTGCCCCCCGCCCTTCGACCCTCTGCCTTGCCCGATGCCGCCGATAGCGAAAGCCAAGCGGCATGACGGCACGGGGAGCGCGCTTCACTCCCGCGCTCCCCGCAAACTTGGGGGCGGTGGCAGCTGCCACCGCCCGGCCTTTGCGATTAGCGAATGCGCCTGTTGAGGAAGAAAATCCCGATGGGTGCGACGAACAGCACAAAATCATGCAAGCCGCCGCCAAAATGAGCGGCCAGGGCCGCGCGCTTAGTAGTCTGTCAGCTGCCACATAGGATCGAGCGGCCCAGGGCCGCGCTCCGTCAGTGGTGGCAGCTGCCACCGGGGGAACACCAAGGGCACCCGCCCTTTCGTTCCCGAAGCATAATCGACAGGACCGGGTTGCCCGACAAGTTCGGCCAGTTCCGGCGCGCTCGCGCGCGCCGGGGCCTCCCTAGTCGCGCCGCCCGCACCACTCCCATCGATTTTGCTCCCCCCTCCCCATCCCGCGCTTCGCCAGCGGGTCAGAGCCGCAGGCCGCAGGCAGCGGCTTCGCCTAAAGGAGTGAGGAAAATGGCTAAGGAAACGAACCGGATCGACATTTATCAGGCCGTCACCGACGACATTCTTGCGATGCTCGAAGCGGGCACCAAGCCTTGGGTGAAGCCGTGGAGCGGTGGGCCGACCATTCCGCTCCGGCACAATGGGGTCGCCTATCGTGGGATCAACGTCCTCAGCCTTTGGGCCAGCGCCATGCGTCAGGGCTTCGCCTCCCCCTATTGGCTGACCTTCAAACAGGCATTGGAGCTTGGCGGCAATGTCCGGAAGGGCAGCAAGGGGACCACCGTTGTCTATGCTAACAAGCTTGTCGTGAAGGACTCCGAGACGGACGACGAGCGCGCCATTCCGTTTCTGAAACGATACACGGTTTTCAATGCCGATCAGGTCGAGGGACTGGACGGCAAATATCCCGCGCCCGCCCCGATCATTACCAATCCCGAAACCCGCGACGTTGAGCTTGAAGTGATGTTCTCTCGCATCGACGCAACCGTTCGCATCGGCGGATCGCAAGCCTATTACCACACCCGCGACGACTATATCCAAATGCCTGCTTTTGAAGCGTTCCATTCCGCCGACGACTACTATGCCACGCTTGCGCACGAGGCCGTGCATCATGCAGGGCATGAAAGCCGCCTCAACCGGAAAACCCTGATTTCAACGAGCCGCGCCGACTATGCGAGGGACGAGCTCGTAGCCGAGCTGGGCGCATCCTTCATCGGCGCGATTGTCGGTTTCAAGGTCGAGGAACGCGAAGACCATGCCGCGTATATCGAGCACTGGTTGACCGCGCTCCGCAACGACAAGCGCGCGATTTTCGAGGCTGCCCGTGAGGCTCAGAACGCCGCCGACTACCTGTTGGCGATGATGACCGACCAAGCGGATTGAATGACCCGCCCTGCTAAATGCACGAGACGCCGCGCAAGCGCGGCGTCCCATTTCAGGAAAGTGAAATATGGGGGCTACTCAATGTGGTTTATATACAAATCCCGACATGTTAACTATGGGCGGGAGCAGGTCGTTTTTAGGTGCAAAATGGAAAATATCATCGACACCTACAGGAATCGCATCAAGGCGATGGGGTATGAGCCGCGTCGGCAGGAAGAGATTCCTGACGTGATGGCAGCTTATTGCGAAGCAATCGCAAATTGCAAGATTGAAGGACTTGAATTGGTTTCGGATGACCACTCTTTTTGTTTGCTGTTGGTCGAAACCCAAATTCCCGTCGATGTGGCGATTGGTCTGGCGCAGGACTACAACCGTGATGTTCTGTCCCGCCAGAAACTCGCTGCATGACAGGTGAGCGACCCTTACACCTGGCGTAACAGCGACGTTCTTCGGAACAAGCTGGGAATCCGCGACGATAATATCCTCAAGGAGCGAGAAGCTTTCTTCTCGGTTGTCCGACATGGCGAGCTGGTTGTGCAGCGCGCCGCGCCGGCGACGAACGCGCGCGAGTATCGCGAACTGCACAATCATCTGTTTCAGGACGTATATGATTGGGCGGGGCGCTTTCGGACTGTGGACATAAGCAAACCCGGCAGCACTTTTGCCCGAGCGCACTTCATTGCCCGCAGCATGGAGCACGAATTTAAGCAGCTGCCCGACCTCCAAACCCTCAAGTCGATGGATCGTGATCGCTTTGCGGATACCATGGGGCGGCATATTTCCGAATTAAATGCCGTTCATCCGTTCCGTGAGGGCAATGGTCGCACCATGCGGCTGCACTTGCAGCTACATTCCCTTGCGGCCGAGAAATTCGTCTCGATCCAGGCAATGGGGCCGAAGGACTGGATGGAGGCGAGCCGCGACAGCTTCCATACTGGAAATCACGCCTCCCTCGCCAAAGTCATCCGTGATGCCATGCCCCTCGAACAGAACCGCGTCGAGCCAGCGCGTGGGCCAGCGGGCATCGCGTTTCCACCCTCGATGGAATCTCTCATGCCAGTTGGCGAACGACGCGCAATGAGTATCGAGCAGGCCAAGGATCAAATCAGCCGTTACCTACCTACTGCGCAAACCGTTGCGTCGCGGCAGCATGAGCAGCTTAATCGGATCGCGGAAACGTCCGCTGACATGCGCCAGCTGGCCGCGCGTTCAGCGCAGGAGCTTGCCTTTTTCCGCGATCCCAAAGGGCCGATGCACCACCTTCAGCTGATTGAGCAACGCCGCTATCATCAGATCGAAGTCAATTGGTCCGAGGGTATGGACCCGCTGCAAAGAGTCCGCGCCATCAGCGCGGGCGCCGCAGATTTCCTTTCGAAAATGACCGACCGCGACATTCAGGCCGCCGATCGCGCGCTACGTCTGCAAGTCATGCCTCCCGGCGTCAGTCAGGTTGATCTACGCCTTGCCGCGCAATTCGAGAAAAACTCGCCTGAGCAGAACCGCGCCGATGCCAGGTTCGCGCAATTCCAGCTCGCCATTGATAAGCGCGTCGCGACAGCTACCGAGCGCGGCGCATCGAAGGAACAGCTGGCGCAGATCGTCGAAAGCGCAAAGGCCCATGTCGCCGCAACATTGCGCGAAGGCAAATCACCGACGCCGACCGCCGAGAAATCAAAGGACCGCGAGCGCTGAAAATGAGCGGCCAGGGCCGCGCGCTTCGTAGTCTGTCAGCTGCCACATAGGATCGAGCGGCCCAGGGCCGCGCTCCGTCAGTGGTGGCAGCTGCCACCGGGGGAACACCAAGGGCACCCGCCCTTTCGTTCCCGAAGCATAATCGACAGGACCGGGTTGCCCGACAAGTTCGGCCAGTTCCGGCGCGCTCGCGCGCGCCGGGGCCTCCCTAGTCGCGCCGCCCGCACCACTCCCATCGATTTTGCTCCCCCCTCCCCATCCCGCGCTTCGCCAGCGGGTCAGAGCCGCAGGCCGCAGGCAGCGGCTTCGCCTAAAGGAGTGAGGAAAATGGAAGCGACAACTGACCAGATCGCCACCGTTGCGGCGCTGAACGACATTGCGCGGCGAACGATGGGCGTGACTTGTCGCACCGTGATTACGCAAGGCATCGCGGCGCTGGACGAGAATACGCAGTCCGACATTCTCAAGATGATCGAGGGCTTTGAGGATTTCACACCCGACAACGATCCTCACGGCGAGCATGACGCCGGTTTCCTTTATCGCGATGTGATCGGCCAATGGCATACCCGCTGGACTGACGACAGCACGCGCCCAGCCCTCTCGGTCATGTGGAAGTTCGACTATTACGACCGCGATCTTGAATTTGGCAGCGCCGAACCATGGAATCCCGATGCCACAACCCGCGTGCTCACCATTCTCCTAACCAGCGAATATTGAGGGAGGCCACCATGACCAAATCGCCCCCCGTGATCGAGCTTAGCTGGCGTGATGAGAATTACGGTTCCGTCTGCGCTGTCGCCGCCTTCCGCAACTATGCGGGCACACTGGATTGGAGCGACCGCACCCACCAGCGGTTTCGCGGATGCCTGAAACGCGCAGGCTTCGCCTTCCACGATGGCCGGTGCAGCTACATCGCCACCAGCGGCACCCGCGAGGATCGGCAGCGCGCCCTTTGTGACGAGCTGGCCCGCGCAGGCTTCCAGATCGACAGCGGCGACGTGAGGGCAGAGGCATGAACCGCGAACGCCGCAAGCAGATCGCCGCCGCCCGCGTGCTGATCGACAAGGGCAAGGCCCTGTTGGATGAGGCGCGCGACATGCTCGAAACCGTCAAGGATGACGAGCAGGCCGCCCGCGAAAATCTGCCACCCAGTCTTGAGGACAGCGAACGCGCGCAGGCGATGGACGCCGCAGTTTCCGAACTGGAAAGCGCGATTTCAGCCCTTGAAGACTTCGACGCCGACGAGATCGGCACGCAACTCGACACCGCCAGCGAATAGGAAGGATTGACCATGCAACCCATGCGCCACCTAGATCGAGACACGCGCCGCGCCCGCCTTCTGGCGGCGCGCACGCGCCCCGTCGGCGGCATCAACCGGCGCGGCATCTTCACCGGCCATTGGGACGGTGGCGATGTTGTGCGCCAGTTTCGCGGCGATAACGGATCGTGGATCGGCCTTGCCGCCTACAAGGCGAAGGAAGAGCCGGAGCCGCAGCCATGAAAATCAGCAACACGGCGAGCGCCGTTCGCGTCACCCTCTCCCCCACCGAGATCAGCGATTTGCAATTTGTGATCGAGGCGGCCGAGCGCGCGGGGCATTATATGCCCGCGCGCGTCCTCAACATCATGGCGGCGCTGACGCGCAGCGCCGACGATGTTCGGATGAAACAGGCCATGAAGCGGGCGGAAAAAGATCGCGTGACGCGGATCGAGCAGGACCGACGCGCGCGCGAACGCCAATTCATGCTAGGCGACCGATACAGCGTCATGGCGAGCCGCGCCGACTACGCCGATGCGTCTTCTGATCCGGACGCGCGCCAATGGGTTGACCTGGTGTTTCATGAAATCATGCAGAGGCCGCTTCCCGATCAATACGAACTCCGGCGCGACGTGTGGCGTGTCCACGTTGTCCAACTGGACGGCGGCACGCTCGGCGCTGTTGTAGGCGGCGATTGCACTCAAACCGCCGACCCCGCCGAAATTACTTCCGTAGCGGAACAGCTGATCGCCCGCTTCGAGGCCAGAGCTTGACGCGCGTGGAGCGGTGGCAGCTGCCACCGCTCCAGAGAGATCTAGAATCTGGCGATGAGAGGCAGCAGCGCCGCCGCTTGGCTTCCCAGGACCGGCACCCAATAATTCGCGGCGCGGTAATCAGGGCCGTGATCGACCGCCATCACCCCAAAGACATATCCGATCATTGGCAGCGTCCACAGCAGACGCCCGCCCAGGTCCACGCCCATCAGCACCAGCGCAACGCCAAGCACAGCCCAAAGCGGAATCAGTCGTTCCATGATTTCGCGATGACGGATTATTCGCCATGCACTTTCCCGGTCATCGGCGCTAACCTGCGATACGAGGCCCATAGCTTCCCCTTTTCATCAACGGTCGCCGGCGATCATCCAACGGCTTCACGAAAATGTGAAGCGCGTTTCGCGCGCATTCTCGCCAATCCGTTGTATAGCCCCCATCGAGCGAGGGCGAGGGACTGTGACAGCGGCCCTTCGCAAATCCTCTCGCTCAAAGGAGGTGATGTGATTTGACAGCATATGAAGCAGCTCAATTGACGATCGCAGCCGTCGCGCTCGTGATCGCAATTGTGAAGCTGGGGAAGTCCGATAAGGGCTGATCTAGCGGGGCGGGTGGTCTGACAGGGCCGCCCGCCCTAAATGTTTGAACCCGCCGTGTGACAGCACGGCGGGTTCAGGTAGGTGCGTGAAATGAATCAGCACACGAAGCATTGCCTATATAGCCCTTTTCCCTTGCCAATCCAATAACCGACGCGCGCGCGAGGTGTTCCCCGTCTGTTCCCTTTGGCGCATAAGCGCCCAATGGCCGCGAACTACAACCGCCCCAAGCCCATTGATCCTATCTGGTATCGGCAAGGCTGCTATCTGCGCATCTATTGCGCTTGCGGTCGCCGCGTTGTCGCCCCGCTGGGCGACTTCGCCCGCTCGCGCCGCATTTCTTTCGATACCCGCATTTACGAGCTGATCGCGCGGCTTCGGTGCAGCCAGTGCCGCCGCAAGCCTTATGCGGACGTGTCGCGCAACCGCTCGGGCAATTAAAATGACGGAGGATCCGATTGCTCGGATGCTTCCGGCGCTATCCGTTGGGCATGTCGCCGGCGACATGCCGCAGCGTCCTCTAGGTCACCGCTATGCTATGACCTGGCGGGCGCTTTTCCCTAGATTGAGGCGGCAATGCCGCCGCGTCCGCTGTTCGACTTTGGGGCCTGTTCCTGCCCCCTGCCGCAAGGGCTGGACCGTCTCGGCCGCTGTGCGGCCTCGCTTGGCGATCAGGCGGGTTTCCCCGCCCTTCCTTCGCTACGCTCCGTGCAGGACGGGTGATCCCCCTCCCCCCTGATCGGCCCTGATTTGCGGCATTCCCCGGCCCTGCTCGCCGCTGGGCAGAAGTCGATGACCCGTCATCGCCTTCGGCTCCATTCTAGGCAGGGAAAACAGCACATGACCGACATTCCGTTGGCAACGATTCTTCGGATCAACGCCGCCCGCACCATTCCGCTCGCTCGCTATGAGGAAGAGGGCAATTTTGACCGCTTCGGCTACATCAAAGACCTTGCCGAAAATCATGGCGCTGACCTTCCCGCCGTCATCGAGATTGCCGACCTACTAGGACCGGATGAAGATTTTGACGGCCTTGTGACCACCATCGAGGACGCCGCCGAGGGCTTCGGCTTTGGTGCTCTTATCCTCGGGGGGGCGTGAGCATGGGCCAGGAGCTTATGACGCCCGCGCAGATTGCGGATATTTGCGACGGCCGAGACAAGGCCATAGCCCTTTGGCTCGGCCTCTATGACACCTACCATGCAACCCGCGACGAGGCGGCGCGCCTGACCCTTGGCGGCCCACTATCGCTGTCATGTGGCCGCGACTGGACCGAGGACACGTTGACTCGCGCTTTCAGCTGCCACCGCCTGTCCTGGCGCAGATTGAGGCGGCAAGCCGCCGCGCTGATTTGTCGCGTTTGGGGCCTGTTCCTGCCCCCTGCCGCAAGGGCTAGACCGTCTCCGCCGCTGCGCGGCTCCGCTTGGCGATCAGGCGGGTTTCCCCGCCCTTCCTTCGCTGCGCTCCGTGCAGGGCGGGTGATCCCCCTCCCCCCTGATCGGCCCCGTTTGCGGCATTCCCCGGCCCAGCGTCGCCCGCTTTCGGCAGAAGTCGATGACCCGTCATCGCCTTCGGCTCAATTAGGAAGGGAAAGCCCATGAAAATCCGTATCTACCGCCAGACCGAGCAGGACTTTGACCGAATCGAGATCGAGGGCGCGACCTTTGAAACCATCGTCAGCCGGGCAGCGGTCGAGGGGCTTCAATGCAGCGGTTACAACAGCAATCCGAGCCAGCGGCTTGAGTTGCAGGGCGCACCGAAATTCAAGGGCGTTTGCGGTCCTATGTGGGATGGCGATGCGATCCGCTACGAGTGCAGCGCCACCTATGCGGAGTTGAGCGCATGAGCGCCGCCGCCGCGATACGCACCGCGCAGGCCGACCAGCTGGGCGACCAGATCATTGCCGCAGGCTTCGCGCCAAACGGCTTTGTGCTGGATATTAACGAGGCGCTTGATGTGCCCCGTGACTTTCCCCTTTCCGCGCCGTGGAATCTGCCGTCGCGCCTGTTTCAGTTCCCCATAGAGGTTATCCGTGCAGAGCAGGACGAGCCGCGCAAGATCGGCCTTCGCCATCCTTTGCTTGCCGCCCATCCTTTCGTGCAGCACGTCGAGCGCGCGCTAGGGATCGAGATCGCCCGCGATGGCGTGACGAACCGCCACGGCTACAGCAACCGCGTTCATTCGCTCTGGCATCATGCGGTGGACCTTATCAGCGCCGGGAAATGGCGCGAATTGCTCGAAACGCAGGAGTTCACCGAGCCGCGCAATATCTTCAATGCCGTTGTCTATGGCCTTCGCTATTCGGACCACGCCGACAGGAAGGCGAGCGGTCACATCAGCACCGTCGAGGCCCGCCAGATCATGGGGGAAATGGGAGCTACCGAGCCGACCGAACGCGCCGCGTTGCTTCGCAGCTTTTCCGCGCCGTCGCCCTGCCAGCAGGAACGCGGGGCCGAGCATTGGCCGATCAATCTTCACGGACCTTGCGCCGAGGATAAGGCATGGTCCTTCATCATCGGGATCGAGGATGGTTGGTTTTCCTATGATCGTTCCGGGCATCTGCAATGGTCCCCCATGGGCCGCGACCGTTACGCGGCAGGCGATAGCGCCAGCTTCACCGAGGCGAGCGGCCAGACCGCTTTCGCCTTTTGAGGGGATCGAGCATGGCCCGCCATTGCATCCGCGAACCTCGCTACGTTCCCCCGGTGCAGCGCATCGGGGAGCAACCCGACTTGTTCGGTGGACCGACCCTTAGCCACGTTGCCGAGCGCCAAGGACCGCCGAAAGGATGGCAGCGCCAATTGCAGAAATGGGGCCGCTGCACCGTCATTGCCGATCTTGAGGCAGCGCCGCCGTCTGTCATCGACCCTCCCCCGTCCCCGTCTCCGGTTTTCCTTGTCGCTTGCGTTGCTGCGAAGCTGGACCGCCCCGCCCCGGCGCGCGATCTTTACGCATCGCCATGGTTCCAGAAGGCCCGTGCCTATGTCGAACGACAGGGCGGCGCATGGTTCATCCTGTCAGCAAAGCATGGCCTGATCGCCCCGGAAACCGTCATCGCGCGCTATGACGAAACGCTAGGCGCGATGAAGGCAGGCGCGCGCCGCCTTTGGGGCGCGCGCGTGATCGAAGCAATGGCCGAGCAGATCGACGCCGCCGCGCCGCTGATCGTTCTCGCAGGCCGCAACTATCGCGATCCCCTTTGGCCGCAGATCGAACGGCGCGCATCGGTTCCGATGGAGGGGCTTGGAATCGGTCAGCAGCTCGCTTGGTTAAGCGACAACTGAAAGCGAGAATTGTCGCGGTCCATGCGCAACTTCGCGCGATGCGCTTCGAGGGGGCATCTGTTTGTCGCGCCGCCCTTTCAATCTATCCAACGCCATTTGGCGTTGTGAGTTTGAGGATTATAGGCCCATCAACGGCCCAAGCCCCCCGGTAGGGCCGCCCACTCTCGGCAAGCGCAAATGGCGTAGTTTGCGCTTGCCGGGAGACCAGTTGCCCTCTCTATATGGCAAGGTGACTGCCCCCACACCGACAGCGCCCTTGTGGACCCAAGATCAGGCCATTGCCTATGAGGCAGCCCTTGAGGCCATCAACGATGTTATCGCCGGTTACAGCGAGCAGATCGCGCTTGAGCATGGTCGCGTTGTGCCGAACACGGCGCGGATCGCTTGGCTCGAAATGCGGACGGATCAGGCATCGGCCACCGGCCATGCGCTCAATGTGATGGATGATGAGAATGTCCGACAAACGCTGCTGGAATACAGCGCGATCGTTCGGGCGCGAGACGGCGCAGGGTGAAGGTCCGCCCGATGGGCGGGCGTTAGTTCGTTAAATCCCCCCGTCAGTGTCTTCCTAGCATGAGGGCTGCACCAGGCCGCATCAAGGATCGGCGGTTCCCCCAATTTGCTGCGCAAATCGGCTCCCCCACCGCCCGCTAGCGCGGCCGCTTCGCGGTCCCTGACCCGACCCGGCGCTGCCCTCCCCTTGGCCTCGCCAATTCCGGCAACAAGGAGGTTGTTATGTCTCATCGTCTGTTCGCTCAGCTGGCTTTCGAGCGTGCGCTTGGAAATGCTGCGATCGAGGCGCTGGCGACCGCGTTGAACGATAAGGATCATTTCGACGCGGAAAGCATGTGGCGTAAGCGGTAAAAATCCCCCACGTGGCCTTGAGAACGGGGCTGTAATTTGAACGATCAGGCGGCGCTTGCGATGCTGCTCAGTTCGAACGAGGTTTGCGCGGCGTTGGCATCGGTCCAGCAGTAGGGCAACAGATCGTCGATCGGATCGGTATCCGCGCGGGTGATGATCCGGGTAAGGACATCGCAGAGATAGGCGTAGGGGTTGATGTCCAGCATCTTGCAGGTTTCGACCAGCGAGGAGATCGCCGCCCAGTTTTCTGCACCGAGCTGGTGGCCGGTGAAGAGTGCATTTTTTCTTTGGAGAGTCACCGGCCTGATAGCCCGTTCGGCGGCGTTATTATCGATCTCGATCCTGCCGTCATCGAGGAACCGGGTGAAGCCCGCCCAGCGCTTGAGCGCATATTTCATCGCATCGCTCGTTGCCGATCCGGCCATCATGCGCGGTGCGGTGGCGGCGAACCAGGCATGGAGCTTGTCGACCAGCGGACGGGTCCGCTCCTGCCTGACAGCGAGGCGTTCTTCGGCCGTGCGCCCACGGATTTCCTTTTCGATGCCATAGATCTCGGCAATGCGCTGCAAGGCGTCCTGCGCGACCGGAGCATCGCTGCCTGCATCGACGAACCCGCGCCGCAGATGAGCCCAGCAGTAGGACTTGGTGACGCCGGCGTCGGCGCCATCGTCCTTGCCGAACTGGTCATAGGCCTGCCAGGCATCAACCTGCAGGATGCCCTGGTATGACCCGAGCAACTGCTTGGCCCACATTTTTCCGCGTCCCGGCATATATGTGTATAGCGCCAGAGGCGGATCGACGCCGCCATGAGCGCGATCGTCGCACACTATGACCCACATATAGCCGGTTTTCGTCTTGCCCGTTCCCGGCGCCAGCACCTTGACCGTGGTTTCGTCGACGAACAGACGGGCACGGGCAAGCGCATCGGCGCGCATCCTGTCGGTGATGGGCATCAGCGCAGCGATGCCACGACCAACCCAGTTCGCCATAGTGGCGCGGCTGATCTCGATGCCTTGCCGGGCGAAGATCTTCGATTGCCGATAGAGCGGCAGGTGATCGCAATATTTGTTGATCAGAACATCGGCGATCAGCGCTTCGGTCGGCAAGCCGCCCGGCACTACATGCGCCGGGGCCGACGCTTGGCGAACGCCGTCGCTGCAGCAGCGGCAGGCATAGCGGGGGCGGATCGTCACCATCACGCGATGCTGGGCCGGGATGATGTCGAGCCGTTCGGAACGGTCCTCGCCGATCTTGTGCAGCGTCCCGCCACAGGCGCATTCCAGGTTTTTGGGCTCGATCACCGTCTCGAAGCGCGGCAGATGGGCCGGCAGCGATGCGCGTTCGGCATCTGGAGCCCGCCGGCGACGCGGCCTGAGGCCGTAACGTCCCGCCTCCTCGGCCGCCTTGTCCTGCAAGCCATCGGCTTCACCAAGCGCGACGTTCTGGTCTTCCAGCGTCAAGGCTAGTTGATCGACCGGCAGCTTTTCCGAACGCTTGCCGAAGGTCGAGCGGTTGATCAGCTTGAGGATATGTTCGAGCCGTGCCGCGCGAGCGCGCTCGGCCAGCACCATCGCCTTGAGCTGCTCCACATTGTTAGGAAGCTCGTCATATCCAGCCTCCGGGCCGGTCTCGACAGGGGGTTCGGGATGCGCCACCACGCCCGCATTCTAGCCAGTTCCCCACGTCTGGGAACAGCCTTGCGTCAGGTAGAATCAGGCGTGCGATCTACTGCGCATGAAGTGGCTTTGGCACCCGCGGCACGTGCATGCGCGACCAGTCCAGCCCCTCGAACAGCGCGGAAGCCTGGGCCGCCGACAGCTTCATCACTCCGTCTCCCGGGCGGGGCCAGCGGAACTTCCCATCCTGCAACCGCTTCGTCACCAGTACGAGCCCGGTGCCGTCCCACAGCAGGAGCTTCATCCTGTCCGCCCGGCGTGCCCGGAAGACAAAAAGCATGCCTGAGAATGGGTCGAGACGCAGTTCCTGCTGAACCAGTGAGGCGAGGCCCGCCATACCCTTCCTGAAGTCCACAGGCTGCGTCGCGACAAGCACCTTCAACGGTCCGGGCGGAATGATCATGTGTTCACCTGCGCGGCCAGGAGCACCCGCTCGATATGGTCGGCATCCACGTCGGACGGGATGCGGATCGACAGCCCGCGGGTCTCGATAATAATCTCACCGCCACTCCTCGAACTCGCGGGCAACGATGACACTGCAGGCGCCGGTGGCCCAGAAGATGGCGACGGTACGGGAGGTGCCGGCGGGCTTTCGATCACCGCGGGAACAAAGCCCATCCCCTCGGCCCGTTCCCGGAAACGCCCTCGCCAGTTATAAAGCTGTTGCGGGAGCATGCCATGACGCCGGGCTACCTCGGCCACATTCGCGCCCTGCTTGAAACTCTCCTCGATGATCCGCGCCTTCGCCGCAGGCGTCCACCCACGGTTGCCATTCGACAAGGGAATGACGTCAAGACGCTCGGCCTTGCCTGCCCTCCCACCCCTTTCAGTTTCGAAACTGGTTTCGAAATCACCACTCATCACCACCTCGCAAATGCAAGGCTCAACACCTACCAAATCGCAAAATCATGAGAATGTGGGGGATTTTGACCGCTTACCATGTGGCCGAAAGACCCGATGTTTATCGGCAAGACGAGTGCTGACATCGAGGCGGTTGCGGCCGAGCTGGGCCAGATCATCGAGGACCGTATCAAGGACGTGCTCGACGGCCCCGGCATCCGCAACATCGAGCGCGGCGAATGCGTCTATCCGCAAGTCGTCGCGGTCGTGCTGGCGGCCAAGGCGAAGCGCGGCCAATCCGGCTGACGCCGGAGGGGCGGGCTTAGCCCGCCCCTTTTCGCCCGCTGGGCGAAACCGATGATCTCGGTGCCATGCAGAGCGCGGGACGGGGCATCGAACCCCGCCCCGCGCAATCTCTTCTCTCTGTGTGTCGTGGCATTTTGGCATGGGTGCGCGCCAGCTTTCAAGGATCGGCGGTTCCCCCAATTTGCTGCGCAAATCGGCTCCCCCACCGCCCGCTACCGCGGCCGCTTCGCGGTCCCTGACAGCCGGCGCCGGTGCCCATGCCGGGTGTCTCCCGTCACCAACGAGAAGGAGAACCGGATGCACATCAAATTGTTTAGAGCACTGAAAGCGGCTAATCTGTCCGACGACGCCGCAGCGGAAGTTGTAGAGGCTATTGAGGAGTATATCGCCGTGAAGGTTCAGGAGGCGAACAAGGGAATCGAAAGCAAGCTGACGGCACAAACTTGGGTCATCGGCAGCGTCGGTTTCGTCCTCGCAGTCATCGGCCTCGCGCCCGCTTTCATCAAACTGTTCCAGTAAGACAAAGGGAGGCTTCGGCCTCCCTTTTTTTGCCGAACCGACTGATTGTCAGGAGACGCAAATTGACCGACTTCGCACAAGCACGGCTCGATATGTTCGAGAGCGGTTTATTCGGCCAGGGCAATGCTTTCTGGCGCTGGATCGCCACGGACGAGGCGCGGCCCTATCTGGCCGCTTTCGCCGCCGATCGCGCGCCACCCAGCGGAAGCGAGTTTTTCGCGGCCGATCTTACCGCCGAGGATCTACTTGATTCCGATCACCTGGCCGAGCTTGCCCAGAAGATCGAAGCGGCTCACGGCTAGCGCCGTGCGCGCCGGGGCTATTTGCGAGCAGATGTGCGCTGTTGCTCCGCCACGTCGCGGATCATAGCTGCCCAGCATCCCAAGATCATGCCCTCTTCATTATCGACTTCGCTTGTGGCGACCGCATAGATACCCAGCAAGTTTGCAACCTCGCTCGCCTCGACAATGCCTTGACGCGCAAGCAGCGTGGCAAACATCGAGAGTGCTCCCCCCATTGCCCGCACCAGCGGCGCATCTTGTAGCAGTCGGTCAAATTCGCGGGGCGGGTTACTGGACATAGATTGTTCCGATCAAATAAAGCGACTGCCTTTCAGGACTTGTCGCGGGAAGTGCTATCCGCTGCCAATAATTCGACAGCCGATAATCCGAAAGCATCGGCAAGGCTCTCCAAGGTAGCAAGCGTTGGATTACCATGTCCGCGCACCATGTATGAAATATGTGACGCCGCAACGCCCGAGCGTTCGGACAACTCCCCTTGAGTTATGCCTAGTTTCTTTAGTTCGCGAGCGATGTTGGCCCCGAGCTGGGCCATCAACGGCGATGTTCGTTTCAGGTATATGGTTGGCATCGTGTTCGCGTCCTTCTGGCTAGGTGTAGGCGCTTGCAACCGTAGCAGCTTCTGCTCGCAAACAGCGCCTTTTCCTGCCCAGATTACCTGACAACGAGCCGACTATGCTGCTCACGCTATCCGACAATGTGCTCGCCATCATCCGCGTCTGCTCGCAAACGGCAAAGGGCCGCTCATGGTATCTGCCAACTACAAAGTCGAGATTAGCAGTCATTTGCTGATGCGCGATGCTCACGCAGCTTTGTGGAACCCAAGATCAGAAAGTACACGATGGGGCAAACCACCATCAGCATCACTGCTGGATCGGTAGCCCATCTCGTTGGGCCATCGCTGTCCGGCTCACTTGCTACCGCGAGCATGAGCGCGATTGATCCTCGCACAGCGGCGTAGGTGGCAGGAACAAGCAGGATGTGGAGAAGCCACCCGTAGCGGAACCGCATGGCGCCAAACCAGCAGAGTACAGCTATGGCGGGTGGAGCGAGTGTGGCGGCTACGAAGCCGCAGAACCAAATGGCAAACCCTGCCGGAGTCAGCGTATCGCGATAGTAGCTGGCGATCCCATCCGGTCGCAATCCGAGAGCGACGAAAGAGCCTGCGACGACAACGGCACCCAAAGCCGTCAGTCCGACGCCACGCAATGTCCCGTGTCTCGGCATCAATCTATGCAATCCAGTAAGCCATTGATCAGGCTGCTCGCACTTTGGCTCGGAAGAAGGTCGTTTCCGACCCAATCAGATCGGGGTCGATCCCGCTCTCCTCGGCGGCCAGTTGCTGGATGATCCGCCAAATCTCGGGGGCGGTGAGGCGCGCGCCGTCGCGGGCAAGCCTGCCACGGTTCTGCTCCGTGACCAGTCGGGCGAGATCGCCGATAGTGTCGCACCTCCGAGGTAATCGCCGGCGGTCGAGGTGCCGTAACCATAGCCCCGCGTAGGCGCTCGCTCCAGCAGCGAAGATGCGAAGGGGAGGTGCCAGCGTCGTGAAGGCGAGGATCGCGACCGCGACAGCGAAGCAGAGACCACTGACAATCCCAAGCCATCCGGCTCGCGTCGCCGGCATCTTGAGGTCGGTATCGGCTTCCAGGTCGCTGAACGCTTGGCGCAGCTTCCCACCGATCAGCGGCGCCAACGGCGCATCCGGCCCGACGTGCCGGCCAAGCCCGAGCGCGCGTCGAAGCCTGTAGAACGTCATCTGCGTGGCGCATGTCGTGCCGCCCCCGCTGTAGGCTGCGACATGCGCGACGACATGGTCACGCACCTCGCCGAACGTTGTCCAAGGCAGGTTCGAGCGCAGGCGCAGATCGAAGGTGCGCTCGATTGCGAGGAAGAAGTCGGTGTCGTCGCCATCACCGACCCAGCCAACCGTATCGAGCACCTGCATGAACCCGGCTCCTCAGCGGTTCTGCAAAACGACCGTTTCTGACGAGCCGATCGCCTTGCTGGGCCGGCAACGTAAATCTGCGGGCCGCACTTTGTCAAAACTGTTCTGGAAACCCGCGTCGCAAAACGGTATGCCCCGCACGAGTTTGGAGAAGATCAGACGCTCATGCGGGTCGGCTATGCCAGGGTCAGCACCAGCGACCAGAACCCCGAGCTCCAGCTCGATGCGCTGCGGCGGGCCGGCTGCGAGCGGGTGTTCACCGAAAAGGCGTCGGGCGCGCGCGATGACCGGCCCGAACTGGCGCGCATTCTGGAAGACGTGCTGCGCGCAGGCGACACGCTGGTTGTTTGGAAGCTCGACCGCCTCGCCCGCTCGCTCAAGAAGTTGATCGCCACGGCCGAGGATCTGGAGCGCGAGAAGATCGGGCTGGTGTCGCTGACCGAGAGCATCGACACGACAACGCCGGGTGGCATGCTCACCTTTCACGTGTTCGGCGCCATCGCGCAGTTCGAGCGTGCCCTGATCCGCGAGCGAACTACCGCGGGGCTAGTGGAGGCGCGCCGGCAGGGTCGCAAGGGTGGCCGCCCATCGGCAATGCGCCCGAGCGACGTCGCCGCGGCACGGGCGATGATGAAGGAGGGCACGTTGCCGGTGCGCGACATCGCCAAGCGCATGGGCGTGTCGGTCGCGACCCTCTATCGCTATGCAGGCAAGCGCGGCAGCGGTGCATCGATCAAGGAGGCTGCAACAGCCCATGGCTGACCGGGCGAAGCGACCGCCTGGAGAGGCGCTGATCGATCTTCGCCGACGGTTGTCGCTGTTGCCCCCACGCGACCCCGGTCGCACCGAGATCATCGCCCGTGCGGCCGAGGCCTATGGCATCTCCATCTGGACCCTTTACCGGGCGTTGCGCGAGCTGAACCGCCCCAAGTCGGTGCGCCGGTCCGACCATGGTGCGACGCGGGTTGCCCCGCAGGCCGAGATGGAGCGCTACGCCGAGATCGTCGCCGCACTGAAGATCAGGACCACCAACAAGAAGGGCCGGCACGTTTCGACCGCCCGCGCCATCGAGTTCCTGGAAACCGATGGCGTCGAGACGCCGGAGGGCCTGGTCAAGGTAGCACCCGGCCTGCTGAAGCGGGCGACCATCGACCGGCTGCTCCGCTCATCAGGGCTGGACTATGCCCGCGTGACCCGCCCCCACGCAGCCGTTCGTTTTCAGGCGCGGCGATCCAACGAGCTGTGGCACTTCGACATGAGCCCGTCCGACCTCAAGCAGGTCGAGGCGCCGCTCTGGATCGAGCAGGGTCGCGGCAAACCCACGCTGATGCTGTTCTCGGCCGTCGATGACTGCTCGGGCGTGGTCTACCAGGAATATCGCAGCGTCTATGGCGAGGATGCCGAGTCCGCGCTGCGCTTTCTATTCAACGCCTTCGCCGCCAAGCCTGAGCCCGAACTGCCGTTCCAGGGCCTGCCGGTCACGATCTACATGGACAACGGCCCGGTCAGCCGGTCGCGCGTGTTCCAGTCGGTGATGGGCAGCCTCGGCGTGCGCGTCCTCACCCATCTGCCGCCGAAGGCCGACGACCGGCACACCGCGGCCCGCGCCAAGGGCAAGGTCGAGCGGCCGTTCCGCACGGTGAAGGAGGTGCACGAGACGTTGTACCACTTCCACAAACCCAAGGACGAGGCGGAAGCCAATCTGTGGATGCGGCGTGCGCTGGTCACCTACAACAACGGCGACCATCGTTCCGAGCCACACGCGCGGATCGAGCACTGGCTGCGGCACCTGCCCGGCGATGGCGTGCGGGCCATGTGTTCATGGGAGCGGTTCTGCGCCTTCGCTCGTGAGCCCGAGCGGCGCACCGTTGCGGGCGACGCGACCGTCTCGGTTGAGGGCGCTTCCTACGAGGTCGAGCCCGAGCTCGCCGGCGAGACGGTGACGCTGCTCTGGGGGCTGTTCGACCAGCAGCTCTTCGTGGAGCATGACGGCAAGCGGCATGGCCCTTACGAGCCGTCGCGCGGCGCCGTGCCGCTCTACCGCTATCGCAAGTATCAGAAGAGCCGCGCCGAGGAGCGGCTCGACAAGGTGGTCCGGCTCGCTGACCAGCTGGGGCTGCCCCGCGCGACCGTGACGGGCGGCGACCGGCCGCTGCCGTCGCTGCCGCCCTCCACCGCAGGGCTCGCGGTGCGGCAAACACCTTTTCCGGAGCCGGCGGTCGAGACGGCATACCCGACCGGGCTCGCGGCGCGCCACGCCATCGTCGACCAGCTCCGGCGACCGCTCGGCTCGCTGCCTGAGGCAGACCGCGCCTTCATCGACGCGCTGCTGGGCGAAACGCTCGACAAGACCATCATCGCTGACCGCATCCGAGAGCGGTTCCAGTCAAGACGGGGGACAAGCTGATGCTCGCCGACGTTCAATCCAGCTACGGGCTCGCCCGCCCGTTCCAAGGCGTCGGCAACTTCGAGACAGAGCATCAGCGCAACCTCGTGCGCGAGGTCTGTGCGGCCGTGCAGACCGGCAGGTTGATCGTCGTCTCCGGCCTGGTCGGATCGGGCAAGACGCACCTGCTGCGCCGCATCGAGGACGAGCTGGCCCGGGCGGGCAAGGTCGCCGTCGCCAAGTCGCTTGCGGTCGACAAGCGCCGCACCTCGTTGCCCTCGCTGATCGAGGCGCTGTTCTACGATCTCTCGCCCGGTGACCGTGCCCAGGTGAAGATTCCCAAGCAGGCCGAGCGCCGCGAGCGCGACCTGCGCGACATCATGCGCAAGGGCAAGCGCCCGGTCGTACTGGTGGTCGACGAGGCGCATGACCTGCACCACAAGACGCTGACCGGCCTCAAGCGGTTGATGGAGGTGGTGGCTGATGCCGGCGTGCTGCTGTCGGTCCTTCTGGTCGGCCATCCTCGGCTACGCAACGACCTGCGCCGCCCGCAAATGGAAGAGATCGGCTACCGCACGACCACCTTCGACTATGAGGGCATCGGCGCCGAACGCCGCGACTATGTTGCCTGGCTGCTCGGCGCCTGTGCGGCCGAGGGGGTCAAGGTTGCCGACTTGATGAACGAGGACGCGATCGACCTCATCGCCGAGCGCCTGCGCACCCCGCTCCAGATCGAGATGCACCTGACACTCGCCTTCGAGCAGGGCTTCCGCTTCGCTGCCAAGCCCGTCACGGCCGAGATCGTCGAGCAGGTGCTGTCGCGGGCGATTGACGACCTCGAACCCACGCTGACGCGCAACGGTTACGATGCGGGCGCGCTCGCCAGCCAGCTCAACACCCGGCCGTCCGACATACGCGCGTTCCTCGCCGGAACGCTGGACGCCGAACACACCCGCGACCTGACCGAGCGGCTCCGCGAAGCCGGTGTGCCGATATGATACTGGCTGTCCTCGCCTTGGTATCTCCCGCACGCGGACGCAACGCATGTCGTCTGTGCCACCGATTGTGGACGTTGCGCTTCTCTCATAGCCTGCCGGCATGAACAGGCATCTTACCGCAGCTTCTTTATCGATCGTCAGCTTGCTCAGCGCGTGCTCGGCCTCGGCCGAGAGGAGGTTGGAGGGACGAGTCTTCGACATCCCGAGAGCCAACGACATATCCGACAATGATAAGCCGTTCTTTCTACCAGCGCTCGATCCCAGCGACGGGTTCTCGTTCTACCTAAATCCGAGCGCAAGCTTGCCGGAGCGAAACTTGGTGGGCGTGGCAAGCAAGAAGCGGATGTGTGCCCGCGCAGCGGGAACAGAGGCGCTTGTCAACTCGACTGTCTGCGCAAGTCGCCCGCTTTCATGGCGCGGCCGAACACTGCGCAAGGTAAGTGATGGTGTTTTCTGGACATACCAGTTGCCAGCCGAAGCAGGTCAGAAGCGTCCTCCATCGCTGGCGAGTTGCTCCGCCATGGGCGGAGGCTCGCGGCCGGGGCTCTGCACGGCCAATCTGCCGTATGACAATCTCGTGCTGACGATTCACTTCCGAGACAATCAGGTCGGCTCGCTCCAGGCATTATACGATCAATCCGTTGCTAGCCTGAGGAAGTGGGAGCGCTGATGCTTACGGCAAACCCGGCGGGAACGATCGCTGCCAGACCGCTCACCGGCACTCCTCGCTATTGGCAGAAAGCGAGAACAGGCCTTCTCCGTTTGCGAGCAGGCGCGGATGATGGCGAGCACATTGTCGCATAGCGTGAGCAGCATGGCCCACCTGCTGTCAGCAAATCTGAGCAGAAATCCGCGCTGTTTGCGAGCAGAGGCCAGTATCTTTGCAATCGCCTACA
>NZ_AUWY01000131.1 GCF_000447205.1 Sphingobium ummariense RL-3 | reverse complement strand
AGAAATCCGCGCTGTTTGCGAGCAGAGGCCAGTATCTTTGCAATCGCCTACAGCTACAAGTCTCGCTTCCCATTGTTTATTGCCACATGCGAGCAGCGAAATAGCCATGGCGTGGCGTATGTGCGCAAAGAACACGGCCGCATCAATGTTGTCGTGGCTCCAGAGGCCAAGCGCTCCGCCGAAATAGGTGTTGATCATACTGGCGAAATCTTCCGGAGACACGTGGCCCACCAAATCGCCACTCTGCCAGATCGCCAAAGCGACCGCATGCCAGTGCCGCACGCCTTTATTCATGAAAGCCGGGCGCAGTTCGGCGTCGGAAACACCGAACAGGAACCGTAACAGCGGCCTGAAAAAATCCGGGTCAGATACGTAGAACTCGACTGCCAAGTCGCCCATGTCGAAAGCATAGCTGAGCGGATCGAAATTGGGGTCGGCCTGGCTGGGCAAATTGGTTATGCGATCGATTGCGCGATGCAGAAGGGTGTAAAGGACCGTGCCCTTGTTCCCGATCAGGTTGTAAGACGTATAATGGCTGATATGTGCGCGCGCAGCGAGTTCTCTCATCGAGAACTCCACAGTGCCCAGTTCCCGGATCAGCTTTTCAGCAGCGCCGAGAATACGACTGCGGCGTTCCTCCTTGTTCTGTTCACGTACCACTAAAGCCGGATCCCCAGAGATACTGCGCCCAATGTAGGCCTTGGCCCCTATCGTAAAAAGCCCGGTAATCCAACGATCTTTCCTTTGCGTGTTTCAGGGCGTCCGTCGCCGACAATATGGAAAAATTGGAGGCAGACTAATTTAGGCTTTACACTAAAAATGAGATCGGCGATTATCCGAGTCGAAAGCAGCCGGGCTTCGCGCGGCTTTTTCCAAGCAAATATCAGCAAGACAATGAAATGCAGGGAGAGGTTTATGAGCGAGGTCAGATCTTTGGCGCTGGTCACGTGCGCGGTTTCGGCGGCGTTGGCGGTGCCGGCGTGGGGACAGGATGGCCCTGCCGCAGGTTCCGGCGATGAAATCATCGTTACGGCCAACAAGCGCAGCCAGAAGATGTCGGCCTTTCGGTTTCCGCGATCAGCGGCGATGCGCTGAAGAACCAGCAGATATCGAACCTTGCCGATGTCGCGCAGATCGTGCCCGGCCTGACATTCTCGCAGACCGCCAACGACACACCGGTCTATACGCTGCGTGGTGTCGGCTTCTTCGAATCGACGCTGGCCGCCTATCCTGACGTCAGCGTCTATCTGGATCAGGTGCCGCTCCCTTTCCCGACGCTCACATCGCTGACCGCGTTCGATCTCGATCGGCTTGAAGTGCTCAAGGGGCCGCAGGGCACGCTGTTCGGCCAGAATTCAACCGGCGGCGCGATCAACTATATCGCGGCCAAGCCCACCAGCGACCTGTCGGCCGGTGGATCGCTGTCCTACGGCCGGTTCGATACGGTTGAACTGGAAGGTTTCCTGAGCGGACCGCTCACCAACACGCTGCGCGTCCGCCTTGCAGGCCGGGTCGCGCGCGGTGACGAATGGCAGAAGAGCCATACCCGCGATGACAGGCTGGGCAAGAAGGACACCAAGGCGATCCGTTTCCTGGCGGACTGGAAGCCGTCTGAACGCCTGTCCTTCGAACTCAATCTCAATGCCTGGCAGAACAAAAGCGATCCGCAAGCGCCGCAGGCCATCGCTATCGTGCAGCAGAATGCGGCGATCCCGTCAGACTATCCGGCGCTGAACATCGCTTTCGCCCCGGCCGGCTCTGTTGCAAAAATCGTGAAGCTTGAGCATGCTTGGCGGAGATTGGACGGACGGAACGATGACGGATTT
>NZ_AUWY01000130.1 GCF_000447205.1 Sphingobium ummariense RL-3 | reverse complement strand
ATCTCAATAACGTGATCGAGGCCGATCACGGAAAGCTCAAGATACTGATCAAGCCGGTGCGCGGTTTCAAATCGATCCCCACGGCCTATGCCACGATCAAGGGATTCGAAGTCATGCGAGCCCTGCGCAAAGGACAGGCTCGCCCCTGGTGCCTGCAGCCCGGCATCAGGGGCGAGGTGCGCCTTGTGGAGAGAGCTTTTGGCATTGGGCCCTCGGCGCTGACGGAGGCCATGGGCATGCTCAACCACCATTTCGCAGCAGCCGCCTGATCGGCGCAGAGCGACAGCCTACCTCTGACTGCCGCCAATCTTTGCAACAGAGCCCTCGAACCTGCCTTGGACAACGTTCGGCGAGGTGCGTGACCATGTCGTCGCGCATGTCGCAGCCTACAGCGGGGGCGGCACGACATGCGCCACGCAGATGACGTTCTACAGGCTTCGACGCGCGCTCGGGCTTGGCCGGCACGTCGGGCCGGATGCGCCGTTGGCGCCGCTGATCGGTGGGAAGCTGCGCCAAGCGTTCAGCGACCTGGAAGCCGATACCGACCTCAAGATGCCGGCGACGCGAGCCGGATGGCTTGGGATTGTCAGTGGTCTCTGCTTCGCTGTCGCGGTCGCGATCCTCGCCTTCACGACGCTGGCACCTCCCCTTCGCATCTTCGCTGCTGGAGCGAGCGCCTACGCGGGGCTATGGTTACGGCACCTCGACCGCCGGCGATTACCTCGGAGGTGCGACACTATCGGCGATCTCGCCCGACTGGTCACGGAGCAGAACCGTGGCAGGCTTGCCCGCGACGGCGCGCGCCTCACCGCCCCCGAGATTTGGCGGATCATCCAGCAACTGGCCGCCGAGGAGAGCGGGATCGACCCCGATCTGATTGGGTCGGAAACGACCTTCTTCCGAGCCAAAGTGCGAGCAGCCTGATCAATGGCTTACTGGATTGCATAGATTGATGCCGAGACACGGGACATTGCGTGGCGTCGGACTGACGGCTTTGGGTGCCGTTGTCGTCGCAGGCTCTTTCGTCGCTCTCGGATTGCGACCGGATGGGATCGCCAGCTACTATCGCGATACGCTGACTCCGGCAGGGTTTGCCATTTGGTTCTGCGGCTTCGTAGCCGCCACACTCGCTCCACCCGCCATAGCTGTACTCTGCTGGTTTGGCGCCATGCGGTTCCGCTACGGGTGGCTTCTCCACATCCTGCTTGTTCCTGCCACCTACGCCGCTGTGCGAGGATCAATCGCGCTCATGCTCGCGGTAGCAAGTGAGCCGGACAGCGATGGCCCAACGAGATGGGCTACCGATCCAGCAGTGATGCTGATGGTGGTTTGCCCCATCGTGTACTTTCTGATCTTGGGTTCCACAAAGCTGCGTGAGCATCGCGCATCAGCAAATGACTGCTAATCTCGACTTTGTAGTTGGCAGATACCATGAGCGGCCCTTTGCCGTTTGCGAGCAGACGCGGATGATGGCGAGCACATTGTCGGATAGCGTGAGCAGCATAGTCGGCTCGTTGTCAGGTAATCTGGGCAGGAAAAGGCGCTGTTTGCGAGCAGAAGCTGCTACGGTTGCAAGCGCCTACA
>NZ_AUWY01000129.1 GCF_000447205.1 Sphingobium ummariense RL-3 | reverse complement strand
CGTAAGCGTGGTCTGAGGGCCGCAGTGATGATCAGGCCTCGTTGATGGTGTGAGCGGCTTTGCCGGAGGCCCTGCGTTTGGCGAGCGTGGCCATGCGAGTGTGGATTTCGTCGGGGCTGATGTCGTCGGGATCAAAGGGACGCCCATACCATTGCAGCACTGACTTGCGTTCCGGATGGCGCGGCTTGGCCATGGCTTCAAGAAATTCCTCGAAGCCCGGGAGACCGCCGACATCCTCGGGTGGTGCGCGGCGCGCGCCGTCGACGAACCGGGGGTAATGCAAGGCCGGATCGGCGGAGAGAACCTCCTCGATGACGATGCTGTGCCGCCAGTCGTCGCCAAAATCATATGTGTAGGAGAAGGCGGTGACGCCGCGCTCGATGAGCTTGGTGAGCCGCTGGTTGCCGGCGTCGCGGGTCGGCGGGTCCATATAGTCATCGTCGAACCGGATGCCGTAGCTGGCCTCGCCGATATCGAAGCGAAACAGGTGGTAGTTCTCGAACAGCATAACGGCCTGGATCGCCAGATGCAGGGTCTTGAGGCTGTTGGAGATGGGCAGTTCGACCCGCCGCCAGATGGCGGGCTTGATGTCGTCGAGTGTGATGCGAATCCGGGCGATCTGGTCGGTCATGCCGCCATGCTGACGGGCGTGCCGCCGGCTGTCCAGTTCCAGGGCATGAGCTCGTCCCAGCGCGAGGCTGGCCAGTTGCTGGCGATCTTCTCGACGACGTCGGCGATATAGGCCTGCGGCTCGACGCCATTGAGTTTGCACGTCTCGATGATGGAATAGATGGCGGCGGCGCGTTCGCCACCGGCCTTCGAGCCGGTGAACAGCCAGTTCTTGCGGCCGATCGCGATGGACCGGATCGCCCGTTCGGCGATGTTGTTGTCGATCTCGGCGTAGCCATCATCAAGGAAGCGGGTCAGCGCCGTCCAGCGCTTGCGGCCATAGGCGAGTGCCTTGGCCATCGCCGACTTTGGCGACAGGCGACGCAAGGCGTCGTCGATGGCGGTGCGCAAGTCATCGACCAGCGGCTTGCAATGCCGTTGCCGGTGCTGACGCCGAACATCGGGCGGTTGCCCTCGAATATCGGCCTCATGCCGATATAGCTGCGTAATCCGCTCCAAAAGGTCGGTCGTGAGCGGCGTTGGGCTAGTGGCGTGGTTCTCGAAGATCTTGCGCCGGAAGTGCGCCCAGCAGGCGACCTCTCTCACCCGGCCGTCCTCGTAGAGCTTGTCGTAGCCGGCATAGCCGTCGGCCTGAAGGAGGCCGGAGAAGGATTTGAGCTCGGTCTGCGGATGGATGCCGCTGCGATCGGGCGTGAACTTGTACCAAACAAGCGCCGGGCCGGCGACGCCTGAAGCCCGATCATCGACGACATAGGCCCACAGCCTGGCCGTGGCAGTCCTTCCCCTGCCGGGATCGAGCATCGGCACGGGTGTATCATCGGCGTGGATCTTGCCGGCCTTGAGACCTTCCTCGCGGATACGGCTGACGATGGGATCGAGCAGCGCGGCGGCCTGTCCGGCCCAACCGGCCAAGGTCGAGCGATCGATATCGATGCCCTGTGCCGCCATCATCTCGGCCTGCCGATACAAGGGCAGATGATGATCGAACTTGTTCACCACCACATGGGCCAGCGTTGCGAAGCTGGCTTTGCCGCGCGCAATCGCCTTGGGCGGCGCCGGCGCCTGAATGATCTTCTCACAGGAGCGGCAGCTATACTTGGGACGCACGGTTCGCATGACGCGCCATTGCACGGGTAGCACGTCGAGCATCTCGTCGCTGTCCTCGCCCAGCGGGCGCAGCGCGCCGCCGCAATCGGGACAGGTGCAGGTGCCGGCCGCCGGTTCAATACGACGCTCCTCGCGCGGCAGATGCGCCGGCAACGACCGGATCGGTGCCGGGCGTTCATTGCGATCCGCAAAGGACGAACGCGTGCCGGCAAGTTGGGCTTCGCCCTCCAGTTCTTCCAGCGCCAGTTCCAGCTGTTCGATCTGCAGGGACAGCTTCTCGGAGGACTGACCAAAGGTCATGCGGCGAAGCTGGGCAAGCTGAACGCGAAGGGCCGCAATGAGGCTGTCGCGTGCCGCCAAGGCCGCTTCCAGCTCGGCGATCCGGGCGTCCTTGTCGAGGAGGGAAGAAGCAGCGTCCGACACGGCGAACCGCTAGCATAAAGTGCCTCTTTGCGCCACAAAAACAACGGTAATCCGCCATTAGCCGGCCAAACATGGTGCTGCTGTGCGTTCCGGCCGGCGCCAGTCAATGCCCTCTAGCAGCATCGATAGCTGCGCCGCACTGAGGATCACCTTGCCCGTCTTGGTAGTCGGCCAGACGAACTTGCCTCGGTCCATCCGTTTGGAAAACAAACACAGGCCCTGACCGTCATACCAGAGCAGCTTCACCAGATCGCCGCGCTTGCCCCGGAAGGCAAACAGGGCGCCCGAATGCGGGCTCTGCTCAAGCACCTGCTGCGTCATCACCGCCAGCCCGTCGAACCCTTTGCGCATATCGGTCGCGCCACAGGCCAGGAATATCCGGGTGGAGCCTGTGCCCGCAAAGCCGGGGAGCGGGATCATCGGGCAGTCAGGACCGCGAGCACGCGTACCAGCGCATCGGTGTTGACAGATCCATCCACGGTCAGACGTACGCCCGACGGAAGCTCGATCCCGATCTGGCCACATGTGAGCGTCGGTTCAGGTGGCGCTGTGGCCGGCATCGGCGGCCCGGCCACTTCAACTTCGGCGAAAGATGTCAGTGCCGGCAGTTGCACTCCGGTCAACTCGCCCGACATCGCCTGCCGCCGCCATGTGTAAATCTGGCCGCTGCCAACCTCGTGCCGTTCGCAAGCATCCAGGACCGATCCGCCCGAACCGAACGCATCGCGCAGAATCGCCAGCTTCTGCTCCACCGTCCAGCGCCGCCGGCCCGATATCCGGCCAACGACCTCAATCCGAGTGGTCATATGACCGCTCGTATGACTACTCGCCCCATCAGCCTCGCTATCGTCCAAAACCGCCGCTCCCCAAAAGAGCCGCAATCAGCCTATCCTACCGATCTCGCGCAAGGCGGCCTGCTCACCACGCTTACTCTTCATCTGGGATCCATCGGCAACGAGAGCATGCGATCAGGCAGCATGCATGTAAGCGAAAGGGACGGCGCAGTGCGCGCCGAACTCGTGATGCCTGGCACCATTTGTCCGTTCGGCCCGTTGGAGGGGCAGCTCTGCGACCAGTGGAACAACGTCGAATGGCATGCGCCGGCTGCGATGATCCTTGATTTCGGCGCGGTCCCTCCGGGAGCACCGCCCATTCAGGATGATGGCGGCTACGCTTTTCACATCTTCACGCCGGAGACCGAGCGGACCACGCATTACTTCTTCGGGAGCTCCGGCTCCTACGGCGAGGAGGAGGCCTGGATGCCGAAGATGATCGGCGAGCTTCAGAACCGGGTATTCCTCGAAGAAGACAACCCGATGATGGAGGCCATCGAGGAGCGGATGGCCGGACGCGACTTTTGGGACCTCAAGCCAGCAATCCTGTCCAGCGATGCGGCCGCGGTAAGGGTGCGGCGCAAGATCGCCAAGCTCTGCCGGCAGGAGGCAAGGGTCCCAGGGTAGGCGCCGCCAGCGCCACAGAACCACAGATCAAGACACGGGAGGATATATGACTTTTCCATCCTTGCGTCACGGCGCGCTCTGCAGCGCGGCGGTGATGGCGCTCGCGCACGCTCCGGCCTTCGGGCAGGACAATTCCGCGCGGAATGGCGGCGAACCAACGTCGCAGGGCGCGTCCGGCATTTCCGATATCGTGGTCACTGCTCAGAAACGCGCTGAGTCCGTGCAGGACATTCCCATCGCGGTATCCGCGATCGGTGGAGCGGCGCTGGCGCAACGCGGTGCGACCGATCTGACGGCGATCGCCTCGACAGTGCCGGGCCTCAACGTATCCGAACAGGTGGGACAGGCCCGCCTTACCCTGCGCGGCATCGGTGTCGACAACATTTCGACCGGTGCGGAGAGCAGCGTCGCTTTCAACCAGGATGGCGTCTTTTTCTCACGATCCGCGGCCGCCCTGGCCTCCTTCTACGATGTCGAGCGCGTCGAGGTGCTCCGCGGTCCGCAAGGGACACTTTATGGTCGAAACGCGACGGGCGGCAGCGTCAACATCCTGACCAATCGGCCGACTTTCTCGACCAAGGGAGGTATAAGCCTCACCTACGGAAACTACGACAACGTGAATGCCGAGGCCTATTACTCGACGGGCCTTAGCGACAAGGTGGCCGTGCGCGTGGCGGGGCAGATCCAGAACCACTCCGGCTACGGAAGGAACCGTCTGACCGGCGCCGACGTCGACGACAAACATTCTCGGGCAGTCCGGGGGCAGCTGCTGTTCGAACCGACCGAGCGACTGACCATTCTCATAGGCGCCGACTACTACAACCAGAAGGATCGATCCAACACCTACCATTATTTCGGACCCGCGGGATTTACCGCCGCCGGGGATCCGGTAACGCCAACTGGCTTGCTCCTTGGCGGCTTCGATCCAGGCCCGCGCAATGTCGCCAGCGTCCGCAATCCGTCCAATAGCGCGGAATTCTGGGGCGCGCGCGCCGACATCTCCTACGAATTGACGGATAACCTCACCCTCCGCTCCCTCTCTGCCTACCGCAGCAGCGACTTCGTAGTGGAATCCGACCTAAACCCGATCGGCGTCAATCTCTTTCCGATCGACTTTGGTGAGACGTCGGGCGAATATTCGCAGGAACTGCAACTCAACCTCGACACCGACAGTCACAAGCTGGTCGTCGGCGCCTTCTATATGCATGAGAATATCGATGGCTTCATCAGGGGTCCGCTCAACCTCCGCGCCGTCGGCGGGCCGGACCTGTTCGTTCAGGGCTTCTACTCGGGCGGACGGCTGAAGACCGACGCGGCTGCCGTCTTCGCTCAGGACAGCTATTCCGTCACGGACCGTCTTCGCCTTACTCTGGGCGCACGCTATAGCTGGGAAAAGAAGAGGGTCGCTGACCAGTCGGACTTCAACTTCGACGATCTCTACGACCCGGCGAACGGTCCTCGTGATCAGGTGCATCGTGCGGACAAGAACTTCAACGCCTTCACGCCCAAGATCGGCGTCGATTTCGACATCGCGGACAAGACGATGGTCTACGCGTCCTATTCGAAGGGATTCAAGGCAGGCACGTTCAACCTCGGCTCGGCGGGTCCGGCCCTCGATCCGGAGAAGGTCGACGCGTACGAGATCGGCCTGAAATCGACTCTCTTGGACGGTCACCTGCGCGCCAACATCTCGGGCTTTTACTACGACTATTCGGATCTTCAGGTTGGGAAGGTCCAGGGTCAGCTCCTCGTCCTCGAGAATGCGGCTGCGGCCGAGATTTACGGCATCGAAGGCGAGTTCACGCTTGAGCCGGTTCGTGACCTTATCGTCGGCGTAAATGCCAGCTGGCTGCATGCACGCTTCAAGCGCTACGTCACCGCTGACCAGGCTCGACCGCGCGGCGACGGATCGACGCGCGACGAGAATGGCGTACCGGCATTCGACCTTGCGGGCAACGCGCTACCCCAAGCGCCAAACTACACGATCGACCTCTCGGCTCAGTACAGCTTCGACGTGCCGGGGGGGGCACTGACCATCAGAGGGGAAAGCTTCTGGTCCGACCGGGTCTTTTTCTCACCCTTCAACCTCAACTACATGTCGCAGCCCGCCTACGATGTGCAGAACGCCTACGTAACCTATCGCACGGACAGCGGGCTGCGGCTGACCGGCTTCATTCGGAATATCGGCAACGAAACGATCCGCGCATCAGGCCAGGTGGCTACGACGCTCCTCGGCTCGCCCGTGCTCGGGTTCGTGAAACCCCCGCGAACCTACGGACTGACCGTCGCCTTCGATCTGTGACCGGCACCGATCGTGCGCGCACCGCCGGTTCGGTCGGCATACAACGGGACGGGGAGGTCGTAACAGAGGATAGGTGCCGGGACTAAACACCTAGGCTCAGGACCCATTGATTGGCTGAGAGCGATGTGATTCAGGCTCCGCGAGGAGACTGAGCATGAGCGACCTGTATTGGCTGACGGACGAGCAGATGGCGCGTTTGTCGCCGTATTTTCCCAAGAGTCACGGCAAGCCTCGGGTTGATGACCGGCGGGTGCTGAGCGGGATCATCTTCGTCAATCGCAACGGGCTGCGCTGGCGAGACGCGCCCAGGGAATACGGTCCGCACAAGACGCTCTACAACCGATGGAAACGGTGGGGCGAGATGGGCGTGTTTGGCCGGATGATGGAGGGTCTGTCCGCCCAGAAAGCCGAACCGCAGACCCTCATGATCGATGCGACCTATCTCAAGGCCCACCGCACGGCTTCCAGCCTTGGGGTAAAAAAGGGGATCTCGGCCGCCTGATCGGACGGACCAAGGGCGGCATGAACACCAAGCTTCACGCCGTCACCGATGCCAACGGCCGCCCCTTGAGCTTCTTCATCACGGCCGGCCAGATCAGCGATTACACCGGCGCGGCAGCCCTGCTCGATGATCTGCCCAAGGCGCAGTGGATGCTGGCTGACCGGGGCTATGACGCCGAATGGTTCAGGGACGCGCTCGAGCAAAAGGGCATCACGCCCTGCATCCCGGGCCGGAAATCCCGTTCCTTTCCAGTGAAATACGACAAGCGCCGATACAAACGCCGCAGCCGCATCGAGATCATGTTCGGCCGCCTGAAAGACTGGCGCCGTGTGGCAACCCGCTACGACCGCTGCCCAACCGTCTTCTTCTCCGCCATCGCCCTCGCAGCTACCGTGCTCTTCTGGCTGTGATCAACGAGTCCTGAGCCTAGCGTCCGTAGCCCGGCAGCACCGGTCCTAGCGCTTCGGCCAGCGGTCCAAGCCAGGGCTCGAACCGCTGCCAATGGTCGACCGCATCGGTGAAGATCGGCTGGCGGACCTGTTCCGAGCTGGCCGTGCGAACCGCCCGGTCATTGCGCCAGAAGGCGAGACAGCTTTCCTCGAAGGGCAAGCCGAGATGGTCGAGCAGCCGCCCGACCTCCCCTGGCGTGTCGGCAACCATGCGTTCGTAGAAGACGCGATGGACGCGCCCCGGCATGGCCGCATCGAACGCGGCCATCAGATCCACATAGGCGCAGTAGTAGCGGCCGATGTCGGTGAGATCGTAGGTAAAGGACTGGCCCCGAGCGAAATGCTGTTTCCATCCGGAAAAGCCGCACGCCATCGGATGCCGGCGCGCGTCGATGATCTTCGCCTGAGGCAGGATCAGGTGGATCAGGCCGACATGCTGCCAGTTATTGGGCAGCTTGTCGATGAAGAGCGGCTTTCCGCTCTGCCGGTGGATGCGGGTACGTTCGAGATATTCCTCGCCCAGCCGCGTGCGATCCGCTGGGGTAAGAGAGGCGATCATCGTGCGGAAATCGGGAAATTCGCCTTCGTCCACGCGGGATTGCAGGCGGCCGGCGATCGCCATCATATCCGGCAGTTCCATCGTCCCTTCGACCTGGCTGTGGCTGGACAGGATCTGCTCGACGAGGGTCGAGCCGGCGCGCGGCAGGCCGACGATGAAGATCGGGTCGGGCGCCGGGCAACCACCCTCCCCCTGCGCGGCGATGAACGGCGCGGTGAAGGTGGATGCCATGGCAGCCGTTTCCGCCGCGAAGTCGTCCGCGTCATGCGGCACCATGGCGCGGCGCAGCCGGTTGCCAAGGTCATAATGGCGAAAGGCAGCGGCGTCGTCCCCGGCGTCCTCATAAGCCTTGCCCAGCGAAAAATGGAGGTGGAGCACGTCCTCCTCCCGCTGCGGGTCCAGCGCGACAAGCGCCTGCTCCATCGCCGCTATGTCCTCTCCATCCAGCTTCACCGTCTTGAGGTTAGCAAGGCTCCACCAAGCTTCCCCCATGGTCGGCTGATAGTGCACCGCCCGGCGGTAGGCGTGCACGGCATCGGCCTGGCGGCCCAATGTCTTGAGGGCGTGGCCGAGGTTCTGCCAGACCTGCGGCTGATCGGCCTTCGCTTTCAGCAGCTGCTCGTAAATCGCCGCAGCCCCCTGCTGATCGCCGAGCCGAACCAGGACTGAGGCCTTGATGAGCGCATATCCCGGATGCCGTAGCGGGGATCCTGTCAGGCGCTCCGCATGGTCCAACGCCTCCGTCAGGCGATTGTTCTGGAGCAGCAGGCGGATCAGGAAATCCCGCGCCAGATCGAAACCCGGCGCCACGTACACGGCGCGCTCCACCCACTCGAGCGCTAGGGTCATGTCGCCGCGCCGCCAATGGATTTCTCCCATCAGCCGGATTGCAGGCGGATCGTCCGGCAGCCGTTGCAGGCGCGCGTTCAACAGTGCCTCGCCCTCGTCGAGCCGCCCTTCGTTCATCGCCACGGCCGCTTCCAGAAGATCGCGGTCGCGAGAAGAGGCATGGACGCCGGCGAGGTCGGCTCGCCATGCGTCTTGCGCGCGCCCCACCTTGCGCAGTTGCCGGCCGAGCAGGAACCAACCCTGGGCCACCGCCGGCTGCTGACGGGTAAGGCTTTCGAGCGCTGCAATCGCCTGCCGGGCGTCACCCGCTTCGCTCGCAGCCTGCGCAAGTTCCCAGAGCACGGCAGCAACGGTCCGGTGACCGCGTGCCAGAGCCGACAGGCGGGTGAGCGCTTCGGCGGGCCTGCCGAGGCGCCGAAGCGCCTGGCCTGCGAGCAGTTGTGCCTGCGGCGCCCCCGGAGCCCGCCGCAACACCGCTTCCGCCAGATCGAGAGCCTGCCCCGGTTCGGCGTCGAGACGCTGGATGCCAAGGGCCAGCATCCGGTCTGGCGGCAGGGAGGCAGGGAAAATTCCGGTCGCGCGCATGCCCGCATTCATGGCTCGATGATCCTTTCGGCATCCACCATGGCCCCTATTTCGCGACCGCGCAATGATCGCCTGCAAAGCGTGCTGCATGTGCGTTGACGGGACTTGACTCTTCGATTCGTTGCAGCATTATCAAACTTGGACAGTCGTCCTGAAAGGTCGATGTTCGAGGGGTAGTTGCGTAAAAATTAGGACGTCGCTCTTGGGCGGCAGGCTTCGGAGACGTGTATCGTTTCCGAGCGCAGGACAATCTTGTCTTAGCGCAGGCCGATCGAAGGTGCCGCTTTACGGCATGGTGCAGCGCGTCAAAAACACGCGGTAAAACCGCGGCGAGGTGAAGGGAGAGGGAGGGTCCGTTGTTCCGAGGGGGAGTCGACAATCATGAAAAGCAAGTCCCATCGCCGGTCGCACCTGATGAAGATATTGGGGGTGACCACTATCCTCGCGGGGCTCGCCTCTCCCGCGCTTGCCGGCGCCCAGACAGCTGATCCGGCCTCCGCGCCCGCCGAGGAGCAGGGGCTGGGCGAGATCATCGTGACGGCGACGCGCAGTGCGCAGAGCATCCAGAAGGTTCCGATCTCCATGCAGGCGCTGGGCGCCGAAGTGCTCGCGGAGCGCCAGGTCAAGGGACTGAGCGACTTCGCCACCCTGCTGCCTTCCGTTTCCTTCGAAGGCATCGGCCCCGGCCGTAACACCGCCTTTTTCCGTGGTATCGTGCCCGCTGGCGGTGCCTATGCGTCGGTCGGCTATTATCTGGATGACATCCCCATTACCGGGACCGAGGTGCCTGACATCCATGCCTATGATCTCGAGCGCATAGAGGCGCTGTCAGGCCCCCAAGGCACACTCTACGGCGCGGGTTCCCTGGCTGGCACCATACGTCTCATCACCAATAAGCCAAAGCTCGGCAAGTTCGAGTTCGGCTATGACGTGGAAGCCAACAAATATGGCGAGGGCGACTTCGGCGGCCAGATCGAATCCTACATCAACATTCCGCAGGGCGACACGCTGGCCCTGCGCGTCATGGGCTATTATCGGCGCGAGGGCGGCTATATCGACAATGTGCCCAACAATGGCCTGCTCAACAATGGGGCGCCGGCCGTCTACACCTTGGGCGACAACAACCCGAACACCAGCTTCGCGCTCGACAATAGTGACATCGCCAAGGACAACTATAACAATATCAAGGAATTTGGCGGTCGCATACAGGTGCTGTGGGAGCCGGTCGACGGCTGGCAGATCACGCCGCAATTCACCGGCCAGCGCCAGATATCCAACGGCTATTTCGGCTATGACCCCCGCGTCGGCGACCTGGAGGTTCACGATTATGACAAGACCCGCAACGACGACCGCTGGTTCCAGGCGGCCTTGTCGATCCATGGCCATATCGGTGACTTCGAGCTTGTCTCGGCGACCGGCTATTTCAAGCGCCGGACCAAGACGCTGAACGACTACACCTATTACACCGTGACCTATGACGGCTTCGGTCCCGGCTATGAAAGCTACCTGCAGTTCTTCGACAACTGCACTGGGTCGGGCGCGTCGCAGAAATGCTCGCTGATCGATCCGACGCAGTTCTATCATGCCGACTGGCACCGCAACAAATTTACCCAGGAACTGCGGCTGACCACGCCGAAGGACTGGCCGTTCGACCTCACGATCGGCGGCTTCTACCAGCGGCAGAAGAACGAGAGCAACACCTACTACGCCATTCGCGGGCTGGACCAGATCACGGGCTACACCCAGACGGGCGGCGGCGACGTGCCGGGCGGGCTCATCGGCGTGCCCGCCATGTATGCAGTTACCTATGACGAGGACGGCAACCCCATCTTCGACACGAGCGATGTCATCAACCCGAACGGCAATCCGCTCGGCACGATGGTCTATGGCAGCCCTGCGGTGAAGCAGGACGGCTTCTACATCACTGAGCAGAACCAGCTCTATCATGACAAGGCGGTCTTCGCCGAAGGCCATTACAACATCACGCCTACGCTGAAGGTCACGGGCGGCATCCGCTATTTCTGGACCGACTATGCGGTGAAGGGCTTTGCCGGCGTATCCGCCTCTGCGGCCAATACCGTCACTTCCTATTATGTGCCGACGGGCGAAATGGGATGTCCGACGCCATTGCCTGCCGCGCGGCTCCAGTGCCTCAACACCAATTTCCGGGCGGAAGACCAGACCGGCCGCTACAAGGAAGACGGCGAGACGCACAAGGTTGCGCTCGACTGGCAGATTACGCCCGACAAGATGGTGTACGCCAACTACTCCACCGGCTTCCGTCCCGGTGGCTTCAACCGCCCGCTGCGCATCCGCAATTTCGGCGCGGTGGACGTCGCACCGTTCAAATCGGAAACGCTGACCAACTACGAAATCGGCTTCAAGACGACGTGGAGCGGCATCTTCCGCCTGAACGCCGCCGCCTATTGGGAGAAGTGGGATAATATCCAGTATGGCGTCGTCGTGTCGGGCGCGCAGGGCGCGGGCATGACCGGCAATGCGGGCAAGGCTGAGGTCAAGGGCGTGGAATATGACGCCGACTTGAAGCTGGGCAAGTTCACGATTTCCAGCTCGGGCGCCTATAATGATGCGGCGCTGAGCGGCAATTTCTGCAACTTCGCTCTGGACCGCACGACATCGGCCATCTCGCAGCTGCCGAGCTGCACACTCGGCGAATATGTGCCCGAATCGAGTCCGCCGACACCGCAGGTCGCCGCAGCAGACGGCATCCGCCTGCCGCGCCAACCGAGATTCAAGGGCACGACATCGATCCGGTTCGATACGCAACTGGGAGAGCTTTCCACCTATCTCCAGGCAGCCGCGCTGTATCAGACCGGCGCGACGCAGGATCTGAACGTCGCTGACAACAACCTGCTCGTCTGTCCCGAAGTAGCGGAGGAAAAGACCGACGCCGGCATCTCCTGCTCCACCAAGGGCTTTGTGAGTTTCGACTTTTCGGGCGGTATCAAGAAGGACGGCTGGAGCCTCACCCTCTTCATCCAGAACGCCTTCGACAAGCGCGGTCAGTTGACCACCAACACCTTCTGCTCGATCACCTTCTGCTCGGGCTCCTCGCGCACCTTTACTATCCGTCCCCAATTCTTCGGCATCCGTTTCGGCCAGAAATTCTGATCCTGAAGCCTATGAAAGCGCCGCCGCCGGACCATCGATCCGGCGGCAGCCATTTTGAAGAGGGTAGCAAGGTATCGAGATTTCGTTCTCTCTATCGCCGCCTTCATGGTGCCGGAGAGAGCAGCAAGCCTGTCGGCGCCTGAGCAAAGGCAGGGTGATGGCCCATCACCCTGCCCTTCCTTTATCCCTTCTGTCCCGGATAAAGCAGGCGCAGCGAGGCGGGGGCACCACATTGGCGGATCGCGCTTTCGACATGGCGCGCCCGCTCTGCCTTGAGTGAGATGGAAGAAAGGGCGTGCTGACGCTCCCTCGCGATCTCATCGGCGGTGAAGGGATCGGCCTCTGCCGGCGCGCTGTCTCCTCCCAGGCCGAAGACCACATAGTTCATGAGATCCGCGAGCTGCTGGTTATCCTTGATGCGGCTATGCGCGACATTGGGGAGCCGGATCAGATAGGCGCGCGCCTCCCGCGTGCACATGAACCAGCCGACCCTGTCTCGCAATTCCGGAAGCTGAGCGGGGGCCGCGCTGCCATCAACGCCGTGGCAACCGCCGCAATTCTCGACATAATCCGATCGGGCCAGCTGCGGATCAGTGATGGCGGCGGGCAGAGCGCGGACGGCCTGTCCCATCTCTCCACTGTGCGCTTGCCAGACACCAGCGACGCCCAACGCGAAGAGTCCAACGAGCACCGACCGCCTCATGACCGAGGCCCCCGCCGATCAGCTCGCCGCACCCACCAGCACGGCGGTCGAGCAATGATATTCCATGCTGCTGGTGCCGAAGCACCAGATCACGTCATTGTTCAGCTGGGGCATGTAAAGCTGGGTCTCGCGATCGGTATTGTCGCAATTGCACTGGCCGCAGGCCGGCTTGCCGCAACAGTCGCGATAGGCAATCAGATAGGCCTTGCCGTCGTCGGGATTGATGCAGGTGCCGACCCAGGAGACGGGCGAAGGCTCCGCACCGGCCGGGCAGCTATGGATGCCTCCGCCGCAGCATGTGCACAGCGCGCCATCGATCGCGCAATAGCGCCAATAGTCACATTTGGTGTCGTCCTTCGACTGCGCGCTGCGAGCAAAGGCGGTCTTGGCCTCAGGCGAGCGATCGGGCTTGGCGGCATCCGCACGGCTGACCGGCAGCAGCGGGAAAGCGGGCGCGGCGACCAGCGCCGTGCCGATCCGCGCCAGTATGCCCCGGCGCGACGTACCGCCCGCAAAGCGGCGCAGCAGCCTTTCTCCCATGGCGTCGGCGTCGAATTTCCTCATGATGCCCCCCTTCTCTCGCCCGATCAGGCCGCCCGTACCTTGAGCCCGGCGATATAGTCCTGCACTGATTTGACGCCCATTTCATGCGCCACGACCAGACTTTCCAGATGCTCGCGGCTGTTGACCAGCCCCTTCGACAATATGGTGCCGTCGGCATCGAGCAGCACCGCATAGGGCAGCTTGCTAACGGCATAGGCCTGGCCGACCTCCGGACCGTTGACGAAGGCATGGTCTTCAAGCCCCTGCTGCGCGATCAAAGCGCGCTGGGCGGCTACATCGTCGTCACCGACGAAGGTGAGCGCGGTACGTTCGTCACGGGCGAAGGACTTGGCAGCCGGGATGAGATTCTTACAGAGCGGGCACTGCGCCGACACGAAGAGCAGCAGCCGCAACGGAATGTTTGGAGCGGGACCGCCGATGGTGACGGAGGCACCCTCCACGGTTCGCGTGGTGATGGCAGCGGGGCGGTCGCCCACGGCGGGACCGCCGGCAGTGGTCAGCGCCCCTGCCGGCGCCACCCGCATGTGCAGCACGCCCAGTTGACGGGCCAGAGCCAGCACGGCCACGCCCAGCGTGAAGGTCACGATCCAGGACAGAATCTGCGAGACGATCAGGGCCGTCATCATAGGGCAGTCACTTTCGATAGGCCGGCGCCCTGCATGGCGCTGATGGCATGAACAAGCAGCCAGACAAGGAAAAGGCCGATTCCCCCCGCGATGGCTGCGACCGCCTCGGCCAGGCCGGGCGCCGGAAGAGGCAGAAGGCCGGGGGCGAGCAGTGTAGCAAGCAGCAGATTGCGCGCCACCAGTCCCCAACTGAGCGGCTGGCGAAGCTGAGGCCGCCCGCAACCACAATCAATATGCCGCCGCCCGCGCATGATGTTCACGGCCATAGCCCACGCGAAAAGCAGCAGCAGCAGGATCGCCACCATCAAAGCGGGAGCCATGCCCGCCAGCAAGGCGGCGCCCGTAGCCAACTCCGCCACGGGCAGAAGCGCTGCCACCGGGGCAACCAGCAGACCGGGAAGCAGGCGGTAGTTCGCGACGACGCCCGGCAGCAGCGAACGATGACGCAGCTTCGCGACACCTGCCGCCAGGAAGATCAGCCCGGTGCAGACCGAAACAGCCAGCGACAGCAGGGCCAGAACGGGCGCCATCGTCAGGAAGCACCCGCTACCGTGATCGTGCCCGCACCCGCCTGTTCGATCTTGTGCTTCTGCTCCCAGTTCGCGGTGTCGATCACCACCGCAGTTCCTTCCTCCCCATTGAGGAAGAGCAAAGGCTTGGCGGACTGGGACACCTCGATGTTGTTCATCGGTTCTTCCAGCACATGGCGCTTCACCACCTTCTGCGCGCCAAGGTCGATTTCCCAGACTTCCGAACCCGATGCCTTGTGCGACCAATATTCGCCCATGTGCATCAGGACGAACAAATGACCAGACGGCCGGTGCAAAGCCATGGGCTGGCGCCCGCCCGGATACCAGTTGAGTTCAAGCGGCTTGGTTTCCCCGGGTCGGATGCCGGCCGCCGCCTGGATCGAGAAAGGCTTCGAGACAGTCGGGCTCGGCCCCATTGTCGCGGTATAGATGAGCCCGGTATAGCTCAGGAAAATCGTCTGGTTCTTCGCCTTGTCATAGGTGAAGTTGTCGAAGATGGGATCGTCGGTCGCGGAAAAGAACGGGTCGCCATGGGTGATCGCCGACTTTGTGCCGTTGACCGCTACGGTGGCGATCGTGCCGTCCGAGCAGAGCGCGGAAAAGCCGACGCCAGGATTGGGCATAAGGCTGGCGCAGCCGGGCAGTTCGATCTCCGCCACGAACTTGCGGCGGGAGAGGTCAACGACATTCACCAGCGACGTAGGATTGAAGTTATAGATATAGGCGAACTTTCCGTCGCCGCTGACGATGAAATTGTTCTTGCGCGACCCGATGAGGATGCGGCCCGGGATGGCGATCTCCGCCTGCAACTTCAGGTCAACAGTGTCATAGATCGACACCATGTCCTGGCGCGTGCCGCGGTCACCCTTCGACCATATGGTTTCGGACACATAGTAATATTTTCCCGAGGGATCCATCGCGAAATCGGCCAGGCGACGGGTTTCCACCATGCCCTTCATCTTGCCTGTGCCGCCGTCGAAGATGCTGGTCCCCGGCATGTTCCAACCGCCATCGACGAAGAACCAGTCCGGTTTTGGTGGCTCCATCTTGACCACGTCCGAGGTTTCCGGTTCTGGCGCGGATTGTGCCCAAAGGGTGGTGCCGGTGACCAGCAGCGCACAGCCCACCCCGGCCGCGGCAATCCTTCTGACGGCGGTTCTCGTCATGACGCGTAGTCCCCCTTCGTGCATCCGGGGAACGACTCATCTTCGCTCGGCCCCAAGCACTTGAGGAAGGTTGGACATACGTCCAGGATCGGTCAAGCGGACTTGCTGCGCCTGCGAAGAAATTTTTAGACCGGTTCCAGCACCAGACCAGCAATATCGCGGGATGTCACTGTCTTCGCGAGTTCCACCAGCGACTTGGCGGCCAACGCGGTGAAGGCCGGCATCTTGTTCGCCCAGGGTTTGTCGAAGCCCAGGAAGGGCGTCGATCCTTCCATCGAAGCGCTGATGAACAGGGCGACGGTGTGCACGTCATCGGGCGTCAGCGCCGAATTGAGTTGCGCCACATAGCCACCGATCGCATCATGAACCTTCCGGTAGAAAGTGCGCACCCGGTCCGCGACGAAGTCATTATGATTGGCGAGGGCCCATAGCTCCGTGAAAAGACGGGTCGTGCGCTTCGTGCCGATGTCGTCGAGGCAGAGAATGATGAGGAGCCGCAGCCTCTCCTCGGCATTGAGGCCCGGCTTGCGCACCACCTCCTCGATCAGCTTGTCATAGGACTCGACAAGCTCGTCCAGCAGCACCTGGATCAGCATTTCCTTGCGCGGGAAATGATAGCTGACGTTGCCGACCTTCATGTCGCAGCGGGCCGCGATGCGACGGATGGTGAACGCGTCGGCGCCTTCATCGATCAACACGGCCATGGCCGCCTTCAGGATGGTGTCGACGGTTTCGGAGCCGCGGGCATAAATGCCGGGACGGGATGGTGCTGCGATCATGTACGGCTCGGCTTGGGGGGGTGCCATACCTAGCAGCCCCCTCCCCCAGAGACCAGCTTTTCCGCATCATGATCCTCCAATCTTCCTTGAAATTGCAGATGGAAAGACAATCGCACCCGTTCAGACACAAACGACGTCAAGGAGACAATCCGCCACGCCATCCGATCGGCTGCACTGCAGCGGCGACGACGGCGCGGCGATCAAGCGCCTCAGCGGATTGCAGCAAGGCGAAGAGCGACCCGGACAGTTGATCCGATCGCAACCGGGCCGCGATGCCGGTCATATTGGCGACGGCGAAGCTGACGCCGTGGAGGTTGCGGTGCTGCGGCACGCCGGGGATCGGGCGGGGATGGCCGGAGGCGTGGAAGACGCCCTGCTCCACCCGCCAGCCGTCGCGGGGGCAGTCCCAGTCGAGCGAGACGCCGAGCACGCCGGAAAGACTGCCCGGATAGCAGGCCGTGCCGTCCGCTTCCCGCGCCGCGACCAACAGGACGCCCGCAGCCTTCCCCCTTTCGACCGCGGCTTCGAAGGCAGGGGCGTGGGCTGCATTGGTGGTGCCGAGGCTGAGGTTGACCAGATTGACCTGCGCCTCGATCGCCCAGTCGATGGCCGTCACTAATGCCCGGGCGCTCGTCCGCAGCGAATCCCGGAAGACGCGGATCGGGATGCAGAGCGCGCGGGGCGCCTGGTCCTGGATCGCGGCGGTCACGGCCGTCCCGTGGCCCAGTCTGTCACGCGTGTCCCCTTCCGCCACCGTTCCGTCGGCGGCGATGGTGACGCCGGGGAGCAGGCGGTCCTGGTCGATATGGGGATGGTCGGGATGGACGCCGCTGTCGATGACGGCGACGCGGACGCTATGCGGCACGGGCGGCCTGCCGGGTCATGCGCGCGCGGCCTTCCTCCAGCGTGACAACGCTGTCTGCGAGACGGGCGAGCGCGGGCTTGTGGGTGATGACGATGATGGTCGCGTGGGGCAGTGCGGCGCGCAGGCGCCCGGCGACCAGTTGCTCGGTATCGCCATCGAGGGCCGATGTGGGCTCGTCGAGGATGAGGACCGAGGGGCTGCGGAGCAGGGCGCGGGCCAGCACGACGCGCTGGCGCTCCCCGGCCGAGAGGGCGAGGCCGCGCTCGCCGGTGCGGGTGGCGAGACCGTGGGGCAGGCGCGCGATAAAGCCGTCCAGCCCGGCCGCATGGGCGGCGGCCTCGATCGCGGCGGGGGACACATCCTCCATGGCGAAGGCGATATTGGCGGCGATGCTGTCGTTGAACAGGAAGGGCGCCTGGTCGACCAGGATCACTTCGCGCCGCAGGTCGTCCAGGCGGCAGTCGCGGATGTCGACGCCGCCGATCAGGATGCGGCCGGCATCGGGATCGAGATAGCGGACCATCAGGTCAGCCAGGGTCGACTTGCCGGCGCCGCTGGGGCCGAGGATGGCGCAGAGGCTGCCGGACGCGATCTCCAGGTCGATTTCCCGCAGCACGGCTTCCCGGTCGTAGCGCATCGAGACCTTTTCGAAGCGGATCGGGGCGTCCGCGCGGGCGAGCGGCAGGGCGCCCAGGCGTTCCTCCACTTCCGGTCGCGTGTCGAACAGTTCGAAGATGCGGCCGAGCGAGACGCGGGCGGAGGCGAGGCCCGAGGTCAGCCCCATCAGCGTCTGGATCGGCGAGAGCAGCCGCATGTGATAGGTCATGAAGGCGACCAGCGTGCCGATGCTCATCCCGCCCTCTATGATCCGCCAGCCGCCATAGAGGATCACCGCGGACGTCGCCGCCGTCATCAGCGTGCCGGGTAGCGCGCCGGTCATGAAGGAGGCCAGCTGCATGCGGAGCATCGCGCCGACGAAGGCGTCGTTCCGCGCCTTGAACCGGCGCACCTCATGCTCGCCGGCGCGGAGAGAGGCGACGACGCGCATCCCCATGACCGTGTCGACCAGCAGGCTGCCGAGGTCGGCGCTCCGTTCCCGCATTTCGCGGGTCAACGCGGTCAGCCGGCGCTGATAATGCGCAAAGGTCGCGAGGCTGGCAGGGACGAGGACGACGCTGACCAGGAACATCCGCCAGTCCAGCCACAGCATCATCGCGACGCAGCCGACGAAGAACAGCAGGTTGCTGACCACCGAAAGCAGCGTGTCGGAGGCGATGCGCTGCACGTCGCTGACGTCGCTGTTCATGCGGGAGACGAGATCGCCCAGGCGGAAGCTGCCATAGAAGCGGGGCGAGAGCGACTGGAGGTGGCGGAGCAGCGCCGCGCGGATGTCGTAGAGCATCGCGGCCGACACGGCGACATAGCGGTAGCTGGCGAGAATGTTGACGCCAAAGCCCGCGACCGTCACGCCGATCATGATCGCGGCGATCCGCACCAGTGCGCCCATGTCGCGGCGAAGCAGCGCCTCGTCGATCATCAGCTTGGAAAGATAGGGCTGCGCCAGGCCGAGCGCGGTCGACAGCAGGCTGATGAGCAGCACGAGCAGGAGCGCGCCGCGATAGGGCCGCAGGAAAGGCGCGAGGCGGCGATAGGTGCCCCAGTCGGCGACGGGTGGGGACTGGGGATCGGTCATGCCGCCGCCTGCCTGGGCACGAGGCGGAAGCCGTCGAGCAGGAATTGCGGCTCCGGCAGCTTCGCCAGTTGGGCAGTGCACCAGCCATGCCCTTCCACCAGGGCCGCATGCTGGGCACGCCACCAGTCGCCCTGCCCGCCGCTGCCGTAGAAATGCGCGCAGAGCTGGAGATGGCGGCGCATCGCAGCAATCAGCATGGAACGATAGTGGGTGAGCAGCGGTGCGGCGTCGGCGCCTTCGGCGATCGCCGACAGGACCGCGGAGGCGAGGATGGCCTCGCGCACGGACTGGGCGGTACCGTCACCGCAGATCGGATCGAAGCCGATCGCCGCCGTCCCGCAGGCGAGCCAGCCTTCGCCGCAGAGCGGGGCGTGGATGCGCGGCGCCGTGATGAAGGGCTGAGATGCCGATGCGGTCATGTCGATGACCGGCGCGATCAGGGCGCTGTCGGCCAGCAGAGCGTCGAGCGGCGCGCCGATGCCCATCAGCCAGCCCTCTCCCTCACCGGCCGGGACGAGGAACAGCCAGCCGGCAGGCACGGCCTCCACCCGGCACTCCTGCGCGCAGGCGGGACTGCGCACCGTAACCCGCGCCGCCACGGCTCCGCGATCGCCGAAGAGGCGAAGGCTCCCCTCGGGAAGAGGCGGTGCGGCGAAGATCGTGAAGTCGGCCTCCCCCGCCATTGCCATGGCAAGCGGCGCCAACGCGGACTGGAGATCGTCCTCCGTCAGCAGCACGGCATCATGCGGGACCACGACCGGACGGCCACCCCAGGCCACCAGCCGCCGACGGACGCGAGGTCGGTCGGCGAACAGGTCGGGACGACCGAAGATGTCCCGCAACAGGGCGAGCGCGGCCTCGCTCAACATGATGCTGGGGACCGGCGGACGGAGAGCGCCTTCGCTTGCGACCCGAAGCCCCGCCCTGGTCAGCAGATGCGCACAGGCGCTGGCGGCGACTCCGCTTCCCCGTATGGCGACGCTGGCCGCCGGAGAGAGGTCAGGACCGCCAGCGCACCTCACTGCACCGCGACCATGCCCGCGCCGGTGCTGTCATTGCCCAGATCCCATGTGGTTTCATGTTTGAGGGTCCGGGCGTCATATACTTCGATGTCGTAGCTGGCGCCGTAGATGTAGAGCTTGCGCCCATCCAGCGACATGCCGAGGCGGAAGCGCGAGCGGCAGGGAAATTCCGCCTTGTCCAGCACGGCATTGGTCGTGAGGTCAAAGCGCCAGAATTCGCAACGCTTGTTGCCCAGCGTGCCGTTGGTGACGACGGTATAGGCTTCCTTTCCGTCGGGCGTGACCTGAAGCCCCGCCATGGCGGCGGGCGCCGGGCCGATCGGCGTGAAATCGAAGCGGCGGCTGTTGAGGTCGAAGCGGGCGACGCCGAACGTCTTGCTGTGGATGTAGGGATCCGACGCGTTGAACAGCGACACATATTGGCCAGGCGTCCGCACCGCATCGAGCGTGCCGCCGAAGCCGACATTTTCGAGCCCCGTTCCCTCCGGCCTGGAAAGGTCGATGCGGTCGACGGCCTTCAGCGTGGCGGTGTCGACGATGATCACCTTGTCGCCGAAAACGTAGAGGAACTTGCCGTCGCCCGAGACCTTGTAGCCCGCGCGATAGCCTCCGCCTGCCTTTTCGTCCTCCTTGTCGATCTCCGCGGTCCGGACGATTTTCCGGAGCTTCAGGTCGATCACGGAATAGAGCGGCTTGCTGATTTCGTAGCGGTCGATCTTCTTGTCGATCTTCGTGACGACGGTGTAGAAAAAGCGGCCGGTCGGGTCCGGCGCGCCGCCCCAGAAACGATAGCGGGTCGTGGCGTCGTTGAGGCTGAACTTGTTGACGATCTTATGCGTGGCGGTGTCCAGCACCTCGATCCCGCTGGTGGTGATGGTAGTGACGTAGATGCGCTTGCCGTCGTCCGACAGCTGCATGCTGGTGGGCAGGCCGGTGGCGAGCTTGATCTGCTCGGTGACCGCGCCCTTCCCCTCGTCGAAGACCAGCAGGCTGTCGGGGTAGGACCCCATGAACAGCGTCGCGGCCGGTGCCGGAAGGGCAGCGAGCGCGCAGACGGCGGCGAGCGCGGCGCGGAGCCGATGCACGGCGCGCCTCACGGGAACACCAGGTCGAGGTTGCGCCAGTCCTTCGTGGCGGTGGCGCAGTTGCTGGCCCAGTCGGGTGAATAGTTCACATGATCGGGCACCTGCACCGGCCAGAAGCAGGTGACGTAGCAGTCGTAGATGTCGCGCTCGACCGGCTGGCACAGGCCCGCCGTGCCGCCGCCGGCATCAACCTCCCACCCCGGGGAGAAGGACAGCGAGCAGCCCATCGGCACATGCGGGCGCGGCTGCTGCTGCAGCGCGACCACATCCTCCTCCAGGTCGGAGGCGGGTGCGGCGGCCGCCTCCTCCATCTGCGTCACGGCCTCTTCGATCCGCTTCGCCTTTTTGTTGATGGGACGAAGATGCTTCATGACAGCCCCTTTCGTTCGGCAAAGCGTTCCAGGAAGGCCGGATTGCGCACCGCCAGCACCCCGTAGATGCGAAGGCAGGTGTCGGTCCACTGGCGGATCCAGTCGCAATAATGGAGGTTGGCGTGGCCGGTGTCGCCGTAGCGGACGAAGGCTTCATGATGGCAGCCCCCGGCGCAGAGCGGGCGCGCCCAGCAGCTCTGGCATTCATATTTCGCGCCGACATGCCCCTTGCCGAGGAACGCGCCCTGCTTTTCCCGGTCTATGCCGCTCGACACATGGCCCATGACGTGGGTGTCGGCGTCGGTGAAGCGGTGGCAGGGCGACAGGTCGCCCGACGGGCTGACGCCCATGAGGCCGAGCCCCGCGCCGCAGGGATGCGACTTGTTGACGCCCGCAATCAGCTCGCTGATCGTTTCGCTGACATTGGTGAAGCCATGGACTTCGCCGCGCAGGGCATATTCCAGCCATTCCTCCGCCAGCTGGTTGAACTGGGCGAGCACGCCGTCCATGCCGTCCGCGTCGATCGAATAGGCGCGGGTCTCCCCGGTCGTCACCGGCGCGAAGCCGACCTCATGGAAGCCGAGATCGTCCTTCAGATGCCGGAAGATGCGGATGACGTCGCTATTGCCCTCCGTCAGGGTGACGCGGGCGGTGATGGCGCGGGTGCGGTGATGGGCGATCAGGGTGCGAAGCCGCGGCTCGATGACGGCATAGCTGCCCTTGCCGTTCTTGAAGACGCGATGCCGGTCCTGCATGTCGGGCGGCCCGTCCATGCTGACCGTCACGCCGATGCGGTTGTCGGAGAGGAAGGTCACGATCTCCGGCGTCAGCAGGGTCGCGTTGGTGGTGAGGCTATAGGTGATCGCCTTGCCGGCCGCGGCCGTCGCTGCATTGGCGTAATCCACCACGTCGCGCAGCAGGCGGAAGTTCATCAGCGTTTCGCCGCCGAAGAAGGTGATGTGCACCGCCTGGCGCCCGACGGCTTCGGCGATCAGCAGGTCGACCGAAGCCTTGGCCGTGTCCAGGGCCATATATTTCGGCTTGCCCGCCGGGGTGGCGATCTTGTCGGCGCCGAATTCGTAGCAATAGGTGCAGGCGAGGTTGCACTGGTTGGTGACGTTGAGGACGAGCGCCTGGAGCGGGAAGTCGGCCGGGGGCGCTTCGGGTGCGGGCGCCAGCGCATCGCCATGGCCGAGATGGATCAGCCGGGCGCGACGCAGCTCGACGATGATCTCCTCGGCATCCTCGGCGGTGCGGCCATCCTCGATCAGCCCCTTGAGCAGCGCGGCGTGGGTGAGCGCGCTGCCGTCCAGCCGGTCGAGCACGGCGCGCACATCCTCGTCGATCTCGAAGATCGCGCCGGCGCTCACAAGGTAGAGGAAGTCGCTGCCCGCGGCTTCGAAGCCGTGATATTCGCCGCGGCGATAGGCGGGCGCCTGCATCACGGTCATTGCGATACCTCCGGCTGGTCCCAGCGCTGATAGGCGGGCACGGTGACGACGAGATAGGAACGTCCGCTGAGCGGCCGGCCGAAGCGGTCCTTCTCGTTCTTCGCGGTGGCGACGATCCAGACCTCGCCATAATTGTTGCGGCCGAAGCGGCGTTCCGGGTTGGGGCCTTCCAGCCCCGGCGTGAAGAAGGCCGTGGGGCTGAGCGCGCCGACATATTTGACGTCGTCGTCATAATAGACCGACATGAATTCCTGCATCGACCAGGTCGCGTCGACCGGGCCGGCGGCGACGTCGTCGGCGGTGTTGGGCTTGCCGTCGGGGCCGTTGTCGAACCCGATCGCCTCGAACTGCTGATAGCCCTTCGGGAAGCGCGTGCCGCCGAGCCGGGAGATGGAGGTTTCCGGCGTCACCTTGAGATAGTCGACCTTGCGGAAGACCGGGAAGGCCTGTTCCAGCACCGCGCCGGCGATGCCGATGTCGCGCTGGCCGGACGCGGCGCCGGGAGCCACGTCCACGGTCAGCACCGCTTGGGAGGGATTGGCCGACACCACCTTCGTCACCGTGACGCCGGCGCCGAGATCGACGGCGGCAGGCGTCAGCGTGGCGGGCAGATTGTGGCCGAAGATGGTGACCTGAACGCCCTTCGACCCTGCCTTCAGCGACGCGGGGGTCATGGCGAGCACGGCCGGGGCGGCGGTGGCGCGCACCAGCTTCACGTCATAGCCGAATTCCTGGTAGTCGCCCCAGAACCAGCGGCCCTGCGCGCTCTGCTGGTCGGGCGCGAACCACATCGCCTCCCGCGCCGGGCTGCCGAGATCGTCTGGCTTGGCGGGCGCCGCGCCGCCCTTCGACGTGCCGCGCCAGCTGTATCCGGCATAGACGAGGCCGGTGCCGCTGCGGGTCACGGGTGCCCCGCCGGCGATCGGCTGGAGCGTGACGCGGGTGCCGAACTCGTCGGCGGCGGCGCCCGGCGTGACCGTCATTGTGCCGACATAGCGGCCCTGCCCCGGCACCGAGGCCGTCACCAGCCAGTCGCCCGCCAGCCGCGGGGCACGCTGACGCGCGCTCCAGGCCGACCATTCGGGCGTGTGGAGCGGCGCGGTCTTCTGGATATATTCGAGGCCGATCTCGCCGCGCGTCCGCTTTGGCGCATTCGGACCGGTGGGCTGGCCCGCATCCTCGTCGGCCGAGCGGCGATATTGCGCGTCGGCCTGCGAATAGAGGGCGATGTGCATGTTCTGGAGCTGCTTCCATTCCACCTTCGACCGGCGCCAGGACAGCGGCTGGCCGAAGGCATGGCAGGAGGCGCAGGCGCCGCGCACCGAATCGTTGGGGATGCTGGTTTCATCCACGATCCGCTTCTCGGGGATGTACATGACCGGCTTCGCTTCCTCCGGCGCGAGGCCATGCGAGGCGGAAAGCGACTTAATGACAGCGCGCGATTCTTCCGGCGTGATGGCGAGGCCATTGAGCCGGACCATCCGCTTGATCGCCTGTGCCCAGCCCTCCGGCGTGGTGCGTATCCAGGATATGCGCGACAGATTGCCCTTGGCGTCGGGGGCATGGCAGGAGCCGCATTTCTCCTTCACCAGAGCGTCGGCGACGGGAATGCCCTCCTCGCTTTCCTTGGTGGGCCCATCACCGGGCGGCGCGTCGACCTGCGCGAAGACGACCGAGGCAGAAAACAGAGCGAGCAACCCGAACCGTGCGACCGCTACCTTCACACCGACCCCCCTTCTTCGCCGACATGTCGATCCCGAAGCCTTGTGGGCAGCCTCTCCCGTTGCGCACGACGAACGGCGCGCTCCAGTCCGCCATGGAAAACTGGACGGATTTCAAGATTTTTTCCTGGCGCGAAGGGGGTCGCGCCAGGCGCGCCGAAACGGCCCGGGAAGCGTTGTCCCGGTGCAACCGCAGGCGTCGCGAGAAAGCGTCAGGCGGTGAACATTTCCGGCACGATCGGAAGGGTACGGATCCGCTTGCCGGTCGCCGCGTGGAGCGCATTCACCAGCGCGGGAATGACCGGCGGCAGCGCAGGCTCGCCCATTCCCGTCGGCGGATAGTCGGTCTTCACGAACTCGACATGGATCGCGGGCGTGTCCGGAATCCGCTGGAGCGGATGGGTGTCGAAATTCGCCTGCTCCACCGCGCCCGCGACCTGGGTGATCTTCTGCCCGGCGAGCGCTTGGCCAAGCCCCTCGATCACCGAGCCCTGTGCCTGGTGGAGAGCGTTGATGGGATTGATGATCTGGCTGCCCACATCGCCCGCGACCCAGACGGTCTTCACCTGCGGCATGCCGTCGGCCAGCGCGACCTCCACCACTTCGGCGAAATAGCCCATATGGCTGTAATAGAAGGCGAAACCCTTGCCCTGCCCCTTGGGCAACGCCTTGCGGCCTTGCCAGTTGGCCATGGCACAGACCTTCTCGATCACGCCCTTCGCCCGCGCCGTGACGAAAGGCGGCGCGTTGTTCCCACGCGGCAATTCATGCGGCGTGGCGAACAGTTCCAGCATCAGGGTCGGCAGATCCTTCCCCGCCGCCTCGGCCACCTCATCCAGGAAAGCCTGGGTGACGAAGGCGATCGCGTTGGAGCCCGGGGCGCGAAGCCAGCCGGTCGGCATGTTGGTTTCGAGCAGGCTCTGTTCGAGGAGGATGTTTGGGATCAGCCCGGCGGGCAATTCCGTCGCCGACAGTTCGGCCGAACGTACGGGCTTCCCGTCGCGGCCGAAGGTGATGAAATGGTCGTGGAAGGCTGTGAGCGCGCCGTCCTTGCCGATCGCGGCGCGGAAGCCGTGCCAGGCGGCCGGACGGTAGAAGTCGCGCCGGATGTCGTCCTGCCGCGTGAAGAGCAGCTTGACCGGCGTACCGGGCACCTGCGCCGCGATGGCGGCGACCTGCACCATATAGTCGTTCATCAGCCGCCGGCCGAAGCCGCCGCCGATCCGCATCAGGTTGATCCGGATCTTCTCCGGCGGCAGGTTCAGGGCCTTGGCGACCAGGGCGCGGCCGTTCTCCGGATTTTGCGAGGGTGCCCAGATTTCGATCGCGCCGTCCTTGAACAGCGCGGTGCAGTTCTGCGGCTCCAGCGTCGCATGGGCGATGAAGGGATAGCTATAGTCCGCCTTCACGACCTTGGCGGCGCCGGCGAAGGCGGCGTCGACGTCGCCGGTACGGACGATGTCTGCATCGGCCTTGCCGCCGCGCCGGGTGGCCGCCTGCCGATCATAGCCATCGGTCGAAAAACCACGCACGGCGCTGTCGTCCCATTCGGCCTTCAGCGCCTCGCGCGCCTTGTTCGCCGACCACCAGCTTTCCGAGAGGATAGCGACGCCGTCATAGAGCGATTCGGCCTGTCCGTCGCCCTTGAGCGTCAGCACATGGCGCACCCCCGGCTGGGCGCGCACCTCATCCAGATTGGCGGACTTCAGCGTGCCGCCAAAGGCGGGGCAGGTTTCCAGCACGGCATAGAGCATGCCGGGCAGCTTGAAATCGATGCTGTAAAGCGGCTTGCCAGCCACGATGGCGGGCGTGTCGACGCCGCCGATCGAGCGGCCGATGATGCGGAAAGCGGCCGGGTCCTTGAGCGTCAGGGTCGCCGGATCGGGCGCCGGAAGTTTGGCGGCCGCCTGCGCCAGTGCCGCGTAGGTGATCGATCGACCGGAAGCCGGATCGGTGACCTTGCCCGCGCCGGTCTTGAGGGTTTCGGCCGGCACCTTCCATTGGGCGGCGGCGGCGGCGACCAGCATCGCGCGCGCGGCGGCGCCCGCGCGACGGGTCGGCACCCATTCGCGCGGGGTCGTGCGGCTGCCGCCTGCCGTCTGGCCGCCGAACACCGCCTGATCGGCGTGGGTCTGCTCGATCGTCACCTGCGACCAGTCGACGTCCAGCTCCTCGGCGATGAGCATCGGAAGCATCGTCTTGGCGCCCTGCCCGACCTCCGCATTCTTCGCGCCGATGATCACGCGATTGTCGGGCAGGATGCGGATGAAGGCGGTGAGGATCACCGGCGGCGCGTCCGCGGCCTGCGCCAGCGGGACGTTGAGGTCGAAGAGCAGGCCGCCGCCCGCCAGCAGCGATGCGCTGATGAACCGGCGGCGCGACAGCAGGGCCTGGTCGCTCATGCGACCACTCCCGCCGCGGCCTTGATCGCGGAGCGGATGCGGACATAAGTCGAGCAGCGGCAGAGATTGCCCGCCATGGCGGCGTCGATGTCCGCATCGGTCGGCTTGGGGGTCTGGTTGAGCAAAGCGAGCGCGCTCATGATCTGGCCGGCCTGGCAATAGCCGCACTGGGGCACGTCCTGCGCCACCCAGGCGGCGGCGATGCGCTGGCCCGCCGGGCTGGCCGCCGCGCCTTCGATCGTGGTGATCGCGCTGCCGGCGACCTCCCCTATGGCGGTCTGGCAGGCGCGTGCCGGGGCGCCATCGACATGGACGGTGCAGGCGCCGCAGAGCCCGGCGCCGCAGCCGAACTTCGTGCCGACCATGTCCAGATCCTCGCGCAGAACCCAGAGCAGCGGCTTCGCCGGATCGGTATCGACCGACCGCTTCCTGCCGTTCACCGTCAGCTCGACCGCCATATGCCCTCCCTGTTCCGTCGATTCCTATAGGAGCCAGAAACCGCCCCGGCTGTCCAGTGCGATCACTTGATGACGCCAGCCTTCATCAGCCGCGCGCGTTCCTCGCCTACCTTGGCCGGGGTCCATTTCGGACCGCCGCGCGCCGCCGCAACCTCGGCCGCGGTGAAGGCCTTGCCCTTGCCATGCGACAGATAGGTGAGGACGCCGGCGATATCCTCGTCCGGGAGCCGCGCGAAGGACGCCATCACGCCGCTGATCGGCTTGCCATCGACCGTGATCCTGCCCGATTGGCCGTTGAGCAGAACCGCCAGCAGCCATTTGCGGCCTTCGGGGCTCTTGCCGATCTCCTCCACCCGGCCGCCCAGGCGTGGGAACAGCCCCGGCACGCCCTTGCCCGCGGCCTGGTGGCACATCTGGCAATTGGTGGCATAGGCCTTGGGAACGGCCTGCGCTCCGGCGGCTGACGGGACGACAGCACCCAGCATCATGGCGGCTGCCACGCCCCACAGTCTGATACCCACGCCTGTTCCGTTCTTTTCCATGCCCGAAACTCCCCACATTACGCCATCGACCCGGCTGACGATCCTGCCATTCCAGGCCAGGCGGCGTCCAGTCCCGCTCCGATATCGCTCAGCCGCTGACGACGGACAAGGTCGGCATATCCTCCACAGCGCGTGCGGGTCCATCATTCCCGCCATGGTCGCCGTCGGGACGAATGTCGCGGGAGGACGGCGGATTTCCGGCCGCCTTTCGTCAAGAGCAACGTGCCGGCCATTGGCGGGCGAAGGGTCCGCCCGGGAGGCGGACGATCCGGAATGACAAAAGGGGGCTTCCTATCGTGACATCCTCGCTCAAGACCCTCAGCCTTGCCCTGCTGCTCGGCACTGCAGCGCCGCTGTACGCCCAGCCGGCCAATTTTCCTCCGCCGGGCGGGGCGACCCCCGTCGCCTTCGACGTGCATGAGGGCACCTCCATGGCGGTGTCGGCGTCACCCGACGGCAAATGGCTGGCGGTCGATCTCCAGGGCACGCTCTGGATCATTCCGGCCAAGGGCGGGAAAGCCAAGCGGATCACCGACTATTTCAACGACGCGCGCCAGCCGGTCTGGGCGCCGGATGGATCGCGCCTCGCCTATTTCGCCTATCGCGACGGCGGCTACGACCTCTGGACGATCAAGCCCGACGGCAGCGACATGAAGAAGCTGACCGAAGGCCCCTATGACGACCGCGAGCCGGTCTTCTCGCCCGACGGCAAGACCATCGCCTTCTCCTCCGACCGCAGCGGCAATTACGACATCTGGACGCTGGATGTCGCGACCGGGGCGATGAAGCAGATCAGCAGCAACCCGCGCGAGGACAGGCTGCCGAGCTGGTCGCCGGACGGCGCCCGGATCGCCTATTCGGGCACGGAGGGCAGCAAGACGGCGCTCTATGTCACCGCCCTCGCCGGCGGGCAGGAAAGCGTGCTGAAGCAGGTGGAGGGCAAGATCGACGCGCCCTCCTTCGGGCCGGGCGGCGAGCTGGCCTATGTGGTGCAGGACGCCAAGGGCAGCCGGCTGGAGATCGACGGCAAGGCGGTGAGCGGGACGGAGAATGTCTTTCCCTTCCGCATCTCCTGGGGCCAGGGCGGCTATTATTATGTTTCCGACGGCAAGATTCGACGCCGCACCGGCAGCCGCGTCGCCACGGTCGATTTCGCCGCCACGCTGGAGGCGACGCATCCGAGTTACACCCGCGCCAAGCGCGACTGGGATTCGACCGAGCCGCGCAAGGTGCTGGGCATCACCCATCCGCGCATCTCGCCCGACGGCGGCCGTATCGCGTTCGTCGCGCTGGGCGACCTGTATGTGATGTCCTCCAAGGGCGGCACGCCCGAGAACCTGACAAAAGACGCCGCGCTCGACGCCGATCCCGCCTGGTCGCCGGACGGGCAGAGCATCGTCTTCAGTTCCGACCGGGTCGGCGGCCTGCCGCAACTGTGGATCAGAGACCTCAAGACCGGCAAGGACCGGCAGCTGACCAGCATGAACACCCAGCCGCTGGGCGCCGCCTGGTCGCCGGACGGCACGCGCGTCGCCTTCATCGACGTCGACGGCCGCTGGGGCGTGGCGGGCGTGTGCGTGGTCGACGTCGCCACCGGCAAGGTCACGCGCCTTCAGGGATCGCTGGGCCAGCCGGGAAGCCCGAGCTGGTCGGCCGACAGCAAATATGTCGCGATCAGCCTGTCCTACAAATTCTCCAACAGCTTCCGCGAGGGAACCAACCAGGTCTACGTGATCCCGGCGGACGGCAAGGGCGAGCCCTTCTGGCAAATCCCCGAAGCCAATATGTCGCTCGACACGCGCAGCGGCAGCGGGCCTGCCTGGTCCCCGGACGGCAACAAGATGGCGGGCATCTACGAGGGGCTGCTGAAGATCTGGACGGTCGGGGCCGACGGCAAGCCGCTGGGGCCGCCGCGCAGCTATACGTCCGACACGGCCTTCTTCCCGACCTGGACGGCGGATTCGGGCACGATCCTGTTCCAGTCGAACGAGAAGCTGAAGAAGATCGACATCGAGACCGGGGTGGTTTCCGAGGTGCCGGTCGACCTGACCTACCGGCTCGCCAAGCCGACGGGCCGCACGGTCATCCATGTCAGCAACCTGGTCAATTCGGTCAGCGACGTGACGCAGCACGACAAGGACATCATCATCGACGGCAACCGGATCACGGAAATCCGCGCCCACGACCCGGCGCTGCACAGCGCGGGCAAGTTCGTGGACGGCACCGGGCTGACGGCGATCCCGGGGCTCATCGAATATCATTCCCATATCCAGAAGGATTTCGGGTCGAACCTGGAAAAGGCGTGGCTGGCCTATGGCATTACCACGGTGCGCGACCCGGGCACGCAGGTCTATGATGCAGTCGAGGACCGCGAGGCGGCCGAGGCGGGCATCCGGATCAGCCCCCGCCTCTATACCGGCGGGCCGCTGCTGGAATGGCAGCGGGTCTATTACAAGATGGGCATCGCGGTTTCGAGCCCGGCGCATCTGGAGCGGGAGCTGACGCGGGCCAGGGCGCTCAAATATGACATCGTGAAAAGCTATGTCCGCATGCCCGACATCTACCAGCGGCGCATCGTGGAAGCGGCGCACGACATGGGCATTCCGGTCTCCGGCCATGAAATCTATCCGGCTGCCTATACCGGCGTCGACGGGACCGAGCATATGGGCGCGACCAGCCGCCGCGGCTATTCACCCAAGCAGGCGCCGATGGGCATGGCCTATGAGGATGTGATCCAGCTGTTCGGCCGGAGCGGCCGCACGCTGACCCCCACGCTGTTTGGCTCGCTGGACGGCTATCTGGCGAAGCATCCCGGCTATGAGAAGGACCCGCGCGTTAAACTGTATCCCAGCTGGGCACAGGAGACGGTGACGGGGAACGACCCGATGGCGGCGCTGATCCGGCCGATGATGGCCGGCAGCCTCACCAGCCTGAAGAAGATGTATGACGCCGGCACGCTGGTCGTGGCCGGGACCGACACGATGATCGCCACCAACCTCCACGCGGAGATCGCGGCCTATGTCGACGCGGGGCTGACGCCGTTCCAGGCGCTGCAGACGGCGACCGTCAATTCGGCGAAGGCGCTCAATCTGGACGCGGGAACGCTGGAAGCCGGCAAGCTGGCCGACATCGTGCTGCTGGAGGGCGATCCGCGGGAGGACATCGCCAATACCTTCAAGGTTCGCACCGTGATCGCCAATGGCGAGCGCCACGACGTGACGGACCTGCTGAAGGGTGTGAACTGAAGCCAGCAGCGCCCCTCCCGCTTGCGGGAGGGGCCGGGG
>NZ_AUWY01000128.1 GCF_000447205.1 Sphingobium ummariense RL-3 | reverse complement strand
GGGGCGGGTCTTCCAGCGTCGATCGCGGCGCTGGCCCGCCGAACCCCTCCCGCAAGCGGGAGGGGGCGTTTGAGATCAGCCGTTCAGCTTGTCCTTGACCGCCTTGGCCGGCGCGAACGACAGCTTCTTGGCAGCGGCGATCTGGATGGTTTCGCCCGTGGCCGGGTTGCGACCCTCGCGAGCCGGCGAATCCTTCACCTTGAACTTGCCGAAGCCGTTGATCGACACTTCATCGCCCTTGGCCGCCGCGTCGGCGATGGCGGCGAAGACGCCGTCCACATACTTGCGCGCATCGGCCTTGGTGATGCCCTGAGCAGCCGCAAGGGTGTCGGCGAGATCGCTGTTATTCATGTACTATTGCCTTCCTTTGCATTGGTGATGCGCACCGGCCATAGCGAGAGCGCGCGCGCTGGTCCATCGGGTGAATGTCAGGTTCGGCGTGCAAGCCGTGAATTTCAGGCATGTTTCACCCGAAATCCCTCACGGGAAGGCTCATTCCCGTCGGAATCCGACTTTTCAGGGCCGATTCGGACGGAGGCGTGAGCGAGAGGCGCTTTCCGCTTTCCATCTTCCGACCCGGCGCTATCCTGATCAGGAGCATGGCGGCGCTGGGATGTGGACAGTCCGATGATAGATCTCTCTCCCGATCCCAGAGATAGCGACCGCGACAATGCGGACGCCCTCTCCGCGCCGCGCCATGATCCGGTGGGCGTGCCGCCGGAGAAGGGGCTTCTTCCGACGATCTGGCCCTTCCCCGCCGAAAAGGCGGAGGTCATCATTTCCTTCGTATCGCGTTGGTCCGGTCCCACGGTGCTTGCCGCAGTCGTCATCGGCCTGGGCTGGGCGATTTTCGGCCGCCCGCGCTGAGTCGTCTTCCCGCTTCAGACCCCTCAAGCATTCCGTCGCACCGCTGACCCAGCCTGTCGCCGCTTATCCGCGACGAACGGATGATGCGGGCGGTGCAACAACGGATCGTCGGAAATGCACGCCCGGCTGTCCCAATCAACGTTGTCACCATCAGGCAATTATGTCCTGCTGCTTCGCAACATAAATCAAAGGCAGCGGATGTCTCTCAAGGCTTGTCACCGCTCGTTCCCCCAGGGAGCGGCGTGGTGGGAGACGTCACGACACAAAAAGGGTTGCCGATGTCAAAGATCGATCTGGCGATCGAGGGCGTGCCCCATCGCCAGCCTGCCACCGCCGCGCTTCAGCGGAATGCCAGGCTGTGGCTCTGTGTTTTGCTGGTGCTGGCGGACATGGCCGCCCTCGCCACCGGCTTCGCGCTCGGCATGCGGACGGCGTCCGTGCCGGGACTGGCGCGCGACCTGTGGCAGCCGCTGGCGGCGGGCCTGATGGTCTATGCCATCGTCGCCTTCCATTGCCAGGCCTATAATCCGCGCTGCCTGACCAGCCTCACTGCAACATGCCGCAGTGCAGCAACGGCTTTTGCTGGAACATTGCTGATCTTCCTGCTCGTGCTGTTCTCGGCGAAGGCGACGGGGTCTCTCTCGCGCCTTGGTATCTCCGCTGGCCTGCTGTGCAGCGGGATGCTGCTGGCGGTCCAGCGCGTGCTGATCGTGCATGCCGTGCGCCGCCGATTCGGCGACAGCCTGTTCCCCCAGTTGCTGATCATCGACGAGGCCATCATCCCCGAGGATGTTCGCGGAATGACGATCGTCGACGCCGGTGTCATGGGCCTGAAGGCCGATCTGGACGACCCCTATATGCTGCACCGGCTGGGCATGCTGCTGCGTGATTTCGACCGCGTCGTCATCTCCTGCCCGCCCGACCGCAAAGCCGATTGGGCGCAGATGCTGAAGGGAGCCAACATCCTGGGCGAGATCGTCGCGCCCGAACTTGATTCGCTGGCGCCGCTTGCGGTGCAGAGCTGCCGCGGCGTGCCGACGCTGGTGGTGGCGCGCGGACCGCTGAACCTCGCCAACCGGGCGAAGAAGCGGCTGCTCGACATCGCCCTGACGGTGCCAGTGCTGATCGCGTTCGCGCCCTTGATGATCGTCGTGGCGATCGCGATCCGCCTCGATTCGCCGGGGCCGATCTTCTTCCGCCAGGAGCGGATCGGCCGCGGCAACCGGCTGTTCGCCATCCTGAAGTTCCGCAGCATGCGGGTGGAACAGTGCGACACCGCCGGTGCAACCTCCACCCGCCGGGACGATGACCGCATCACCCGCGTCGGCCGCTTCATCCGCAAAACCAGCATCGACGAGCTGCCGCAGCTCATCAATGTACTGCTCGGCGAGATGAGCCTGGTCGGTCCTCGCCCCCACGCCCTCGGTTCGACGGCGGAAGAGCAGCTGTTCTGGCAGGTCGATCGCCAATATTGGCATCGTCACGCCCTGAAGCCCGGAATCACCGGCCTGGCGCAGATCCGTGGTTTCCGCGGCGCCACCGAAACGCGCCGCGACATCCTGAACCGGGTCGAGGCCGATCTCGAATATCTCCACGGCTGGAGCCTGATGCGCGACATCGCCATCCTGATCGGCACGGTCAACGTGTTGGTACACAGAAACGCCTACTGACCATCTGCATCTTTCCGCGCCCTTGCCGCGCACAGACCACCGCCATTTTTGCGACGAAACGAGGCCCCTTTGCGGGCCTCGTAAACTTTTTGTGAACCGTAAAATGGTATATGAACGTTTGTTCAGAAAGTGGCTAGGACAAGACCGGTGGCGGACGAGATTGCAACGATTGCCGCAGCGCAGCCCAAGGCTGGACATGCTAGGACCATCACGCACCCCTCTCAGCAGGTTGCGGATCAGAACATTGTCGATCGCGCGGAAAACGCCATCCAGTTGCTGTCGCGCTGGGCAGGCATCCTTGCTTTCGTCGGGGCCGTAGCGGGAATCGCCTGGCTCATCTTCTGAGGGTTCATCCCTTTTCCTTGCTCCCAGATTAACCATTTCGCCGGTCGTTTTTTTACCGTAACGACATGCGGCACGGCTATGAAACGAGCCGTTGCTTTGGCGCGACCAGTCGCATCCGCCCCTGTGGGTTTTGCGCACAATTCAGATTAGCATCGCCTCATTGCTGCAATGCAATAAGGATTCTGTGCTTGCAAAGTTTTGAACACCTGCGGTTGCGGGCGCGATGTTGTGCGTCTGCAACATCGGATTTGGCTTGGCCCCGAGCGGCGGTTGCGGCTGTACTGGGCGGTGCCGTGATGGCCGGCGGCTTGCCCGTGCCGGCCCGTGCGCAACAGGCGCAGGCACCGGCACAAGGCGACAACAGCCAGAAGAAGCTCGGGCTCCAGATCACCACCGGGCTCGACATACTTTACGACGACAACGTCTATCGCGTGGACGATCGGAGCGAGGATCCGACCGCCGACGTGATCGTCACGCCATCCGTCGAGTTGGGCTATGCCCATCCCATCGGCCGCCATGAAATCGCGATTCGCGCCAAGGCCGGTTATGACCAGTTCCTGTCCGAAGGGCAGCGCAGCAAGCTGCGGCTGGACGGCGAGGCGAAGGCCACCATCCTCTTCGGCGCGACCTGCGGCCTCACCCCGCGTGCTGCCTATCGACAGCAACGCGCCGACTATGGGGATCTCAACCAGGCCACGGAAAATCTCCAGCGTTTCTCCACCCTTGGGGCGGATCTGTCCTGCGAGCGGCCGGGCCTGTTTCCGCTGGCGGGCTACCAGCGCGACACCACCCGCAATGCCGACCGCTTCGATTATGCCGACCAGACGAGCGACACGTTCCGCGGCGGCATCGGTTACAACAAACCCAGCTTCGGCACGCTGACGGCCTATTATGAGCGCACGGTCAGCGACCGCCGCAAGCTGGCCATCAAAAACCGGATCAATGCCTATGCGCTGCGTTTCCGGCGATCGGTGTCGCCGATCACCCAGGTCGACGCGGAGCTGCGCTGGCTGGATGTGTCGAGCGATTCGGCCGCGGTGGGCGACTATCACGGGCTGGGCTGGAATGCCCGGCTGACGAGCGGCATCATCCCGCGCCTCCGGCTGACGGCGGAAACCGAGCGCAGCATCGTCAACGACAGCCTGATCGCCAGCGGCTTTGCGATCAGCTCACGCTATCGGATCGGCGGAGAGTTCGCGATCAGCGAGCTGACCTCGGCGGGCCTGTATGCCGAATGGGAACGGCGCCGTTTCCGGCAGGACGCGGCGCTGCGTCCCTTCTCGATCAGCGCGGATCGCAACATGCGCCTGGGCGCCACGCTGCAACGCAAGCTGACCGACCGTTTCGACCTGATGCTGGACGCGCAGCACTATCGGCGGCGCACCGACACCAGCGTCTCCAACTACAGCGGCACCCAGGTGACGCTGTCCGCCGTCCTGCGATTTTGACCTCAACCACAAGATGGGAGCACGTGCTGTGACAGCCAGAGACTTCCTCAAGACCATTCCTCTCCTGCCCCTGCTGCTGGCGGCGCCACCGCTGCAGGCCCAACCCGCGGGCGCCGCGGCCACGGCGGCGGCCTCCCCCGCCGCCGCGAGCGCCGGCTATCAGCTCGGCCCCGATGACGAGGTGAAGATCGCCGTCTTCGGCCAGCCGGACCTGTCCACCACCACCCGCATCAAGGCGGACGGTACCGTCACGCTGGCGCTGATCGGTCCCGTGCCGGCGCAGGGCAAGACCACCGCGCAGCTCGCCGATACGATCGCCGCCAGCTATGCGGGCGGCGGATATCTCACCAAGCCGTCAGTCAACGTCGAGGTGAGCAATTATGTCAGCCGCTTCGTCACGGTGCTGGGCAATGTGCCGCAGGCGGGCAACTATCCGCTCGACCATGGCTATACCGTCGCGTCGATGCTGGCGAAGGCCGGCGGTGCGACCGCCAATGGCGCGAACGCGGTCATCCTCACTCCCGCCGACGGCAGCGGCCCGGTACGCATTTCACTCGCCGACATGAGCGCGGGCGCCGGGCGGACGCTCAATCCCGGGGACATCCTGTTCGTGCCCCCCGCCGAGAAGGTCTATGTCTATGGCCAGGTGCAGGAGCCCGGCGCCTTCTCCTACGTGCCGGGCCAGACCTTCCGCCAGGCGCTGGCGCTGGCCGGCGGCCCGACGCTCGCCGGATCGACGAAACGGATCAAGGTGCGCCGCGAGGGCAAGGAAATCGAGCAGGCCAATCTGGACGATCCGGTGAAGCCCGAAGACGTCCTCATCATCCGGGAGAAGCTGTTTTGACGGCGATCGACCACAGCTTCGCCCCGGATCGGCCGAGCGGCGGTTTCCTGGCCCGGCTTTTCGGCTGGCCCCGGCGCGGCGCCGCGGAACGGCGCGCCATTCCCGTCCAGCCTCCCCTGCTGCTGGAGGAAGCGGCCCAGCCCGGCTTTCACCGGTCAGAACCGGAGGCCGGGGATGAGGCGCCCCGCCCCCTGGCCATGGGCATGATGGCCGTACCGCTGCGTCCGATCAGCCTGCGGCGGGATTCGATCTACAACGCCTTCAACACGGCCATGCCGGTGACCGACAGGCACGGCCTGACCGGACGCAACCAGGAGTTGGAGCGGCTCGTCGAGGCAATCGTCGTGCAGCGGCGCCATGCGATCATTTTCGGCACGCGTGGATCGGGCAAGACCTCGCTCGCCCGCGTGTTCGGCGACCTTGCCGATGAGGCTGGATGTGTCGCACTGTACGGATCGGCGAGCGGGGACTCCGATTTCGACTCGCTGTTCCGGCCTTTCCTTGCCGAGCTGCCCATGAGCGCGGCAGGCAAGGACCGGATCAAAGCTCTGGCGGACAGCCCGCTGGATGTGGCGCGCCTCGCCAGCCTGCTGGTGGAGGAAGTGCGGCAGCGCTCGATCCTCATCATCGACGAATATGACCGGCTGCTGTCCGAAGCCACGAAGCAGGAGGTCGCGACGCTGCTGAAGCTTCTGACCGACATTCATTCGCCGGTCCAGGTTGTGCTGGTGGGCATCGCCGGCGATGTGGACGGACTGATCGCCGCGCATCCCTCGCTGCGCCGGCATCTGGCGCCCCAGCGCGTCAGCCCCATTCCCAAGCCGGAGCTGGAGCGGCTGTTGCTGAGCTGCGGCGAGAATGCGGGCCTCGCGATCGATCCCGATGCGCTGGATGCGCTGGCGGGCGCGGCGATGGGGTCGCCCTATCATGCGCGCCTGTTCGGCATGCAGGCGGCGCTGGTCGCCGAGGCGGCGGGACGCGACCGGCTGACCGCCGGCGACGCGGAACGCGGCCTCACTTCGGCGCTGGAGGATTGGGCGGAGATGAGCGTCGCGACCCATGCCTGGTTCGCGCGGCTGCTGGCCGACGCCGACGCCGATCGCCGGATGGTGGCGCTGGCCGGGATCGTCGCATCGCAGATGTCGGCCGTCTCGGTCGATCGCCTGGCGCTGGCCGCGACGGAGATATGGGACGAGGCATCGAGCCTGGAGGAAAGGGCGCGCAATGCGATCGCCAGGCTCCAGCCCGTGCTCGTCGCCACGCCGGCAGGCGACCACTGGATGTTCGAGGATACGCTGGCACCGCAGTTCCTGCTGCTGATGGCGAAGCGGCCGGCGCGCAGCGTCGCGCCGGCGCCAACCCCCGCCGCCGAGATGCGAGCCATGATGCGAGGAGTGGACGGGCTATGAACATGAACCCCATCGACCTGCTGAACGCGCTGCGGGCGCGCTGGCGCGTCGCCGCGCTGGTCGGCGCCATCCTGTTCCTGCTGGTGGCGATCGCGGCCTTCCTTCAGCCGCGCCACTATATGGGCACCTCGTCCCTGCTGCTCGATCTGTCGCAGACCGACCCGACCGACAGCAGCACAGAACAGGGACGGGTCGACACGGAAAGCATCATCGGCACCCAGACCGACGTCATCCGCAGCGCCAAGGTAATCAACGCAGTGGCGCGCGAAGCCGGCTTCGTCGACGCGCTGCCCAAGGAGATGCCCGAGGAGGCGCGGCTGCAGCAGGCGGCGGCGCGGGTGCGCAAGGGGCTGTCGGTGAACACCGGCCGCCAGAGCAACGTGCTCCAGCTCCAGTTCCTCGATGCCGATCCCGTGGTGGCGGCGAAGGTCGCAAACCTGGCGGCGCAGATCTACATGCGCGAACAGGTGGAACTGCGCGCATCCCCCGCCCGCGGATCGGCCAAATGGTTCAACGAGCAGACGGAGGAGGTGCGCCACCGCTACGAGCTGGCGCAGAAGAAGCTGTCCGACTTTCAGCGGGCCCATGACATCATCGGCATCAACCGCATGGACCTGGAGGCGGAAAAGCTCAAGAACCTGTCCTATCACCTGACCCAGGCGCAGGCGGAGGCGGCGGCAGCGCGTTCCAAGGCCGGTGCCGGATCGGTTTCCGACATCGAAGGATCGCTGATCGTCCAGAACCTGCAGCAGGAGGTGGCGACACAGGCCGCGCGGGTCAAGGAGCTGTCCAAGACGCTCGGCCCGAACCACCCGACGATGGCCGCCGCCAACGCCCAGCTTTCCGAACTCCAGTCGAAGCTCGCTGCGGCGCGCGGCAGCCAGTCCGGCGCGGTCCGCGCCAACAGCGTCGCCGCCAACCGCCGCGAAGGCGATCTCAAGGCCAATATGGCGGCGCAGGAAGATCGTATGATCCGCATGTCGGATGTGCAGGACCAACTGATGGTGATGCAGCGCGATGTCGATGCAGCGCGGCAGACCTACGACACGGTGCGCCAGCGCTTCAACGAGGCGGCACTCAAGAGCCAGATCTCCCAGCCCAATGCCAGCCTGCTGGACGAGGCGTCGGTGCCACTGCTGCCGGCGACGCCCAATATCCCGCTCTGGCTGGTGGGCGGCGTCGCGCTCGGCCTGATCGGCGGCGTCGCCTTCGTGGTGCTTGCCGAAATCCTCAACCCCCGCGTGCGTTCGGCCAGCGGCCTCGCCCGCGCCACCCAGGTCGACGTGATCACCGAACTGATGCCGGCCCCCGCCATGGGCGGCTGGTTCCTCAAGCGACAGGAGGCCGCATGAGACTGCGTTCCACGGCTAGCGCCCATCCGCATCTGACCGCCGCCCCCCAGGCGGGCCTCAAGCCGAAAGGACGGGACGAACGCGTGCTTGCGCGCTTGGCAGTCGACCATGGCTTCCTTGCCGAGCCGGACATGGGCCGCGTCGAGGCGCACGGCCAGGCCAACGGCCTTTCCTTTGCCGAGGCGGCGGTGGACCTGGGGCTCATGGACCGGGACGCGGCAGCCCTGCTGACCGCGATGCAGGGGGGCTTCAGCCTGCTGTCGCCGGGCGACCCGCGCATCGACCCGCTGGTCGTCAGCGCCTTCGATCCCGCCGATCCCTATGCGGCCAAGGTCCGGGCGATCCGCGCGCGGATGCGGCGGGCCGCCGGAAGCGCGGACGGCGCGGCGCTGCGCTTTGCTATCCTGTCGGTCGACGCGGGGGACGAGGCGGCGATCCTGGCGGCCAACCTGGCCGTGGCGATGGCCCAGATGGACGGGCAGACGATGCTGGTCGACGTCGACCTCGACAATCCCTCGCTCGACCGCCTGTTCCGCATCGCCAACAAGACGGGCCTTGCCGAGCAGCTGACCGGCGGCACCGCACTGCTCCCGGCCGCGCGGACGGCGATCGAGGATCTGTGGCTGATGACTGCGGGACGCGCATCCGGCAGCGCGGCAAGCCTGATCACCAGGGGGCCGCTGGCGGAAACGGCGGCGGGCTGGGGCCTGCGCGAAACGTCGATGCTCTTCTCCCTCGCCGAGCGCGAAGGCGGGCAGACGCCCTTCGGCAGCATTCTTGCCGGCTTCGACGCGGTGACCTTGGTCGCCCGGCGCGGCGACACGCGGATCGCCGGGATGCGACGCATCATCGACGACCTGGACCGGCATGGCGTCGCCATCGCCGGGACGGTGATCGCATGAGCGCCGAGCATGCCCTGGGCAGAGACCTGCCGCTGCCCCCCGCCCCCCGGCCCGAGGGCGAGATCGCGCATGTCGGCGGTGTGCCGGTGTCGACGCTCTCGCTCCAGGCACTCATCGACCGAATGCTGGCCGAGGCGCCGGTTCGAAGGATGCTGGGACAGCGGGCGTTGCTGGTTTTCGACTGCAATGGCCAGGGGCTGTCGATGAACGCCACCGACCCCGCCTTTGCGCGCGACCTCGCGCAGGCAGACCTGATCCATGCCGATGGACAGGTGATCGTCATGGCCTCCCGCTGGCTCGGCGGGCCGGTCATCGTCGACCGGTCGAGCACGACCGACATGTTCACCGACAGCCTGAAGCCGGCCGCGCGGGCCGGCGTCAGCTATTATCTGCTGGGCGCCGACGAGGGCGTCAACGCCGCCTGCGCCCGGAAGATCCTGGAAATGGCGCCGGGCCTGAAGGTCGCGGGCCGCCGCAACGGCTTCTGGCGGCCGGAGGAAGAGGACGCGATCATCGACGCGATCAACGCCGCCGCGCCCGACGTCCTGTGGGTCGGCACCGGCAAGCCGCGCGAACAGGCGTTCTGCGTGCGCAACCGCGACCGGATCAAGGCGGGCTGGATCGTCAGCTGCGGCGGCCTGTTCAACTATATCACCGGCGACTATCCCCGCGCGCCGCTATGGATGCAGAAGGCCGGGCTGGAGTGGCTGCACCGCATGGCCACCCGGCCGCGCCAACTCGCCTGGCGGTACATCACGACCAATCCCCACGCCTTGTGGCTGATCTGGAAGCACCGCCATGGCTGACGCGCCCGTCGCGGCGCGCCGCGTCCAACGCCTTGGTAGCATATTCGGCCGGTTCGGGCTCGCCAGCCTGTCGTCGGCGATCGTGTCGGTCAGTCATCTGCTGGTGCAGATCTTCTCGATCCATCACCTGGGCACCAGCGCGATCGGCACGCTCGCCTTCCTGCTCGTCATCATCCAGTTCGGCTACAGCCTGTCGAACGCGCTGGTCGCCACGCCCTATACCATCGCGGTCAACCAGCATGAGGAGCATGACCCGGCGGCCCATGCCTTCTTCTATCCGGTGAACCTGTTGCTGTGCATGGCGCAGGGGCTGGTTTGCGGCGCCATCGCCTGGGTCATGGCGACGCCGATGGCCGCGCTGGTCTTTGGCGTGACCGGCATGCTCCAGCTGGTGCGCTGGTTCGGCCGTTCCAATGCCTATGCCCATCATGCGCCTGCCCGTGCCGCACGGTCGGACATCGCCTATGCGGCCACGATATTGGTCGGCCTGCTGGTGGCGATGCGCACCGGCGCGACGCTGCCCTCCATCGGCGGCATCCTGCTGCTGGCGAGTCTGGCCGGGCTTCTCCCTTTCGGTGTCGCCTATCTGCGCGACCATTTCGCCCTGGCGCCGGTCGAGGCGCTGCGCCGCTACCGCCCGGTCTGGCGCGACCAGTCCGCCTGGACACTGGTCGGCGTGCTCTCGACCGAGGCGACGTCCAACGCGCACAGCTATGGCGTGACGCTGCTGGCGGGGCCGGCGGCCTTCGCGCCGATCGCGGTGGGCATGCTGTTCTTCCGCCCGGTCAATGTCTGCATCACCGCGCTGACCCAGCTGGAGCGTCCCCGCATGACCCGCGCCGTGGCGCGTGGGGACCATGAGGCGGCGATCCGGTCGGAGCGCGTGTTCATGGGCGCGCTGGTGATGCTGTGGCTGGCGACATGCGTGCTGGCGGCGGTGGTGCTGTACGGCTTTCCGGAGCTGATCCTGAAACCGACGCTGGACCATGGCACCGTCGCCACCGCGGTGCTGCTCTGCGCCCTCCTATCGCTCATCCAGTGCATTCAGACCCCGATGAGCGTGATGACGCAGGCACGGCGCGCATTTCGGCCGCTTGCAGCCCAGAGCCTGCGCAGCTGCGGCGTGGGCATCGTCGCGGTCGCGGCCCTCACGCTCGCGACGACACCCGTCTTCTCGGTAGCAGGTGTCGTCCTGTCCCAGCTGGTGATGATGCTCGGCATCTGGCGGCTCGACCGGCAGTGGCGGGAGGCGCGCGGATGACGACCGCCGTCTGGCAGCGCAGCGCGAGCCTCCTCCCGCAAACCAGGGAGCCGGAGAAGGAGAGCGCACGCCTCGTCCTCGTCGCGCAGGCGTTCTATTTCATCTTCCTGATGATGGTCTTCATCGGCCAGCAGCCCTTCGCATCGCGCACGCAGGAAGAGCTGGTGGCGATGGCGCAGGACAATAACGGGTCCGACCTGTTCAAGCAGGCGCTGTTCATCGGCTTCGCTCTGCTGCTGACGGGGGTGCAGCTGGTGCGGCGCTATCCGCCGCGCTATCGTTTCACCCTCTGGCCGCTGGCCATCATGCTGGGCTGGTTCTTCATCACCTGCAGCTGGGGCGTCGATCCCTTCGTGTCGTTCAAGCGCGCGATGCAGCAGTTGATCGTGATCTACATCACCTTCAGCGCCCTGTCGCTGATCGGGCCGGAGCGGCTGATGCAGGCGCTGCGCTACGCGCTGATCGTCTCGCTCGTCATATGTTGGGTGTCGCTGCCGCTGACGCCGGCCGCGGTCCATCCGCCGAGCGAAAGCGACCAGGCGCTGGTTGGCGCGTGGCGCGGCTTCTTCTTCCACAAGAATATCGCCGGGGCGGTGATGGCGCTCTGCTTCATGGTGTGCGTCAACGCCTGGGTGGACACCAAGAAATGGGTGTATGTGCTGTTCGCCGCGATGGCCTTCGTCTTTGTGGTGGGCACGAAGAGCAAGACGTCGCTCGCCCTCTCCTTCGGCATCCTAGGGGTCTGCGCGGTCTATCGGCTGTTGAGCGATTCGACCCAGCGCCGGGCGATCCTGCTGCTGCTCGTCGGGATCGGCATGGTCGGCTTCCTGTGGCTCTACGTCGTCTATCAGCCGACGATCGAGCGCCTGTTCGCCGATCCCACATCCTTCACCGGGCGCGTGTCGATCTGGGAGGTCGATCTTGCCTATCTGAAGGACCATCCCTTCCTGGGGGCGGGGTTTGGCGGCTTCTGGCAGGTGGGCGCCCGTTCCCCGGCGTTCGACTATCTGAACCAGGAATTTCAGCTGCTGACGGCGCATTCGCATAACGGCTATCTGGAAATCCTGGTGACGACGGGACCGATCGGGCTGATCCTGCTCCTCATTTCCTTCGTAGCCCTGCCCGCCTGGTGGTTTCTGACCGGCGCCAATGCGGAGAACCGGCGGCTGATGGTCCCGGCCTTCGCGCTGTGGGTGTTCGTCCTCTACCAGAACCTGCTGGAAACATCCTTCTTCGACAAGGACAGGCAGGTCTGGGTGATCTTCCTCGCGGCGATGGCGACCGCGCACGCCACCTACAAGGCGCGCCCGCAGGTCGCATGGCATCGCCGCTTTCTTCAGCAGCCGGAGACCGCATGATGGCGAGCGTCATTATCTGCATTCCCACCTGCAGCCGACCGCAGGGAATCCGGCGGACGCTGGATTCGCTGGCGGCGCTCGATACCCGCCACGCCGTCGAGGTCATCGTCGGCGACAATGATGCCGAGCGGCAGGAAGGAGTGGCCGTCGTCGAGGCGCTGGCGTCGCGCGGCTGGCGCTGGCCGATCGAAGCGCTGCCGGTTCCCGAGCGGGGCATCCCGCATGTCCGCAACCGGCTGGTCGAGGCGGCGCTGGCGCGACCGGGCGTCACCCATGTGGCAATGATGGACGACGACGAGGCTGCGTCGCCCGGCTGGGTCGATGCTTTGGTCGAAGCCGCGGCGCAATGGGACGCCGATGTCGTGGGCGGCGCCGTGCTGCGCGAGATGGATAGCGACCTGGCCAATTGGGCGACGCGGCATCCCCTGCTCCAGCCGAAGTCGCGCGGTCGTTCCGGCATCGTAACATTGGTCGACAGCACCGCCAATGTTCTGGTGCGCGCAGAAGCATTGCGGCGGATGGGGCGGCGTCCCTTTGACGAGCGCATGGCGCTGACGGGCGGGTCCGACAAGCAGCTCTTCACCCGCATGCAGCGTGCCGGCATGCGCTTCGCCTGGTCGGAGGAAGCGACCGTTACCGAGCTGATCCCGGCCAGCCGCGTCACGGCGAAATGGCTGCTGATGCGCGGCTATCGCGTCGGCATGACCGACATGATGGTCGAGCGCTTCCACAAGGGCCGGCTGCGCACGGCGGCCGGGGAGATGCCGCGCATCGCCGCCGGGTTTGTCGTCGGCGCCGTAGGCCCCCTCCTCACCCTCGACCGCGGCAAGCGGGTGGAGCGGCTGGGCAAGCTCTACCGCGCGGCCGGTAAGGTCGCCGGCCTCACTGGCCTGCGCTACGAAGAATATCGAAAGGTGCACGGCGCATGACGCAGCCCCCCTTCTTCTCTGTCGTGATCCCGCTCTACAACCGCGCGCATCTGGTGGCGGACACCATCCAGTCGGTGCGGTCGCAGGACTGGACGGACTATGAGATCATCGTGGTCGACGACGGGTCGCGCGACGATCCCGAGCCGGTGATCGCGGCGATCGGCGACGCGCGCGTGCGATACATCCGGCAGGAGAATGCAGGAGGAGGCGCGGCGCGCAACCGAGGCATAGAGGCGGCGGTCGGGCGCTACATCGCCTTCCTCGATTCCGACGACCTGTTCCTGCCCGGCAAGCTGTCCACCATGGCGCTGGCGCTGGCGGGCGACGACGGATCGACCGTGCTCTATTCCCGGATGAAGGTCGACCGGGGCGTCGACCGTTACTGGATACGGCCCGACCGCGGCATCCGCGAGGATGAGGATGTCGGCGAATATCTGTTCTGCGCCAACCAGTTCATGCAGACGTCCACCATGGTCGTGCCGACCGCGCTGGCGCAGCGGGTGCTGTTCGACCCGGCGCTGAAGAAGGGGCAGGACCTGGATTTCTGCGTGCGGTTGCAGGCGGCAGGCGCCCATTTCCGCATGATCGACCGGGCGCTGACGGTCTGGCTGGACGCGACCGAGGCGGGGCGGACCTCCTATGTCCGGGGCTATGAGACCTCGCTCGACTGGCTCGACCGCTGCGGCCACATGCTGACCGATCGGGCGCGGCGCGGCTATCGCGCGACGGTGCTCGCCTATCACATGGCGCCGATCCGCCCGGTGGCGGCGATCCGCGACCTCCTGCTCGGCTGGCTGAGGGGCGGCGTGCCGCCCCGGGTGATCGCGCGGCAGATCCTGCGCTCCTATCTGCCCAAGCCGCTCTACCGGACGCTGGTCAACGGCTTCGTCCTTCGCTTCGGCAAGGCCGATGCCCTGAGCGGCGCTGCCCGACCGTGATGGCGTCCTGGCAACCGACGTCCCGGCTTCAGGAGGAAGCCGCCGTCCCGATCTTTTCGGTGGTGATCCCGACCTATCAGCGGCGCGACATGGTGGTCGGCGCGGTGCTGTCCGCGCTGGAGCAGACCGTGCCGCTGATCGAGGTCATCGTCGTGGTGGACGGATCGACCGACGGCACCGAAGCGGCGCTGGCGCAGATCGGCGATCCGCGCCTGCGAGTCCTGTCCCAGCCCAATCGCGGTGCGGCGGCGGCGCGCAATGCGGGGATCGACGCCGCGCTGGGGCGCTATGTCGCGTTCCTCGATTGCGACGACCGTTTCCTGCCGCATCATCTGGCGGACCTCCTCCCCCTGTTGCAGCAGAGCGACGAGGTGGTGGCCTATGGGCAGGTGTTGGCCGACCGGGGCGCGGGACGCAATTTCCTGAAGCCGCCGCGCGCGATTGCCAGCGACGAGGCGATCGATCGCTACCTGATGTGCGACCGGGGCTTCATCCAGACCAGCAGCCTGGCGCTCAGCCGCCCGCTCGCGGGCAGGGTGCGCTACCGGGAGGATGTGAGATTCGGCGACGATACCGACTTTGCCGTGCGCCTGTCGCTCGCCGGCGCGCGCTTCCTGATGACCGAGCGGCCCGGCACGATCTGGGCCGACCGGCGCGCGGAGCATCGCCTGTCGCATGTCCGCGGCAGCATCGGCAGTCTTGCCTGGCTGCTCGACCTGCGTCCCCACATCTCCCCGCGCGCCTTTGCCGCCTATATGGGCTGGCATGCGGCCAAGAGCCTCTGGCCGGCGCATCCCACCCAAGCGATGCGCTATTATGTGAAGGCGCTGCTGCGGGGCGCCTTCGGCCCGCGCCTTGCGGCCACGGTGCTGATGCAGATCGTGCTGCCCGACGCGGTCTATCGCAAGCTGTCCGACCGCTGGATCGACTTCGCGCAGCTGGTGAGCGCGGGAAAGCCCAGGCTTCCATGAGGCGGCGCGATTTCCTGGCGGGTGCGGTGGCGCTGGCCGCCTGCTCCCCGATTCCCAAGGGTGCGGCGCAGAGCCCTTCGCCGGAGGGCCTGGCCGCCCATGCGCGCCGTTCGGGCCGGGGCTTCGGCGCGGCCGTCCGGTCGAAGCTGCTGCGCGACGACCCCGCTTTCCGTGCCGCCGTGGTGCGGGAATGCGATGTGCTGGTCGAGGAGTTCGAACTGAAGCGCAGCACCACCCAGCCTGCGCCCGGCAAGTATAATTTCGAGGGTGCGGAGGCGATCGCCGCCTTCGCGCAGGAGCATGGCATGGGCATGCGGGGCCATACGCTGGTCTGGTATGCCGCCAATCCCAAATGGCTGGAGCCGGCGCTGGAGGCCGCGCCCGACGCCGGCGCGCGGCAGAAGCTGATGACCGACTATATCGACACCGCCATGCCCCGCTTCGCCGGGCGCATCGCCGAATGGGACGTGGTCAATGAGGCGGTCGAGCCCGACCAGGGCCGCGCCGACGGGATGCGCATGGACAATCTGTGGTGGCGCGCGATGGGCGAGCGCTACATCGATATCGCGTTCCACCGGGCGCGCGAGGCGGACCCAAAGGCAGTGCTGTACCTGACCGACTACGGGCTGGAGCATGACTCGCCCCGCTGCGAGCGGCGGCGCACGGCGCTGCTCAAGCTGCTGGACCGGTTGAAGGGGCGCGACGTGCCGGTGGATGCGATCGGCATCCAGGGGCACCTGAAGCCCTATAAGGAGCCGTTCAACGATCGGCTGTTCGCGGACTTCCTCGACCGGCTGACCGGCTATGGCGTGCGGCTTTCCGTCACCGAGTTCGACATTGCCGACCTGGGCGGACCGCCCAATCCCGAAAAGCGCGACCGGGAGGTGGCAGCGGTGGGCCGCGCCTTCCTGGACGTGGCGCTGGCGAACCCGGCCATGGGATCGGTCCTCTGCTGGGGCCTGAGCGACCGCTATTCCTGGCTGTCCACCTATCCCGGCTACAAATGGCCCGACGGGCAGTTGTCGCGCGTCCTGCCGCTGGACAGCGACATGGGCCGCAAGCCGTTGTGGGAGGCGATGGCCGCCTCCTTCGACGCTGCCCCCGCAACAAGGTACCGCGTCGCATGAGAATCGCATCCCTGACCGGCCTGCGCGGCATCGCCGCAGTGTCGGTGCTGCTCTATCATATCCCGCATAATCCCGCCTTTGCGCAGTTCGCGATCCCGCTCTTCTCGCGCGCCTATCTGGCCGTCGACCTTTTCTTCATCCTGAGCGGCTTCGTCATTTCCTACGGCTATTATGAGCGGGTCGCCCGCAACCCGTCGGCGAAGCGCTATGGAGATTTCCTGGTCAACCGCATGGCGCGGGTCTGGCCGCTGCATTTCGTCGTGACCATGGTCTTTACCGCGCGCATCCTGCTCAACGTCTCCGGCAGCCAGACCATCGCGCTCGACGCGCCCAATCTGCTGACCAATCTGCTGATGGTGCAGAGCTGGGGATGGGGCACGCAGCCGATCGCGGGCAACAGCTGGTCGGTCAGCACCGAGGTTGCGGCCTATCTGCTCTATCCGCTGATCGCCGCACTCGCCTTTTCCCGCTGGGCCTGGGCGCAACTGGCGCTGGCAGTGGGGGTGCTGGTGCTGGTCGCTGCCTCCGGCCGGGGCGCGAGCGGGCCGCTGGACGTCAATGATTCCGACACGGTGCTGACCCTGCTGCGCTGCCTCGCCGGCTTCTCCCTCGGCGTGATCGCCTATCGCTGCGCCGACCGGGACTGGTGCCGGCGGGTGCTGGCGGGCGCGACGGGCTTCCCGGCGGCGTGCGCGGCGATCGCTCTGGCGCTCCTGCTGCCGGTCGGCGATGTCGTGGTGGTCTGCCTGATGCCGCTGCTGGTGCTGGCCTGCTACTATAACGGCGCCGCGGCGCGCGCGGTGATGGCCAATCGGGTCAGCTTCCACTTCGGCCTCATCAGCTATTCCATCTACCTCTGGCACCCGCTGGTGCGCGACATCGCCGCGCGGGCCATGACCGTGGCGCATGGCCGGGGCATGACCGGCTGGGACGGGCTGTTCGTGCTGGGAATGCTTGCTGCGACGTGGCTGCTCTGTTGGGCGAGCTATCATATGGTCGAGGTGCAGGGGCATCGTGCGATCAAATGGCTGCAGCGTGGCGGGCGCCGGGCCGCACCGACGGCAGGAGCAGCCGCCTGATGCCGCAAAGCGCGCGCATCTGGATCGCCGTGCCGACCTTCCGCCGGCCGGCGCAGCTACGCCACCTGCTCGAGACGCTGGAGCGCGAGGTGCAGCGCGACGACGTGCTGCTGCTGGTGGCCGACAATGACGGCGTGCGGCGGGAGGGCGCGGCGGTCGCGGCCGATCTGGTCCTTCGGGGCTATGCGCTGCCCCTGCGCGCCGTGGTCGTCGAGCGGCCGGGCCTGTGCGCGGTGCGCAACGCCATTGCGGAAACCGCGCTGGCCGACCCGGCGATGCGCCAGCTGGCGATGATCGACGACGACGAATGGCCGCAGTCCGGCTGGCTGGATGCGCTGATCGCGTGCCAGGCGGAAACCGGTGCGGATGCGGTCGGCGGGCCGGTCGAGCCCCATTTCGTCGGCGATCGGCCACGCTGGACGTCGCAGACGCTGGTGTTCCGCCCGGAGGAGCGCCGGGCCGGGCCGACGCCCATGCTGTGGGCCAGCAACAACCTGCTGCTGACGCGCGGGGCGCTGGAACGGGTGCCCGCGCCACGCTTCGACCCGCGTTTCGACCGCAGCGGAGGCGAGGATCTGGATTTCCTGTCCCGGCTGCGCGACGCAGGGGGCCGCTTTGGCTGGGCGCCCGATGCGCGGGTCAGCGAATGGGTGACGCCCGATCGCGCCCGGATCGGCTGGGTGTTCGCGCGCATGTGGCGGATCGGCTTTACCGAGACGGTAAGCCGCCGCAAGCGAGCGAAAGGGCCGGGCGCAACCCTGATGCTCTGCGCGCGGTCGGCGGCCATATTGGTCCTGCGGACGGCCGGGCTCGCCGGCCTGCTGTGGCCAGGCGCGCGGCGCGTCGACATCGCCGGGCAGTGGATCAAGAGCTGGGGGCGCCTCTATGCCCTGGCCGGAGGCGCCCCCGTCCGCCCTTATGGCGCGGAGTAGATCTTGAAGCTGCGGATGATCATGTCACCCGAGCCATCGTCATAGGCGCCGTCGGTCCGCACCGCGACGTCCATGATCGGGTACCAGCGGAAGCCGTTGAACGGATTGACCGACTGGTAGGTCTCCTTCCCGTCGACGAACCAGGTGATGTAGTCGCGCTGGATGTCCACGGCGAAACGGTGGAAGTCTTGCGAATAGCCGGACAGGCCATAGGCCTGCTCCGTCTGAATGACGATGCCGCGCCCCTCATAGCGGGTACTGTTGGCGCCCACATGGATCGTCTGGCCCACATGGCGATCGAAGTCCCAATAGCTCTGGTAGCCGAAACCCTCATAGATATCGATTTCCGGCGGCCAGCCGGCGGTCGAGATCAGCCAGAGAGCCGGCCAGGAGCCGCGCCGGTTCGGCATCCACGCGTCCCATTCATATTGGCCATAGCCGATCTGGGTGTCGAGGAAGTTGCGCCCGTCGAGCACCGTCGCACCATAGTTCCACTGCGCGCCTTCATAGGTGATCGGCGTCTTGAGCTTCTGACTATGGAGCACGAGACCTTTTGTGCCCCAATAGACGGGGCCTTCGATCCCGGGGAAGACCGAAGAATCGAGATAGAGGCCGGTTTCCTGGTTGGCGATCTGGGTGCGGCCGTGAGACAGCGACGTGGCCCAGCGGTTCCAGCCGCCGTCGGGCGAGCGCTTGTGCGTGTCCTTGAGCAGCTCGAACTGAAGGGTGCCGGAAGGCTGGAACGTGCGCGGCGCGCGGAACGTGCCCGTCGCCCTGGGCGTGGCGTCGGTCAGGCTGGTGGCCAGGATGGTCGAGACCGCCTGCCCCTGCAGCCCGCCCCATGGGGCTTCACGCAGTTTCATCTGGAAGAACTGGCCCTCGGCGGCGCTGACGATCGGCACCTCGACCGTCTGCCGCAGAGGATCGCCGGGGCGGAAGATCACCACGGTATCGACCGTCTGATAGTTGCTGCCCGATACCATGCGCGTCGCACCCGAGCCGTTCTGGGTGATGATCCGCGCGATCACCGTGTTCGGCGTCGGCCGGTCAAGCGTCACCGGCACATAGGCGATGTTGACCCCGGGCCGGAATGTCGCATCACCCAGCGACAGCGTCGCCTTTGCCGGCAGACGCGTCCCACCGGCAAAATCGAAATCCGCGAAGTCGGTGCTGGTCGTGTCTGTCGCTGCCGTCGCGCCGACGGTCACCGTCGTCGATGCCGTGACGGCGAGCTTGCTTGTACCGGCGGTCGTTGTCGAACTTACAACCGTCTTAGTGGATGGAGTAATTCCTCCGGATATAATGGCCGCAGCCGCCGCAACGACAGTCACGACCATGGCCCCGGCGCCAAGCGCCGGAGCAGTCAGTTTGATATTCATCTTTTGCAACCCCGTTTTACTTGCCGCCCTCAAGGGTCGGCGAACGAGGTTAACAAAAAATAGACTTTTTTGCTATTCGTCGCAAATCAGACTCGATTTGCGACGAATAGCTTTATCACCGGGAACTTATTCCGCTGCCTGCTCCAGCGGCTCGACGATGGGCGGCATTCCCCGTCCGACGCTGTCGTAGATGAACCCTGCGGCCTCCGCCACGTCCGGGCGGTAGATGTTGCGTAGGTCGACCAGCACATTGCCCTGCATGACGCCCTTGAGACGCGGCAGGTCGAGAGCGCGGAGCGCGTCCCATTCGGTAACGATCACCACCGCCGCCGCCCCTTCCGCGGCCTCATAGGGGCCGGACGCGAAGGTCACGTCGCGCAGCATCGGCCGCGCCGCCTCCATCCCCTCTGGATCATAGGCGCGGATGCACGCCCCGGCATCCTGCAATGCCTGGATGATCGACAGCGACGGGGCGTCGCGCATATCGTCGGTATTCGGCTTGAAGGTCAGGCCCAGCACCGCCACCGTCTTGCCGCGGACCATGCCGTTGCACGCGGCGATCACCTTGCGCGCCATCGCCCGCTTGCGGCTCTCGTTGATCGCGACGGTCGTTTCGATCAGGCGGATCGGCGCGCCGGAATCCTCGGCGGTCTTCACCAGCGCCAGCGTATCCTTCGGGAAACAGGAGCCGCCATAGCCCGGCCCGGCGTGAAGGAATTTGGACCCGATTCGGTTGTCCAGGCCGATGCCGCGCGCGACCTGCTGCACGTCTGCGCCCACGCGCTCGCACAGTTCCGCCACCTCGTTGATATAGGTGACCTTCATCGCCAGGAAGGCGTTGGCGGCATATTTGATCAGCTCGCTGGTGCGGCGGCCAGTGAACATCAGCGGCGCCTGATTGAGGTAGAGCGGCCGATAGACCTCCTCCATCACCGGGCGCGCGCGCTCGTCCTCGATACCCACGACGATGCGGTCGGGGCGCTTGAAGTCCTGGATCGCCGCGCCCTCGCGCAGGAATTCGGGGTTGGAGGCGACGGCGAACTGCGCCTGCGGATTGGTCTCGCGGATGATCCGCTCCACCTCGTCGCCCGTGCCGACCGGCACCGTGGACTTGGTCACGATCACCGTGAATCCGTTCAACGACGACGCAATCTCGCGCGCTGCGTCATAGACGTAGCTGAGGTCCGCATGACCGTCGCCCCGGCGCGCCGGCGTGCCTACGGCGATGAAGACGACGTCGGCCTGCGGCACGGAGCCGGCAAGGTCCATCGTGAAGGTCAGGCGTCCCGCTTCGACATTACGGGCGATCAGGTCCGCCAGGCCCGGCTCATAGATCGGCACGCCGCCGCTCTGCAGCAACGCGATCTTGCGCTCGTCCTTGTCGACGCAGACGACTTCATGGCCGAAATCCGCGAGGCAGGCGCCGGACACGAGCCCGACATAGCCTGAACCGGTCATCACGATCCGCATGACAAAATCTCCTTGGTTGAAGGCGTTATTCATCGATCTGCGCAAAGCGCAGGTACATTTCGGCGACAGCCGCCTGTCACCCTCTCCCCATTCCGATCGATTGACGTTCCGACAGGCGCCGCTTCAGCGAAGCGCACGCCCCGGTGACGCGTCGCAGCATAACCCGCCCTTGACCGATGGCGCAACGCAGCCTGCCGCTGCGTCGCCACATATGATCGCGCCTACAGCGACCTTGGGTCAGATGCCGCCGGGAATGGCGGGCCAGCCACCTGCCTGCAGCCCCTCGGCCAGCGCGGCAGTGCAGCGCTCCAGGGAGGCTCCATCAGTCGAACGGATCACGAAGTTGGCCCCCGTCCGTCCTTCGCGGAAAAATGGGTAGCTGCCGATCTGGCACCCTTCATGCGCGCGTTCTACCGTTGCGAGCAGATCGGCGACCTCGCTTTCGGCTACCCAGCAGCCAAGCGTGGCCGACAGCACCGGCAGGCCGCCCTCCAGCTTCCCCGTCAGCCAATCGAGCATCCCCGCGGTGATATGCGGCACGCCCGCCATGATGAAGATATTGCCATGGCGAATGCCGGGCGCGCCCGACATGCGGTTTTCGATCAGCATGGCCCCCGCAGGAACGCGAGCCATGCGCAGCCGCGCCTCGGTCAGCCCGCCGCGCGCGGCATAGTAGCGTTCCAGCACCGCGCGGGCTTCCGGATGGATCTCCACCGGCACGCCCAGCGCCTGCGCGATCGCATCGACCGTGATGTCGTCATGGGTCGGTCCGATGCCGCCGGTGGTGAACAGATAGTCGTTGCGCACGCGCAGCGCATTCACTGCCTCGACGATCGCTTCCGTCACGTCGGGCACGACGCGCACCTCGCGCAAGCGGATGCCCTGGACGTTCAGCCAGCCGGCGATCTGCGCCACATTCTTGTCCTGGGTCCGGCCGGACAGGATTTCGTCGCCGATCACGATCAGCGCTGCGGTCCAGATGCGGGTCGGATCGGTCATGCACGGCTCCATAGCCCCCGGCCGGCGTCCTGCCTAGCCGCCCTCTCGCATTCTGGGAGCGGGACGCCTATACTGCTGCCATGACCGATTACATGACGATGACGGCCGACGCGCCGATCTCCCGCTCCACGGCGATCAAGCTCTATGATGCCGCGGGCTTCGAGGGCATGCGCAAGGCCGGCCGACTGGCGGCGGAAATCCTGGACGCGCTGGTGCCCCATGTGGTGCCCGGCGTGACCACCGGCGAGTTGGACGACATCGTCCGCCGCATGACGCTGGACGGCGGCGGCGTGCCCGCCACGCTGGGCTATCGCGGCTATACCCACAGCTGCTGCATCTCGCTCAACAACGTCATCTGCCACGGCATTCCAGGCGACACCCGCCTGAGAGACGGCGACATATTGAACATCGACGTGACGCCGCTGCTGAACGGCTGGCACGGCGACAGCAGCCGCATGTACATCGCGGGGGAGGCCTCGATAAAGGCGCGCCGCCTGGTTGAGGTGACATATGAATGCCTGATGCTGGGCATCGAGCAGGCGAAACCCGGCAACCATCTGGGGGATATCGGCCATGCGATCCAGAAGCATGCGGAAAAGCACCGCTATGGCGTGGTGCGCGATTTCTGCGGCCACGGCCTGGGCCGGGTCTTCCACGACAGTCCGGAGGTCATCCATGTCGGCCACCCCGGTACCGGGCCGGAGCTGAAGCCCGGCATGTTCTTCACCATCGAGCCGATGATCAACATCGGCAAGCCCGCGGTGCGGATGCTGGACGACGGCTGGACCGCCGTGACGCGCGACCGGACGCTCTCGGCCCAGTTCGAACACAGCATCGGCATCACCGAAACCGGTTGCGAGATCTTCACCAAGAGCCCGGCAGGGCTCGACGCGCCGCCTTATCGCGTTTGACTGTCGCAACTGCCCAAAAATCGGGCAGCAGGACATCAAATTGCCTGCAAACCGGGCAATATGGACAAAGATTGCTGCATCGCCGAAAGCATGGTCCTAGCGATTCGCCGTTTGGCACGGTAATTGATTGCTGAGAGGGACGATGCGTGTCTTGGGGGGCATGATGATCGTCACTTGAGGAGAGAGGGACGCAGGAGTGCCTGCGGTTCCGGCGCGTCAGGTTGGGAACAAGAGTGATGAAAAAGATCGAGGCGATCATCAAGCCGTTCAAGCTGGACGAGGTGAAGGAAGCGCTGCACGAAGTGGGCGTATCCGGCATCACCGTGACCGAGGCCAAAGGCTTCGGCCGCCAGAAGGGCCATACCGAGCTGTACCGTGGCGCCGAATATGTGGTCGACTTCCTGCCGAAGGTGAAGCTGGAGGTCGTGGTCGACGACTCGCTCGCCGACCGGGTGGTCGAGGCGATCAGCGCCGCCGCGCAGACCGGCCGCATCGGCGACGGTAAGATCTTCATTTCCGCGATCGAGGGCGCGGTGCGCATCCGCACCGGCGAGCGGGACAGCGACGCGATCTGATCGCGACGAACCAGCGCACGCCGGTTTTCAGGGGACCGGCGGGCGGCGGCATCAACCTTACCCCTTCGGGGGGGTATCTACAGAGAAGGGCAAGCACAGATGGCCAACACGCCAAAAGACATCCTGAAGATGATCGAGGAAAAGGAGATCGAGTGGGTCGATCTTCGCTTCACCGATCCCAAGGGCAAGTGGCAGCACCTGACCATGGTGTCTTCCGTCCTCGGCGAGGATGAGCTGACCCAGGGCCTGATGTTCGACGGCTCCTCGATCGAGGGCTGGAAGGCCATCAACGAGTCGGACATGATCCTGAAGCCCGACCTGGACGCCGTCTATGTCGATCCCTTCTCGGCCACGCCGATGCTGATCCTGTTCTGCGACATCGTGGAGCCCGACACCGGCGAGCTCTATGCCCGCGATCCGCGCTCGACCGCCAAGCGCGCCGAGGCGTTCGTCAAGTCGGCCGGCTTCGGCGACACCGTCTATGTCGGCCCGGAAGCCGAATTCTTCATGTTCGACGATGTCCGCTTCAACTCGGACTACAACGAGTCCTTCTACAAGATCGACGACGTCGAACTGCCGACCAACACCGGCAAGGAATATGAGGGCGGCAACCTGGCCCACCGTCCGCGCGCCAAGGGCGGTTACTTCCCCGTCGCACCGGTCGACCCGGCCACCGACATCCGCGCCGAGATGGTCTCCACCATGCTCGAAATGGGCCTGCCCTGCGACAAGCACCACCATGAGGTCGCCGCCGCGCAGCACGAGCTGGGCCTGACCTTCGGCACGCTGGTCACCACAGCCGACCGCATGCAGATCTATAAGTATGTGGTTCAGATGGTCGCCCAGGCCTATGGCAAGACCGCGACCTTCATGCCCAAGCCGATCGCGCAGGACAATGGTTCCGGCATGCACACCCACATGTCGATCTGGGAAGGCGGCAAGCCGCTCTTCGCCGGCGAGGGTTATGCCGGTCTTTCTGACACCTGCCTCTACTTCATCGGCGGCGTGATCAAGCATGCCAAGGCGCTCAATGCCTTCACCAACCCGACGACCAACAGCTACAAGCGGCTGGTGCCGGGCTTCGAGGCGCCGGTGCTGCTCGCCTATTCGGCGCGCAACCGCTCGGCTTCCTGCCGCATTCCCTATGGTGCGGGCGCCAAGGCGAAGCGCGTGGAGTTCCGCTTCCCCGACGCGATGGCGAACCCCTATCTGTGCTATGCCGCGCTGCTGATGGCGGGCCTCGACGGCATCGAGAACAAGATCCATCCGGGCGCCGCGATGGACAAGAACCTCTATGACCTGCCGCCGGAAGAGCTGAGCCAGGTGCCGACCGTCTGCGGTTCGCTGCGCGAAGCGCTCAACAGCCTGGAAGCCGACCATGAGTTCCTGCTGAAGGGCGACGTGTTCACCAAGGACCAGATCGAGGCCTATATCGAGCTGAAGTGGCCCGAAGTGTACCGCTGGGAAATGGCGCCTTCGCCGGTCGAATTCGACATGTACTACAGCGCCTGATCCCTTTCTCAGGCTCATCGACGGAGGCCCGGTCGCAGCGATGCGGCCGGGCTTCTTCTTTTTGGGGCAGGCGGTCGCCCTACTCCCCTCTCATGCCAGCTGCGATCGATCGCGATTGCGATTGCGATTGCGCATCGCCCGCCCACGGCGCAAATAACCGCCCATGTCGCTGACAGACTCGCTCGGGCTCGGCCTTCCTATCATCCAGGCACCGATGGCCGGCACCTCCACCCCGGCGCTGGCGGCTGCTGTCTGCAATAACGGCGGTCTCGGCTCGATCGCGGTGGGTGCGGGCACGGCTGCCTCCGCGCGCGAGGCGATCGATGCCGTTCGCGCGCTGACGAATCGGCCCTTCAACGTCAATCTCTTCGTCCATGCGCCCGCACGACGGGATCCGGCGAAGGAACAGGCATGGGTCGAGGCGCTCGATCCGCTCTTCGCCCTCTATGGTGCGCGGCCGCCGGAAATGCTGAACGAGATATATCGCAGCTTCGCGGACGACGACGCCATGCTCGCGACCATGGCCGAAGCACGGCCGGCCGTGGTCAGCTTTCACTTCGGCCTGCCCGATGCCCGCCGGATCGCGACGCTGAAGCAGGCGGGCTGCCTGCTCCTCGCTACCGCGACCAGTCTGGCTGAGGCCGAAGCCGCGCGCGCGGCGGGCATCGACGCCATCGTCGCGCAGGGCTATGAGGCGGGCGGCCACAGGGGCATGTTCGATCCCGATGCGCCGGACGACCGGCTCGGCACCTTCGCCCTCACTCGGCTGCTCGTTACCCGGTCAGGCCTGCCGGTCATCGCGGCGGGCGGCATCATGGACGGTAGGGGCGTCCGTGCGGCACTGGACCTGGGCGCGGTGGCGGCGCAGCTCGGCACAGCCTTCATCGGCTGCCCGGAAAGTAGCGCCGACGCCGCTTATCGCGCGGCGCTCGCAAGCCCTGCGGCCCTGCACACGGTCATGACCCGCGCCGTATCCGGCAGGCCGGCACGCTGCCTCGCCAACCGATTTACCGCCTGGGGGCTGGATAGCGACGCCGTGCCGCCCGCCTATCCTGTCGCCTATGATGTGGGAAAAGCGCTCAACGGCGCTGCCAAGGCGCAGGGCGAAGGCGGCTACGGCGCGCAATGGGCCGGCCAGGGCGCGCCCCTCGCCCGCAGCCTGCCCGCCGCCGAACTGATGAAGGCGTTGGCCGAGGAGATGCGGGCCTAGCGCCGTGCTCTTCCAGGCCGGACAGTCCGGATACTGTCAGGCGCGATCGGGCAGCGAGGCGCCGAACAGCAACACCGGCTCGCCCGGGGGCGAAAGTGCGATGTCGCCGCCGGCCGCCGTCACCAGCGTACGCACCATCCAGGCCGCGGCCGTGCGCGAGGCAAGCCCTTCGGGCGGCAGGGTGCCAGATAGGGCGGCGCGCAGCTCCGGGTCCAGCACCAGCTTCGGTCCGTCGGCACGCACCACGATCTCGGTCACGCCCGGCCGCCGCTCGGCACCGATGTCGAGCTGGCCGCCACGCACCAGCGCATCGCCGGCAATCAGCGAAAGGTTGAGCAGGACCTTGACCGGCAGCTTGCCCAGCATGTCGTCCTCGACCAGCCAGCCGACCTTCACCCGGCCGGAAGCGGAAAACATGCCCTCGATCGCAACCCGCGCCTCATGCGTCGGCACGGCATCGCCGAAACCACCGGCCGATCCGAAAGCCAGACGGAAGAATTTCAGCTTGTTCGCGGAGGTTTTCGCGCTGTCCGCCAGCAGATCCAGGCAGCGCTGCCGCATTTCGGGATCGGTCTCGTCCGCCATCAGCTCCAACCCGTTGTTGAGCGCGCCGACAGGACTGAGCAAGTCGTGGCAGAGGCGCGAACAGAGCAGGCTGGCGAATTCGATGCTGTCGGTGGAATGGGTCATGAAGGTCGGAACCGCCGGTTGAAAACGGAAAGGAATGCCCGCTCATGCGCCGCCACGGCGTGCGATGCAACCCCGGCCGCGCCCGCTTTCCGGTCATTCCGTCGCCAGATCGGCCTCGATAAAGCGAAGGTTGCCGTCCTCGCCGGCTTGCGCCACCCACAGTCGCGCGCCTTCTCCACCGACGATCAACCACAGCGTCCCGTCCGGCCGTGCGCACTCCACATCGGTGCGGGAAGGCTCCGCCCGGCCGCTCGGGTGGGAATGATAATGTCCCAGCACGGCTGGACCGCCCTGCCGCGCGGCACGATGCGCCGCGATCAATATGGCAGGGTCCAGCTCGAAATGGCGCGCCGGATCGAGCGCCACATTCGCGGCGGGCAGAATCGCCGTTATCCGCCTGCCCTCCCCCAGCAGCAGACCGCACACTTCCACCGCCTGCCGGGCCGCCAGGTGCACGATCTGTTCCAACAGCGACCTTGAAATCCGGACCTTCATTCCTACATCCCTAAGCAATGGGTTCGGGGGTTTCCAACATCGAAATTACGGTGGGCGAGGCTCAAGCAGGCCTGCGGCTGGACCGGGCCCTGGCGGACCTGATGCCGGATTTTTCCCGCGAGCGGTTGAAGGCGCTGATCCAGGAGGGTCATGTGACCCTCTCCGGCCGGGCGCTTAGTCCCTCTGCGAAGGTGGAAGTGGGGCAGAACTACGCCATCACACTGCCCGCCCCAATCGCTGCGGAGGCAGCGCCGCAGGACATACCACTCGCGATCGTGCATGAGGACGAACATCTGATCGTCGTCGACAAGCCCGCGGGCCTGGTGGTCCATCCGGCCGCTGGAAATCCGGATGGGACGCTGGTCAATGCGTTGCTGCACCATTGCCATGGTGGACTGTCCGGAATCGGCGGCGTGGCACGGCCCGGCATCGTTCATCGCATCGACAAGGATACTTCCGGCCTGTTGGTCGTTGCTAAATCCGACAGGGCGCATGAAGGCCTGGCGCAGCAGTTCAAGGCGCACAGCGTCCATCGGCTCTACAGCGCCGTTGTCCAGGGTTTGCCCGTTCCGTCGTCCGGAACGGTGGATACGTGGATCGGGCGATCCGACGCCGATCGAAAGAAGATGGCTGTTCATCGGGAAGGACGCGGCAAGCACGCCGTGACCCACTACCGCATGAAGGAGCGCCTGCGCGAGGCGGCTTTGGTGGAATGCCGGCTGGAAACCGGCCGTACGCACCAGGTCCGCGTGCACATGGCGCATATCGGACACCCCTTGATCGGGGATCCGATTTACGGTAGAGCGAAAAAGAGTTTCAAAACGATACTGGAAACGCTGGGTTTCAAAAGGCAGGCATTGCACGCAAGAACGCTGGGGTTCATACATCCTGTGACAGGTGAATCCCTTATGTTCGAAAGCGCAATCCCGGCCGATATGCAGGAACTGTTAAGCGCGCTTCACGTATAAGGTTCGACAAGTTTGCGACGGCGCCTGGACGCCTCTTCTGGGTCCCGCCGCGCATGAAAGGGAAAGGAAAGCGACATGGCCAACAAGAGCAATGTCCCCACGGTTCCGGCGCTGGGCGGTGAAGCCAGCCTCAACCGTTATCTCTCGGAAATCCGCAAGTTTCCGATTCTGACGCCCGAGCAGGAATATATGCTGGCGAAGCGCTATCAGGAACATCAGGATCCTGAGGCCGCGGCGCAGCTTGTAACCTCGCATCTTCGCCTCGTCGCAAAGATCGCGATGGGCTATCGCGGCTATGGCCTGCCGGTCAGCGAACTGATCAGCGAAGGCAATATCGGCCTGATGCAGGGCGTGAAGAAGTTCGAGCCCGATCGCGGCTTCCGCCTCGCCACCTATGCGATGTGGTGGATCCGCGCCTCGATCCAGGAATTCATCCTGCGGTCGTGGAGCCTGGTCAAGATGGGCACAACCGCCGCGCAGAAGAAGCTCTTCTTCAACCTTCGCCGGATGAAGAACAGCATCGAGGCGTTCGAGGATGGCGACCTGCATCCCGACGACGTCCGCAAGATCGCAACCGATCTGGGCGTCAGCGAGGAGGACGTCGTGTCCATGAACCGCCGCATGGCGATGGGCGGCGATACGTCGCTCAATGTGCCGATGCGCGAGGACGGCGAGGGCCAGTGGCAGGACTGGCTGGCGGACACCGATCCGCTACAGGACGAACGCGTTGCGGACGAGCAGGAGCGCGAACTGCGCCACGACATGCTGGTGCAGGCGATGAGCGACCTGAACGACCGCGAGAAGCACATCCTGGCCGAGCGTCGGCTGGCCGAAGAGCCCAAGACGCTGGAGGAGCTGTCCCAGGTCTATGGCGTGTCGCGCGAGCGCGTCCGCCAGATCGAGGTCCGCGCGTTCGAGAAGCTGCAGAAGGCGATGATGCGCATCGCCGGCGACCGGATCGGCAAGATCGCGCGTCTGGCCGCAGCATAAGTTCCATAGCAGGAAATGAGGAAAGGCCCCGGAGCGATCCGGGGCCTTTTTATTACCTGTCCTTCTAACCTCTCTTATTCACGACGCTCGGTTTCGGGCCCGCTCTGGGCATTTGCTGCGGCTGGCTGTATTGCGCGGACGACCGGCATCGCTGGCGTTTGTTTCACCGCATTCGGATTGATGGGCTTTTCGGGTTGAAGGGCTGGGCTCGGAGTTCTGCGGCGCTGCCGCATGGGCTACGTCGGCGCAGGCTTCAGCCGGAGAACGAGGGCGCGGAACAGGTCGGCATCCGGACAGGCGGAAGCGAAGGCAATGCGGATGCGGCTAGCACTTTCTACGACGCGCGCAGCGACCTTGAGCAGCCGCAGGCGCAAGGTGGTAAACTCCGCGCTTGCCAGAGCAGCGGTCCTGGGCATCGCCTGCTGGATGCGCCATAGCAGCCAGTATGCGGCAGTGTGCAGTATCAGGCGCATCTGATTGGCATTGGCCGAGCGGCACGAGGTTCGGTCGCTGGCGAGCTGGGACTTGTGGCGCTTGATCAGGTTCTCGGCCTGACCACGCGCGCAGTAGAGCGTGTCGTAGATGTGCTCGGCCGATCCTGTTGCCAACGAGGTGACGACATAGCGGATGTCCATGCCCAGCGTGCTGGCCTCGATCCGTGCAACGACGCGACGCTGGCACTTCCAGGTCTTTGCCCCATAGCGGGTCTCGGCATAGTTGCGCAGGACGGGACACTGACGCTGGGCGCGCTTGACCGCGCAGGCATCGGCGACCGCAACAATGGCGGGATCGGCGCGCAGCGCTGAATTGGTGGGCAGGCCGAACACGTAATCGACGCGGGCCGCATCGCAGTAGGCCATGACCTCGGGTCGACCATAGTGCCCGTCGCCGCGGATAGTGATGTGGGTATCGGGCCAATTACGGCGCAGGTGACGCACCAGGCGTCGGATGTGCCCCGCCGCCTCCTTTCCAGAAGGCGTCTTGCCTGTGCGCAGCAGCATGGCCACCGGCCTGCCGGTCGCGGTGTCGTAGATATGGATCGGTAGGAAGCAGCGCTCCCCATGATGCCCGTTCCAGAACGAGAGCTGTTGATAGCCATGCACGACGTCGCACGTGTCGTCGATATCCAGCGTGACCGCTGTCGGAGGGGCGGGATAGCTGGCGCAGTAGATGTCGATCATCGCGGCCATCATGCTGGCCAGTTCGCGCGTAGTCGGTGCATTTTCCCACCGGCTCATCGTCGGTTGGCTGGCCAGCCCCGCGCCCGATTCCGGCAGCTTGCCGAGCGCCAGGCGGAAGCCTGGATCGTCGCGCAGAGCATCGAGATCATCGGCATCCTCATAGCCGCACGCAATCGCGAACACACGGGCACGCAGAATGTCATCCAGGCGATGGATCACCCGCGCTGGATCGCGCGGATCGGCAATACAAGCCGCCAGGCGCTGGCAAATCCCCATCGCGCGCTCGGCCTGTGCAAGCAGTAGAACACCGCCATCCGAGGTAAGCCGGCCACCGTCGAACGCAGCTGTGATTTTCTTGCGGCCGACTGCTGGGAATCCAAATGAGCTTGCGATATCATCGTTCATGGCGGGTGTGGCCCGTGGCATTTTCTGCCCTGCGGCAGGTTCGGCTTAGACACCCAGTTCCTAATTCAGATCAGAGGCTTACGCCACTCCCGCCAACCCTTCAGGACACTTTTGGTGAATAAGGCGGG
>NZ_AUWY01000127.1 GCF_000447205.1 Sphingobium ummariense RL-3 | reverse complement strand
GCGATGGCGGAGAAGAAGACGGTTGGGCAGCGGTCGTAGCGGGTTGCCACACGGCGCCAGTCTTTCAGGCGGCCGAACATGATCTCGATGCGGCTGCGGCGTTTGTATCGGCGCTTGTCGTATTTCACTGGAAAGGAACGGGATTTCCGGCCCGGGATGCAGGGCGTGATGCCCTTTTGCTCGAGCGCGTCCCTGAACCATTCGGCGTCATAGCCCCGGTCAGCCAGCATCCACTGCGCCTTGGGCAGATCATCGAGCAGGGCTGCCGCGCCGGTGTAATCGCTGATCTGGCCGGCCGTGATGAAGAAGCTCAAGGGGCGGCCGTTGGCATCGGTGACGGCGTGAAGCTTGGTGTTCATGCCGCCCTTGGTCCGTCCGATCAGGCGGCCGAGATCCCCTTTTTTACCCCAAGGCTGGAAGCCGTGCGGTGGGCCTTGAGATAGGTCGCATCGATCATGAGGGTCTGCGGTTCGGCTTTCTGGGCGGACAGACCCTCCATCATCCGGCCAAACACGCCCATCTCGCCCCACCGTTTCCATCGGTTGTAGAGCGTCTTGTGCGGACCGTATTCCCTGGGCGCGTCTCGCCAGCGCAGCCCGTTGCGATTGACGAAGATGATCCCGCTCAGCACCCGCCGGTCATCAACCCGAGGCTTGCCGTGACTCTTGGGAAAATACGGCGACAAACGCGCCATCTGCTCGTCCGTCAGCCAATACAGGTCGCTCATGCTCAGTCTCCTCGCGGAGCCTGAATCACATCGCTCTCAGCCAATCAATGGGTCCTGAGCCTAATCCGGATCAGTCCGCGCATCCAATCGGCACGCCATGCATTCCGATGGCCATGCAACGCATTCTGCGGGGACACCATGTCGATCGAAATCCAGGAACGAATTCGCCGAAGAGCCCATGCGATCTGGGAAGCCCAAGGCCATCCCGACGGGCTGGCCGAAGAACATTGGCATCAGGCGGAGGCCGAGATCGCGCAGGCCGATGCCATGAGCCAGACCTCCAGTCCGCTCGCGACCGGCGTGGTGAGAAAGGAACCGGGCAAGTCGGCCAAAGGCGAGGTAGCCGCCTAGACCGGCACGTCTTCTCCTCTGAACGAATGGGGCGCCCTTGACCTTTCTTCCCGACCGCCTCGAAGGCGGATCACCCTATCCCTTGGGCGCCAGCTTCGACGGGCTCGGTGTCAATTTCGCCATCTTCTCCGCCAATGCCGATCGGATCGAATTATGCCTATTCGATCCCAGCGGTCGCAAAGAGATCGCCCGCCTGCCCCTCCCCGAATGTACGGACGAAGTGTGGCACGGCTACCTTCCCGACGCGCGTGCCGGCCTGCTCTACGGCTATCGGGTCCACGGTCCCTATGCGCCTGAACAGGGCCATCGCTTCAATCCCAACAAGTTGCTTCTCGACCCCTATGCCCGGCGTCTTTCTGGCAGCCTGCGGTGGAACGACGTGCTGCATGGTTATCCGGTGCGCGGCAAGCGCGCGGATCTAGCCCGCCTTATTCACCAAAAGTGTCCTGAAGGGTTGGCGGGAGTGGCGTAAGCCTCTGATCTGAATTAGGAACTGGGTGTCTAAGCCGAACCTGCCGCAGGGCAGAAAATGCCACGGGCCACACCCGCCATGAACGATGATATCGCAAGCTCATTTGGATTCCCAGCAGTCGGCCGCAAGAAAATCACAGCTGCGTTCGACGGTGGCCGGCTTACCTCGGATGGCGGTGTTCTACTGCTTGCACAGGCCGAGCGCGCGATGGGGATTTGCCAGCGCCTGGCGGCTTGTATTGCCGATCCGCGCGATCCAGCGCGGGTGATCCATCGCCTGGATGACATTCTGCGTGCCCGTGTGTTCGCGATTGCGTGCGGCTATGAGGATGCCGATGATCTCGATGCTCTGCGCGACGATCCAGGCTTCCGCCTGGCGCTCGGCAAGCTGCCGGAATCGGGCGCGGGGCTGGCCAGCCAACCGACGATGAGCCGGTGGGAAAATGCACCGACTACGCGCGAACTGGCCAGCATGATGGCCGCGATGATCGACATCTACTGCGCCAGCTATCCCGCCCCTCCGACAGCGGTCACGCTGGATATCGACGACACGTGCGACGTCGTGCATGGCTATCAACAGCTCTCGTTCTGGAACGGGCATCATGGGGAGCGCTGCTTCCTACCGATCCATATCTACGACACCGCGACCGGCAGGCCGGTGGCCATGCTGCTGCGCACAGGCAAGACGCCTTCTGGAAAGGAGGCGGCGGGGCACATCCGACGCCTGGTGCGTCACCTGCGCCGTAATTGGCCCGATACCCACATCACTATCCGCGGCGACGGGCACTATGGTCGACCCGAGGTCATGGCCTACTGCGATGCGGCCCGCGTCGATTACGTGTTCGGCCTGCCCACCAATTCAGCGCTGCGCGCCGATCCCGCCATTGTTGCGGTCGCCGATGCCTGCGCGGTCAAGCGCGCCCAGCGTCAGTGTCCCGTCCTGCGCAACTATGCCGAGACCCGCTATGGGGCAAAGACCTGGAAGTGCCAGCGTCGCGTCGTTGCACGGATCGAGGCCAGCACGCTGGGCATGGACATCCGCTATGTCGTCACCTCGTTGGCAACAGGATCGGCCGAGCACATCTACGACACGCTCTACTGCGCGCGTGGTCAGGCCGAGAACCTGATCAAGCGCCACAAGTCCCAGCTCGCCAGCGACCGAACCTCGTGCCGCTCGGCCAATGCCAATCAGATGCGCCTGATACTGCACACTGCCGCATACTGGCTGCTATGGCGCATCCAGCAGGCGATGCCCAGGACCGCTGCTCTGGCAAGCGCGGAGTTTACCACCTTGCGCCTGCGGCTGCTCAAGGTCGCTGCGCGCGTCGTAGAAAGTGCTAGCCGCATCCGCATTGCCTTCGCTTCCGCCTGTCCGGATGCCGACCTGTTCCGCGCCCTCGTTCTCCGGCTGAAGCCTGCGCCGACGTAGCCCATGCGGCAGCGCCGCAGAACTCCGAGCCCAGCCCTTCAACCCGAAAAGCCCATCAATCCGAATGCGGTGAAACAAACGCCAGCGATGCCGGTCGTCCGCGCAATACAGCCAGCCGCAGCAAATGCCCAGAGCGGGCCCGAAACCGAGCGTCGTGAATAAGAGAGGCTAGGCTTCGACAAGCGTGACAGTGCGCCCGCCATGCCCAAGGCGGTGGTGACGCATGACAGCTTCGACTGGTCGCGCGACGTGCGGCCCAACATCCCCTGGTCGGAAACGGTCATCTACGAAGCGCACGCCAAGGGTTTGACGAAGCTCCTGGAGGCAGCGCCGCCACAGGAACGCGGGACCTTTGCCGCCCTCGCCCACCCCAAAGTCATCGATCATATGAAGCGCCTGGGCATCACCGCGCTGGAACTGATGCCGATCCACGCCTTCACCCAGGACCGCTTCCTTCAGGAGCGCGGGTTGCGCAACTATTGGGGCTATAACACGCTGAGCTTCTTCGCGCCGGAGCCGAGCTATTTCGCCGGCGACACCCATGACGAGCTGCGCGTGGCGGTACGAAGGCTGCACGCGGCGGGGATAGAGGTGATCCTCGACGTCGTCTACAACCATAGCTGCGAAGGATCGGAGCTGGGCCCCACCCTGTCCTGGCGCGGCATCGACAATGCGACCTACTACCGCCTGTTGCCCGATAATCCGCGCTACTGCCTCAACGACACCGGCACCGGCAACACCTTCAAGCTGACTCATGCCCGCGTCATCCAAATGGTGGCGGATTCGCTGCGATACTGGGCGACCAGCTTCGGCATAGACGGCTTCCGCTTCGATCTGGGCCTCACCCTCGGGCGGACCGATCATGGCTTCGATCCCAATGCCGGGCTGTTCGACGTACTGCGACAGGACCCGATCCTCGGGCGCCTGAAGCTGATCGCCGAGCCCTGGGACGTAGGCATGGGCGGCTATCAGCTCGGCAACTTCCCCCCCGGATTTGCTGAATGGAACGACAAATATCGCGATACGGCCCGCCGCTTCTGGCGTGGCGATCCGGGCCAGCGCGCGGATCTCGCCGCGCGCCTCTCAGGCTCGGGCGACCTGTTCGACCGCCGGGCGCGCAGGCCATGGGCGAGCGTCAATTTCCTCACCAGCCATGACGGCTACACCCTCGCCGACCTCGTCTCTTATGAGGAACGGCATAATGAGGCCAATGGCGAGGAGAATCGCGATGGCCACGACAACAACCTCTCGCGCAACTGGGGCACGGAAGGGCCGACCGAAGACCCGGCGATCAATGAGACTCGCGGTCGCGTCCGACGTGCAATGCTCACCACCCTGCTCGCCTCGCTCGGCACGCCGATGCTCGTGGCGGGCGATGAGTTCTGCCGCACCCAGGGCGGCAACAACAACGCCTATTGCCAGGATAATGAGATCAGCTGGCTCGACTGGTCCCTGCTGGAGGGTGAAGAAGGCAGGGCGCTGTTCGATTTCACCGCTCGCCTGGTCGCGCTGCGCAAGGCGCATCCGGTGCTGCGCGCGCCGACCTTCCTTTATGGGCAGGATTCGCCCGGCTTCGGCGTCAACGACATCGAATGGTGGGATGAGCGCGGGCGGCCGCTGAGCGAAGACGACTGGAACAATCCTGAAGGCCGCGCCCTTGTCATGCGTCGCGCGGTGCTGCTGGAGGACGGCCGAGTGGAGACGTTGAGCCTCCTCCTCAACGCCGGCGACGATCCGGTGGACTTCACCCTCCCCGCTCCTTCTGCGCCGCGCGAGGTGTTGATCGACAGCGCCCAGCCGGAGCGCGCGCCCTTCACCATTGGCGACGAATATGGGGTTCAGCCCCATTCGGCCGTCCTCATCTGCTGGCTCGGGGAGAAGACGGAGGCATGACGTGCTGGGGACCACTCGACCTCGGCGACGGGCGCTGGCGCTTCCGCCTCTGGGCGCCGGATCGCGATAGGGTGACGCTGGAGTTGGACGGCCGCGCGTCCCGACCGATGGCGCGCGACGCCGACGGCTGGTTCTCCACAGAGACCGAAGCCGAGCCCGGCACCCGCTACCGCTTCCGCCTCGGCCCCGACCTGGCCGTGCCCGACCCCGCCTCGCGCGCGCAGTCGGGCGGCGTCCATGGCTGGAGCCTCGTTGCCGCCCAGGGTCGACGTGCCGCAACCGACTGGCGCGGCAGACCATGGCGGGAGGCCGTGATCCATGAGTTGCATGTGGGCCTGAGCGGAGGTTATGCTGGCGTGGCAGCGCAACTGCCCGCTCTTGCCGATCTCGGCATCACCGCAATCGAGCTGATGCCGGTCAACGCCTTCAGCGGCATGCGCAACTGGGGGTATGACGGCGTCCTGCCGTTCGCGCCGGCAGAGGCCTATGGCAGCCCGGAGGAGCTGCGCGCCCTCGTCGACGCGGCCCATGCCCATGGCCTCATGATCTTCCTCGATGTCGTCTATAACCATTTCGGCCCTGACGGAAATTATCTCGGCGCCTATGCGTCCGCCTTCTTCCATGCGGAGCGGCATACGCCCTGGGGTGGCGCGATCGCTGTCGACCGGCCGGAAGTCGCCGCCTATTTCCGCGAGAACGCGCTGATGTGGCTGAAGGACTACGGCTTCGACGGGCTTCGCTTCGATGCCGTCCACGCGATCGGCGACGATGCCTTTCTCGATGCCCTCGCCCGCGACATCCGCACCGCCTGCCCCGGCCGGCACGTCCACCTGATGCTGGAGAACGAGCGAAACGACGCCGGACGCCTGAAGCCCACCGCCTATGACGCACAGTGGAACGACGATTTCCATAATGTCCTGCACGTCCTGCTGACCGGCGAGACCGACGGCTATTACGCTGATTTCGCAGAAAACCCCGCCGACCGCCTCGCCCGTTGCCTGCGCGGGGGCTTCATCTACCAGGGCGAGGCATCGATACATCAGAAGGGCAGAAAAAGGGGCACGCCCAGCGCCCATTTGCCGCCCACCGCCTTCATCGCCTTCCTGCAGAATCACGATCAGGTCGGTAACCGCGCCATGGGCGAACGACTGCTGGCATTGACCGATCCCGTCAGGTTGCGTGCGGCGACCACCCTGCTGCTGCTGATGCCCCAGATACCCCTGCTCTTCATGGGAGAGGAGGTTGGGGCTCGCAGCCCCTTCTTCTTCTTCACCGACTTTCACGACGAAATGGCGGATGCCGTGCGCGAGGGCCGCCGCCGCGAGTTCGCCGGCTTTCCCGCGTTCGCCAGCGAGGAAGCCCGCACCCGTATCCCCGATCCCAACGCGCCCGGAACGTTCGAGGCATCGCGCGTCGCGCCCGGCGCCGATGCGGCCGAATGGCGCGCCTTCTACCGCAGGCTACTGGACCTGCGGCGGCAGCATGTCGTCCCTGGCCTCGAAGATTGCCGGGCGATCGACGCGCACCCGCTCTCGTCGGCCGCCGTTCAGGCGCGCTGGCGGCTGGGCGGTGGCGAGGTGCTGACTCTGCTCCTCAACCTCGGCGACGAAGCCGTGCCGGCCGAGCGGACGATGGCGCCGCTGTTCAGCACCGGCGTACCTGGAGCGCCGGCAAGCTGCACCGCCTGGATCGACCGGCCATGAGCGCGCTCCACGCTCTTGCCGACGGAGCCGGGCTGGCAAGGCAATGGACCGATGCGGACGGGGTGGAGCATGTCGTGAACGACGAAAACCTGGCCGCCATTCTTGTCGCGCTCGGCTTCCCCGCCGACACGGACGGCGCGATCGATGCCAGCCGCACGGCCCTCCACCAGCGAAAGAGAGCGCCCCCGTCCCTTCTCACGGTGGATTGCGACAGTCCCATCACATTGCCCTCCGCGCTGGATGAACAGCCGATCCGCCTGATCGACGATCAGGGGACAGCCGTGAAGGGCTGGCGCACGGGCATCGGGCGGCCGGGCTATTATCGCCTGGTCCTGGCGAACGGCGACGTAACGCTGGCTGTCGCGCCGAAGCGCTGCCCGGCGATCCCCCGCCGCTGCTGGGGAGTGGCGATCCAGATACCGTCGCTGACGAAACCCGGGACCGATTTCGGCGATTTTCCGCTGCTCGCCGACGCCGTCCTGCGGCTCGGGCGGAGCGGCGCCGACGCCGTGGCACTCAGTCCCGTTCACGCCCAATCCCTTCCCCGTCCCGGCTGCTTCGCGCCCTATTCGCCCTCCAGCCGCCTCCGGCTCAACGGTTTGTTCGGAGAAGCCCCACGCCCGCCCGCGACTGGTCAGGGCGGATTGATCGACTGGGCCGCCGCCGGCCCGGCAAAACTCGCCGCTCTGCGGGATGCCGCACCCGATGATCGGCCCTTTGCCACCTTCCTCCAGGCCAACGCCCGACGCGGGCTGGACGCCGTGCAGCAGGCCGCGGCGGAAGCGGGCATGGCTATCGGCATCATCACCGACCTGGCCGTCGGTGTCGAGCCGGCGGGCGAAGATGTGGCGGAGGAACCCGGCGCCTTCCTTCAGGGCCTTCATATCGGCGCGCCGCCCGATCCGCTGGGACCGTTGGGCCAGAATTGGGGACTCACCACCTACAGCCCGCAGGGCTTGGCCGATCGCGGCTTCGCGCCCTTCATCGCCATGCTTCGCGCCAACATCCCCCGGAGCGGCGGTATCCGCATCGATCACGCTTTCGGCCTGCAACGGCTGTGGGTCGTGCCGGAGGGGCGCCCGGCGAGCGAGGGCGCGTACCTCGCCTATCCCTTTGCGGACCTCCTCCGTCTCATCAAGCTGGAGGCCTGGCACGCGCGCGCCGTCGTCATTGCCGAAGATCTGGGAACACGACCGCCAGGCTTCAGCGATGCGATCGGGCATGCCGGCATCTACGGCATGGCGGTGCTGCCTTTCTCCCGCGATCAGGACGGCGCGTTCCTCCGCGCCGAAGCCTATCCGGCCACTTCGATCGCGATGAGCGCCACGCACGATACGCCGACGATCGCCGGCTGGTGGACCGGCCGCGATCTCGAATGGAACCGCCGGCTGGGGCGCGGCGGCGACACGCAGGCCGACCGTGCCGCCGCTCGCGCTGCGCTGTGGGCCGCAATCGGCGAGGACGAGCACCAGCCGGCCGACCCGGCGCCGGTCATCGACCGCGCGTTCGATTTTCTAGCAAGTTCCCCAGCGCCGCTTCTGGTGGTGCCGATGGAGGACCTGATCGGAGAGGTCGAACAACCCAACCTGCCCGGCACGACCGACGAGCACCCCAACTGGTCCCGTCGCCTTCCCGCGCCCATGGACGCGCTTCTGGAACGGCCGGACGTGGCCACACGCATCGCGCGCCTCAACGCGGTGCGCGGCCGATGATCCCGCGCGCCACCTATCGCCTGCAGCTCACCGGGGACTTTCCCTTCGCCGCGGCGGAAGCGATCGTCCCCTATCTGGCCGACCTGGGCATCAGTCATGTCTATGCCTCTCCCATCACCATGGCGCGCCAGGGATCGACCCACGGCTACGACGTGGTCGATCCCACACGCATCAACCCGGAACTGGGCGGTGAGCCAGGCTTCCGCAGCCTCGTCACGGCACTGCGCGCCCGCGACATGGGCCTCGTCATCGACATCGTCCCCAACCATATGGGTGTCGCCGGCGACGAGAATCCGTGGTGGAACGATGTGCTGCGGCTGGGTAGGGGCAGCCGCTATGCCGGCTATTTCGACATCGACTGGAACGGCCCGCTGATCCTGCCCATCCTCGGCGCGACCCTGAGCGAGGCGATCGCGTCGGGCGACCTGAAACTGATGGCAGGCGACGATCCGCATCTGCTGCTCTATGGCGGACGGCGCCTGCCCCTCCGGCCCGATACCCCCTTGGGCGAGGATCTTCGGGTGATCGCCGACGCGCAGCATTATCGTCTCGTCCATTGGCGCACGGCCAACGACAGCCTCAATTGGCGTCGCTTCTTCTCCATCAACGAATTGGCTGGCCTGCGCATCGAGGACCCGGCCGTGTTCGACGCCACTCACCGGCTTTATCTGGACCTCTACCGCGAAGGATTGATCGACGGGCTGCGCATCGACCATGTCGACGGATTGACCGATCCCGCCGGCTATTGCCGTCGCCTGCGCGCGGCGATGGACGCGATCCGCCCCGGCGCGTGGATCGTCGTCGAAAAGATATTGGGCGCGGACGAGGCTTTGCCGAGCGACTGGGGCATGGACGGCACCAGCGGCTATGATTTCATGCGCGACGCGACGGCACTTCTCCACGCTCCGGAAGGCCAGACGCCGCTCACTGCCATGTGGCAAGGACTGGAGCCTTCTCAGGCCGACATGACCGGCGTGGTGCGGCAGGCGAAGCGGGATATGCTCTGCTGGCAGTTCGAGGCGCAACTGGCCGCCTGCGCGGAAGCCTTTGTCGCCCTCTGGCGCGTGTCGGATGATCTCGCCGAGGCCGTGACCCCAGCCATGGTCCGACGCGCGATCACCTGCCTGCTGCAGGTTTTCCCCGTCTACCGGACCTATGGCGACGGCCGTTCGGCGCCGCCGAGTGATAAGCCCGCGCGGCAGAAGGTCTGGGACGACGTCCAGCCCCTCCTCCCACCCGGCGAAGCCCCTGTTGCGCGCCGGATTCTCGACTGGCTGGCGGGCGATGGCCATGCCGCGCCGGACCGCGCCGCAGAGGCCGTGCGCCGTTTTCAGCAATTGTCCGCGCCGATTGCGGCCAAGGGGATAGAGGACACCGCCTTCTACCGCTATGCGCCGCTGCTTTCGGCCAATGATGTAGGGTCCGAACCGGGCGAGTTCGCGATCTCGCCCGATCTTTTCCATCGCCGCGTCGCAAGCCGGTCGGCGGATTTTCCCCATGCCCTGCTGGCGACCGGCACGCATGATCACAAGCGCGGGGAAGATGTCCGTGCGCGCCTCGCCGTCCTGAGCGCGATCCCCGATGAATGGGAAGAGGCCGTGACGCGCTGGACGCAGCTTGCGGACCGGCATGGCATCGCGATCCATCCTGCCGACCGCTACCAGCTGTTCCAGACAATCGTCGGCATCTGGCCGATAACCACGCGGGAGAGTCCAACTTCAGGCTTAGGGGATCGCATCGGCGCCTGGCAGAAAAAGGCATTGCGCGAGGCACGCCTCAGATCGAGCTGGGAAGCGCCCGACACTGACTATGAAGCGAGAGCGCGCGCGCTGCTGGACGCCTTGCTGGCGGACGATCCTTTCACCCGCGCTGTCGGGGCATTCGTGGCCAGAATCGCGCCGGCGGCGGAGGCCAACAGCCTCGTCCAGACTGCGCTCAAATATTGCGTCCCGGGCGTACCCGACTTGTATCAGGGCGCGGAACTGTTCGATCTCAGCCTGGTTGATCCCGACAATCGACGGCCGGTCGACTTCGCATTACGACAGAGCCGGATCGATGCACCCCCATGCGACGGACCGACGCGAAAACTGGCGCTGATCCGTTTCTTGCTCGGACTTCGAACGGGCGATCCCACGCTCTTCTCCGACGGCGCTTATCGTCCGCTTGCCATCACTGGTTCTCGAGCCGGGCACATGCTGGCATTCGAGCGCCGGCTGGATGATCGTCGCCTGCTCTGCGCCGTCCTGCTGCGTGCAGCGGACACCATCATTGCCAGCGAGGGCGCTTTGCCCGGTCCGGACTGGTGGGCCGACACCCGGATCGAAGCCTATTCCAGGCTTGAACCGGCCGTCCTTTTCGCGGCGGCACCTTTCTTCATAACACAGGTGAAGGACACTTCTCCGATCGGGAACCTCCACCAGCAGGAAGCGTCTGCCGACAAGAGGCGAATGATGTCCGACACGAACGAGAAGTGACAAATGGTTGATCCGAGGATTTTCGACTGGCTTTCCCTCCACAGCGAAAATTTTGAACTCCATCACAACAGACATCGGGAAAGCGCGACCTCGGTGAAGCGCCACCTGCTTCATCGCGAGCGACTGGGTGAGGATATGGCGTTCGAGACCCCGTCGGCAAAAGCAGAGTGCGTCGATCGGGATTGTCTGTGGGAACTGAGCGCCCGCCTTTCAGATGGACGACAAATCCATTTCGCTGGCCCCACCCTTGATCATTGTCTGCGGACAGCCCGCTCGGTCCTGATCCCGCCCGTCGCGGTTGCAGCCTAACACCTCGATCCATCGGGCCAGGACGTTCGCGGTAGTTCCGAACAACACACACAGGCGGAGAGTAGAATGCATGCAAAGCAATTCAGTGTGGGCTTGGGCGTGTTCTCGCTTGCTCTGGGTGCGACGGAAATCACCGCCGTGAGGCGGATCGGCCGGGCATTGGGGTAGGATCATGCGACCGGACGCGCCGTCCTGCGCCTGTTCGGTGCGCGCGAGATCGTGGCATCGCGGGCACGCTCGCCGTCGATGCCCTGGTCGCGCGACGACCGACTATCGCGCCGGCAGCTTGCCGCCCACGCGCGCGAACGCGACCGATTGACCGCATGCCGCCGTCTCGATCTGGTCGGATGACAAGGCTCGGCGAGCGGCTCGTACCAGCCGCCAAGCGGTGCCACACGGAACCCATTCCCGCAAATAGGCCTTAAGCTCCTCATGACACGCTATCACCTCAACCTGTTCAACGATACGGATATTCTGGACGAAGAAGGCCAGGATTTCCCCAATATTGCCGCCGCGGTGGCCGAAGCGGTCCGCAGCGCCCGTGACATCATCGCTGAACATGTGCTGACCGGACGCACGATCCATCTACAACATCGCATGGAAGTCACGGATCCGGAGGGCAGGTTGCTCAGCACGGTCCGTTTTGGCGATGTCGTGCGTTTCGAACAATGAGGCTCCCCTCGGATGGGACGAGCGAATGTGACAATCAATGGCTGTTAAACGCGTTTGAAAGGAATTCCTCCTGTCAGGTCATCCGGCCTTTCTCCTCTTCGTTCGCAGATTGCTGCAACGGTCGGTCCTGACCGAGGAAGAACAGGCAGCGATATGCTCGCTGGAGGGCCGGGAGGCAGGGATCGAGCCCCACAGGGACATCGTCCGCCCCGGCGAACACACCGATTATTCCTGCCTCGTCGTGTCCGGTCTGGCGGCCCGCTTCGGGCAGCTCCGCGACGGGCATCGTCAGATCACGGCCATTCACATTGCAGGGGACATGTGTGACCTCTATTCCCTGATGCTACCGAAGGTCGAATGGGCGATCCAAGCCCTTTCATCGCCCGTGAAGATCCTCAAAGTGCCGCATCGTGACCTGCTGAAGCTCGTTCGTGCCTATCCGGCGGTCGCGGAGGCATTCTGGCGCGACTGCGTGGCGGACGGATCGATCTTGGCGCAATGGGTCGTCAACGTAGGGCGGCGCGATGCCCGCATGCGGACGGCGCATCTTCTGTGCGAGCTGGGCGTCCGCATGGAGCGGGCGGGCCTGGGAAGGCGCGACGCCTACACGCTCGACATCGTCCAGACGCAACTGGCCGACGCCCTGGGGATGACGCCTGTCCATATGAACCGGATCATACGCGGCTTGCGCGAGGATGGGCTGCTGGTCACGCGGCGGCGCGATATCCATATCACCGACTGGGCCGCGCTGGCCGCTGCCGGCGGTTTCGAGGGCGGTTATCTGGAATATGAGGATGGGCCGCACCGACGACTATAGTCATTCCGCGGCGTCTGCGCATTCTCTCCGCACAGGCCGGCTGCGCGATGAATGCCCGAACACGCACTGGTTCTTGTCTTGGGACGACGCCAGGAGCAAGATCGAAGCATGGCGGACGGACTTCAACGATACCCGACCTCACACATCCCTGGGGTTCATGACGATTGCCGAATTTGCTTCATCGGCCGGGGTTAAACCCCGGCCGATGAAGCACCGGGCTCTCCTTCTGGCCTTTGGCAAAACTGGGGTCGGGTCATCGGGAAGGCGCAGCTCGGCGTCGATCTCACACCGGACGAGACTGCCAGATCGCGGCACGTCTCGATTCGCTTATCGGCGATACTCCGCGCGTCACCTTACCCGCGCTCTCCCGCCGAGCAGTTCCAAGACTGCACGCCCACAATATTGAAGGGTCGATGTCGGTTACGGCGGTAGGCGCAAGCGCCGTTCTGCCGAGCGGATCGGTAATCTACCTAATGCTTCATCGTGCGGATGATGCGACGTAACAAACATGTCTCGTCTGCATCTTCATGTCGAACGTCACACAGTCGAGCGAATCGGCTGGCTGCGCGCCGCGGTGCTCGGCGCCAATGACGGCATCGTCTCGACCGGCAGCCTGATCGTCGGCATTGCGGCGTCGTCCGCCGACAAGGCCGAGATTCTGCTTGCCGGCATTGCCGCGCTTGTCGCGGGCGCGATGTCGATGGCTGCAGGCGAATATGTCTCGGTCAGCTCCCAGGCCGACAGCGAACGGGCGAACCTCGCCAAGGAAAGCGGCGAACTTCGCGATCAACCCGAGTTCGAGCGCGAGGAACTGGCCGGTATCTATGTCGCCCGCGGCCTCACTCCCGAACTGGCTCATCAAGTCGCCGACCAGTTGATGGCAAAAGACGCGCTCGGCGCGCACGCCCGCGACGAGCTCGGCATCTCCGAGCTGTCGACCGCTCGGCCGCTCCAGGCGGCATTTACCTCGGCGGCGACATTTAGCGTCGGCGCCGCTGCGCCGTTGATGGTGGTCGCGCTTGCGCCTGCCGACTCGCTCATCCCACTGGTGATCAGCGTCTCGCTCCTCTGCCTGGCACTTCTTGGCGCGCTCGGAGCCAAGGCGGGTGATGCGGCGCCGTTCCGCTCGGTCATGCGCGTAACCTTCTGGGGAGCGCTGGCGATGGCGTTGACGGCGGGGATCGGCAAGCTCGTCGGGACCGCGGTGTAGCGCCGGCAATGGCGAGGCGGGCCACCCGTTGCCGACATGCGCAGGCGCTTATGCCGGCGCGGATAAGCGCCGGGCACATGGTGGGAGCCGTCGCCAACGGCCAGTTGGGAATGTCACAAGGAGGATATTTGCCATGCGCTGTAAATTGATGATCACGCTCTGCCTTCTGGCTGCGCCGGCGCTCCAGGGCGCCACAGCGGCCGAACGCCCGACCGCGGCACGGCCACCGCACTCGGAGGGCCCCAAGGCCGCACGGAAATCGGCCGCCGAAACCGCAGGACATCGGACCGAGCGAACTCGAAACCGATCAGCTTTGGCGCACCGGGACTTGCCTGCGGATCTGGAGCGCGAGCGGGAGGAGCACGACCATGACAGCGAAAACGACTGAGGCGTCGCTGCCCACGCGGCGCTGGGATCCGCTGGTGCGCATCACCCACTGGGGAATAGTGGTCGCCATCATCGTGAACGCGCTGGTCGTCGAGGAAGGATCGGGAATCCACATCTCGGTCGGCTACGCCCTGGCAGCGCTGCTCGCGCTGCGGCTGCTATGGGGACTGATCGGGCCTCCAGAGGCGCGCTTTTCGGCCTTTCCGCCAAGCCCGTTGCGCGCCTTCGCGCATGTCCGCGAGATCTCATCCGGAACACGCACGACGCATGCGTCCCACAACCCGCTGGGCGCGCTGATGGTCTATGCGATCTGGAGTTGTCTCGCTGCCATCATCGCGACCGGCATCGCCATGGCACCTCCATCGGCCGCTCCATGGACCAATCGCGAGGGCAAGGAGCATGTGGAGGCGGGTGTCAAGGCATCCACACCCGTCGCGGCCGAAAGGGAGGACGACGGCGAGGCCGAAGAAACGGGCGAGCGCGAGGAGGGCCCGTTGACCGAGATCCACGAGATCGCGGTGAATCTGCTCTATCTGCTCATCGCGCTGCATCTTGCGGGCGTCATCTTCGAAACCCGCCGCAGCGGCCGACAGATCGTCACCTCCATGCTGCCTTGGCCCACGGGGTCGAAACGCGGATGAGGGCACACAGCTTTCGTGCCGAAAGCGGCGACGGTCGAAGCTGGACCGTCGCCGCGATCGTTGGGCTGCAATCGCTTGCAGCAGCATTTTTCGTGGCGGACGCGGCCGGAGACCTGCAGCGAGACGGCCTCTCGGCGCATATCGCAGTCGAAGCACCGGTTGCCGTCTCCCTGCTAGCCGGCATCGCCTTCGGCGCCTGGCGGCTCCGGACGATGCTCGCAGATGCGCGACGCCGCGACGCCGCGCTGGCGGCGGCATCGGGTGCGCTCGGAGAGGTGATCCGAGCACATTTCGCCCAATGGGGACTGACGGCGGCCGAAGCCGACGTCGCGCTGTTCGCGCTGAAGGGCTGTGATGTCGCGGAGATTGCACGGCTGCGGAGCACCGCGGCGGGAACGGTCCGCGCGCAACTGGCGCGCGCCTACGCCAAGGCAGGCGTCGGCTCGCGCGCCGCACTGGTCAGTCTGTTCATCGAAGATCTGCTCAGCGGCGTACCGGCTCCGCAGCGCAGCGCGCGGCTTGACCAGCATCAAGCAAAATAGTCCGGCGCGACGCCAGAATATATCCGGATGATGGCGCCGCGGGGCGACGTCGTGAGGCAACTTGCGCGGCTACCTGCCACGCTGGCTCAGGCGTGAACTTTGACGGGAAAGGCCGGTCGATGACCTATTGCATCGCTACCGCACGTCGATGGCCGGGCCGATCGACGTGCGGTAGCGCCCACGGTGGTCAACGCCCCGGCCAATGAGCGCTCGATCAATGGTTCGAGCAAAACCTGATCCCCGTGTCGCCCCCCGCGCTATCGCAGCGCCGCTATGACCACTTCCGCCAGCGATGCAGACGATTGCGGGTTCTGGCCCGTGAGCAGATTGCCGTCCTTGACGACATGGGCGCGCCAGTTCGGTCCCTGTTCGAAGACCGCCCCCCGCTTGCGCAGCGTGTCGGCCAGCAGCCATGGGGCGTTCTCAGCCGTCCCGAACTCGATCTCCTCCTCGTCGCTCAGCGCGGTCATCTTGCGGCCGGCAAAGGGCCAGCGCCCCTTCTCGTCCCGTGCCGCCAGCAGGGCGGCCGGGCCATGGCACACGGCGGCGATGACCTTGCCGGCCCGGTCGGCTTCAACCAGCACCCGCCCCATGTCGGGATCCTTGTAGAGATCCTCGACCGGGCCATGTCCGCCGGGGACGACGACCGCGTCATAGGCGCCGGTGTCGATCGCGGCCAGCACCAGCGGATGGGCGATCCGCTCCGCATGGCGGTCCAGATAGGCGCGCATGCGCTCCGCCATGTCGTCCCCCACGACGTCGGGATCGAGGCTGCGCCTGTCCATCGTCGGCACGACGCCTCCCGGGCTGGCGAGATCGACCCGAAAGCCGGCCCGCATGAAAGCTTCGTCGATGTCGACGAATTCCTGGGCCCAGACGCCCGAGTCATAAAGGGAACCATCGGCGCGGGTCCATGTGTCCGCAGCCGAAAGAACGATCAGGATATGGGTCATCGATGCGCTCCTGCCTGTCGTCGAAGCGACGACGGGTTGATGGGATGGTCGGTTGTCTCGGTCAGATGTTCTGGCCACCGGACACCTCGATCCGCTGGGCCGTGATCCAGCGGTTGTCGGGGCCGAGCAGGCTGGCGATCGCCGGCCCGATATCGTCGGGCACGCCGACCCGGCCGAGCGCGATCATATTGGCGAAGGCCTCGTTATATTCCGGCGTGTCGCGCACCGCGCCGCCCAGGAAGTCGGTCTCGATCGCGCCCGGCGCGATCGTGTTGGCGGTGATGCCGCGGCTGCCGAGTTCCTTGGCCATGTAGAGCGTCAGGATCTCGATCGCGCCCTTGGCGGCCGAATAGGCCGAGAAGCCGGGGTAGGAAACCCGCGTCAGGCCCGACGAGAAATTGACGATGCGGCCACCGTCGGCGATCAGCGGCAACAGCGCCTGCGTCAGGAAGAACACGCCCTTCACGTGCACATTGAACAGCTGATCGAACTGCGCCTCCGTGGTTTCGGCGAAGCTCGCCATCTCGCCATGGCCGGCATTGTTCACCAGATGGTCGAATGTGTCGCGGCCCCAGGACTGGAGCGTGGCGCGGACCTGATCGGCGAAGGCCGGGAAGGCCGAAATATCGGCGACGTCGAGCTGTAATGCGGCCGCATTGCGGCCCAGCGCCTCGATCTCCGCGACGACGGCCTGCGCCTGTTCGGCGCCGCTGCGATAGGTGAAGATGACGTCGCCGCCGCGACGGGCGATGCTGATTGCGGTGTTGCGGCCAAGGCCGCGGCTGCCGCCGGTAACGATGGAAATGGTGGACATCGGTCGTTCCTTTCATAAGGGCGAGCGCAAGGGACCGGCGCCTTGCGGCGGCCCAGCGTTCGACTTGGGTTGTTGGCGATACCCGGTCGGCATATCCGCCTGCCGAGGCTCTTCAGCGCCCCCTCAATGCCCCAGGAAACCCGGCAGCTGAAAGACTTTGTAGCTTTACGTGCCATATCTGCTAGGCATGACTGATGGAGCTTCGCCACCTTCGCTATTTCGTGGCTGTCGCCGAGGAAGGCAGCGTGACGGTCGCGGCCGAAAAGCGGCTGCACACCGCGCAGCCCTCGCTCAGCCGCCAGCTTCGCGATCTGGAGCTGGAGGTCGGCGCCCCATTGCTCGTCCGCACCTCGCGCGGGGTGACGCTGACACCTGCGGGCCAGGCATTCCTCGACCATGCGCGGCTGGCTCTCGCCCAGGCGTCCGAAGCCGTGGCTGCCGCCCGGCGCGTGGCCCGACCCGCCAAGGCCAGTTTTTCGGTCGGCTTCCTGACCGGCCAGGAAGTGGAGTGGCTGCCCCATGTCACGCAGATCCTGCGCGATCAGCTGAAGGAGATCGATTTCCGCGTGTCGAGCGACTTCTCGCCCGCCGTCGCGGAAGCGGTGCAACGCGGCGAGATCGACCTCGGCTTTTCGCGGATCGAGCCGCAACCCGACGTGACTTACGAAGTCATCGCGTCGGAACCGATCGTGGCCATCCTTCCGGCGGATCATCCGTTGGCCGCGCTATCGGAAATCGATCCCGCCGCTCTCGGGGACTTTCCCTTCATCGGCTATACCGACACGCCGCATGTGCTGCGCGGTATCGTCGAGCGTTATCTGCGCGAGCGCGGTGTCATCGTCTCGACCAGCCACTTCCTCGACAGTTTCGCGACGGGCATTTCGCTGGTTGCCTCGACCGGCGGCCTGACACTCCTGCCGGCCTATGTCGAAAAGCTGCTTCCCCGCTCGGTCGTCAGCCGTCCGCTCGCCGGCCCCAGCCCCGTGATCGAGATTGCCGCCGGCTACCGCGCGGACAATCCCTCGCCGGTGCTGCGCAGCTTCCTTCGGAATATCGACTGGCTGATCGCCGCGCGTTCCGCGATAACCGAAGGGTGACCGCCGCCTTTCAATTCATCGCCAGGATCATGTTCCGCACCTGCGGATAGACCTGCTTTTCCCATTTGCTGCCGGAAAAGACGCCATAATGGCCGACGCCAGGCTGGAGGTGATGGCGCTTGAGATGCGGGCGAAGCCCGGTGCAGAGCGTATGCGCCGCTGCGGTCTGGCCGACGGCGCAGACATCGTCTTTCTCCCCCTCCACCGTCAGCAGCGCGGTCCTGTGGATGGCGCCGGGGTTCACCCGCCGGCCGCGATGCATCAACTCGCCCTTCGCCAGCAGGGCGCGCTGGAACACCATGTCCACCGTCTCCAGGTAGAACTCCCTGGTCATGTCCAGCACCGCGAAATATTCGGTGTAGAAGTCCTTGATCTTCTGCGCCTCCACATCCTTGCCGTCAGCCAGCAGCTGATACAGCTCGCGATGCTGCGCGCCGTGCCGTTCCAGGTTCATGGACATGAAAGCGGCCAGCTGCAGGAAGCCGGGATAGACCTCCCGCCCGCGCCCCGCATAGCGGAACGGCACGACGGAGATGAGATTCTGCTCGAACCATTCGATAGAGCGCTCATTGGCCAGGTCGTTGACCACCGTGGGCGCGACCCGCACGTCGATCGGCCCGCCCATCAGCGTCATCGTCCGGGGCGTCGCCGGATCCTTGTCCTCCGCCATCAACGCGACGGCTGCCAGCGCCGGCACGCAGGGCTGGCAGATGGAAAGCAGGTGCGCGCCCATCCCCAGCTCCTGGAAGAAGCGGATCACATAGTCGACATAATCCTCGAAGCCGAAGCGACCGGCCTCCAGCGGCACGTCGCGCGCATTCTTCCAGTCGGTGATATAGACGTCATGGTCGCGCAGCAGCGTGGCGACCGTGCTGCGCAGCAGTGTGGAAAAATGCCCGGACATCGGCGCCACCACCAGCACGCGGGGCTGCGCCGTCTCCACCTCGTCCTTGGCGAAATGCAGCAGGTCACCGAAGGGCAGGTCGAGCACGACCTCCTCCCGCACCGCTACCATCGCGTTGCCACACTGGACGGCGTCAATATTATAGGCGGGGCGGCGATGGCTGAGTTGCGCGCCCTGGAACACGTCCATCAGCGCGAACATGCGGCGCGGCATGGCGAAATCGGCGAACGGTCCCAGCCTGTCTCGCATCCCCAGCGCGACCTGCGCGCCGAAGCGCGCGGGCGCGAGCATATCGTTCCAGGCCTGATAACCGCTATAAAGCATACGCATAAACACAAACTTGCCTTATTCATCCCCCCAAGGCCGATTCGGCCTTGCGCCTATGCTATACATGCTTTTCTTGTTGCACTGCATCATGATTGAGGCGGCTCGTCGCCTTTGGCAAATGGAGGATGGTCGTGGCCGTTGCGGAACTCACCCTGTCCAGCAAGAACTATTCCTCCTGGTCGCTGCGCGGCTGGCTGCTGTGCCGGCTCGCCGGGCTGAAGGTGGAGGAGAAGATGGTTGCGCTCGACGACCCGGAAAACCGGGCCGAGCTGCTGCTGCTCTCCCCGTCCGTGCTGGTGCCGCGCCTGACCCATGAGGGCGCGAGCGTGTGGGACACGCTGGCGATCGCGGAATATCTGCACGAGCTCTATCCCAGCGCGGGCATGTACCCCGCCGACCGCATCGCCCGCGCCCATTGCCGGTCGGTGTCGGGAGAGATCCATTCGGGCTTCGCCAACCTCCGCTCGGCGCTGCCGATGAACCTCAAGGTCAGGCATACGAAATTCCCGATCTTCTCCGGCGCCAAGCCCGATATCGAGCGGATCGAGACGATCTGGGCGGAATGCCTGAAGGCCTATGGCGGACCCTGGCTGTTCGGCGCAAAGCCGACGGTGGCGGACGCGATGTTCGCTCCGGTGGCGGAACGCTTCCTGACCTATGCCGTGCACCTCTCTCCCACCTCGGCCGCTTATTGCCGCACTATCAACGGCTGGGATCTGATCCGCGAATGGATCGAGGACGCGCGGAACGAACCCGACGAGGTGGAGGAACTCGACATCGAATTCTGAAGGCGAAGGGTGCCGGAGGCTTTCGTTCGGCCGCTGCCGCCTATAAGGCTCCGGGATGATCCGCTTTGCTTTGTCCATGGCCATCGGCCTGTCCGCCTTTCCCGCTGCCGCCCAGACCGTCGACCCCGCTCAGCTCGAATCGTCGGTGCGCACCCTCGCCTCCGACCTGTTCGAGGGGCGCGCGCCCGGCACGACCGGAGAGGAGCGCACGATCGGCTATCTGGTGGGCCGCTTCCAGGCACTGGGGCTGGAACCCGGCGGGCCTGACGGCCAGTGGGTGCAGCCTGTGCCACTGCTGCACACCCGTCTCGGCACGGCGGAACGGCTGGGCGTCTCCCGCACCGGCACGCAGACGCCCTGGACGGTGGGGCAGCAGGTCTATCTCTCGACGCTCCAGCCCAGGGACCGCGTGACCGTCGACCAGGCACCCATGGTGTTCGTCGGCTATGGCGTGTCGGCGCCCGAACGCGGCTGGGACGATTTCAAGGGCGCGGACCTCCGGGGCAAGGTCGCGGTCTTCCTGATCAACGATCCGGATTTCGAGGCGGCGAAGGGTGACGACGCCTTCGGCCGGTTCGGCGGCAGGACGATGACCTATTATGGCCGCTGGACCTATAAGTTCGAGGAGGCCGCGCGGCGCGGCGCCGTGGCCGCGCTGATCGTCCACGACACGCCGGGCGCCGGCTATGGCTGGAACGTGGTGACCAGCCCGCAAGGGGAGAATTACGATCTCGTCCGCGCACCCGGCAAGGTGACAAGCCTCGCCGTGCAGGGCTGGATCGAGGGCACGGCAGCGACTCGGCTGTTCGCCGATGCCGGGCTCGACCTCGCCGCCCTGCGCAGGGCCGCGCGCGGCAAGTCCTTCCGCCCGGTCGAGATCAGGGGCACGACCTTCTCCGCCGCCTTCCCCGTCACGCAGGAAGTGGTGCGCAGCGCCAATGTCCTCGCCCGCATCCCCGGCACGAAGCGGCCGGACGAAACAGTGATGTTCGGCGCCCACTGGGACGCCTATGGCAAGGGCGCGCCCGACGCACAGGGCCGCGTCTATCGCGCCGGCGCCAATGACGACGCGCTGGGCATCGCCGGCCTGTTCGAGATCGCGCGCGCCTTCAAGTCCGGCCCCGCGCCCGACCGCAGCGTTCTCTTCGCCGCCTGGACGGCCGAGGAGCGCGGGCTGCTGGGCTCCGAACATTATGCCGCGAATCCGGTCTGGCCCCTGGAAAAGACCGTCGCGAATCTCGCGCTCGACATCCTCCAGACCGCGGGCAAGGCGCGGGACGTGATCCTGGTCGGCAAGGGCCAGGGGACGCTGGAGGATGATCTCGCCAGCGCGGCGGCGAAGCAGGGCCGCACGGTGACGCAGGAAAGCCTGCCCGAACGCGGCCTGTTCTATCGCGCCGACCATTTCTCCATGGCAAAGCGCGGCGTTCCGGTGCTGCTGCTGATGGGCATCGCCGGCGCGTCCGATCTCGTGGAAGGCGGCCGGACGGCCGGGCAGGCCTGGGTCGATGCCTATACCGGCCAATGCTATCACCAGGCCTGCGACGCCTGGGGACCGGATTGGAATCTCGACGGCGCGGCGCAGGACATCGGCCTGATGCTGGACATCGGCGGCGACCTCGCCCGCTCGACCCGTTGGCCGGAATGGAAGCCGGGATCGGAGTTCAAGGCGACGCGCGACAGGAGCGCCGGAGAGCGGCCGTAGGCTGGGCCCAGCTATACGGGTAGATGTACTGGATTCCCGGAACGGGCCGGCAACGCGCACGATCACACCCGCCCTTTCCCGGCCGGGTGCTTCGCCCGCGCAGGCCCGCTTCCGCCCCGGCTCGCGAAGGGATATGGCCGGCTCCGGCGTCCTTAACTTTGCGAGCCCCGGCCATGCATTTTCCTGCCCTTCCCCATCATCACAGCCGTAACCCCAACGCCCTGTTCGACGAAGGCATGACCTTCGGTGAAAGGCTGGCCGATCGTGTCGCGGCGGTCGGCGGCTCGTGGGGCTTCATCATCGCCTTCGGACTGTTCCTGGCCGCATGGGCGGTGGTGAACACGGTGATCCTGGTAACCCACGCCTTCGATCCCTTCCCCTACATCTTCCTCAACCTGATGCTGTCGATGCTCGCGGCGCTGCAGGCGCCGATCATCATGATGAGCCAGAACCGGCAGGCCGCGAAAGATCGCCTCCAGTCGCGGCTGGACTATGAAGTCAACGTACGGGCTGAAATCGAAATCGCCGGCCTTCACCAGAAGATCGACCGCTTGCTGGCGCGGTTCGACTGCGGCGTGGACGAAAGGCCGGCTTGAACGTCAGGCCGGCCGGAACAGCACCCCGCCGGTCATCGGTGTCGGCGCGCCGGTGGTGCCCGGAAAGCTGATCGGCAGGTCGCGCAGCCGCCGCACCGCCATATAGGCGAAGCCCTGCGCCTCCAGCGCGTCGCCGTCCCAGCCCAGCTCATCGACCGGACGAACCTCCACGCCTGTGCGTTCGGCGAGCATCGCCATCATCGTCGCATTGTGCCGTCCGCCACCCGCGACATAGATACGCGCGGGCCGTTCCGCCAGATGATCCAGCGCCCGCGCCACCGCAGCGGCGGAAAAGGCGGTCAGCGTCGCCGCGCCGTCCTCCAGCCCCAGGCCCCGCACCGCGTCGATGGTGAAGACTTCCCGGTCGATGCTCTTGGGTGGCGGCACGGCGAACCAGGGATCGGCAAGCAGCGCGGCCAGCCGGCCCTCGTCCACCCTGCCCCGCGCGGCGGTCGCGCCGCCCTCGTCATAGGGCCGTGCCCCTGCCTCCTGCATCCAGTTGTCGATCAGCCCGCTCGCCATGCCGGTGTCGAAGGCGACCAGGTCGCCATCCGATCCGATCGCGGTGATGTTCGCCACCCCGCCCAGGTTGAGCACGGCGACGGGCTTGGGCAGGCCATGGGCCAGCGCGCGGTGATAGACGGGCAGCAGCGGTGCGCCCTGCCCGCCCGCGCGCACGTCCGCGCTGCGCAGGTCGCCGACCACGTCGATGCCGAACGCGCCCGCCAGCGCCTGCCCGTCGCCGATCTGCCAGGTCCAGCCCCGCTCGGGCCGATGCGCGACGGTGTGGCCGTGGAAGCCGATGACGCCGATCTCTTCCGCCTGCCGCCCGCTGCGGCCGAGCAGGTCCGCCACCGCCTCGACATGCAATGCGGTCAACTCCTCCTCGACCGCGCGGACCAGCGGCTCGAAACCGGGCGCCTGCATCGCCATGGCGCGCAGGCAGGCTTCGGCGAGGCGGGCACGGAAACCCTCCGCATAGGCCATGGCGTGGAAGGCGACGGGTACCACATGCCCCTCCCCGTCGGTCTCGATCAGCGCTGCGTCGATACCGTCGCGCGACGTGCCGGACATGAGGCCGATCGCAAGCATGGATTGGAAAGCGGTCACCTGTCCTCCGTTCGGGCCGAGCCTGTCTGCGGCCCTCCCCTTCCTTGAAAGAAGACGCGCGTCTCCACAAGCGCAGGCAGAACGGAGCGCGGGACTTTCGCCACCCGTTCGCCAATGCTAAGGGCGCGCGCCATGAGCCAGTATCAGTCCGACCTCCTCCGCCTGCTCGACGAGCGCGGCTATATTCACCAGCTGACCGACGCGGAGGGGCTCGATGCCCTGGCCGCCAAGCAGGTGGTGCCCGGCTATATCGGCTTCGATCCCACCGCGTCCTCGCTCCATGTCGGCAGCCTGGTGCAGATCATGATGCTGCGCCGCATGCAGCAGGCCGGGCACAAGCCCATCGTCCTGATGGGCGGCGGCACCGGCAAGATCGGCGACCCCTCGCTCCGCGACGAGGCGCGCTCGCTCATGACGGTCGAGAAGATCAACGAGAATGTCGCCAGCATCAAGCGCGTGTTCGAGCGTTTCCTGACCTTCGGCGACGGCCCGAGCGATGCGATCATGGTCGACAATGCCGAATGGCTCGACCGGCTGGAATATATCCCCTTCCTGCGCGACATCGGCCAGCACTTCTCGGTCAACCGGATGCTGAGCTTCGACTCGGTCAAGCTGCGGCTGGACCGGGAACAGTCGCTGAGCTTCCTCGAATTCAACTACATGATCCTCCAGGCCTATGACTTCCTGGAGCTGTCGCGCCGCGCGGCATGCCGGTTGCAGATGGGCGGCTCCGACCAGTGGGGCAATATCGTCAACGGCATCGAACTGGCGCGCCGGGTCGACGGCACGCACGTCTATGGCCTCACCTCGCCGCTCATCACCACGGCGGACGGCGGCAAGATGGGCAAGACCGCCAGGGGCGCGGTATGGCTGAACGCCGACGCGCTGGCGCCCTATGACTATTGGCAGTTCTGGCGGAACACGCAGGATGCCGATGTCGGCCGCTTCATGCGCCTGTTCACCGACCTGCCGCTGGACGAGATCGCCCGGCTGGAGCGCCTGGAGGGCGCGGAGATCAACGACGCCAAGAAGATGCTCGCCGACGCCGCCTCCGCCATGGCCCATGGTGCGGAAGCAGCCGAGGCCGCAGCGGAGACCGCGCGCAAGACCTTCGAGGAAGGCGCGTCCGACGCCAACCTCCCGACCGTCAGCCTCGGCGCGGAAGGCCTCACCGTCGTGCAGGCCAATACCGCGCTCGGCTTCGCCGCCTCCAACAAGGAGGCCCGGCGCAAGCTGGAGGAGGGCGCGATCCGCGTGAACGGCGAGGTGGTGAAGGACCCGCATCACCCGCTCAAGCCCGGCGACAAGGTCAGCTTCGGGGCGAAGAAGCACGGTCTCGTCGTCGCCTGAGGGAAAGAGCGCTAACCGGGCGCTAAGCCTGTCGGATAGGAAAGCGTCCATTTTTAATAACTTAGGTTGGCGCCATGTCCTCGCTGTTCGCCAACCTGTCCCATGTCGTGCAATCGCGCGATCCGTCGGTCAACCGGCGCAGGGCTGCCCGCGATCTGGTCGACATGGTCAGCCATGTGACGATCCACGGTCGGACGGAAGGGGTGCGGATCATCAACATCTCGCCGCTTGGGGTCATGTGCCGGACGGATGCGGATCTGCCCGTCGGCGTGCTGATCGCCATCTGGCTGCCGGTCGTCAGGGATGTCGGCGTGGCGGTGCGCTGGGCGGAGGAAGGCCGGGCGGGCATGGAATTCGTCCAGCCGATCGTCCCGGCGACCTATGAAGCGATGCTGGCGCTCATTCCGCCGCGGCGGACGGCCTGGTAAATCCTTCTCCCGCCTCGATCCGCTGACGGCCGCGCGCCAGCGCCTCGGGCATCTCGTTCCGCAGGAATCCCAGCATCGTCTCGCGCACCTCGCAGCGCAGGTCGAAGGCGACGCCCGCATTGCGCGCCGACAGCAGCCCCCGCAGTTCCAGCGCATCGGCGCGGTGGTCCGTCACCTGCAGGATCGCGACACGCCCGTCCCACAGCCGGTGCGCCTTGACCGCCTCGACGAAGCGGTCGCGGATGCGCTCCACATCGGCGGTCGGATCGACATAGAGGAACACGGTGCCCAGCAGGTCGCTCGTCTTGGTCGTCCAGTTCTGGAAGGGCTTTTCGAGGAAGTAGGACACCGGCACCACCATGCGCCGGTCGTCCCAGATACGCACCACCACATAGGTCAGCTTGATATCCTCGATCCGGCCCCATTCCCCTTCCACGATCACCACGTCGTCCAGCCGGATCGGTTCGGAAAAGGCCATCTGGATGCCGGCGATCAGGTTCTTGAGCGCCGGCTGGGCGGCCGCGCCCACGGCCAGGCCGACCAGCCCCGCGGACGCCATCAGCGTGACGCCGATGCTGCGCACCCCCGGTATGGCGATCAGCATCAGGGCGACGATGATGAAGCCGACGACGAACTGCGCCACGCGATAGAGGATGCGGATCCGCGTATGCTGGCGCCGGGCCTTCAGGTTGTCCTCGACCGTCATGTCGCTGCGGCGTTCCATCAGGATGCGGCCGGCCCGCATCCCGGCAAAGACGATCCAGCCCATGATGAAGACGAACAGCATCTTCGACCCGATCGACCAGATCGCCTCCACCCGGTCTCCCAGCACCAGCGGCTGGACGCCCGCGGCAAGGGCGAACAGCACCACGAGCCAGCGGGTCGGATGATAGAGCGCAGGAAGGATCACCGGATCGATCCCGACGCGCCGGGCAATCCGCGTCGCGATCCAGTAGGCGATCCAGTGCAGCAGGAAGGCAGCAACCACCGACAGGGCGATGGAAAGCGCCGCCATGGGCGTCACATGATGCAGGCTGATGTCCGAAGGCATGATGGGGCAACGACCGGGCCGCGGGATGGTTTCGCCGCTGGTCGGATCCTGCGAGGCAAACGCTCCCTTCCGAGGCGGAGGTATCTACAAACTATGGAATAATGAGAAATTTTCACCCGACTGCGTTGGTGCCAGAGCTGGCTCGGCACCCAGAAGGTCCCGAAACACCCAATCCGCACAACGAAGCTTCCCCGGCAAAATGTAAAAAATGTTTGACAATTCGGCCTAGCTGTCTAACTTTCTTTACAGGCTGAAGGCGGGTATGATGGTTACAGAAAGACAGAAGAAGATTGTGGTTGCCGGGGTACTGGCGATCTCCGCTGCGGCTCTCGCCGGGCTTTTGATAGCTATTATCCCCCACCACCAATCTTTCATGCTGAGCGGCGCGCTGGCCTTAATGGTCCTGACCGGCGCCTTCCTCGCTGGGGTGCCACGCTGGCGCAGACTAGATCACATGCAGCGAGATAGCCGCCTTGACAGCTGGTATTGGGGCGGAAGTTTTGGCGGGGCTGCCGGACTGGTGCTGGTATTGGTGTTCAGCGGAGTCCGCAGCCCGATCTTTGCAGGCGCAGCCTCGGTCTGGGTGCTTCAATTCGCTGGCTACGCTACCGCGCGTCTTCATTGGTGGCTTACCCACCGATCGGCAGCATCGTGAAAAACCGCCTGCGCGAGGAACGGGTCGCCCGTGGCCTCAGCCAAGGGGAATTGGCAGAGCGCATGGAGGTGTCTCGCCAGACAATAAATGCAGTCGAGGCAGATAAGTACGATCCGTCCCTACCACTTGCGTACAAACTTGCAGCATTCTTCGACATTCAAGTCGAAGCGTTGTTTTATAACCCGTTCAAGCAAGTTGATAAAATCGAGTAGAAGTATGCCGAATGCTATCATTCTATCGATTGCTACGTTAGCCGGCTTGGTAGCCTACATCGCTCTGCCGGCGCTTCTGGCGACGGCTTGCAAACATCCAGAGCGTGCGCTGATCTATAAATTGAGCCCTCTAACTCTTCTATCGTTCATCCTGTGGCTGGTGCTCGTCGCATGGGCCTTTACCGGGCGGCGGGACGATGCAGTCATCGCCCGTCATGTAACCAAGCTGCGGGAGAATAAACGACTTCCCTCAGTAATCGTCCTACTGGTCCTGTTCGGCCTGGCAGGAAGCCTCATACCTCTTGTGCACTGACTTGCTCATGGCAGGGATGGTCGCCATCGTACTTACAGTGGCTCTCGGTATAGCTCTGCCGTCTGCGATACGTGCGGCCAAGAAGTCCGTCCGGAGGAACAGCAGAATGGCGGGTGTGGCACTCTCCATCGGGTTTGCTTTCTCGATGCTTTGCGACCCTCGCAAACGGGAAGTCATCGAAAGTATAGGAGAACCTCACAACGATGACGAGAGTCACCCGCTTCGCAGAAGCCCCACCGCAGCGTCGCGCTCGAACAGGTAGAGGCAGGTCCGCGCCGCTTCCCCCCGCGCCTCGCTGAGACCGCCGTCCCGCTCCATCAGCAGGTGCGCGTCGTCGCGTGCCATGTCGAGCAGCGCGGCGAGATGCTCGGGCGTGGCGAGCTTCAGCTGCATCTCGCCCGACTGGCGCGTGCCAAGGATCTCGCCCGCACCGCGCAGCTTCAGGTCCTCCTCCGCGATCCGGAAGCCGTCATTGGTCTCGCGCATCAGTGCCAGCCGCGCCCGCGATGTCTCCCCCAGCGCATTGCCGCGCAGCAGCAGGCAGACGGACGGCTTGTCGCCCCGCCCCACTCGCCCGCGCAGCTGGTGCAACTGGGCAAGGCCGAAACGGTCGGCGCCCTCGATGATGATCAGGCTGGCATTGGGCACGTCCACGCCCACCTCGATCACCGTCGTCGCGACCAGGATCTGCGTGCGATTGGCGGCGAAGGCTTCCATCGCGGCGTCCTTCTCCGGCCCCTTCATCCGGCCGTGGACCAGCCCGACCCGCTCGCCGAAGCGCATCCGCAGCGATTCCGCGCGCGCCTCGGCCGCCGCCTGATCGCTCGTCTCGCTCTCCTCCACCAGCGGGCACACCCAATAGGCCTGCCCGCCGCCGTCGACATGGCGGGCCAGCGCATCGACCACCTCGTCCAGCCGCTGGGCGGACATGACCAGCGTCTGGATCGGCTGGCGCCCCGGCGGCATCTCGTCCAGGCGCGACACGTCCATCTCGCCATAATAGGTCAGGGTCAGCGTGCGCGGGATCGGCGTCGCCGTCATCACCAGCAGGTGCGGCGCCCGTTCCGCCTTGGACGCCAGCATCATCCGCTGCGCCACGCCGAAACGGTGCTGCTCGTCGATGACGGCCAGGCCCAGGCTGCGATACTGCACCGCCTCCTGAAAGATCGCATGGGTGCCGACCAGGATATGGATGCTGCCGTCCGCCAGCCCCATCAGCGTGGCCTCGCGCACGCGGCCCTTTTCCCGGCCGGTCAGGATCGCGATCTCCACCGGCAGCCCGGCGGCCATCCGGCGCAGCGTCTCATAATGCTGGCGGGCCAGGATTTCCGTCGGCGCCAGCAGCGCGCCCTGCATCCCCGCCTCGACCGCGTTCAGCAGCGCCATCAGCGCCACCAGCGTCTTGCCCGATCCCACGTCGCCCTGCAGCAGGCGCAGCATCGGCGTCGCCTGCGCCATGTCGCCCTCGATCTCGCCAATGGCGCGACGCTGGGCGCCGGTCGGCGCGAAGGGCAGCTTCAGCCCCGCGCGCAGCCGCCCGTCCCCCGCGATCGGCACCCCGCGCCGCCGCCGCGACGACTGGCGCACCAGCATCAGCGCCAGCTGCCCCGCGAAGATCTCGTCATAGGCCAGCCGTTCGCGGGCCAGCGCATCGGACGGATCGGCATGGACCCGCGCCAGCGCCTCGCGCCAGCCCGGCCAGCCCTTGCGCGCCAGCACGCTGGGCTCGATCCATTCGGGCAGCTCCGGCGCGCGGGCCAGCGCCTGCGCCGCCAGGTCGCGCATCCGGTTGTTGGTCAGCCCCTCGGACAGCCCGTACACCGGCTCGCGCGCGGGAATCGTCGCCGCCTCCTCGGGCGGCAGGACATAGTCCGGGTGCACGATCTGCAGCGCGTCGCCATAGCTTTCCAGCTTGCCCGACACGAATTTGGGTTCGTTCAGCGGCAGCAGCTTGCGCGGCCAGGCGCTGTTCCGGCCGAAATAGATCAGCGACACGGCGTTCCCGTGCCGGTCGGTCGCGTGCACGCGGAAAGGCGCGCGGGCGCTGCCGCTCGCCCGGTAATCGACCGGCGTCAGGACGATGCCGATCACCCGGCCCGCATCCGCCATGTCCAGCTCGTCGGTCAGCTTGCGGTCGACCCAGCTGACCGGCAGGTGGAAGGCGACGTCCACCGCGCGCGCCAGCCCCAGCCGCTCGAGCGGACGGGCCAGCGTCGGGCCGATGCCCTTGAGCGCCGCAATTTCGGCGAATAGCGGATTGAGAATATCGGGTCGCATGTCTATCTGCGCAGGCTCTACCGCAGCCGGGACGGTGCGCAAACACCCGATCGGCCTCTACGGCCATGTTCGTCAAAGGAACAAATTGTGAACGAGGATCCCCGCATGCGCCGCCTGCACTTCCGGGCCTGGCACCGCGGCACCCGCGAGGCGGACTATACCGTCGGCGGCTTCTTCGACCGCTATCATGCGCAATGGTCGGACGAGGAGATCGCCTGGTTCGAACGCTTCATGGACGAGCAGGACGCCGACATCATGGCCTGGGCGCTCGGAACCCTGCCCGTGCCGGAGGATTATGCCGGTCCCATGATGGACCGCTTCCTGAAGCTCGATTTCGTGAGGATCGAGAACTGATCCAAAGATCCTCCCCTGGCAGGGGAGGTGGCCGGCCGCAGGCCAGACGGAGGGGTATCCTCCCCTCGATAGCGCAATACCCCTCCACCGGCTTCGCCGGTCCCCCTCCCCGACGGGGGAGGAAGGAAGAAAAAGATGACCGACCTCCCCAGGATCCTCAAGGCCAAGGCGCCCCTCACCCTCTCCGGCGTGCCGGCGGGGTTCCAGCCCTGGCTGCTCGCCGACATCGCCCGCGCCGCAAGCGGTTCCGGCCCGGGCCGCGCCCTGTTCGTCGCCCCCGACGAACAGCTGATGCGCGCCGTGGCGGAAACCGCGCCCTATTTCGCGCCGGAGCTGGAGATCGTGGAGATCCCCGCCTGGGACTGCCTGCCCTATGACCGCGCCAGCCCCTCGCTGCGCACGGCGGCCGCCCGTCTCGCGGGCCTGCACGCGCTTCAGGCCAGGCCGAAGGGGCCGCAGCTGGTCCTCACCACCATCAACGCCCTGACCCAGCGCACGCTCACCCCCTTCCGCGTCCGCCAGCTCGTGGCAAAGCTCGCGCCCAAGGAGCGGATCGCGATCCAGCGCCTCGCCGACATGCTCCAGGCGAACGGCTATGTCCGCACCGACACCGTCCACGACCGCGGCGAGTTCGCGATCCGAGGCGGCATCGTCGATCTGTTCCCGGGCGGCGAGGAACAGCCGCTGCGCCTCGACTTCTTCGGCGACGAGATCGAGACGGTGCGTCGCTTCGACCCGTCCGACCAGCGCACCACCGGCAGCGTCGACGGCCTCACCCTCCTCCCCGCCTCCGAAGTGCTGCTGGACGAGGAGACGGTGAAGCGCTTCCGCGGCCGTTATCGCGAGATCTTCGGCGCCACCGCGACCGGCGACCCGCTCTACCAGGCGGTCAGCGACGGGCGGCGGCTCGCGGGCATGGAGCATTGGCTGCCGCTGTTCGAGGAACGGCTGGTCCCCCTCACCGATCATCTGGGCGACGACACCGTCGTCGTGCTCGACCATGGCGTCGCGGGCGCGGCCGAGGCGCGGTTCGATGCGATCCGCGACTATCATGCCAACCGCGTCCAGGCGAAGTCGTCCGACCCCGGCGCCTACCGCCCGCTCAAACCCGAAGCGCTCTATCTCGACGCCGGCGAATGGGCCGCGTCGGTGCGCGACTGGCCGATGCACGCGACCACGCCCTTCCACGAGCCGGAAAGCGCCACGGTGCTCGACTTCGCCGTGGATGGCCCGCGCGACTTCGCGCCGGAACGCGCGCAGAACGCCAATGTCTACGAAGCCGTGGGCAAGCATATCGCCACGCTCCAGCGCGCGAAGAAGAAGGTCGTGATCGCCAGCTATTCCGTCGGCGCGCGCGAGCGGCTCTCGGGCCTGCTCGCCGACCATGGCGTCAAGCGGCTCGCCGCCGCGGACGACTGGCAGCAGGCGCTGGGCACCGCGGCGGGCGGCAGCGTCACCCTCATCGTCCTGCCCCTCGACCATGGCTTCGCCGCGCCCGACGTCGCGCTGCTGACCGAGCAGGACATGCTGGGCGACCGCCTCGTCCGCCGCGCCAAGCGCAAGAAGAGCGCCGACGCCTTCCTGCAGGAGCTTGCGACGCTCTCCCCCGGCGACCTCGTCGTCCACACCGACCACGGCATCGGCCGCTATGAGGGGCTGACCCAGATCCCGGTGGCGAAGGCGGCGCATGACTGCGTCGCGCTGGAATATGCCGGCGGCGACAAGCTCTACGTTCCGGTCGAAAATCTCGAAGTCCTCTCCCGCTACGGCTCCGACAGCGAGGGCGTGGCGCTCGACAAGCTCGGCGGCGAGGCGTGGCAGCGCCGCAAGGCCCGGATGAAGGAGCGCATCCGCGAGATCGCGGGAGAGCTGCTCAAGACCGCCGCCGAGCGCGCCCTGCGCCCCGCCACCGTCGCGGAGCCCGACGCCGCCGGCTACCCCGCCTTCGTCGACCGCTTCCCCTATCAGGAAACCGACGACCAGGACCGCGCGATCGCCGATGTCATCGAGGACCTGGGCGCCGGCAAGCCGATGGACCGCCTCGTCTGCGGCGACGTCGGCTTCGGCAAGACGGAGGTCGCCCTGCGCGCCGCCTTCGTCGCGGCGATGGCGGGGATGCAGGTGGTGGTGATCTGCCCCACCACCCTGCTCGCCCGCCAGCATCACATGAACTTCGTCGATCGCTTCCGCGGCTTCCCGATCGAGATCGGCCGCCTTTCCCGCCTCGTCCCCGACAAGGAGGCGAAAGCGGTCAAGGCGGGCCTGGCCGACGGCAGCATCGACATCGTCGTCGGCACCCACGCCCTGCTGACCAAGGGCATCGAGTTCAAGCGCCTCGGCCTCGTCATCGTCGACGAGGAGCAGCGCTTCGGCGTCACCCACAAGGAGCGCCTGAAGTCCCTCAAGACCGACGTCCACGTCCTCACCCTCACCGCCACGCCCATTCCCCGCACGCTCCAGATGGCGATGTCGGGCCTGCGCGAGCTGTCGGTGATCCAGACCCCGCCGGTCGATCGCCTCGCCGTGCGCACCTATGTCATGCCCTGGGACGGGGTGGTGATCCGCGAGGCGCTGCTGCGCGAGCATTATCGCGGCGGCCAGAGCTTCTTCGTCGTCCCCCGCATCTCCGACCTGTCCGACATAGAGGAATATCTCCGCACCGAAGTGCCGGAGGTCCGCTCCGTCGTCGCCCATGGCCAGATGAGCGCGACCGAGGTGGAGGAGCGGATGTCCGCCTTCTACGACAAGCGCTACGACGTGCTTCTCTCGACCACCATCGTCGAAAGCGGGCTGGACATCCCCAGCGCCAACACGCTCATCATCCACCGCGCCGACCGCTTCGGCCTTGCCCAGCTCTACCAGCTGCGCGGCCGCGTCGGCCGGTCGAAGACGCGCGCCTATGCCTATCTCACCACGCCGGAAAACCGCGTGATCACCGAAACCGCGGAAAAGCGCCTGAAGGTGCTGTCGGACCTCGACACGCTGGGTGCCGGCTTCCAGCTCGCCAGCCACGACCTCGACATTCGCGGCGCGGGCAACCTGGTGGGGGACGAGCAGTCCGGCCACATCAAGGAAGTCGGTTTCGAGCTCTACCAGTCGATGCTGGAGGACGCGATCATGGACGCGAAGGCGGGCGGAGTCGGCCTGGAGCCGCGCCGCGACAGCTTCTCGCCGCAGATCACCGTCGACGCGCCGATCATGATCCCGGACGACTATGTGCCGGACCTTGACCTGCGCATGGGCCTCTATCGCCGGATCAACGAGCTGGAGGACCGCCAGGGCCTCGAATCCTTCGCCGCCGAACTGATCGACCGTTTCGGCAAGCTCCCCGCGCCGACGCAGAACCTGCTCAAGATCATCGAGATCAAGCAGAATTGCGTAAAGGCCAACATCGCCCGCATCGACGTCGGGCCAAAGGGCGCCCTCGTCAGCTTCTTCGAGGACCGCTTCCCCAACCCGGCGGGCCTGGTCGCCTATATACAGCGCCTCGACGGTGTCGCGCGGCTACGCCCCGACAGCAAGCTGGTGGTCAACCGCAACTGGCCCGACCCGGGCGCGCGGCTCAATGGCGCGCTGCAACTGTCGAAGGGGCTAGCGAAGGCGGCGGGATGAGGGGGAGGCGGGCGCCAGTTGCCCCGGCTCGCTCGACGATGACTTTGCGTCAACAGCAATCATCGCTCGGATCAACTCGCACACCAGAAAGCGGAGGTCGGTTCTAAATTTGTGAGAATGTCCGCTATGTCCGATCTTTCCTCTCAACGCCGAACGCCTTTGGCAGCCGCTCGTTTACAAGGTTATCGAAAGCATCCAGCGTAGCTTTGAACCCCGCCAGAGTACCCGCGTCATCGGCAATAAACATGCTGATGCCCTGTGCAATCTCAAGCATGGAGGCATCGTCACCAGTTGCCGGCTCTATCTCGCGGAACGCCTCCGTGAGTTTCGCCTTGTAGTTCTTTAGGGGAATGTCGCCTCGATGCGCGACTTCGTTCCGCAAATCCTCTAGCGCCTTCAATACCGCATTCAGCTTGTCCGCGTCGTTCGGATCTTTCTGCCATAAAGCGCATAGTAGGCGAGCTTTGTGGGGGAAAGAGAATTTCACCCCTTTCCCGAATAGCTTGTCGGGATGAGGTAAAAGCTTCTTGATGACCTGTTCGAGTTCGTATTCAACAGCCGCGTGGAATGTCAGGACTTCGATGGCGAACGTGTCTAGTTGTTCTCCCTTCTTCGCAATCCTGAATACGGCTTCAATGCCATCATAGTCTGTGCCTGCCATTAGAAAATCCCTTTCGACGGGGCGGCGTCGTGCGCCCGTTCCACATCGCGACCAAGCTAATCGTCTGGTTGCTGCTCCCTGTCGTGCTGGCGGGGATTGCCTCCGCGTCAGCGACGATGGCGATCCGGAAAAGCGATGACTTGACCTTCGCTTTGCGGGGCCGCCTGGCCATCCAATGCAGTGCGCTTCAGCGTCACGACCTCAGCCGCATCGCGTTCAAACCAGCCCGGCGATAGACCACAAAGCAATTCGACATCGGTTGCCGAGATGGTGAACTCCGTCGCGAGCAGGTCCGCTTTGCTGCGCACGCCATTGTCGACGATCAGGTTAAGGCTGTCGCGAAGAGCTCGCGGCTGTTGGATAGGCCAGTGCTGGTCCAGCGGCTCGCCCTTCGACCACCCCTTCGCCGAATAGAGTTTGTAAAGTTGAAGCGACAAATCTTCAGGAATGATGTCGAGATCATAAAGGCGCTTGATCTGAGCCTTAATCGATACCCGCCACCTCTCCTTGAGATTAGCCAACACCGCAAGCGAGCAGCGACGAACCTCATGCGGATAGCTTGTCGATGGCATCAGGAAGGCGCTGCCGAGCCGGAAAGCCTGACGCTCGATCATACGGAGGTTGGCTTCGAATTCCTCAGCCGGCACGCTCCTATGGAGAATGGCGTGCGCAAGCTCATGCGCAGCATCCATCTGCCTACGAGGAAAGGACATTTTGTCGGTGGCCAGCAACACATGCGGCCGTCCGTCGATGGGCGACCAGCTACAGAGGCCATCGAGCTTCGTCGTGTTCATTGGGATGGTCGCGACAACGACGCCGATGCGTTCCATCAAGGCGACAATGTCGCCGCTAGGTCCTTCACCGAGATTCCAATGTCGCCGCAAGTCGAGTGCGATCTGCTCAAGATCCTCATCGCGTAACTGCGTATAGTCAGCACCTGCAAGGACATCGGGAATATCGACCTCGGGCAGATCCACATAATGGCTGATGATGTAGCTGGCTTCGTGCAACCACTGCATCTGAGCCTTCTGATACGCCAAGTCCCGAACCAGTGTACTCGACAGCGAACGCAAAAAGGTCGGCCGATCGCTTTCGTAGGTGTCGCGAAGAAAATATTCCGGACGAACCCGGAGCTCTCCCGCCATACGGACGAGCATCGCTGGGTCGGGCGTCTGATCGGAGTCTTCGTCTTCCCACCGCGAGACCGAGCTGGAGCTTGCATCAAGACGTCTAGCGAGAGCAGCGCGAGAAGGGATGCGCCGCGCATGACGGATCTCGGTGAGCCGAGCCGGTATGAATCCCGGAGTACCAATCCTCATGGACAGAGTCCTTACGGCTTCGCACCCTCTTAAGGGTGCGAAGCATAAAAAGCACGTTTTTCAATACGATCGATTTATTCGCTTGAGGCGTCTTCAGCGTCGCTATCCGGACGGTTCTCCGGAGGCAGGAAGAGCTTGCGAGTCGTACGGAGTTTGATCTCGGCACCCCGATCGTCGGAATCGTCGGGACCATCGGGCGCTGAGCTACCTTCGCCATACCCGCGCAGGAAATCTTCGAGCGATTCATAGAAGATGAAATCCTTGTAATCGGCGCCGATGACGCCGACCGCAATTTCTTCAATCATACCGGCTTTGTTGCGATCACGAGCAGTCAGAAAGAGCACGAAGATGTCGTTCGCACGTACGCTCTTCGGATCGTCGAACATGCTCGGCTGGAGATGCCAGTTCAAGGAAACGCCAGCAGCGCGCGACATGTTCTTCGCGGGCATCTTACGCGGCTCGGGCATCGCGGCGAAACCGAGGATGACGCCAACCTCCGGTCCCTGGAACCGTGCAAAAGGCTGATAGACGCGCAGATCGGTGCCCGGCATGATGCCGTCTTCGACAAGATGGCCGCCATGGAGCTGCACGACCTCCTCATAGCCCTGCTCCTGCAGGCGGAACCGGATTTGTCCCTCAACTTCCCGACTGCGCTTCGCGTTAAGCGGAATGTTCGTTTTCACGACGTCGTGCGCCTTGAATGCCTCGGCGCGGTGACGGTCTTCCAGGTCGATCCACAGTTCCTTCGGAACGGTATCCAGAATGGTACGGCGAATATCCATCGAGTAGCCCCAGTTAGTGCGGAAGGATTTATGCCACGATTTTTTGCGTAATGCAACGGCGCGTCGATAATATCGTGTTCTTTGCCCTCATAGGCTCGCAGAATCACGGCGCAATGCTGCGCGCTTCACTCGTGCGTCCCCTGTCTCCAATGCGCGCTCCAAGAAACCGGCTCCAAAGCGGCCAATTGGACCCGGTCGATCGCCGGTCACAACATCCGCTCCGTGCCGTTGAGGACCAAAAGCTGTCGAATAGCTACCAGCCAACAATGCGCTCCCAAGGCAGTCATCCTCCCACCAGCATACCCCTATGAAAATAGGATTTTCTCTGATCTATCCTTCCGGATGGAGCAGTACGCCCCTCCCCCTCCCACCCTGTCGCGTCGGTGGCGCCTATGTGGCGCGTCGCTGTTACCCAGGTGTCGCGTCACTGTCGCGTCGCTGTGGCCTGACTGTCGCGTCGGCGTGGCCTTGGCGGTACTTTTGGCCCGAATCCGTTCTGAAAAACCTCGACGACGCTATGAACTTCGGCGTGGCGCGTCCGCCTGTCCTCCCCCGAAGCGGCGACGCCTATTTGTAGCTCCCCAACCGGACACGCAGCAGCGCGGGCTTCGCGCCGAAGTTGAAGCCGTAATCGATCTGGTCGCCGTTCCAGCGGCGCTGCATGACCCAGCTGCCGTTGACGAAGCTGCCCTCCTCCGCCGACAGGATCATCGGCGCTTCCCCCTGGCCCGGTTGAGCCAGAGCGAAGCGCAGGCGGCTGTACTGGCCCGCGATGAGAAAGGTGTCGGCGTCGATCTGGGCGACGACGGCGCCGCCGACCGGCTGGTCCGCCCAGTCGGGCGGGACCATCTTGCTGAATTTCCAGTCGGGCTCGCCGAAGCTGTTGAGGCCGTAGCTCACCCGAACCCGCCAGCGACCCAGCACCGTCGACTGATCCTCGCCGATCTCGCTCTTGGCCGATCCCCAGGTGGGATGCGCGGCGGCGATGGCGGCCCAGTCCCCGGCGATCGGGTCGAACAACGCATAGGGCGCTGCGAAGGCATCCAGCGTGGCGTCGTCCAGCACGCGCGCGCCGAGCGGATAGTTCACATAGCCGGTCGCATCCATGCCGAACGGTGCAAAGCCCACAGCGCCCTTGCCCAGCGCAAGCCAGAAGAAGCGCGCCATGTCGAGCGAGTTGCCGAGTTCAGGCACGAACAGCGGATTGTCGCGCCGCGCATAGCGGTCGAGAATCCCGGCGAACGCCTTTGCGTCATGATCGTAGATGTCGGGCGCGGCCATCTCGACATGCGGGGCGGCGGCTTTCCAGACGTCGAGGTTCGGCCACCATGGGGCGCCATGAGCAGCGCCGCCCGTCTGGAACGGGTCGGCCACCGTCGAATTGACGTACATCGGCAGCGGCTTTTCGGCTTTCCCGGCGACCGCCAAGGCATCTATGTAGCGCGCATAGGCCCAGGCGGAGAACAGGTCTTCGGCGCGCGGACCCAGGCTCGCCCAGCTACCGGCCGGTGCGTGCAGCGCCGCGGCGACCTCGGCCGGAACGGGCGCGGCGAAGGCCGTCTGCGCGGCGGGAGAGTAATCGCGGGCCTCGTTCCAGCTGCCGACCTCATTCTCGATCTGCACCATGATGACGGTGTGCTGCGGGTCGGCGGCGCGCAGATGGCGCATCAGCATGACGAAGGCGCGCTTGTCGGCGGCCAGCGTCGCCTCGCCGAAGGGGGAGAGGGTCGCGGTGGCGGTGCCGTCGGCGCGGAGCGCGCGCGGGAAACGCCTGCCGTCGGTTTTCACCCACTCGGGGACATAGGTGGACGATCCGTTCTTCCACGTCCCGAACCACAGCAGCACCAGGCGCATGTCGTTCTTGCGCGCCTCGGCCAGCAGCGTGTCGACGAAGCTGTAATCGAACTGCCCCTCGACCGGCTCCAGTTGCTCCCAGGCGACCGGCACCTCCAGCGTGTTGAGATGAAGACGATGCGCCATCGGCCAGACCTGCGGCAGCGCAGAGGGATAGTTGCTCGAATTGTTGACCTGCGCGCCCAGCATCAGGAACGGCTTGCCGTCGACGATCAAGGCGTGCCGGCCGTCCTTGCTTTCCAGGCGTGGCATGGGCGCGGGCGCCGCGGCGACGATGAAAAGGGCGATCGGCAACAGCAAGCACCGCCACCGACCACCGGGGCAGTTCATTGATAAGGGGCGAGCCATCCGAAATCCTCTCTTCGATCGGTTGCTTAGACTGCGTCAATTGCGGCTTCGCAGCAATCAGCGTCGGCCACCCTTTCACCGCCCTGCCCAGCCCTATCTACGAGGAGTGTTGAAAAGAGGAAAGCACTTGCCCGCGCAAACCCCTATGAAAATAGGATTTTCTCCGATCCATCCTCCCGGACGGAACAGCACGCCCCTCCCCCTCCCACCCTGTCGCGTCAGTGGCGCCTATGTGGCGCGTCGCTGTTACCCGGGTGTCGCGTCGGTGGCGCGTCGCTGTGGCCTGACTGTCGCGTCGCCGTGACTTTGGCGGTACTTTCGGCTCGAATCCGCGTCGGAAAACCCGACGACGCTGTGAACTTCGGCGCGGCGCGCCGGTGTTGCACCTTCGCCGTCCCTTTCACCGGAATGTCGCCATTCATCATCATCGGGAAAACAACCAGCAACAGTCGAAACCTAGATCATGCTGTGACGACCGCACGGCAAAGTGCGGCGTCGCAAGCAGGAGAATATGGACATGAGTTTGATCATCGCGCTCGCGGCCGCCGCCGCGACCCACAGCGTCTCGCTGGAACATCACGGGCAGCAGCTCGGCGCCACCTACACCGCCCGGGCGGAGATACGCACGAAGACCGTCGGCGTCCGCGCGCCCAACCGCATGGACGGCCAGCGCTGCCAGTGGACCGCGACCATCGTCGTCGACCGCAAGCTGGATCACGGCCCGGCGCTCGCCCGCACCATCGCCACCGACAAGAGCTTCTCGGGCAGCGAGGCCGGTGCCTGCACGCCGGGCCGCCGATCGGGCGAGCGCAATCTGGCCCAGCATCGCGACAGCATCCGCGAGCATCTGATCGCCGTGGCGGAAGCCGACCGCGCGCCGCTGCTCGCGGAACTCGATTCGGTGCGGGCCTTTGCGTCGAACTGAGCGCCTTCCCCTCCTGGCATGGCTCGGCGCACTGACGCTCGCCGGCCATGCCGTTCCGGCCGCCGCCCAATTTGCGGCCGGTCCTTCCGTTACGCTGGAGGTCGCCAGCGACGAGCGCCGCAGGGGCCTCAGCTGGAGCGACGGCGATCCGGTGCTCCGCGCCGGCCTGTCGGCCCCGGTGGCGGACGGGCTCAGCCTCGACGCGACTGCGGTGACGCTCCGCGGCAGCCGCCGCCATGGCGGGGCGGACGCCGTCATCGACCTTGGCCCCACCTTCGTCCGGCAGGTCGGCGGCTGGCGCCTTTCGGCGCAGGGACGCTACCACCTGTTCCCCGGCGGGTCGCACCAGGGCTATGGAGAGGTCGGCGCGGGTGCGGGATTCCTGATCGGCCCGGCGAGCCTCGACCTCTTCGCCGGCTATGCGCCGCACCAATCGGCGATCGGCGGCGACAATCTCCATGTATCCGCCACCGCCGCGGCTGGGATCCCCGGCACCCCCTTCACCGTGTCGGCCCGCGTCGGCCGGTCGTCAGGCGACAGCGACGACCCGCTGCGCGCGGCGCGACTCCGGCCGGCCGGCGCCTATTGGGACCATGGCTTTGGTATCGACTATCTCAGCGGCCGCTGGTCGGCGGGATTGCGCTATGCCGATACGGACATCGCGCCGGGCACCGCCGAACATGCCGGCGCCCGGCTGGTCGCCACCCTAGGCCTGTCCCTGTAGCGCCAGATCGACCAGCTCAGCGGAGGAGATGCCAGCCGAACGCAGGAACCCCTGATAGAAATCGCAGCCTTCCCGGGCCAGCAGGTCCAGTTGCTCCTCGGTCTCCACCCCCTCGGCGATGACCTTGAGCCCCAGCGACTTCGCCATGTGGATGACGCCGCGCACGATGATCCGGTCCCGCGCCGTCCCGGCGATGTCCTGCGCCAGCCCGCTGTCGATCTTGAGATAGTCGAGCGGCAGGTTCTTGAGATAGGCGAGGCTGGAATAGCCGGTGCCGAAATCGTCGATGGCGACGGCGAGTCCTTCGGATCGGAGCGCGGTCAGCAGCGCGGCGGCGCCCGCCACATCCTCGATCAGCCCGCTCTCGGTGATCTCCACCGTCAGGCGCGCCCGCGGGAATCCGCTCCCGTCCACCAGCGCCAGGAAATCGGCCAGGAAGCTCGGCTGAGCGATGTCGGCCGCGGTGACGTTGATCGACAGGCGAAGGTTGCCCATCCCCGCCGGCCACCGCGCCGCCTGCCGCAGCGCCTCCGCCTGGATATGCGCCGACAGCGGCAGCATATAGTCGGACCGCTCGGCCGTGGCGAACAGCATGCCCGCACCCAGCGGGCCATATTGCGGATGGTTCCAGCGGGCCAGCGCCTCCACGCCGCTGATCCGTTCCTGGTGCACCGGATATTGCGGCTGGAACACGATGCCGATCTCCCCCCGGTCGAGCGCGAGGCGCAGGTCGGTTTCCAGCTGGTCGGCGTCGACCTGACGGCTGCGTCGCTCGGCGGACAGGATGCGGATGCCTTCTCCCCCGCCCCTGCGCGCGTCCACCAGCGCAGCGCCTGCCCGCCGGATCAGCTCCGCCCCGTCGTCCTCCGGTCGCGACTGGGCAATGCCGCAGCGCGCCGTCAGGCGGATCAGATGATCGCCCGCGCTGAACGGCCGGCCGATCGCCGCAATCAGCTGCCGGGCGAGAAAGGTGGCCCGCTCCCCCGCCGCCGCCTCGCCGGTCAGGCCCACCAGGAACTCGGTGCCTCCGATGCGCGCGATCAGCGCGGCGGGCGTGACATCCTCCGCCAGCCGCTCGATCCGCCGCGCGATCCGCCCGAGCAGGGCGTCGCCCACCATCTGCCCATAGGCGGCGTTCATCCGGTCGAACTGGCTGATCGAAAGGAGCAGGACGGTCGTGCCCGTGCCTGCATTCCGGTCGAGCCAGCCAAGCGCCGCCCGACGCGACCGGAGGCCGGTCAGATAATCGCGGTTGGCGGCATCGTCTTCCTGCGTCTCGCCCCAACGGATACGGGGACGGGCGGGCCCGGCCGCGCCGCCCGCCAGCCGTTCCACCAGCCGCTCCGCCGACCGCAACGTCGCCGCGAGCATCGCCGGAGAAAAGGAGGAAGGCAGGAAATGCGTGGCCCCTGCCTGAAGCCAGCCCGGCACCTGCTCCAGCGTCCCCTCGTCCACGAGGACGATCAAGGCCCCGCCGCCCGCTTCGACCACCGGTACCATCGGCACCAGCAGCGCTTCGGCATTTCCTTCCCTCAGGTCGACGAGCGCGATCTGCGCGCCGCTGCGCTGATAGCGTATCGGCGCATCGGCGGCACGCCGCGCGCCAAGCGCAAGCCACCGGGCATCCCGGGCCGCCGCGCACAACCCGTCGCGATCCCGCAAGGACAGGATGAAAAGCCCATACTGTCCATGTCGCGCCGTATCGCCGTCCACCTGCCGCACACTCCCCCGGGGGCAAAACATCGCACATTCCCGGCATCACCGGCGTTATCCGCCTCTTGTCATCACCGCAAGCGGTGGTGCTTGCGCGGAACAGGGGCATCGCCTAGCTATGCGCCATGGCCATGGCCGATGCCGCCCCCACCCCGCTCACCGACGGTCTTGGCCGACGGATCAGCTATGTGCGGATTTCCGTTACGGATCGCTGCGACCTGCGCTGCCGTTATTGCATGGCGGAAAGGATGCAATTCCTGCCGCGGTCGCAGCTTCTGACGCTTGAGGAAATCGCGCTGCTCGCCGATATGTTCATCGCGCGCGGTGTGCGGAAGATACGCCTGACCGGCGGCGAGCCGCTGGTCCGCCGCGACGTGGGCGACCTGGTCCGCCGGATCGGTCGCCATCTTCAGGGCGGCGGGCTGGAGGAGCTAACGCTCACCACCAATGGCACGCGGCTGGTCGAACATGCCGACATGCTCTTCGATGCAGGCGTACGGCGGATCAACGTCAGTCTCGACAGCCTGGACCCGCAACGCTTCGCCCATGTGACGCGCGGCGGCGACTTGCAAAGGGTGCTGGCGGGCCTGGACGCGGCGAAAACGGCTGGCCTTGCCGTCAAGATCAACATGGTGGCGCTGAACGGCATCAACGCGGACGAGATCCTGCCGATGCTGCGCTGGTGCGATGCGCATGATTTCGACCTGACGCTGATAGAGACGATGCCGCTGGGCGAAACCGGCGAGGACCGCACCCGTCATTACCTGCCGCTCACCCAGGTGGTGGACATGATCGGGCGCGAATATGGGCTGCGACCGGTGACGGACCGGACGGGCGGACCCGCGCGCTATCACGCCGTCGAGGGGCTGCGCATCCGCTTGGGCCTCATCACTCCCCTCACCCGCAATTTCTGCGCGGACTGCAACCGCATCCGCATGACCTGCGAAGGGAAGATCTATTTGTGCCTCGGCCATGAGGACCATGTCGACCTGCGTGATGCCCTGCGCAACGATGGTCTCGAAGCGGTCGCCGCGCTGGTCGACCGCGCGCTGCTGCGCAAGCCCGCCCGGCATGATTTCCACATCGACGCGCAGGGTGTTTCCTCCGCGGCTCACCGGCATATGAGCGTTACCGGCGGATGAGCGGCGAGCCTCGCCGCGCCCTGGTCGCGTCGCCTACCTCGCCCGCCAAGGCGGCGGAGGAGCGGCTGCGGGCCGCCTATGATTTCGTGGAGCCGCATGAGGCCGATCTGATCATCGCGCTTGGCGGCGACGGGTTCATGCTGCAGACGCTGCATGCAATGCTGGAAGGTCGGCGGATCGTACCAGTGTTCGGCATGAACTTGGGCACGGTCGGCTTCCTGATGAACGAATGGCGGCTGGAACGGTTGGACCAGCGGCTGGCGAGCGCCAAATCCTTCAAGGTCAATCCGCTGCGCATGACCGTCGATACGGTGGACGGGGAGCGCTTTTCGATTCCCGCCATCAACGAGGTGTCGCTGCTGCGCGAAACCCGCCAGACCGCCAAGCTGGAAGTGGAGGTCAATGGCCGTTCGGTCCTGCCGGAACTGGTGTGCGACGGGGTGCTGGTGGCGACGCCGGCGGGATCGACCGCCTACAATCTTTCCGCCCACGGACCGATCCTGCCGCTGGGGTCCGGCTTGGTGGCACTGACACCGATCAGCCCTTTCCGGCCTCGGCGCTGGCGCGGCGCGATCCTGCCCGAAAGTACGGCCATCCGTTTCACCGTGCTCGACCCGGTCAAGCGCCCGGTAAGCGCCGTCGCCGATCAGCGCGAAGTCCGCGACGTGGCGCAGGTGGAGGTAGGGATCGACCGCGCCACGCCGCTCACCCTGCTGTTCGACCCCGAACACACGCTGGATGACCGCATTGCCGCAGAGCAGTTCATCGCCTGAAAAATTCTGGAACTTGGCGCTTGCCATTCCGAGAAGGCCACTGCTATAGGCGCGGCCTGCCCGGCGGAAGCCGGGCTGCTCCCCGATAGCTCAGCGGTAGAGCATTCGACTGTTAATCGAATGGCCGTAGGTTCGAATCCTACTCGGGGAGCCACTAAAATTCACAGGGGATAATTGTGTCTTTTTTCAACGCGTTAGCGTTATAGACCTGTTTTTGTTCCTTTTCTGAATTTTCTACATCATTGTTTTTTGCCTTTTTATTTTCGCATTTGTTCGAATCTCGCTTGGGGTTTGATGGCCGCCTTCCCCCTCGGCTGGTTGACACCCTCCCGGCCGGTAGCAGCCCCTGCGCCGAAGCCAAATTCATCCTGTTGCTTCAACGGCATGAACATTGGAAATCTCCTTGCGGCCATTCCCGATCCCATCGGATCCGGCGACTCAGAAGCGGCAATTCGCTTCGTCCTCAGCACTATGCGTAGCTCTTCAAACCCCCGCAATGGCCAGGGCACTGAAGTGCCGATCCGGCGAAAGTCAGCAAAATTGCGCTCAATTTGAGCAAAGCGGCATTATAATGCCGCTTCGCCCAAATTAGCCCCCTGTGTCCAAGCTCCCTCCACTCCCACAACTCCCGACCCGACAGCAAGGTGGCTCATGGCAAGGACTGGGAATTCTGCTCAGTCCGGTTTGGAGCGGCGACAGCAGGATAGCGGACATACCTGGTTCAGGGCATTGATGTCAGATCCCGCCAACATAGCCGACATTCGACCGTGCAAAACGGCTCCCTGAAAACTGCCTTTCGTTCATCCGGCAGTCGCTGGCAGCTAGACCGACGTTGGGACTTCGCAGTCATTCCCGCGCAGCATGATTAGCGGCAAGTTGTTTGCAAACACCCGACACTTAGCGAGCGCTGATCGGCCGCGCACTGTAAACCCAACTGGGCTGTGTGCCGCCAGGCACCTTCTGAACGGCTATCCTGCGATAGCGGAAATCAACGGCCCGCGTGATCGAACCATCATTCAAGCCCGGCCCCACGACTGGTCTCAGCGAGACCTGCTTGTGAATGGGGAATGCCGACACCCGACAGTTCTTCGCATCTCCGCAGAAGGCGATCTTGAAGAGCGACGTCGGAGGCCTGTGGGTTCGCGGCGCGGCGACGCTGATGATAGAAGTAGTCACCGCTGACGCGCGCAGCAGCATCGTCGCTGACGGCGAGCCACGCTTGCGTCCGAGGCGCTTTGTCCATGTCATCCGGCGCGCCCGGACCACCCATTCGGGTCGGCACCCAGCCCGGCTCGAGCGCATTCGACAGCACGTCCGGCCACCGTCGGGCAATCGCGAAGGCGAGCAGGACGTCGAGCAGCTTGCTCTCCGCATAGGCCGTAGACCCGTCCCATCGACGCTGCGTCCAGAGCATATGTCGCCCTCGTCGGTCAGCCACCTGATCGCCAATCTGGAGAAGCGGCTCGGCATCCGCCTGCTTGCGCGAAGCACTCGCAGCGTTTCGTTGACGCAGGCCGGTGAGGCATTCCTGGCGCGGGTGCGCCCGGCGCTGGCCGAGATCACCGAGGCAATCGAGGGCGTGCACGAGCTACGGGATCGGCCGGCGGGGCTGATCCGCCTCAATGCCTCCACCTGGGGCGCCGACCGGCTCTTGCCCATCGTCGCCGGCTTCATGGCGGAGTATCCGGATATCCGCATCGATCTCGTCACCGAGGGCCGGTTGGTCGACATCATTGCCGAAGGTTTCGATGCCGGCCTGCGCCTGGGGACGATTGCGCCCCAGGACATGATCGCCCTGTCCCTCGGCATCGAGGAGGCTTTGGTGGTCGTCGGCGCACCGGGCTATCTCGACGCGCGAGGTATCCCCCAGACGCCCGGCGATCTCCTCGCCCATGAATGCATCCGCGCCCGGCTGCCGAGCGGCATCATCATGGCCTGGGAGTTCGGCAAAGGCGGCCGCGTCGCGAACGTGGATGTCGCCGGCCGACTTATCCTCGGGAACACGGACCTCGCCGCCAAGGCGGCCGCGGCGAGTCTCGGCCTCGCCTATGTCGAACGCCGCGAGGCCGAGACCTTCCTTGCCGATGGACGACTTGTCCAGGTCCTCGCCGACTGGACGCCACCGTTCGAGGGGGAGGCGCTGTACTATCCGCGCCAACGCCATCCCTCCGCAGCGTTCAGAGCCTTCATCGACTATGTGAAGGCATGGAAGGCTGCGCGTCAGGTTGGCTTCACATCCTCGCCGGTTTGACTAGCTCGAAGTAGACGAAGCCCGCCTGCGCCGACTAACCGAAACTTCCCGGGCTCAAGGCGGGTTTCCGAAAGCGGTCGTGCATTCACTTTATGTAGGACGAACCAGATGGGCCGACTCTGGGACTTAGCCGCCGTTCGCCTGCGGCGTGTCGAACGGCGGCTCTTGTCAGAAGCCGACGTTCAACTTTCGCCCGACCGGCACCTCGGAACGTCAGAAGCGGGCCGTTAGCCGTGAGGCCGCTTGCCGAAACGGAGCTGTGGATAGCTGTCCTCCGCGCCGGTTCAGTTTGCCGTCTGTCTGGCAACCTGGGCGACTCGGCTGCAAACTTGGCCGCGCGAGCGATGTTGCAAGTCTCGACCATCGAGCGCCTCACGCCGGGGCGAGAGCCAGCGGACGGCGGACCGACACTGCCACCGGCCCGCGCCCGAGCTGTGATCGATTACGCGGCCCGCTTCAACGGCCGAGCGCCACGACGCGCGCCATGCCTTTGATGATTTTTGCTGGCACGCCCCCGCCATTTGCCGCACGCTGGTCCGAGCCACCATTCGACAGTCCGAGAGGGGGAGCATGGACGATCGGGACCGCGAAATGCTTGCGTTCGAGCTGGCAGAAGACTTTCGGCGGCTGGGTGCACCCGAACTGGCGGATGATGCCACCTATGCCGAGGACACACCGGACGGCCGCTATCGTCCCGAGCCGCGAAAGCGGCTCGTGCTCATGCTCGAGGCGCTCGACCGCATGATGGCGCTGGAGGATGCCGCGACACTTGATGACGCTCGCAACCGCTTGGCGCAAACCATGGATCAGCCATCACCGGACCTGCACATTCTGCCGATGGCGGACGAAGCAGGCGGCGCTCGCGATCCGCTCTATTTTGATCTCCCGCGCCTCTCCGACGTCCGCAAGGATCTCGACCGTCTGATCGACGCCATCATGCGAGATGAGGGTGGGCCCGATCCAGAAGAGGCGGCGGACCTGGCATGAGCGGCATCAGCCTAAAACGCGCTCGGCGCGAGCTACGGTCGCTCATCCAGCGCTTCGAAAGCCGGCGTGCCGCAAACGCCGAGGTGCGCAAGCTCACCGCCGGGAAACTCTATGAGTTCTATGTACTGAGCAGAACGATCGAGGAGCTTCGCGGCCGCGGGTTCAATATCTCGTTCAGCGGCAGGATTCTGGAGCTCAAGCAAAGTCCCGGCATGATTCAGCCGGGCGACCCGCATTTCCGGATTCATCATCCGGCGAGCGGCCAGCGCTTCAATATCTATACCGACATCGAGGTCGGCACGCTGGGCAGCACGATTAGTGGATCAAGGGGCCTGTGCAGCTATCACGAGATCGACATCGTTGTCGTCTTCGACGGCGTGATCGGACGGCCTTCGCACGAGGAGATTGCGCTCGGAGTAGAGTGCAAGTCCCACGCGAAGTTCACCAAATCGATCGTCAAGGAGGTGCTTGGCATCAAGCGCGAGATCAGCTTCTATACCCATGGCTCTATGTCGATCTTGGCTGCTGCTGCGCAGCAGATCGGGCCAGTCGTGCCTTCGAACCCGCCGCTCGAATACTGGCTGTGCTATGCAGATCCGAAGGGCAATCAGTATCGCTTCAGCCCGTCGGCCTTCGGAATCGAGTTCAAGAATTGGGCGCCGTAGATCTGCGGGCAAGACGCTATGCGATTAAGCGTCGGGCTCGCCCGAATTTGAAGGTCGTTTCCCAAGTCTGCTCAACAGGTAACCCGACAGCGTAGAATAGAGCGTGGAACTGTCGACGTTTCGGTCTTTGGTAGCCTAGCGTTTGTTAATAGCCAGCAAAATTTGCATCTGCGTCTTGCTATAGAGCGAGAGATCGTGGCTAATGGCGATGGGAGAATACAGCCGCAACGATCACTACAGGACCTGTACTGTCGCTGGACTTAGCCGAGCAAATCGCCGACCGGGAGGGGGGGGATGGCAGACAATCAACTTACTAAGGCGCAGCTAAAGGAGCTGGCCCGTAAGGTCATCGTGGCCCAAGGGAACACTTTCATCAAGGAGCTACTGCGAGACAGCGGGGCCAAGATCGGCACGACTAAGGATGATTTCTCGAATAACCTCGAGGCCGCGATAGATGCCGACCTCATTTCCCAGAACATGCTGGAAGCCTGGCTGGCCGAAGTTGAAGGATGGGGCGACCAACATCTCTATCTCGTGGAACCGCCGCAGATTGACGTTGCCACTCTCGCCGGCGGCATTGCCGCAAGTCCGCATGCCGGCACGCTGAATTCCGCTACGAGTCTCGAATTCCCCGACGCGCTCGAACTTAAGCATATTGAACTTGATGCGGCGGGACTCTCGATGGTCTGGCACCAGAGCAAGGAAGGCTGGAATCGCTGGCGCCCGAAGGATTTCGTGCAAGAAGAAGGGCTCGAGCGGTATCGGTTCGATGCCTATCGTCAGCGCTTCGATCGCAGCATCGTCCGATATGCGTGGCGCTTCAGCGACCCCTATTGCGCGATCTTGATCCATCGCAATACCGAGATCGACCACGCTGTCGTTTTCGCCGATGTGCGTGCTGCGTTGGCCACGATCGGCTGTCCCGACATCCCCTTTTCGAGGATACTGTTAAATCAAGCAGTCAAGGTCGCGGCGACCAAGGGCAAGGGCATGCACTCCACGCGCTTCGAGCTCGATGAAGGCTATGTCGAAGTTGCCTCGACACTCGCGGAGGGCGGCATTGATTCGGTCGAGCCGGTTCGCGTTGTTCTCCAGACCGTCGATACGAGCCAATTCGACAGAGCGCAGGGGATGCTCCACTTCGCCGCCGAAGAGGATGGAACGAGTCGGCGCATCGCGGTTCAAGTCTATGGCAGCGAGGCGCGGCTAACCTCTCTTATTCACGACGCTCGGTTTCGGGCCCGCTCTGGGCATTTGCTGCGGCTGGCTGTATTGCGCGGACGACCGGCATCGCTGGCGTTTGTTTCACCGCATTCGGATTGATGGGCTTTTCGGGTTGAAGGGCTGGGCTCGGAGTTCTGCGGCGCTGCCGCATGGGCTACGTCGGCGCAGGCTTCAGCCGGAGAACGAGGGCGCGGAACAGGTCGGCATCCGGACAGGCGGAAGCGAAGGCAATGCGGATGCGGCTAGCACTTTCTACGACGCGCGCAGCGACCTTGAGCAGCCGCAGGCGCAAGGTGGTAAACTCCGCGCTTGCCAGAGCAGCGGTCCTGGGCATCGCCTGCTGGATGCGCCATAGCAGCCAGTATGCGGCAGTGTGCAGTATCAGGCGCATCTGATTGGCATTGGCCGAGCGGCACGAGGTTCGGTCGCTGGCGAGCTGGGACTTGTGGCGCTTGATCAGGTTCTCGGCCTGACCACGCGCGCAGTAGAGCGTGTCGTAGATGTGCTCGGCCGATCCTGTTGCCAACGAGGTGACGACATAGCGGATGTCCATGCCCAGCGTGCTGGCCTCGATCCGTGCAACGACGCGACGCTGGCACTTCCAGGTCTTTGCCCCATAGCGGGTCTCGGCATAGTTGCGCAGGACGGGACACTGACGCTGGGCGCGCTTGACCGCGCAGGCATCGGCGACCGCAACAATGGCGGGATCGGCGCGCAGCGCTGAATTGGTGGGCAGGCCGAACACGTAATCGACGCGGGCCGCATCGCAGTAGGCCATGACCTCGGGTCGACCATAGTGCCCGTCGCCGCGGATAGTGATGTGGGTATCGGGCCAATTACGGCGCAGGTGACGCACCAGGCGTCGGATGTGCCCCGCCGCCTCCTTTCCAGAAGGCGTCTTGCCTGTGCGCAGCAGCATGGCCACCGGCCTGCCGGTCGCGGTGTCGTAGATATGGATCGGTAGGAAGCAGCGCTCCCCATGATGCCCGTTCCAGAACGAGAGCTGTTGATAGCCATGCACGACGTCGCACGTGTCGTCGATATCCAGCGTGACCGCTGTCGGAGGGGCGGGATAGCTGGCGCAGTAGATGTCGATCATCGCGGCCATCATGCTGGCCAGTTCGCGCGTAGTCGGTGCATTTTCCCACCGGCTCATCGTCGGTTGGCTGGCCAGCCCCGCGCCCGATTCCGGCAGCTTGCCGAGCGCCAGGCGGAAGCCTGGATCGTCGCGCAGAGCATCGAGATCATCGGCATCCTCATAGCCGCACGCAATCGCGAACACACGGGCACGCAGAATGTCATCCAGGCGATGGATCACCCGCGCTGGATCGCGCGGATCGGCAATACAAGCCGCCAGGCGCTGGCAAATCCCCATCGCGCGCTCGGCCTGTGCAAGCAGTAGAACACCGCCATCCGAGGTAAGCCGGCCACCGTCGAACGCAGCTGTGATTTTCTTGCGGCCGACTGCTGGGAATCCAAATGAGCTTGCGATATCATCGTTCATGGCGGGTGTGGCCCGTGGCATTTTCTGCCCTGCGGCAGGTTCGGCTTAGACACCCAGTTCCTAATTCAGATCAGAGGCTTACGCCACTCCCGCCAACCCTTCAGGACACTTTTGGTGAATAAGGCGGG
>NZ_AUWY01000126.1 GCF_000447205.1 Sphingobium ummariense RL-3 | reverse complement strand
GTAAGCGTGGTGAGCAGGCCGCCTTGCGCGAGATCGGTAGGATAGGCTGATTGCGGCTCTTTTGGGGAGCGGCGGTTTTGGACGATAGCGAGGCTGATGGGGCGAGTAGTCATACGAGCGGTCATATGACCACTCGGATTGAGGTCGTTGGCCGGATATCGGGCCGGCGGCGCTGGACGGTGGAGCAGAAGCTGGCGATTCTGCGCGATGCGTTCGGTTCGGGCGGATCGGTCCTGGATGCTTGCGAACGGCACGAGGTTGGCAGCGGCCAGATTTACACATGGCGGCGGCAGGCGATGTCGGGCGAGTTGACCGGAGTGCAACTGCCGGCACTGACATCTTTCGCCGAAGTTGAAGTGGCCGGGCCGCCGATGCCGGCCACAGCGCCACCTGAACCGACGCTCACATGTGGCCAGATCGGGATCGAGCTTCCGTCGGGCGTACGTCTGACCGTGGATGGATCTGTCAACACCGATGCGCTGGTACGCGTGCTCGCGGTCCTGACTGCCCGATGATCCCGCTCCCCGGCTTTGCGGGCACAGGCTCCACCCGGATATTCCTGGCCTGTGGCGCGACCGATATGCGCAAAGGGTTCGACGGGCTGGCGGTGATGACGCAGCAGGTGCTTGAGCAGAGCCCGCATTCGGGCGCCCTGTTTGCCTTCCGGGGCAAGCGCGGCGATCTGGTGAAGCTGCTCTGGTATGACGGTCAGGGCCTGTGTTTGTTTTCCAAACGGATGGACCGAGGCAAGTTCGTCTGGCCGACTACCAAGACGGGCAAGGTGATCCTCAGTGCGGCGCAGCTATCGATGCTGCTAGAGGGCATTGACTGGCGCCGGCCGGAACGCACAGCAGCACCATGTTTGGCCGGCTAATGGCGGATTACCGTTGTTTTTGTGGCGCAAAGAGGCACTTTATGCTAGCGGTTCGCCGTGTCGGACGCTGCTTCTTCCCTCCTCGACAAGGACGCCCGGATCGCCGAGCTGGAAGCGGCCTTGGCGGCACGCGACAGCCTCATTGCGGCCCTTCGCGTTCAGCTTGCCCAGCTTCGCCGCATGACCTTTGGTCAGTCCTCCGAGAAGCTGTCCCTGCAGATCGAACAGCTGGAACTGGCGCTGGAAGAACTGGAGGGCGAAGCCCAACTTGCCGGCACGCGTTCGTCCTTTGCGGATCGCAATGAACGCCCGGCACCGATCCGGTCGTTGCCGGCGCATCTGCCGCGCGAGGAGCGTCGTATTGAACCGGCGGCCGGCACCTGCACCTGTCCCGATTGCGGCGGCGCGCTGCGCCCGCTGGGCGAGGACAGCGACGAGATGCTCGACGTGCTACCCGTGCAATGGCGCGTCATGCGAACCGTGCGTCCCAAGTATAGCTGCCGCTCCTGTGAGAAGATCATTCAGGCGCCGGCGCCGCCCAAGGCGATTGCGCGCGGCAAAGCCAGCTTCGCAACGCTGGCCCATGTGGTGGTGAACAAGTTCGATCATCATCTGCCCTTGTATCGGCAGGCCGAGATGATGGCGGCACAGGGCATCGATATCGATCGCTCGACCTTGGCCGGTTGGGCCGGACAGGCCGCCGCGCTGCTCGATCCCATCGTCAGCCGTATCCGCGAGGAAGGTCTCAAGGCCGGCAAGATCCACGCCGATGATACACCCGTGCCGATGCTCGATCCCGGCAGGGGAAGGACTGCCACGGCCAGGCTGTGGGCCTATGTCGTCGATGATCGGGCTTCAGGCGTCGCCGGCCCGGCGCTTGTTTGGTACAAGTTCACGCCCGATCGCAGCGGCATCCATCCGCAGACCGAGCTCAAATCCTTCTCCGGCCTCCTTCAGGCCGACGGCTATGCCGGCTACGACAAGCTCTACGAGGACGGCCGGGTGAGAGAGGTCGCCTGCTGGGCGCACTTCCGGCGCAAGATCTTCGAGAACCACGCCACTAGCCCAACGCCGCTCACGACCGACCTTTTGGAGCGGATTACGCAGCTATATCGGCATGAGGCCGATATTCGAGGGCAACCGCCCGATGTTCGGCGTCAGCACCGGCAACGGCATTGCAAGCCGCTGGTCGATGACTTGCGCACCGCCATCGACGACGCCTTGCGTCGCCTGTCGCCAAAGTCGGCGATGGCCAAGGCACTCGCCTATGGCCGCAAGCGCTGGACGGCGCTGACCCGCTTCCTTGATGATGGCTACGCCGAGATCGACAACAACATCGCCGAACGGGCGATCCGGTCCATCGCGATCGGCCGCAAGAACTGGCTGTTCACCGGCTCGAAGGCCGGTGGCGAACGCGCCGCCGCCATCTATTCCATCATCGAGACGTGCAAACTCAATGGCGTCGAGCCGCAGGCCTATATCGCCGACGTCGTCGAGAAGATCGCCAGCAACTGGCCAGCCTCGCGCTGGGACGAGCTCATGCCCTGGAACTGGACAGCCGGCGGCACGCCCGTCAGCATGGCGGCATGACCGACCAGATCGCCCGGATTCGCATCACACTCGACGACATCAAGCCCGCCATCTGGCGGCGGGTCGAACTGCCCATCTCCAACAGCCTCAAGACCCTGCATCTGGCGATCCAGGCCGTTATGCTGTTCGAGAACTACCACCTGTTTCGCTTCGATATCGGCGAGGCCAGCTACGGCATCCGGTTCGACGATGACTATATGGACCCGCCGACCCGCGACGCCGGCAACCAGCGGCTCACCAAGCTCATCGAGCGCGGCGTCACCGCCTTCTCCTACACATATGATTTTGGCGACGACTGGCGGCACAGCATCGTCATCGAGGAGGTTCTCTCCGCCGATCCGGCCTTGCATTACCCCCGGTTCGTCGACGGCGCGCGCCGCGCACCACCCGAGGATGTCGGCGGTCTCCCGGGCTTCGAGGAATTTCTTGAAGCCATGGCCAAGCCGCGCCATCCGGAACGCAAGTCAGTGCTGCAATGGTATGGGCGTCCCTTTGATCCCGACGACATCAGCCCCGACGAAATCCACACTCGCATGGCCACGCTCGCCAAACGCAGGGCCTCCGGCAAAGCCGCTCACACCATCAACGAGGCCTGATCATCACTGCGGCCCTCAGACCACGCTTACGATGAAGATAGTGGACGTGCGTGAGATCCATGATGTTGTCGATCTCGAGCAGCCAGTTCGCATGGACGTGCAGGTAATGGCCTATATTCTCGTGTCCGCCAGGCTCGGGCATCCGTGTGAGCGGCGGGATGAGGACAGGATCGGCGAAGTCTTCGTCTCCCAGCCAGATCCAGACGACGCGATGGCGCTCGACCACCTTGTGCGAGCGCACGCGAGTGCCTGGCGGGAAGCTGCTATAGGCCGAAGCGTTCCCAAGACAGGCGCCCGAGGCGTCGAACTGCAGGCCGTGATAGCCGCACTGGACGACACCATCGCGCACACGGCCCCTGGAAAGGGGGGCGAATCGATGTGGGCACATGTCGTCCAATGCGGCGGGGACGCCATCGGCGTCGCGGAAGAGGACCAGTGGTCGATCAAGCAGCGTCCGCGCGAGCATCCGGTCGCTCGCGAGTTCATCCGCCCAGCAGGCCATGAACCACGCGTTGAGCGGATAGCTGCGATGCTGCTCCGGTGTCGACAAGACCCTCTCCTCAATTCGTTGGGAAGGCATCGTTCCATTGCGTCCTTCCTTTCATCGATGACTATTTCAACGTGCCAGGCGCTTCCAATTGTCCTTGCTGATGGGTTGCATAAGGCCGGGATATCGGCGACAGGCCTCACCAGTGCACCATGGGCAGCCCGGCCACAGGCGAGGTGAAGGTCGGGATGCTGGTGCCCTTGAGGGAACCGAGGCAGGCCGTCCGGAGATCGGGGCCGGCAAACGTTACGCTCGCGAGCCAAGGTGCGATTTCCCCCCCGCAGGCCGACAGGGTCTCGAACGACACGGGACTGCCGCTTGCGAATTCCAACTCGAATCGGTCGGTAGCCTTGCTGTCGCCGAATTCAGCAAGCTCCAGGCAGTCCCCTTCTGGTGTAATTGCGACCAGCCGGTCGGCGAAGATCATCGTCGCCCAGAGATTGCCGTAAGCATCGAAGCAGATGCCATCGATCACGCCTCGGCCAAGGTCGGAAGGGCCATATGTCTCCCGGTCGGTGAGCGAGCCGTCCGGAAGGACGCGCAAGCGCGTCACCCTCTTCCCGGTCGTCTCGGCGACATAGAGCCATTCCTCGGCGGCATCCAGGCGCACCTCGTTGGTGAAGGCGAAGCCTTCGGCGACAATGCGAATTCCGCTGTCGTCAACCAGCGCCACATAGCCGTCGCGGATGGTAGGTGTGATCGCGTCGGTCCAAGGATTGATCATGGTCGAAATCGTCAACCACAGCCTTCCCTTGCTGTCGCGCAGGACAAAGTTGACCTTGCCGAGTGGGCGGCCGTTGATCCGGTCGTGCAGCACCCGCGTGGCGCCGGTGCTGCGATCCATGATCTCGAGTCGATCCGTGCCGAAATTCGAGATGAGGATCGCTCCGTCGGCATCGAATGCCAGGCCGTTGGGCAGAGTTCCCGAGACCAGGCTCTGCCGCGCATCGCCGATTAGGTCGAAGTGTGTGTCCACACGCTGGCTGATAAGGGTCTGACCTCCGTCCGGTGCGATGCGGATGACCCCGCCGCGTGCGTCGGCCGACCAGAGCGTGCCGTCCCGCTCCGCCAATATGCACTCCGGACGCTGCAGGTCGTATCCGATCGGGCGGATCTTATGTTCTTCGACCCGAAATCCAGCAAGCGGGTTTGGTCCGAGGCCATGCTGGATCAGAGTCATGCGCCGACCTTCGTTGCGGCTGCGCCCTTCAATTGGAGTATTTTGCGGGCGTCCTGTGGTGTCGCCACCTCGAGCGAGAGGCCATGGAGGACGCCGATGATGCGCTCCACCTGCTCGGCGTTCGACTTGGCGAGGCGTCCGGGTTCTCCCCAGAGCGAGTCCTCCAGTCCAACACGCACATTGCCGCCCATGGCGGCCGACATGGTGGCGATCGGCATTTGCTGACGGCCGGCGCCCAGGACAGACCAGACATAGTCGTCTCCGAAGAGCCGGTCGGCGGTCCTGCGCATCATCGCGACATCCTCGGGATGCGCGCCGATGCCGCCACGGATGCCGAACACCGACTGGATGAAAAAAGGGGGCTTCAAAAGGCCGCGATCGGCGAAGTGCGCGGCCGAGTAGAGATGTCCGATATCATAGCATTCGACCTCGAAACGCGTTCCTAGTGCCGCACAGCTTTCGAGTATGTAGGCGATGTCGCGAAAGGTGTTGCGGAAGATGTAGTCGTCGCTGCCGCGGACATAGGGCTCCTCCCAGTCATGTTCGAAACAGCTGAACCGCTGAAGCATCTCGTAAAAGGCGAAATTCATCGATCCCATGTTTAGTGAGGCGATCTCGGGCTGGAATGTCAGCGCCGGCGCCAGTCTCTCCTCGAGGGTGAGGACGGGCGAGCCGCCCGTTGTGATGTTGATGATGGCATCCGTGCGATCCGCTATGGACGGCAAAAAGCGGCGATAGACACCTGGGTCCTGTGTCGGTCGACCATTTTCGGGGTCGCGGGCATGCAGGTGCACGATGGTCGCGCCCGCCCGGGCGGCCTCGATCGCGGAACTCGCGATCTCCTCAGGCATCACCGGCAGATGCGGCGACATGGAAGGCGTATGGATGCCGCCCGTCACCGCACATGTCACGATCACCTTGCGCATCCATCATCCTTTCCTCTGGTTGTTTGATGTGCAGACTTCCAGATGACGGATGGCTCGGGAAATCACTTTGCCCGATGAAACGGATAAGCGCGCCTGATTGGCAGGCAGGGCGGATAGGCAGCGATTATGCCACGCATACCGACAAACGATTTTCGCGCCTCGGCAGGTCGGGATAGTTCCGGAGCTCAACACGGTAGAGCTTCGGGACGGGCCGTATAATCCGTACCTCGGAAGCTCAGGAGGGATCGGAATGGCAATCATCGGCATCAGGCGTCTGCGCTATCGTGTGTCGGACACGGATGTTGCGCGGCGCTTCTTCGCCGATTTCGGGCTGGGTCCGTCCGGAGAAGCAAGGCCCGGCCACTTTACCCTTGCCAACGGTTCCGAGGTTGAGGTGCTGGGCGAGTGCGATCCTGCGCTGCCGTCCTCGCAGATCGTGGGGGATGGCGTGCACGAGGTGTCGTGGGGCGTCGAGGACGAGGGTTCCCTCGGGTTACTCGCGGACGAGCTTGGACGAGACCACTCCCTTGAGGACATCGACGGCGGCTTCAGGACGCAACTCTTCGGCGTTCCCTTCTCCTTCGTCACATGGACGCCCCGGCAGTTCGCCAACGCACCTGACCCGGTTAACGCCCCAGGCGTGGTCCGTCGTCTCAACACGCACAGGAAGTGGCGCCGGCGTGCCCGCCCCAAGGTCATCAACCATGTCGTCTTCCGCTTGCCCGACTATGTCGAGGCGGCCCGCTTCATGCGCGCGCGTCTCGGCTTCAGGCTGAGCGATATCCAAACGGGTTTCGGCCAATATCTGCGGGCGAGCGGCAGCAACAATCACCACAACCTGCTGTTCCTCAATGCCAATGCGCATTTCCCGGGATGCGACGGCCAGTTGCGCTTCGATCATGTCAATTTTGGCGTGGAGGATATCGACGAGCTCATGATCGGCGCCAACTACATGGTCCGTTGCGGCTGGCAGCCTTCCGACATCGGGCTCGGCCGGCATCGCATCGATTCCGCGCTCTTCTACTACCTTCCCTGCCCCGCCGGCGGGGAGGTGGAATATGGCACCGACGCAGATTATGTTGACGACAACTGGGTGCCCCGGGAGTTCGACGTGCCGCTTTTCGGCTACAGCCACTTCACCCACAACGTCCCGCCTTTTCTCGAAAGGGAGCCGGAGTGGAGCTTCAAATATTTGACAGAGGCGCAGATTGCCGCGGGGCTTGGCGATGTTTGAGCCCTTTCCCACCAATTATGTCTGGAACCTGTCCATCAACCTGGCGCTCGAAATGGGGGGATCGATCGGTGAGATCGATGTAGCCAACCGTGGGACAGCCCGCGCCGCGGAAGCCGGGGACAGTGGCGTCGATGCCTTTTTCGACACGTGGCTCGCCATGGCGGCACGGGTGCGGGAGATGGCCGATGCCGACCATGGCGCGGGGCACAAAGCAAGTGCAGCGGCCAAATATCGTCGCGCCTGCGCCTATCTGATCACGGCCGAGCGGATGCAGGCGAGCGACTATCCGCCCCGCCAGCAGGCCTATGCCGACATGCTTTCGGCCTTCGCCCGCTATATCGAAGCGAGCGGTGATCCCTGCGAGACAGTCGACATCCCCTATGCCGACAGCCACTATCCCGCGCTGTTCTGCTCGGCCGCCACGCCGAACAATCCGAGACCGCCATGCATGATTTTCTGCAACGGGCTGGACAGCGTGAAGGAGATGGTTTTCCTCGTAGGCCTGCCCGCGGCATTGCGCGCTCGCGGCATTTCCTGCCTGATCGTCGACCAGCCCGGCGTAGGTGGAGCGCTCCGGCGCAACAAGCTGCCGGCCATTGTCGAGACCGAAATCTGGGCAGGCAAGGCGGTCGATTGGCTACAGGCGCGGGACGATGTCGATACCGACAGGATCGGGATGATGGGCTGGTCGCTTGGCGGCTATTATGCGCCCCGTGCCGCCGCTTTCGAAAAGCGCTTCAAGCTATGCGTCGCATGGGGCGCCAATCACGAATGGGGCGAGGTGCAGCAGCGCCGCCGCCGTAATGAAGGCGAGAATCCGGTCCCCCACTATTGGGCGCACGTCATGTGGGTTTGGGGACAGGATCGGCTGGAAGACTTCATGGCCTTGTCGGAGCGGATTACGCTGACTGGCGCCGTAGAACATATCACTGTGCCGTTCCTGGTCGTGCATGGCGAAAATGATCGGCAGATCCCGGTCGAATATGCCTATCGCTCACACGAACAGGCCGTTCGCAGCCCGCGCGCCGACCTGAAGATCTTCACGGCCCGTGAAGGTGGGGTGGAGCATTGCAGCGCCGACAATATGGAGCCCGTTCGCAGCTTTATCGTGGACTGGGTCCAGGACCGGTTTGCCGAAATGACCTGATCGCGCGAGAGAGGCGTGAAAATAGAATGGGAGTAGGAAAGACATGACTGATCTCACAGGCGCCATCGTTGCGCTTACCGGCAGCGGTTCGGGCCTCGGGCTGGGACTGGCGCGATATTTTCGAACCCTCGGAGCGAAGCTCGCGCTGCTCGATATCTCGGCCGACAAGGTCGTCGCGCTTCAGCGGGCCTTTGGCGAAGACACCCTGGTCATGCAGGGCGACGTGCGCGACATCGATGCGCTCAAGGCCTTCCGCGATGCGACGGTGGCAAAGTTCGGCGGTGTCGACTGCCTTGTCGGGGCCCAGGGCATATTCGATGGCAACCGGCCGATCTCGGAACTGCCGTTGGAGAAGATCCCGGCAGCCTTTGACGAGGTCATGCGGATCAATGTGCTGGGCTACATCCTTTCGGCCGTCGTGTTCCGCGAGGAGCTCGCGAAGCGCAATGGCTCGATCACGCTGACGGCATCGTCCAACGCGTCCTACTGCGCGGATGGTGGAGGGCTTCTCTACACGGCCTCCAAGCATTCGGTACTCGGTGTCGTTCGCCAGCTCGCTTTCGAGTTCGCACCTGCCGTTCGTGTGAATGCCGTCTCGCCCTGCGGTATCGCCGATTCAGACCTGCGCGGCCCGGGGGCGCTCGGTTTGGAGGGCGAGAGCCAGAACGATATTCCCAAGGACAGCTTCATGGCGATGATCCGCAAGGTCACGCTGCTCGACCATCTTCCGACCGGCGCGGAATATGGACCGGCCTACGCGCTTCTGGCTGATCCGAAGCAGCGGATTCTTACTGGCGAGATCATCATGGCCGATCAGGGCCTTGCCAATCGTCCCATCATCTCTGCACGCTGAGAAAGGACGCAATCTGTGATCACGGACACCGCGCACACGCGTCCCGGCACCGGCGGAAGACTGGACGATATTCTGGCGCGCACAAGGAGCGAGCTCGAAAAGGGTCTCGTGCCGGTCAACATCTTTGCGAACGCCGACATCTTCGATGCCGAGATGGAGCGCATCTTCGCGAAGAGCTGGGTTTTCCTCGGCTTCGAGTCAGAGATACCCGAGAAGGGCGACTTCATGCAGCGCCGGATCGGGCGTGATAGCGTGATTGTGACCCGGGACGGCAAGGGCGAGATCCATGTGCTCGCCAACTTCTGCCGTCATCGCGGAACCAAACTCTGCCAGACCGACGTCGGCAACCAGAGCCACTTCCGCTGCCCTTATCACGGCTGGGTCTTCAAGAACAACGGTGAGTGGATCGGCGCGCCGGACAAGAGCAAGGCCTATAGAGGCCTTGATACCCGCGATTGGAATCTCTTCAAGGCCCCGCATGTCGAGAGCTTCCTTGGCATGATCTTCGCCTCGCTCGATGCTGATGCGCCCACGCTCATGGACTATCTGGGCGGCGCGGCCTGGTTCATGCGGGGCCTGATGGACCTGCATCCCGGCGGAATGAGCCCGATGGGGCCACCCGACCGCTACAAGGTCCGAGGCGACTGGAAGACAGGCTCGGAGAATTTCGGCGGCGATGGCTATCATGTGGGCGTGGCGCACGGCTCGGTCCAGACGATCCAGCTCGCACAGGGCTTCGACGTGCTCAACAACTACTCGACGCACTATGTCATACCAGGAGGGCACAGCTTCCTCGGGCATGACTTCGACAGCATGTTCGGGCCCGATGGCCATGTCTGGTACTACCCGCCCGACATACAGCGGCACTTCGACCTGAACCGCATCGACCCGCTGCTGCAGGATGTCGTGAAGAAGAATCCGCCGATCGTTGGCACCATCTTCCCCAATCTGTCCTTCCTGCGCTTCTTCGGTCCGCCTTCACCCGGCAAGCCTCCGGCGGTCTACACGTCCTGGCGTCAGTGGCAGCCTTCCGGGCCGGGCGAAATGGAACTGTGGTCCTGGCAGCTCAAGTGGAACTTCATGGACGAGCAACAGGCGGCCGACAGCTATGCCGCCGGCCAGTTCGGCTTCAGTTCCGCCGGTATCTTCGAGCAGGACGACACGGTGGTGTGGGAAGGCGCACCCGAAGCAGCGCGCAGCGTTTGGGCGCGCAAGGAGAAGGCGTCCTTCAACATGCAGATGGGCATGGAGGGCATGGGGCAGCAGGTCCTCGACACGTCCTGGGAAGGGCCGGGCGAAGCCTGGCGTCCAGGACCTGGCGAACCCAGCCAGCGCGCCTTCTACAGACATTGGCTCCGCCAGATGGAGGAGACGGGCGAATGAGCAATATAAATGCCGATGTCGAGTTTGCCATCCGCCAGTTCCTCGGCCGCGAGGCAATGCTTCTGGACAATGGCCGTCTCGAGGAATGGGTTGGCCTGCTGGACGAGGCCATCCTATACGAGATCCCTCTGCGGATCAGCGCCCGCAAGCGCGAGGATGAGTTCCCACGCGGTGCTTTCCGCATGCATGAAGATATGGCGATGATCCGCAAGCGCCTGGAGCGCATGGGAACGGCCGAGAACTGGGCCGAAGACCCTGCCTCACGAACGGTGCGGACAGTCGGATCAATCTTTGTCGAGGCAGATGAAGGAGACGGTGTCTTCCGGGTGCATAGCGCTCTCTCCCTCTATCGCCAGCGCGCCATCGACCGGGCCTATGAGTGGATCCCCGCACGGCGGATCGACCTTATTCGCGTCATCGACGATGGTGAATGCCGCCTGGTACGTCGCACCGTGATCCTCGCCGAGACGATCCTGCAGACGCCGAACCTGGCGGTATTTCTTTAGCTGATCCCATCCCAGCGGTGAGGCCGCCGCACGAACGTTCAGCCCAGTTCCGCGGCGGCCTCCTTCATGACGTCCCGCAGCCAGATATGACCTGGATCGTCGTCGCTGCGGACGTGCCAGATCAGTGTCTCCTGAAGATTGCCCAGATTGATGGGCGGCCGCATGACCCTGACCTTCTGGTCATCCGCCAGCTGCTGGGCGAGCTTGCTCTGCACCGTCGCGATAAGCTCTGTGCCAGGGAGCATCTGAAGCAGCCCCGCAAAGGAGGGGACGTGCAAAAGCTCCTTGATGACAATGCCTCGCCTTTCGATCTCCGCTTCCTCGACCGTCCGCACGTTGGCCCCGAAATAAGCGAGGGCATGGGGATAGGACAGATAATCGTCCTTCGTCATGACCTCACCGATTGGATGGTCCTTGGCAACGACGCAGACGAAGGTGTCGGTGAAGAGATCGGTGGTGTGGAGTTCCACGTCACGGCCCTCACGACCGAACAGGCTGCGGTCGCCATGGGTGATCACCATGTCGATGTCGCCGCCCTCCAGCCGCGAGAAGCTCGGGCCGAAGACATTCTCGACCATGAGCCGGAGCTGGGGCGCACGGGCGCTGAGGATGCGAACGACCTTCGGCAGGTACACATGCACGCAATAGTCCGACATCGCCACGCGGAACGTCCGCTCGGACGTGGCTGGCTCGAAGACCGCCTTGGTCTCCAGCGCCGCGTTGATGTGCAGCAGAGCGTTCCGGACCGGCTCGATAAGCGCGCGCGCCTTGGGCGTCAGCTCCATCTCCCGTCCGACCCGCAGCAACAGCGGGTCGTCGAAATGCTGACGCAGCCTCTGCAGTGAGCCACTGAGTGCGGGCTGGGTGACGCAGAGACGGTCGGCCGCCCGCGTCACGCTGCGTTCAGACAGGAGCGTGTCGAGCGCAAGGAGGAGATTGAAGTCGAACCGATTGAGATTTGCCATCAGGTGCAGCCTTCATCCTCTCCCCCAGGTCGCGCGCGCCGGGCATATTCTCCGCTCTAGATGCCAGCTCTTCTCGCCAATTGCCCATCTTTTGGACTTATGGCGGCCATAGCGCGAAGCGATTTCCGACAATGCTTCTGCTTCAGTAAGCCGTGGCAGGCAATCAAGAACCAGGACGGGGACCGAATATGGCGATGATCGACCTTGCGGGCAGGACGGCGATCGTGACCGGGGCCGGTGGCGGTCTCGGCCGCGCTCACGCGCTGGCTCTGGCCGCGCATGGCGCCCGGGTCGTGGTGAACGATGTGGGTGGCGGCGCGAGCGCGGTCGCCGAGCAGATCGTCTCCCAGGGTGGTGCTGCCGTCGGCGACGATACCGACATTACCGACTTCGCAGCGGTGCGGGCGCTGGTCGACGAAGCGGAGCAGCAATGGGGTGGCGTCGATATTCTCGTCAACAACGCCGGCATCCTGCGGGACCGAAGCTTCGCGAAGATGGAGCTGAACGATTTCCGCGCCGTGATCGAGGTCCATCTCATGGGTTCGGTTCATTGCGCCAAGGCCGTGTGGGACGGTATGCGCGAGCGACGCCACGGCCGCATCGTCTTCACCACGTCCTCGTCGGGATTGTTCGGGAATTTTGGGCAGGCAAACTATGCAGCTGCCAAGATGGCGCTGGTAGGCTTGATGCAGACCCTGCGTATCGAGGGCGAGAAGTACGGCATCCGCGTCAACTGCCTTTCGCCGTCGGCGGCCACGCGCATGACCGATGGCCTCTACAGCGAGCGTGAACTCTCGAAGCTCGATCCGCGGCTGGTGGCACCAGCGGTCGTCGCGCTGTCCGCGCATGATGCGCCCAACGGCACCATCCTCTGCGCGGGGGCTGGCAGCTTCGAAAGCGCGCAGATATTGCTGACAGAAGGCATCGTACCCGATGAAGATGATGTCGCGGGCGGAATATTGAGCCGCTGGGTGGAAATCGATGATCGCCTCCGTGCCTTTCGGCCTGCACATGGACCTGATCAGTTTGGCCATGAGATAGCGCGCGCTGGGAGCCGTCTCGAACCGCTGGCAGGGTGAATGCCCGCCGTCTTGAGCGGTCGATGCCATTGCCTGGGTAAGCAGACCCCATCCATCACCATCTGGCGAACGTTTCTCATGATCAGTATAACGGTCAAAACCCGCGACGGCGCGCTGCGCACTCTCGATGCGCCTGAAGGTCTGAGCCTCATGGAGGCCATCCGCGCCGGCGGGATCGACGAACTGCTGGCCTTATGCGGTGGTTGCTGCTCCTGTGCGACATGCCACATCTACGTGGAAGAGGCGCCTGAGGCGCTTAAATCGCCGCAAGGGGATGATGAAAACGACCTTCTAGAGAGTTTGGATTTCCGGAAGGCGAACTCTCGCCTTTCCTGCCAGTTGACGCTTTCGCCGGAATTGCAGGACCTCGTAGTCCGCATTGCGCCGGAGGACTGACACATGGTGCAGGCTGCAGATGTCGTCATAGTGGGAGGCGGCCATAGCGGTGCCCAAGCCGCGATCGCCCTACGGCAGCATGGTTTTACAGGGTCGATCCTGATGATTGGCCGCGAGCCGGAACTCCCCTACGAGCGCCCCCCCGCTGTCGAAGGACTATCTGTCGGGCGACAAGCCGTTCGAACGGCTGTTGATCTGGTCGGCGACCTTCTGGCCAGAGCGCAACATTGACTTGCAGCTTGGCAAGGAGGTCGTGCAGGTCGATGCTCAAGCAAAGCGGATCACGTTGAGCGATGGCTCGACGATCGCATACAGAACGTTGATCTGGTCTGCGGGAGGCGATGCAAAGCGACTTTCCTGCGATGGAAGCGAACTTGCCGGCGTTCATGCCGTAAGGACACGCGCGGACGTGGATCAACTCATCGGGGAGTTGAAGGGCGGTGCACGTCGGGTGGCGATCGTCGGCGGTGGATATATCGGACTGGAGGCCGCCGCCGTCCTCACGAAGCTCAGCTGCGATGTCACGCTCATCGAGGCGCTACCGCGGGTCCTCGCCCGCGTGGCCGGTGAGGACCTGTCGGCCTTCTATCAGGAGGAGCACCGCGCTCACGGGGTTGATCTTCGCACCGACGCCAGGATTAACCATCTGGTCGGATCCGAAGGGCGCGCGAACGGTGTCAGCATGACCGACGGCATGGTCTTGGCCACGGACCTCGTGATCGTCGGGATCGGGATCGCGCCCAATGTCGGCCCGCTGATCGATGCTGGCGCGGATGGAACGCGGCAACTCGGCGTCCAGGTCGATGCGCAATGCCGGACCTCGCTCGCGGCCGTCTTTGCCATCGGTGACTGCGCCGCCCATGCCTGTGCTTTTGCCGACGGAAACGTGATCCGTATCGAGAGCGTTCAGAATGCCAACGACATGGCGTCGCTGGTCGCAAGAACCATCTGTGGTCAAGAGGGCGTCTACGCTGCCACCCCGTGGTTCTGGTCGAATCAGTATGATCTCAAGCTGCAGACGATCGGTCTTTCGCCGGGTCACGACCAGGCTGTACTACGTGGCAATCCTTCCGAACGAACCTTCTCTGTCGTCTACCTCAAAGCTGGCAGGGTCATTGCGTTAGATTGGGTGACGTGACCCCTTGGTTTCCACCAGCAGCAATTAGAGCCCGGCGGCTTTGTTGCGCATGAGCGCGGGTTGAGCAATGGCCTGCGCAGCGGAGCCCGTAGGGCGTAGCGAAGCAGGCCATTGCTTATGCAGTTCAGCGGCGAAGGCCGCTGGGGTCTCGTATCCAAGGGCTGAGTGCGGGCGCTCCTGGTTGTAGTCCTCCGCCCATGCGGCGATCACCACACGGGCATGGTCTAGGCTGAGGAACAGCGTCTCGTTTAGCAGTTCGTCCCTCATGCGGCCGTTGAAGCTCTCGACGTAGCCATTCTGCATCGGCTTGCCGGGGGCGATGTAATGCCACTCCACGCCGATCTCCGCGCACCAGGCCAGGACCGCGTTCGACGTCAGCTCGGTGCCGTTATCGCTGACGATCATGCCTGGCTTGCCGCGCTCGGCGATAAGATCGGTTAGCTCGCGCACGACCCTGCGCCCCGAGATCGAGGTGTCCGGTACCGCGCGCAGGCACTCGCGGGTCACGTCATCGACGATGTTGAGCACCCGGAACCGGCGTCCCGACGCCATCTGATCGTGCACGAAGTCAAGGCTCCAGCGCTGGTTGGGCAACGCCAGCACGGGCGCTGGCGCCCGCGCGCCGATGGCACGGCGGCGGTTGCGTCTTCGTCGGACCGCCAGGTTCTCCTCGCGGTAGAGCCGCTGGGTCTTCTTGCGGTTGATCACCACGCCCTCCCGCCGCAGCAGGATGTGCAGCCGGCGATAGCCGAAACGGCGGCGCTGCTGCGCCAGCTCGCGCAGCTTCGACCGAAGGTCGGAATCATCATCCCGCTGCGACCGGTAACGCATGCTCTTCCGGTCAGCGCCGATGACACGGCACGCCCGCCGCTCGCTCATCCCCAGGACCGCCTGGAGACGAGCGACCGCCTCTCGCTTGGCAGCGGGCGTCACCAATTTTTTGCGAGAAGGTCCTTCAGGCCAGCATTGTCGAGCATCGCCTCGGCCAGGAGCCGCTTGAGCTTGGCGTTCTCGTCCTCGAGCGCCCGCAGCCGCTTCGCCTCGGAAACCTCCAGGCCGCCATACCTGGCCTTCCAGTTATAGATCGTCGCTTCAGACACACCGTGCCGCCTCGCCAGATCGCCGGTCTTGGCGCCAGCCTCGGCCTCCTTCAGCACCGCAATGATCTGCTCTTCCGTGAACCTTGTACGCTTCATCGTCCGTCCTTCTATCAGGCCGGACTCTAATCACACTTGGAGGAAAATCAGGGGGTCACGTCAGGAAGCCGCGCTCAGTTTGACAGGCTATCAGTCGCTGGTGGTGGACTCCTCGACGCCCTTCAGCGAAAGCGCGCATCTGATTGTGTATGGAGTAATCTGTTCGGGTGTTGCTGCAGGAACGAATCGCCTTCCGTTCTTCAGCCTTGTGACCTTCCGGCAGGCCGCCAATGAACTGAGGGCGCTTGGCTACAAGTGCGCGTTCGCATGGATCGCCAAGCCAGCATCAACAACGACCAAGGCTAAGCGGAAGCCCAAAGCGTCACCCCCAATTGCGGCAGCAGCGTGACGAAATTCGTCTAGCAGATATCGATCACCGATCAGGATCATGATTTCGTCGCGGTAGCCGCTCCCCCGCCGCTGCGATCGCATCAGATATCGGCCCCAGTTGTGCGGGACCCGCATGGCTCGCCGCGTCGGCAACTTGTTGCAGTCGTTCGGGCGAAAGGCGCAATAATACACGAAGCAAATTGCGGAAGGAGTCTTGTCGATTTTTCATCGTTGGCGGCCTCTCGCCAGCCATGATGATAAATTCGCGGACATCAGCAATGCTTGGAAGAAAGTCTTTATCGTCAAAACGTTTTGCAAGGACTGCAAGTGGGCGCTTGCGTTCATTTTCTAAGTCGAGGCTCTCTACGAGATTGATTGCGGTTGGCCGGGCATTTCGCTCAGATTGCGATTTGGCAGCTCCGTAGCTACGTTGACCGTCGCGTTCTGATTGTAAAACTAGTTTCTCAAGAGCCGCACGAACATCATCAGGCCCCCACTCGTCGAGAAGGGGCCTCAAAAGATTACTGAGAAGTGTTTTACGGCTTTTCATGCTAATCTCATTGTATCGATATTGGCCCTACAGCCCAACGGATGAAAAAAATTCGTTTGCAAAGCGGCTGAACAGTTCTGCGTTTCCGGGGTAGCTATTATCACCGCGCATCATTTTGGGGTATCCGCGAGAATGAAGCATCTGGCGCTGATAAATCGGCCAGCCGTTTTTTGCAGATTCAGTCCTGATCTCGTCCATTGCGCGGGCTTTCTCTGGTCCGCCATCATTTCCGCCGTGATAAAAAGCGTTATTGATCACGACGCCTGCAACTGAAATGTTGTGCCCGCGATTCTGATTGCGGAAGTTGCTAAGCGACTGTTGGAGCAACGGGAAACCGATAGTCGCAAAGAACTCGGGTTTGACGGGGACTAAGACGTTGCTGCTCGCATGGTATGCAGCCGTCGTCAGCACCGACTCCGTGGGAGCGCAGTCAATAATTATCAGGTCTTTGTGATGATAGTTCGCACTCAAGAACCTCGCTAGTGATCGAGGGTCAGGGCGCACGGCTCCCAACAGATTGTCGGAAAAATCAAAGCGAGAGGGTATCAGCTCGAGTGAGCGGCTGCCATTGCTCCCGATGACTTCGAACTGCGTGGCTGCGCTAAGAGGCGTCGGCACCGCACTTGACGAGCTGGGTGGCAGATAGCCGTTAAACACCTCGACGATGGACGGGCGTTGCTGAGACAAGAACGCGGCATATCCGCGATGCATAAGGCCTTGGCTTAAATTGGCTTGGGGATCGATGTCGATCGCCAACACGTCTAGGCTGCGGTTGCTATAGCCATGTCGTGCGAGCAAGGCCGAGATAGTGGACTTTCCTACCCCGCCTTTGAGGTTGATCACGCAAACCGTTACCGGCCCATTTGGTCTCGCCACTTCCATTCCCCCATCGAAGCCCATTGGATAGCTAAACTGGGCCGGAGCGGAAAGGGATCATTCCACTTACGAGGCTTTGGGGGAGCGATGAAATCTCTGATGCCCCATTGGTGTCCCGCCGGAAGGCGTGGCCCGCGAATCACATCTAAGTCATTGAAAAATGGTGGACGCACTAGGGCTCGAACCTAGGACCCGCTGATTAAGAGTCGTGAATCAAGGTCCAGCGGTAACGTCTCAAAGTGTCCAGAATTGTCCTCTAGGTTCCAGCAAATCGACGGCATAACAAGTTATGACGGGTTGACTAGTCAGCGGGTCCCGTCCAGATTCATCCCATCGAAGACAACGCCGAACAGCCCGTTCTAGGTTCCAAACGGAACCTATGCGGGACCTACGGCCAAGACAGCGAGGGACGGCCAGCCATGGCAACTGCACTGACGAAAACCGCGATCGAAGCTCTGATCGCCCGCGCCCGTGGCCAGAAAGGCCCGCAGCTTGAATTGATCGATGATCGGGAGCCGGGCCTACGTATCCGTGCCGGCGAACGCTCCGTATCGTGGTCCCTGTCGGTGCGATTGAAGAACGGCCAGCGAACGCGGATCACGCTCGGGGCATGGCCGGGCATGGGGATCGCCGACGCGCGCAAGGCTGCGCAGGACGCACGGCGGAAGATCGACGAGGGCGGCGATCCCAACGCCGAAAAGCGCGAGGCGGCACGACGGGCAGAGCAAGCGGCAAAGAGCCGCCGCACCCTGGCCGACGTGCTCGATCAATACGAGCGGGAGAAGCTGGCGAACCTCCGGCGCGGGGACGCGGTGCGGCGTGCGCTGGACGGGAAGAAGGGGCTGCTGCGCGAACTCGTGCGACAGGAGCCCGCTTCGATCACGAAGGCCGATATCGCCGACGCCGTGAAGAAGCACGCGAAGACGTCGCCAATCGCGGCGAACCGCGCGCTGGCTTATGCACGCGCCTTCTTCAACTGGTGCCTTCACGAAGACATTGTTTCGGCCAATCCGGCCGGCACCCTGAAGAAGCCTGCCAAAGAAAATAGCCGCAGTCGCCACCATACGATCGACGAGCTTGCGGAGATTTGGGAGGCGGCCGGGACGCTCGGCTATCCGTTCGGCCCCATGTATCGGCTGCTCATGGTGCTGCCGATGCGGCGCGAAGAGATCGCGGGCCTGCCAGTGGCCGAACTGGACCTTGGCGCGGAGCCCGCCGTCTGGACGCTTCCGGCCGAGCGAACGAAGAACGGGCAGGCGCTCCGCGTGCCGCTGTCGCCATTGGCTCGCTCGATCATCGCGGAGGCGCTGGCCGACGAGGCACGGCCGACCGAAGGCGTCGACGACAAGGGGGGCACGAAGCCGAACCCCTACCTCTTCAGCACGACCGGCTTTAGCCCTGTAAGCGGCTTCGCGAAGGGCAAGCGGCGGCTGGACGCCGCTATCGCCGAAGCTCGCGCCAAAGCCGCAGAGGCCAGCGGTGGCGAGCCGGAGCCGATGCCTGATTGGGTAATCCACGATCTGCGCACGAGCTTCGTCACTATGGCTTGTCGGACCCTGAAGGTTCCGGCCAACGTGGCGGATCGTTGCCTTAATCACGTCGCCACCGCGACCACGAGCAAGATCGCCCGCATTTACAATCAGGATGATCTATTCGACGAGCGCCGCGCCGCAATGGACGCTTGGGCCAATTTCATCGAAACGACCGTGCTTGGCGACAAGCCCGAAAACGTCGTGCCGTTTGCGCGGGCAGAGGTGGCATGAGCGGCAAACGTGGCCGCCCCTCAAACGAAGCTCACGCCACCGTGATGCTTATTGCGGAGGGCCTAATGACGAGCGGTGGCCTCACCCCGCATGAAGCGGTTCGGCGGGCGATAGACGCAGCCGTCGACATGCAGTTGGACGCCGGGCAGTTGGTTCGGCGATCATCACAGCGGCATTCCGACGCCACGCTCACCGAAGGCACTGACGCAGACGCGCCGCCGCCCTGGCCGGTTGGTTCGCTTGACGCGCGGGACACGGTTGTTGAGCAAATCGCGACGAAGTTGCGCAAACGGATCGCGGCAAAGCGATAATTTTCACTGTCGCTGCCAAGATTGAACGACCGCAAAGTCCATCCGTGTCCAATGCTAACACGGAGGTCCAATAATGGCTCAACAGCACATTTCGATCGAGCCCGGCGCGCTTAGCGTTGCGGCATTCTGCCAATGGGCGGGCGTCAGCCGCGCATGGACATACGAAAAGCTCCGCGACGGCAGCATTCGCAGCGTCAAGCGCGGGGGCCGTCGCCTGATCCCGCTGGAGGCGGCGCGCGAATGGCTCGCAGGCGAACGAGAAGCGGCTTGATCCCAAAAGAAAAAGCCGGCCCGCCACCACGCGGAACCGGCTTTGATACGCACCCCGACAAAAGGAAACGCCCATGCTTCTTAGCAGAATCGAGAGTCGCGGGCAATTTCGCGATTGGTATGCGCACGGCGACCCTGTGCCCGGCGTCCATCTCTCCCGCTTCCCGATCGCCGACCACGACGACGCGGCGCGGCTCGGCACGTTCACCCGGCCAGCCTGCCACGACGAGGCCGCCGGCGCGCCGTTGCGGCCGCTGGAGCACCCCGTCGTCGTCGTGGCTCCCACGGCCTGCCCGAAGACGGTGAAGCGCTACCTGGCCGCGTCACGGCCGAAAGACGCTCCGTGGCCAAAGGAGCCCGCCGAAGACTTCCACCGCGCGCTCGACCGCAAGCTCGCGCAGCGCTGGAGACGGGCATGAACGGCCGGGGCGCTATTGCGCTGGCCTTCGACGTCCGCGTGACGTTCCGCCGGCTCCGGCCACACGAACGCCGCACCGTGGTGCCCGGCCGCCGCGTCGTCGTCGCGATTGCGCACACGCCGCACGGCCCGGAGGAACAGCCCTGGCTCGTGCCGGCGCGGGACGCGAAGCGCGCCTTCAATCCACGTCGCCGCGATCTGTCGCGAGCGCTGGAGGCGGGTAACACGCCGCCCGGCTGGCTCCGCCTCTGATCCGAATATCCTGATCCCTCGCGCCGCAGGGCGCGCCCGGTGCCCGCAAGGATAACGCCGGTGGCTGCAAGAGACACAACAATGGCCACCTCTGTTATCGACGTTCTCCGCTCCAAAGCCGAACCCGCCGACATGCGCGAAGCCGCGCTCGCGTGGGCGGCCAGGGGCTTCAAGGTTTTCCCGATCGCGGCCGGCACGAAGAAGCCGCTCGTCGCCGACTTCCCCGCCGTGGCCACGGGCAATCCCGACGAGGTGCGCGCCCTTTGGACCGACCCCGTTCTGGACGGGTGGGCGCTGCCCCATAACGTCGGCGTGCTGACGGGCGGCGATCTGCTCGTGCTGGACGTCGACACGAAGCGGGGCAAGCCGGGGCTGGCCTCTCTTGCCGCTTTGGAGCTTGGCGAACCGACGCTCACCGTGCGTACGCCTTCGGGCGGACAGCACCTCTATTTCCGCACCGAGCGGGAGGTGGCCAATTCGGCCGATCATCCCGGCCCCGGCTTGGACGTGCGCGGCCACCACGGCTACGTGCTCGCGCCCGGCTCCGCGACTGACGTCGGCCGCTATGAGATCGAGCGCGACGCCGCCGTGGCCGCTGCTCCGCCGCACCTGCTTGCCCAACTGGCCGCTCCGCGCGAGCGGGCCGACACGGCCGCACCGGCCACCGATCTGGACATGCCGGAGGCGATCGAGCGGGCGCGGGAGTTCCTGCGGACGCGCGAGCCGGCCGTCGAAGGCCAGGGCGGCGACGACTGGACCTATCGAACGGCCGCGATCGTGAAGGACATGGGCCTTTCGGCCGTCATGGCGCTGGACGTCATGTCTGATTGGAACGAGCGGTGCGCGCCGCCGTGGAGCGTCGACGAACTGGAGGCCAAGGTGGAGAACGCCTTCGCCTATGGCCTGTCAGCCGCAGGATCGCAGTCCGTCGCCCTGGCCTTCGCGGGTATCGGCGAAATACCTCCGCCGCGCTACATCCAGCCGCAGCGCGCGCCGCTGCAATGGTCCGACGATCCGGGCGGCGATCAGCCTATCCGGTGGCTGCTGAAGGGCATTCTGCCCCGCAACGGCGTCGGGATCATCTATGGCGCGCCGAAGAGCGGGAAGAGCTTCGTCGCCTTCGATCTGTCGGCCCGGCTGGCCGCCGGCCTGCCATGGTTTAACGTGCGCACGCCGAAGGAACCGATCGGGGCGCTGCTCTTGCTCGGGGAAGGGGCCGGGACGGTGCGCACGCGCCTCCAAGCCTTCAGGCTGGCGGCCGGCACGGACTTTCCGCCCCTCGCGTGGGCCTCGGTGGCGAACCTCTCCACGGCCGCCGGGCTGGCCGCAGCGCGGGAGATCATCGCGGACGCGGTGGCCGGCATGGCGTCGCGGGGCCTGCGGCTCGGCATGATCGTCGTCGACACGCTCGCCAGCGCTCTAGGGCTCGAAGACGAGAACAGCGCCCCGGAGGTGACGGCGGCCCTGAAGGCGCTGGAGGCCCTTGCGGCGGAGTTCGACGTCGCGGTGCTCGGCATTCACCACGCCGGCAAGAACGGCCAGGATCGAGGCTCCAGCGCCTTTCGCGCCGCGTGCGACGTGATGCTCGCCGTGGAGCGCAGCGAGCCCGTCGCGGGGCAGGCGAACAATCACCGGCAAATCTCCGTCGTGCTCAACCGCAACGGCGAAGGGGACTGGAGCGCGAACTTCACGCTCGATCGCGTCGTGCTGGGCGTCGACGAAGACGGCGACGAGATCACGTCGTGCACGGTTCGGCCAGCGGGTGCTTCCCCTGCGGAGCTAGACCGGCGCGAGATCGTCATGGCGCAATTCGACCCGTGCACGATCCATATCGAGGGCCACCGGCTTCCCGGCGATCGGTGGGGGCTGACGCGCACCATGCTGTCGCGCCGCTGCAAAGAGGTGTGGGACGTGAAGGACGAGGCGGCGAAGTCGGCCGTCAAGCGGGCGGTAGCAGAATTGCTACGTTCCGGCCGGTTGGAGGAAATCACCGTCACGGGCGACAAGTATCTCGTGGCGATCGACCAGCGGATAGGAGGCGACATTGCAGCGGCCAGCCTCTTTTGACGGGTCACGCTTCGGGTCACGCCGGGTCATCGCCGCTTCGCGGTCGTCGCAATCCACCGGAAAACCGCAGATTTCCGTGCTTTTTGGCCGGGTCACATTCCGGGTCACGCCGGGTCAAATGCCCGATCGGCCCTCCAAGCCTGCCCCCTTTGCGCCGCCCTTGGGCGCAAGGGGCGGGTCACCGGGTCATATACTAGGGGGTGCAGATTTGACCCGCTGCAAAGCACTGAAAAACGGTGGTTATTTTGAGGGTCTGAAATGCAGTGACCCGGCATTTGACCCGAAGGCCGAAGAGGGGAAGCACCCATGAAACTGAATGCCGATTACGTGGTCTATCTGGACGCCGAACAGGCGAAGGTGACGGTGGAAGGACAACTGAAATGAGCGCGATTCCCGATCCGCGATCGAGCTTCGAGGCCGCAGATAGCAAAAATGCCAGAGGTGAAGAGGCGACTAGCAGAAATGCTACAGAGGGACGCGATCCCGTTACGGGTGTTTTTCTGACGGGCAACAAAAGGTCCCGTGGAAGGCCCAAAGGCTCGCGTGCGAGGTTGAGCGAAAAGTTCTTCGCCGCTCTGCACGACGACTTCATGGAGAACGGCGTCGCGGCAATCGCCCGCGTCCGCTTTCACGATCCGAGCACCTATATCAGCGTCATTGCCAAGCTCATGCCGCAGAAGCTGGAGATCACGACGCCCACGGACGGGCTCTCCGACGAGCGGCTGGCCGAAATGCTCGAATTTGCGGAACGCATGGCGGGGCTTCATGCGGAACAGGCCAAGGTGATCGACGTCACCCCTACCGCGCTCCCGGCTCCGGCCGTCACGATCGAGACACTGGCCACGCCGCCGTCGCGCAGTCCCGGCCGTGACGCCGCCGCAGCGGCCAAGCGTGCCGATCTGGAGGATCAGGCGGCCGCAGCACGTCATGGCGAGCCGGCGCGTCCCTCTGCGGCCGTCGTCGACGAGATCAACCCGGAGGACCTATTCTAATGACCGAAGAGCAATTGCTGATCGCCCTGGCCGCCGACAATCCCCGCCTCCGCAAGCTCGTGGCAGAGTATGGCGAAGAGGGGCGCGCGGCGATCGACCGCCTCTTGCGCGACGAGCCCGTGGAAGCCGTGACGCTATTGGCCGCCATGGTGGAGGCCATGCGCAGTGGACCCGCTGATACTTGATCGAGGTGCGCGGCGTGCAAACCGTAGGCAATCTGAGGCATTGCCCCGTTGTCGCACGCTTCCGTCGCGCATAGGTCCCATATAGGTTCCGCAGCGGTCATACTTGCCCGCTCCAGCCTAGCCGGTGGCCGCCCTGGCCGCCCCGCTCTCGTCGCATTCGGCCGCCCACGAAAATCGCCCTCCGCGCATTCGCCCAAAGGGGTGGGGTGGGGGGCCGGATCGCGGCGGGTCCCATTGGGGGATAAAATACCGCATCCACTATTGCGGCCACGTAGCCGGAGCGGCGGCCCGTCCGAAGCGGCATAACGGGTTAAGCCATAGCAAATGTGCCAGCACATTCGCGCCGATTTTCACTGTCGCTGCCGTCTTCATTTCGAGGTCAAACGACGTCGAACCGACACGGAGACGTCACCATGGCGAACACGATCGCGATAACTGTCCGAATGCCCCCTGACTTGCACGACGCCCTGTCGCGGGCGGCGGCCGACGAGCTTTTGAGCGGCGCGGCGTTTCTTCGTCGCCTCGCCCAAACGGAGCTTCGGCGGAAGGGCTATGTCGCTCCGCGCGTGGCGGAGCCCGTCAATGGCTGACGCGGCCGAAGAGCTTCGCCGGCTTTACCTCCAGCGGGAGCAAGTCTGCCTAGCTGGCCGGGTGGCCGACGAAGCCGTGGTGCGCGGCGACGCCAGCGCCCGGATCGAGGCGGAACGCCTCTTCGCGGAGCTTCACCGAATTGACCTTGCCATCAACCGACTGGAGGCCGGAAATGACACAAAGCACTAACCCCGCCGATCTTGAAGCGATCATCGCCGACGAGACGGCGGCGATCGAGGCGTGCCGTGCGCGGCGCGGCGAAGCCCTGGCCGCCGGCCGGATCGACGAGGCCGACGATTGGTCGCGGGAGATCGCGCAGCGGCGCGCGCGGATCGAAGGGCTTGAAGACGCTTTGCGCACCGAACGCGAAGCGCAGGCCGACGCCGCCACGGCCGAAGAGGTGAAGCAGGCGCAGAAGGACCGCGCTCGGCTCCAGAACCTTGCCCGCAAGGTCCGCAAGCTGGCCGCTGCGGAAGACGAGGCCCTTTCGGCTGTCGTGGCGGCGCGCCGCGCTCTGCTCGAAGGGATCGCGGAGCTATGGCTTGCGGCGGACGGCCCGACGCAGAGCCGGGAGCTTGGCGACCTTCCGACCACGAAGAACAATCTGCCCCTGATCGCGCTCGAACGTCTCGCGCACGGCGACGTCATGGCCAGCCGCTCGCCCATGCTCGATCGCTCGGCTCCGGCCCCAAGCGTGCGCGAGCATCTCGACAAGGTGCTCGATTTGATCGCGCCCGGTCCCGGCCGCCCGCCGAAGGCCGGTGGCGAAGACGCGCAGCGGGAGGCGGCATAATGTCCGACTTCGCCTCTCCAGCCATCCCGGCTCCGGCCGCAGCGCCCGCCGCTCCCGCGACGGATATCGGCGCGCTCGTGCAACAGGCCAGCAATCCCGATCTGACGCCGCAGGCTCGCGCCAAGCTCGTCGACGAGATCGAGCGCTATCACCAGAACGGCGCGGCGGCCGCTCCGGGTGGCCAGGGGGCCAGCGCCGAAGTGCCCGAAGGCTTTGAGCCTCCGTCGTCCCCGCTGGCCTACACGCTCGAAAACGCGCTCCCGCCGGGTGCCGATATCGTCGATCAGGCCGGGCTTGGCGCGCTGAAGAGCGGCCTTCACGCCATGGGCGTGCCGGCGGAGATCGCGGCCGCTGGCTTCGCGGAGATCGCGCACCTCCACGCGCAAGGCACCTTCGCAAGCGAAGCGGCCTACGATCAGCAGGTGCACCTTTGCCGCAACGCCATGCACAAGGTGCACGGGGAGAACGCGCCCGCCATGATCCGCGATGGCCTGGCCGCCGTCGACGCTGCGGTGCGCGCCGGCCACCTTACCGAATCTGCCGCTGAAGCGATCATCGCCAGCCCCATGGCGCTGTCCAAGGCCGCAGAGTTCCGCCGCTTCGGCGCGAAGTCCCGAAAGTAGCAGAAAGGAAACAGAGAATGGCCAAGCAATACGATTATGTGCGCGGCAACGATAAGGTTGCCGTCGTAAAATCCACCGTAGGGGCGATTGGAGGCGGCATTGGCGCTCGGGTCATCATCGACGACACGGTGGTTTCGTCGAAGGATCAAGCGGCGATCGGGCTCGAAATCGCCATGCAGAAGATCATGGAAGACACGTGGCCGCCGGCATGACGATTGGCGTCACCCTCTATAGCTGGAACGGCCGTCCCGCGTTGGAAAGCCGGGACGGCCGGGTCCGCTACATCGCGTCGCCCGGCACCGGCTGGATAGGCGCGACCGACGAGACGGCCGCCTCCGTCGCCACCCTTCGGGCTCAAGCAATCACGATCGGCCGCGACGAGTTCGATGCGCGGTTCGGCGGAGCCCCGTGGAACGTGCCCGATCTGGACGGCTGGTTTCAGCGTCGCGATCCGGCCCGCCCCTTCGACAGCTACGCCAAAGCCCGCGCGTGGGCGAATAGATAGGACCCCTCCATGCCTCTCCGTCCCGAAGCCTCCGTCCTGCCTTCGCTCTTGTCGCCGCTTGGCGCTATCGCGTTGCCGGAGGATCAGCCTGATCCGCAGGGCGGCGACACGCCGGGGTGGCTGGCCGCGATCAAGTCGGCGTTTCGCACCGAAAACCTGATCGGCTCCGCGCTTGTGTCGGAGACGAACGGCGTCAGCAACGCCGTGGAGGCGGGCTATAATCCGTGGGCGGAGATCGTGGGGACGCCTTATGAGGATCATTGGAAGAGCTTCGTCGCGAGCAACAATCCGCGCTACACTGAAGCGCTGAAGCGGAAAATCGACCGCGAAGAAGACGACCGCCGCACGCTGGCCGCAGCGGGCACGCCCGGCGTCCTGGCCAATATCGCCGCGTCGGTGCTTGATCCCACGATCCTGATCCCGATCGGCGGCGAAGTCGCCACCGTGGGCAAGGGCGGATATGCCGTTGCCCGCTCCGCCGTGCGCGTCGGCGTTGCCGGGGGCGCGTCGACGGCCCTTCAGGAAGCCGGGCTCCAAGCCACGCAGGAAACGCGCACCGCAGAGGAAAGCGCGCTCAATATCGGCGCGTCCGTCGTGCTTGGCGGCTTGCTCGGGGGCGGAGCGAACCTGCTCTCCCGCGCCGAGTACGACACGGCTTCGGCGGCGCTGCACAATATCGTGACCACGCGGCCGGGCAGTGTTGGTGCTGCGGCCGTGGAGCGCGCCAGCGTGGCCGATCTGACGGTGGCCGGAGCTGCGACGGAGCGGCTGGCCGGGGCGACACGGGCGATCAGTCCGAACCTTCGAGCGAACTTCCGCGCCAGCCCGGCCGCGCGGCAATTCAGCCAGGAACTTGCCGAAAACACGCTCTATCAGGCCATGCACGACGAGGGCCGCACGCTCGGGGCGGCCGTGGAGACGCTGGCGCGGTCGACCTATAACGGCCGCATGGCCGACGCGGTGGGCGCGCACAACGCGATCTATGCCGAAATGAAGAAGGCCGGCGTCACCATGTCCCGGCAACAGTTTGAAGAAGCGATCGGCGACGCCATGCGCAACGGCGACGTCGGTGCAAATGACTTCGTGAGCCGCGCCGCGAAGTCGTGGCGCGAGCGGGTCTTCGAGCCCTTCAAGAACGAAGCGATCGACATGGGGCTTTTGCCCGAAGACGTCGGCGTCGACACGGCGGCCAGCTACTTCAGCCGCGTGTGGAACCCGGAAGCGCTCAATGCGCGGGAGCCGGAGTTCAAGGATATCGTCTCCCGCTACTACGGCCAGCGGATCGCGGAGGATTACGCCGGCAGCGCAGAGGTCCTGAAGGGCCGCCTGGCCGCGCTCGATCAGGAATTGGCCGATCTGCGGCTTTCGCCCGAAGAGCGCACCGGTCTGCTCCAGAATATCGACGAGGCAGCGGCGCGGCTGGACGAGGCCAACCCGGAACAGATTGACCGTGTGATACGGATCAGCGCTCTTCGCCGACAGGCGCGGGAAGCCGAAAAGGCGGGCAACCGGAGCGCAGCGGCCGATGCACGCGCAGAGATCGCCCGGCTGGCCGACGAGGGCGGCGACGGGCTTCGCTCCTATCTGAAGCAGCGCGGCGCGCTCCGTGGCCGTCGCCAGCGCGTCGATTTGAACTATGCCGGGCTTGCCGATCGCGCCGACACGGCGTTGAACGCCCTGGCCGATATCGAAGAGGCCAACGCCCGGAGCCTGAACCGGCTGATCCAGCGCGGCCGCGTCTTCGAGCGCGAAGCGCAGCGGCTCGATCCCGGCAAGCTCGCGGCGAAGCTCTCCGATCTGCGCACGGCGTTCTATGACGTCGCCACGCGCGCCGACAAGGCGGCCGACCGGGCGGCCAAGGCGATCGAGCGGCTTGGGCCGGACGCCGACGCGGTGAAGGCCCGGCTGGAGAAGGAAGCGACCGCGCAGCGCGTGCGGGCCGATCGGCTCAATAGCTTGTCGCGCCGGCTGGAGGCGGCCGAAGCGCTCGATTCCGACGCCGCCATGGCCGAACTGCGCGACGCCATGGACGCAGCGGCGCGGGAAGTTTCGGACACCACGCTTGCGCGCGGGGAGCGGGCGCAACGGCTGCTCGATCGGCTGAAGCGGCTCGATCCGAAGCGTGTCGACGCGCGGGTGCAGGCAATCGCCGATCTGCGCGCCAAGCTGACACGGGACTTCTATGATCGGTGGGAGATCAAGCACGGCGGCCAGGGCGTCGACCTCGCCAGCGCGGCCGCTCCCGACTTCAGCACGGCGGCCCGCGACATTGCGGACACCGTATTCGACAAGCTCACCGGCCGATCGGTCGACGGCGGCTCTGCATTGCCGGAGTATCTGACGCCGATCACGCGGGGGCCGATGAAGGATCGCACCTTCAATATCCCCGACGCGCTCGTGAAGCAGTTTCTCGACAGCAACGTCCTGGCGGTTGCGGAGCGCTACGGCCGCACCATGGCAGCGGAGACGGAACTGACGCGGCGCTTCGGCCGCGCCGACATGCGCGAGCAAATCGACCTGATCCGGCGCGACTATGCCGAACTGCGCAAGGCGGCCGGCTCCGACGAAGCCAAGCTGAAGGCCCTGGCCGCCGACGAGAAGGGTGCGATCGACGATCTGGCCGCCATGCGCGATCTGATCCGGGGCACCTACAAGGCCGCAGAGAACGGGAGCGACTTCGGCCGGATCGTGCGGGGCCTTACCGCCTTCAACTATATCCGCAGCATGGGCCGCGTCGTGATTTCCAACCTCTCCGACTTGTATCGGGGAGCGACCGCGCAGGGCGTCGGCCGGTTCATGTCGCAGGGCGTGCCGGCGCTGCTATCGAATCTCGAAGGCGTGAAGCTCTCCGTCAAAGAGGCGCAGCTTGCCGGGCAGGTGACGGAGCGCGTGCTTCAGAGCCGCCTCGCCACACTCGGGGAGATCGGCGATCCCTATCGCGCCGGGACGGCCGTGGAGCGGCTGCTTCAGAACGGGACCCGCGTGGCGTCGACGTGGAACGGCATGTCGCTCTTCACCGACATGTCGAAGGCCATTGCGTCCATCATGTCGCAGAACCGCATTCTGGAGGCGGCCGCCGGCCAGGCGAGCGATGCCCGGTTCCTCGCCTATCTCGGGATCGACGGCGACATGGCCGGGCGGATCGGGAAAGAGTTCGCCGCGCATGGCGAGACGATCGACGGCGTGCGCGTGGCCAATACGGGGCAATGGGCCGACGCCGAAGCGGTGCGCGCCTATCGGGCCGCCGTGTCGAAAGAGGTGGATAGCGTCGTGGTGACGCGCAGCGTCGGCGACGTGCCGCTCTTCGCGAATACGCCGCTCGGCAAGGCGCTGCTCCAGTTCCGCACCTACAACCTCGCCAGCCATCAGCGCGTGCTCTTGCGCGGGATGCAGGAAGGCCGGGCGCACTTCACGAGCATGATGGTGGGCATGACGTCTGTCGGACTGCTCTCCGCCTGGCTGCGCGCCTATGCGTCCGGTGGCGAGCGCTTCGAGCGGTTCCGGCAGGCGGCCGAAAATCCCGGCTACGTGCTCGGGGAGGCGCTGGACGCCTCCGGCTTCTTCGCCTTGCCGATCGAGGCGGCCGCCACGGTCGACACCATGACGGGGATTAATCCCGTGAAGGACCCGCTAATGGCCGCTTTTCCCGACGCGCCGCAGGGCGGGAAGGGCATTCGGCGCATTGGCGTCGACCCGGTGGGCAAGCTGCTAGGCCCCACGGCCGGGCTCGTCTCCGACGTGTCGAAGGCCGCCGGGGCTCCGATCGGCGCGGCCACTGGCGACGGGATCACGGACAGCCAAGCCGAAGCCGTGAAGCGGCTCGTGCCGTTCCAATCCTATGTCGGAATGCGGCAGGTGCTCGATCTGCTCACGGCCGACGAGTGACTTCAGGAAATCAGCTTCTCGTATCCGGGCTGATCGAGCGTGCAGTCCACGAGTTCGAGGAAGCTCTTTTTCGGGATGCCAAGCTGCTTCGCCATCTGCCCCAATAGGTTGTCGCCGATGGTCTTGTGCGACGACCCATGGCTCATTCGGGTGCGCTTGCCCGTGCGCTGACCGGCGAGGTTGTGATAGATGTATTGGTGATGGTGCGTCTCGTCCTTCACGAAACCCTTGCGGGTTAGTGCCCTGTCGATATCGCTTCGCTCACGCGTCATTCTTCGATCACCCTGAAGCGCGAAAGCAGCGCCTTCTTCAGCAGCAAGGCATCCGGCGCGAGTTCAGAGGCAGGAGCCATGGCGTAATTGCGCCAAACCACGTCAAGCTCTTCGAGCACCACGTCGCGCAAGGCTTCGTATTGGTCGCTATAGGCATCGATACCGAGGGCGGGATCGCTGAAGATGAAGAGACGCGATTCGTAGTCGAATGTCGCCGGGATAGAGAGCGGCCGATTTGAGCCGACCCTCTGGCCCCCGGAGGTAAACTCCACAATCGGGTCAAGGCGGCTCTCAACTTCACCGATCGAGGTCAACTCGGTAAATGAGGTGATGTCGCCGGCATTGTTGAGCTTCGGCCGACCGTGCAGCCGCAACCGCTCGCGCTTGTTGTGTTCGAGCATCGGCTCAAGCTGGAGCGGATAGTCCATCCGAACTGCGCGGCTCGTGCTCGGCTTTATGACGAGCAGCGTTTGCGTGAAGTTGATGGACTGAACCTTTCCGACGATTTCCTCTTCGTCTGCTTCGGGCACTGGTCCCGCCCTGAAGCGTTCGATCGCATCCCGTGCGCGATCGGCGCTGAACGCGAACCGCCCCATTTTGCCGTCCCGTAGGGTAACGCGAAGGCCACTGCTCGGATCGGGTATAAGGCCCTTCGCCGCGTCCGCTAGAAACCAACGCTCCCGAGCGTCGGGCAGCGCCGCGACGATCTTTTCGTCGTCGCCGCTGTCGAACGCCTTCAACGCGGAAAGCAACTTACCCCTGGCCACGGCAGTCGCCGGGGTGTGCGCCCCGGCTTGTGAGGCAATGTCTATGGGTTGGAGGTGGCTGCCGAACTGCGGTGCACGGCATATGACGGCATATTCCCGCTTCACCTTCGCCGTTGGCTTCAGCCGCTGGCCCAACCCGCGCCCTTCAGCCCGCATCCCGATGATATGGACCATTCGTTGAAGAGCGTTGAGCGAAGAGATCACGGCTTCAGCCGGCGCGCCCCTCAACTTCTTGATGGGCTCACCGTCGAACTTTAGCTGAATATCGTTGCTCTGCTCGTCCATGTCCCGCCCGGCGATCGGTGGTCGCTGATCGCACAATTAGTTTTGCAGGTTGTTAATCAGGAAAAGAGACTTCGCCAACACAAACCATTCGTCGCGCGGCGCAGCGCGTCACGATCCTGCTCCCGCCAAAAATATTTTCGGACGGTAATGGACGCGGCTGGACGGTGTGGCGGGTGCGGAACCTATATGGAACCTATGGGTCACTTCAGGTTCCAACCCCTTGCGCGAGGTCGTACTAAGCTATTGATTTTAGGGGAAGAAATGGTGGACGCACTAGGGCTCGAACCTAGGACCCGCTGATTAAGAGTCAGCTGCTCTACCAACTGAGCTATGCGTCCACACTGCCGCTGGAGTGTCCCGTCGGGACAATCTCCGTGGGTGAGGCGCGCCGTTAGCATGGCTCCGGAGATTCGCAAACAGTAAATTGCCCTTGCACGATTTTTTCCGCGGAGGGCGTGCTTCAGCTCCAGTTGCCGATGCTGCGCGAGCGGCGGCGGGCTTCGCGGTCGATGGCCATGATGATGCCGACGCACAGCATCACGGTCAGCATCGACGATCCGCCATAGGACATGAAGGGCAGGGGAATGCCCACCACGGGCGCCAGGCCCATCACCATCATGAGGTTGATAGCGACATAGAAGAAGATCGTCGTGGTGAGCCCCGCCGCGACCAGGCGCGTGAACTTGTCGGGCGCGCGCAGCGACACGCGGATGCCCCAGCGGAACAGCAGGAGGAACGCGCCGATAAGCAGCACGCCGCCCACGAGGCCCCATTCCTCTGCCATGGTTGCGAAGACGAAGTCGGTATGCCCTTCCGGCAGATAGTCGAGGTGGCTCTGCGTGCCTTTGAGGAAGCCCTTGCCGAAGATGCCGCCTGATCCGATCGCGATCTTGGACTGGCTGATATGATAGCCGGCGCCAAGCGGGTCGCTCTCGGGGTCAAGGAAGATCAGCACCCGCTTCTGCTGATAGTCGTGCAGGAAGCTGAAGGCGATCGGCACCACCGCGGCCAGGGTGAGGCCTGAGCCGATGAAGATCCGGAGCGGCAGTCCCGCCAGGAACATGACTGTGACACCGCCCGCCGCGATCATCGTGGCGGTGCCGAGGTCCGGCTGGACCAGCACCAGCGCCCAAGGCGCGCCGATCAGCACCAGGGCAGGCCAGATCGCGTTCCAACCCCTGATTTCGCCCACCGGCAGGCGCGCGTAGAAGCGGGCCACGGCCAGCACGATCACGGGCTTCATGAACTCCGAGGGTTGCAACTGCATGAAGCCCAGGTTGATCCAGCGCTGCGATCCGCCCGCGACGCCGCCGATGAGTTCCACGAGGACGAGGGCAGCGAGGAGGCCGCCATAGGCAGGGAAGGCGAAGCGGGCGAAGAGCTCGATCGGAATCCGGCTGAGCACCAGTGCCATCACGACGAACACGCAGAAACGCACGCTCTGGTTGATCGCCCAGGGCGTGATGCTGCCCCCCGCCGCGCTGTAGAGCACGATCGTACCGAAGCCGGCGATCGCCGCCAGCAGCGCCAGCACGCGCCAGGGGAATTGGGTGAGGGGCTGGGGGATGATGCTCATGGCGCGGCTGCGTTCGATCCGGGGGGAGGCGGCACGTCGCCAGTATCTTCGGGAGCGGGAGGCGGAGGCGCCGGGCGAGTCGGCTCGGCAGCATTGTCCGCGCCATTGTCCGCAGCGTTGCTCGCGGGTTGGGGAACGACTTCACCCTTCTCGATCGCCTTGGCAAGGCGGAAGGCCGCCATCTGCCGGGCCTGGCGCTCGGCTGGCGGGCCGCCCCAGCCTTTCTCCAGCGTTTCCAGCTTCTCCATCGCCTTTTTCGGGTCGAACAGATAGGACAGCGTGTCACTGGCGATCATCGGCGCGTCCTCGTTGCGGTTGAGGTGGCCGCCATGCTCGATGATGCAGGCCACCGCATAGCGCGGATTGTCGAACGGCGCGAAGCCCTGGAACAGCGCGTGGTCGCGCAGCTTGAAGGGCAGGCCGGCATTGCCGCGTACGCCCCCCGCGCGCTCCGCCATGGTGATGCGGCGGACCTGCGCGGTGCCGGTCTTGCCCGCGATCATGACGCCGGGGATCGAGCTGCGGGCTGCCCCGCCGGTGCCGCCGCCATTGACCACCGCGTTCATCGCGTCGCGGATGGTGGCAAGATGGGCGTCGGACACGCCGGGAATGGGCTGGGCGTCGGGATGCCTCTCTCCCAGGATGAAGTTCGGCATCAGTTCACGGCCCGTGGCAAGCCGCGATGCCATCACCGCCATCTGCAGCGGGTTGATGAGCATGTACCCTTGGCCGATGGTGGCGTTGACCGTGTCGTAGATCTGCCATTCCTTGCCATATTTCTTGAGCTTCCAGTCCGGATCGGGGACCGTGCCATAGCTCTGGCTGGGAAAGGGCAGCGGGAACTTCTGGCCCATGCCGACGCGACGCGCCATGGCGGCGATCCTGTCCATGCCCAGGCGCTGGGCCATCACGTAGAAATAGATGTCGCAGCTCTGCGCGATCGCGCGCTTCATGTTCACGCCGCCATGGCCGCGCCGGCTGTGGCAGTGAAACAGCGTGTTGCCGACGCGCAGCGCCCCGGCACAGTTCACCGTGTCCTCCGGGCTGAAGCCGCCCTCCAGCAGCGCCAGCGCCACCATGGGCTTCACCGTCGATCCGGGAGGGTAGAGCCCCTGCAGCGTCTTGTTGCGCAGCGGGACATGGTCGTCCTTCGACAGCATTTCCCATTCCAGATGGCTGATACCGTCGGAAAAGCTGTTGGGGTCGAAGCTGGGCATCGACGCCATGGCGAGTACGTCGCCATTATGACAGTCGATCACGACCACCGACCCGCTCTGCGTCGCCAGCCGACGCCCGGCATAGTCTTGCAGCCCGGCGTCGATCGTCAGTTGGATGGTGTTCCCCGGCGTATCGGACCGGGTGGTGAGTTCCTGCACGATCTTGCCGCGCGCCGTCACCTCTACCCGCTTGGCGCCCGGCTTGCCGGTCAGACGCTGATCGAAGGACTTTTCCAGGCCATCCTTGCCGACCTTGAAGCCGGGGGTGATCAGCAGCGGGTCACGCCGCTCCTCATAATCCTTGGCCGACGCCGACCCGACATAGCCCAGCAGGTGGCCGACAGAGGCTCCCGCGGGATAATAGCGCGAAAAGCCCTGGCTCGGCGCCACGCCCGGCAAATCAGGCAGGCGGACGCTGACGGCGGCGTATTGGTCGTAGGTCAGCTTGTCGGCGACCTGCACCGGCCGGAAGCCGGCGGACTTGTCCAGCTCGTCGCGGATGCGATCGACCTCGTCAGGGGGGAGCGAGAGCAGTTCGGCGAGATGGCGCACCGTGCCATCTGCATCGGTCATCCGCTGAGGGATCAGGTCGACGCGGAAATCGGTGCGGTTGTTGGCGAGCGGACGGCCGTTCCGGTCGATGATCCAGCCGCGCCGCGGCGGAATCAGCGTCAGATTGACCCGATTGCTCTCCGCCAGCATAGAATATTTCTCGTGCTGGACCACGCTGATCCAGGCCATCCGGCCGGCGAGCAGTGCGCCGATCCCGACCTGAAGGCCGCCGACCACCATCGCGCGGCGGGTGAAGGTCAGGGACTGGGCGGCTTCGGTGACGATCTTCCGCTTGGGCCGGGGAAACTTCATGCCATGACGCGCCAGCGGTCGATCCGCGCGCATTGCCGGACGACGAAGGGGAACAACAGCACGGTCCAGACCATCTGCGGCGCGACCAACAGCAGCCTCACATTAGCTCCGCCGGTGATCCGGGCGAAGAAGACGCCGCCGGCGATGCAGAAGATAATCGCCGCCGCGGCGATTAGCCAGTCCTGCCGGTAGCTGCGCCAGACAAGCCGATGTTCGACGGAGTCGATGCCGATCAGGGTCACCGTCCACAGGAACATGGCGGACCCGATCGGCTGGCCGCTCATCATATCGTCGAACAGGCCGAGCGGCAGGGCGATCCAGGCGCGCCACAGCTCCGGCCGCAGCAGCCGCCAGGACAGCAGCAGCAGGAGGCCGAAGGGCGGCAATATAGGCGACTGGGCGATGATCGGCAGCGCAGTCGCGATCGACCCCAGCATGACTGTGACGACCGGCGTTCCAACGAGGCGAAAGCGCGAAGGATAGCGGCCGAGGCGGGGAACGTGGCGGAGGTGGCGGTCGATCATGGCGCCGTCGGGGGGGCGGCCGGCGCCGGAGTGGGCGCAGCGGTTTCCGGCCGGGTTACGGCATCCTCGAAGGCACGTTCCACCACCACTGCGTCGACGCGGGCGGGATTAGCAAGGGGGACGCCATAGGCGATCTCGCCGGCGATGCGGACCACGACCGCGACGGGGATGTTGGGCTGGTACACGCCGCCGATGCCGGATGTCACCAGCAGGTCGCCCGGCTTGAAAGGGTTGCGCCCGGCCGCGAGCGCTCGGATCTCGATCGATCCGTCGGCAAGGCCGGTGGAGATCGCCGGGACATTGTCGTTCGCCCGGCGAACGGGGACGATGCTGCTGCCGTCGGTCAGCAGCACCACTTCCGCCGTGTTGGGCGTGACGCTGTGCACCCGACCGATCAGCCCTTCGGCCGCGCGGACGGGCATGCCCGGCCGCACGCCCTGCCAGCTGCCGGCGTTGAGCCTGGCGAAACGGCGGGTGCTGGTAGCTGACGAGGCGATCAGACGCGCGGCAACCACTTCGCTGCGGTCCGTATCGACCAGCTTGAGCAGCTTCTTGAGCCGCATATTCTCCTGGACGATGCCCTTCGCCTCGATGATGCGGTTGCGGTCGGCCTCCACCTGGCGGCGGAGCGCGACGTTCTGCGACCCCGCGCGCCAGTAGGCGGCGAGCACCTCGTCGATCGAGGATACCCCACTCACCATGTTCTTGAGCCCTGCCGACACCGGGCGCGTAACCTCCGCCGTAACGGTGCGGATGGCCGCGAAGCCCGTGGGGTCGAAAATCGCGACAACGACCAGCAGGAGCCCCACGGCGGCGCCGGTTACCGCCACGACATAGCTGGCGAACAGGCTATATTGCGCCTTCCGGTTGTGGCCGGGGCGTCGGCTGGGTGGCCGCGCCATCGTCTATGTCTCCCCCGTTCAGGCGGTCTGCAGCACGCCCCGGAAGATCGGATCCTCCATCGCCCGGCCGGTGCCGATGGCGACGCAGGTCAGCGGATCCTCGGCGATGGTGACTGGCAGGCCGGTTTCGTCGCGCAGTTCGTCATCCAGGCCCTTCAGCAGCGCGCCGCCGCCGGTGAGCACGATGCCCTGGTCTACGATGTCGGCGGCCAGTTCCGGCGCGGTATTTTCCAGCGCGATCCGCACGCCTTCGACGATAGTGCTGATCGGCTCGGCGAGCGCGTCGGCGATCTGGCCCTGGTTGATGCTGATTTCCTTGGGCACGCCGTTCACCAGGTCGCGGCCCTTGATGTGGATCGTCTCGCCCACGCCATCCTCAGGCGGCTGGGCGACACCGAACTGCTTCTTGATGCGTTCGGCGGTGGCTTCGCCGATCAGCAGGTTGTGGTGGCGGCGAACGAAGGACACGATCGCCTCGTCCATCTTGTCGCCGCCGACGCGGACGGAGGTGGTGTAGGCAAGGCCGCGCAGCGAAAGAACGGCGACCTCTGTCGTGCCGCCGCCGATGTCGACCACCATCGATCCGATCGGCTCCGTCACGGGCATGTCGGCGCCGATCGCGGCGGCCATCGGCTCCTCGATCAGGAAGACCTGCGACGCGCCGGCATTGCTGGCGGCGTCGCGGATGGCGCGGCGCTCGACGCTGGTGGAGCCCGACGGCACACAGATCACGATCTCCGGCGCGCGCCACGGGCTGTGCTTGCCGCCATGCACCTTGGTGATGAAATGCTTGATCATCTGTTCGGCGACGTCGATGTCGGCGATGACGCCGTCGCGCAGCGGACGGATCGCTTCGATCGAATCGGGGGTCTTCCCCATCATCAGCTTGGCGTCCTCGCCCACGGCCTTGACCCGCTTCACGCCGTTCAGCGTCTCCACGGCGACGACCGACGGCTCGTTCAGGACGATGCCGCGCCCGCGCACATAGACCACCGTATTGGCGGTGCCGAGGTCGATGGCCATATCCTGTGAGGAAAATTTGAAGAGACGCGAAAAGATCGACATGCCCAATCCTGTATAAACCGAACCCTGTGCAGTCCGCCGTCGCAGCGGTGTTCGGAATCCGAATTCGCAACCCGTCCGCCCAACGCTTAGACGTAATTTTTCTGGGCGCGCGGCTCGCGGAAAGCGCTCGCTTGGGCTAGTCCCTTTTCAATGTCAATACGCCGTCTGCCCGAACATCTGGTCAACCGTATCGCTGCCGGTGAAGTGGTCGAAAGGCCCGCCAGCGCGCTCAAGGAAATCGTTGAAAATGCCCTGGATGCGGGCGCTTCCCGCATCGCGGTGCGCCTGTCGGGCGGGGGCCTCGATCGGATCGAGGTGAGCGACGACGGTTGCGGCATGGAATCGGGCGAGATCGCCTTGGCGCTGGAGCGGCACGCGACCTCCAAACTTCCCGACGACGCGATCGAGAATGTGGCGACTCTGGGTTTCCGGGGGGAGGCGCTGCCTTCCATCGCCAGCGTCGCACAGCTTTCGATCGACAGCCGGCCGGCGGGCCGGGACGGCTGGAACCGGACGGTCGACAACGGGCTGCTGGTGGCGGAGGGGCCGGCCGCCCTGCCGCCGGGCACCCGCGTCACGGTGGAGCAGCTATTCGCCCGCGTGCCCGCGCGCCGTAAGTTCCTGCGCTCGGCCAAGGCCGAATATGCTGCCTGCCTCGACGTGTTGCGTCGTCTCGCCATGGCCCATCCGTCCGTCGCCTTCTCGGTCGAGCATGACGGACGGCGCGTGCTGTCCGTGCAGGGCGGGGAAGCGCGGGAGGACCGGGTGGCGGCGCTGACCGACCGCGCGCTGGCGGAGAATCATGTGATCGTCACCCTGGAGCGCGAAGGCGTGCGATTGTCCGGCGTGGCGTCAATCCCGACCTATCATCGTGGCGTCGGCGACCACCAGTTCCTGTTCGTCAATGGCCGGCCGGTGCGCGATCGCCTGCTGGTGGGCGCGGTGCGCGGGGCCTATGCCGACATGCTGGCGCGCGACCGGCATCCGGTGGTCGCCTTGTTTCTCGATGTCCCGCCGCTGGAGGTCGACGTCAACGTCCATCCCGCCAAGACCGAGGTGCGCTTCCGTGATCCGGCGCTGATTCGCGGCATGATCGTGTCCGGTCTGCGCCGGGCGCTCGATGCGGAGGGATTTCGCGCGGTCCAGCATGCCGATCCCGCGGCGCTGGCGGCCTGGCGCAGCGAGCCGGTGTCGCCGACGCCGATCGGTGCGATGCCGATCTTCGAGGCGGCGGCTGCGGCGGAGATGCCCCTGTCCTATCGTCCGTCGCTGGCGGATCGGCGGTCCTCCTTCCTCACGCCGCCCCAGGCTCGCGCCGAGCCAGCCGCCGCGCCAGCGCCCGAGCGGCAGAGTTTCCCGCTGGGCGTGGCGCGCGGGCAGGTGGCGCGCACCTATATCGTCGCCGAGGCGGAGGACGGGCTGGTCATCGTCGACCAGCATGCCGCGCATGAGCGGCTCACCCTGGAACGGATGCGCCGCGCGATGGAGGGACAGGGGGTGGCGAGCCAGGCGCTGCTGCTTCCCGAGGTGGTGGAACTGGACGAGCCCGCCTGCGACCGGCTGGAAGCGCGGGCGGAGGAACTGCGCGACTTCGGGCTGGAACTGGAGCGCTTCGGCCCGGCGGCGATGCTCGTCCGCGCGGTCCCGGCGATGCTGGGGCAGTCCGACGTGCAGGGCCTCGTCACCGACCTTGCCGACGATCTCGCCGCCTATGACAGCGCCCTGTCGCTGAAGGACCGGCTCGATCTGGTCGCGGCGACCATGGCCTGCCACGGCTCGGTCCGGGCGGGGCGGGTGCTCAGCGTTGCGGAGATGAATGCCCTGCTGCGTGAGATGGAGGTGACTCCCCGCAGCGGCCAGTGCAACCATGGGCGACCCACCTGGGTGAAGCTCGGCCATGGGGACATCGAGAAGCTGTTCGGACGGAAGTAGCCGGCGTCCTTATCGCTCCAGCGCCATCCGCACCGCCAGCCCGCCCAGCACCGTGCCCATGAACCAGCGCTGGGCGCGCAGCCAGAGGGGCTTGGCGGCGAGGAAGCCGGCGATGGAGCCGGCGAGGCAGGCGATGATCGCGTTGACCGACAGGCTGATGGCGACCTGCGTCGCGCCGAGCACCAGCGACTGGCCCAGGATGTTGCCGCGGGCCGGCTCGATGAACTGGGGCAGCAGCGACAGGTAGATCATCGCCACCTTGGGATTGAGCAGGTTGGTGATCAGGCCCATCGCGAACAGCCTGCGCGGCCCGTCGCGGGGCAGGTCGCGGACATGGAAAGGGGATCGGCCGCCCGGTCGCACTGCCTGCCAGGCGAGCCAGAGCAGGTAAAGGGCGCCGCCGATCCGCAGCGCGTCATAGGCGAAGGGCACCGCCATCAGCAGCGCCGTGATGCCGAACGCCGCGCAGACCATGTAGAAGAGGAAGCCGCAGGCGACCCCGAGCAGCGAGATCATCCCCGCGGCCCGACCCTGCGAGATGGACCGGGACACGAGATAAATCATGTTCGGGCCGGGGGTGAGCACCATGCCGAAGGCAATGAGGGCAAAGGCGGCGAGATGAGTCAGGCTTGGCAAGGCGATGGTCCCCCTGGGGCGGGGATGCCCGACTAGGAGATACGAACGACGGGCCAAAGGGCCGCCGGCATGGGACTGGCTTCACCCCTGAGCGGGTCGCGTCCGCCACATGGCGATGGGGACCATCGTCATCACCGCCTCGTCCTTCTGGTTGAAGATCGTCACCCTGTTCTTGACGATCCCCATTTCCGGCCGGCTTCTCGATGCTTTCAGGTCGATTACCTCCGATATGCCGCGCAGCGTATCGCCCGGGCGCACGGGGCGCAGCCAGCGCAATTCGTCCACGCCCATCGCGCCCAGGCTCGCGGCTTGGCGCGCCGGTTCGCGCTGCATTTCGGCGACGAACATCTTCATGAACAGCGCTGTCGTGTGCCAGCCGCTGGCCGACAGGCTGCCGAAATGAGTCGCCGCCGCCGCCTCGTCGGACAGGTGGAAGGGCTGCGGGTCGAATTCCGCGGCAAAGGCGATCACTTCATCCCGCGTCACCGTCAGCGGCCCGAAGGCGAAGCTGTCGCCGACCGCGATATCCTCGAAATAGACAGGCTCGACCATGATCCGTTTCCCCTTGCAACGGACAAGGCCTATCGATGTCTTACGTTTACGTCAACTGTCAGGCGATCGACAGCCCGGGCTGGCCGCGCGGCACGGTGATCGTTGCCCGCTTCGCGATCGCGCCGCCCGGGGTCGAGACGCGGTCCATCACCATGAAGCGCGACTGCCAGGCGTCGGGCGTCACCTCGCAGACCAGGTAGCCGCGCTGGTCGTTCAGGAATTTGAGCTGCGGATTGTTCTGGAACATCCGGTCGCTGCCCGCCCGCAGGTCCGATCCATCGCCGCCTGACGAGATGGAGGTTGAGACGAACTCCACCGCGACGGTCCGGTCGCCATCGTCGAGCAGTCCGGCGAAATTCTGGTGCTCGTCACCAGTCAGCACGACGACATTGTCCAGGCCTTTCATCCGCGCCAGCAGCCGGCTGCGCTGCGCCTCATAGCCGGCCCAGCTGTCGAGATTGTAGATCTTTTCCTTCTCGTCGGCATAGCGGCGGCGGTCGAGCGACATCATCATCACCTGCTGCGCGACGCAGTTCCACTTCGCCTGCTTGCGCGACAGGTTGCGCAGAAGCCAGGCTTCCTCCTGGGCGGATATCACCTGCCCCTTGGGATCGTCGATCCCGGCGCAATGCGTCTTGAACCCGTCGCCGCATGGCTGGTCGGTGCGGAAGGAGCGGGTGTCGAGGAAGTCGATCGAGAGGAGGTCGCCATAGCGCGCCTCGCGATATATGTCGGTGATGAGGCCGTCCCTGGGCAGCATCGCCGCGCGCACCGGCATATATTCGTACCAGACCTGGAGCGCCGCCTGGCGCCGGAGCCGGAAGACATCGGCGGGCGCACCCTTGGGGTCGATGTCGCCGACCCAGTTGTTCGCGACCTCATGGTCGTCGAAAGTCGGGAACCATGTATGGCGCGCGCGGGCGGCCTGCAGGTCGTAGTCGGACAGATATTGGGCATAGCGCAGCCGATAGTCGGCGATGTCGAAACAGTCCTGCCCGATATGCTGGCGCACCTGCGCCACGGGCAGGCCGTCCTTGTCGTAATCCGGCCCGCGCTCGGCATATTCGTAGATGAAGTCGCCATAATGATAGACGAAGGCGAGATCGTCCTCGCGGGCGAGGTGGCGGAAGGCGGTGAAATAGCCGTCCTGATAGTTCTGGCATCCGGCAACGCCGAACTTCAGCGACTGGGGCGAGGCTGAGGGCGGCGGCAGGGTGCGCGCGCGGCCTCGGGTGGACAGGTCGCTGCCCAGGGCGAAGCGGTACCAATAGGGACGATCGGGCTGGAGCCCGGAAACCTCGACATGGACCGAATGGCCGAGTTCCGGCCGGGCGGTGGCTTCACCGGACGCGACGATGGTCCGGAAGCGATCGTCGCTCGCCACTTCCCATTTCACCGGCAGCGGCACCATCGGCATGCCGCCATGGGGATCGAACGGGCGGGGCGCCAGCTTCGTCCAGATGACGAAGCCGTCCGGCGACGGATCGCCGGAGGTGACGCCGAGCGCGAAGGGGTAGCTGGCGAACCAGCTCTGGGCCTTGAGGATGGCGGGGGCGCCGAGAAGCGGCGCGGCGGCGGCGATGGACAGAAGTTGGCGGCGATCGAGCATGGCGGGCGCCTTATAACGGATTTGTGACAATTCCGCGGTGACATGGATGCTGGCCGATGTCGCGGCTCGACCGCTCACCCGTCCCCGTTTTCCTCAGGCGCGCCGCGCGACGAGGGATGTCGGCGCGGCGAGGGCGCGGCGGACGCACAGCCGGTTTCGGCCCTGCGCCTTGGCGTCATACAGGGCGAGGTCCGCACGGGCGATCGCATCGTGGATGGACCGGTCGCTGATCTGCACAGTGGACAACCCCAGGCTGGCGGTCAGGTCGTGATCGATGCCGAGGTCGGCCGCCGCCTCGGTCGCGAAGCGTTCCCGCACGATATTGCCTATGGCGGCGGCGCGGGCGGCATCCATGGCAGGCAGGAACAGCACGAATTCCTCTCCGCCGAAGCGGGCGGCGACTGAACGGGGAGGCGCTTCCTCCCGGATCATCTGCGCCAGCATGGCGATCACTTGGTCGCCGACCGCGTGGCCCAGTCTGTCGTTGACTGTCTTGAAATGGTCGATGTCGCACACGACCACGCTGCCGTCGGGGGATGCGCTGGCCATCGCGTCTTCAAAGCCGCGCCGGTTGAGCAGGCCGGAGAGGGGATCGACATGCGCGTCATGACGGTACTGTGCCAACAGATCGAGGATGAGGGCGGACAGCGCCGAGAGGGCCATGAACAGCCCGAACAGGGAGGCGAGCGCCTGCATCAGGAAGGCATATTCGCTGGCGAAGAAGTCGCCATTGCCCCGTGTGAGCTGTATCGTGACGCCGCGAAACAGGTTGTCCATCGCCACCAGCGAGACGGCCGCGAAAAGAGTCCGGTCGGACCAGCGTGCGAGATGTCGGCGGCCCGCGATCAGTGGAATCGCGATCAGCAGGAAACAGCCGAAATCAGACGCCATAAGCTCGAGCGGACCGTGATCGAGCAGGTTGCCGGTGATACTGAGCAGGATTGATATCCCCCAGACGGCAATACGCAGGGACAAGAGCCAGTCGGTCCGCCAGCGCGCGAGCAGCGCTTGGCTGAAGAACAGGAATCCGCTGGCGAATACGATGTTGGCGGGAATGCCCCAGCGGTCGCTGGGCAGCAGCGCATAGGCAGCCGGCACCGCAAATCCAGCCGCGACGCTGAAGAAGCCGCAGCTCCACCATTCCGCGCCGCGCGCGCCCCATGCCCACGCGAACAGGAAGGCGAAGCCGAAGCTCGCCATCATGATCGGCAGGAAGAAGGCGAAATTCGCGCCCACCCGGTGCGCCCCCTTTTCATATGCTTATTGACGGCAGGATGGCATCATTCCGCCGGCCGGCAAGCGCTATCCGCGGCTGGTTAACAAATTGATGCCGACGCGGTGGGTTGATCGGGCGATCAGGCAGGCCAGCCTTTCAGCAGCGGCACCAGATCGTCGAAATGGTGGATCACGGCGTCCGCCTCGAGTGCCTCCACCGGCCCGTCCAGAAAGCCGAAGCTGACGGCGATGTTCGCGATTCCCGCGTTGCGTGCGCCAGCGATGTCGTTGATCGTGTCGCCCAGGAAGATGGCGCGCCCGCCGCCTGCCCGCGCGATCATCTCCCGGATGGGCGCCGGGTCGGGCTTGGCGACGCCCACGGTGTCGCCGCCGACGATCGCGGCGAACCGGTCCGCCAGGCCGATCTGGCGCATCAGCGGCAGGGTGAAGCGCTCGGCCTTGTTGGTGCAGATGGCGAGCTTCACCCCGGCCGCGCTGAGCGACTCCATCGCCTCCACCAGGCCGGGATAGGGAACCGAATGAACGGCGAGGTTCTGCTGATAGTAATCCAGCAGGACCGGCAGCGTTTCCTCCAGCTGCTGCGCGGCATATCCGCCCGATGCGGCCAGAGCCCGTTCTAGCATCACCCGCGCGCCCTTGCCGACGAAGGGCTTGATGTCCTCGACGGGGAAGGGCGCTCGTCCCAGCGTGCCGATGGCATAGTTGACCGCCGCCGCCAGATCCCCGCTGGTGTCGATCAGGGTACCGTCGAGGTCGAATCCGACGATGTCGAAGGGAATGGTGGCCATGGCCGCCCCTTGCCGCCGGAGCGGTGGCAAAGGCAAGTCAAACATGGCAGAGAGCGGCGCAGATTCATGCCTTCGATCCAGGACGATATTCTCATGACCACGCGACCGCTTGCCGTCATCATCCTTGCCGCCGGCCAGGGCACGCGCATGAAGTCGGCGCGCCACAAGGTGCTGCATCCGATAGCGGGACGGCCGATGTTGCTTCACCTGCTGGCAAGCGTCGCGGAACTGGCGCCGGAGCGGAAGGTCGTGGTGGTCGGCGCTGGACGGGATCAGGTCGAGGCGGCGGTCGCCGGGCTGGGCGTCTCCATCGCGGTGCAGGAGCAGCAGCTGGGGACCGGCCATGCCGTGGCGCAGGCGCACGACGCGCTGGCCGGCTTCGCGGGCGATGTGCTGATCCTCTATGGCGACGTGCCGCTGGTGCGGACGGAAACGATGCGGGCGATGCTGGACCGGCTGTCGCGCGGGGACGAGCCGCGCGCGGTCGTGCTGGGCTTCCGTCCCGACGACGCCGCCGCCTATGGGCGCATCATCGCCGACGGGCAGGGCGTCATCGAAAAGATGGTCGAACATAAGGATGCAACGCCTGAAGAGCGGGCGGTAACGCTCTGTAATTCTGGGCTAATGGCGGTACGATCGACCGACCTGTTCGTGCTGCTCGATCGGATCGGCAACGACAATGCGGCGGGCGAATATTATCTGCCCGACATCGTGATGCTGCCCGGCGCGCAAAGTGCGGTGATCGAGACAGAGGCCTGGGAAGTGGCCGGGGTCAACAGCCGCGTCGAACTGGCCGGCGTGGAATCGCTCTGGCAGCAGCGACGCCGTGCCGAGGCGATGCGCGATGGCGTGACGCTGACGGCGCCAGAGACGGTGTTCTTTTCCCATGATACAGTGCTGGGCCGCGATGTGGTGGTGGAGCCGCACGTCGTCTTCGGCCCCGGCGTCAGCGTGGCGGACGATGTGACGATCCACGCCTTCTCCCATCTGGAGGGCGCGACGGTGGAGCGCGCCGCCGAGATCGGTCCCTACGCCCGGCTGCGGCCGGGCGCGCGGATCGGGGTCAAGGCCAAGGTGGGCAACTTCGTCGAGATCAAGAAGGCAGAGCTGGGCGAAGGCGCCAAGGCGAACCACCTGTCCTATATTGGCGACGCAAGCGTTGGCGCGGGTGCCAATATCGGCGCGGGCACCATCACCTGCAATTATGACGGCTTTTTCAAATATCGGACGCAGATCGGCGCAGGCGCTTTCATCGGCTCCAACAGCGCGCTTGTGGCGCCGGTCACGGTGGGCGAAGGTGCGATCGTCGGTGCGGGCAGCGTGGTGACGAAGGATGTGGAGGCCGACGCGCTCTGCCTCGTGCGCCCGCCGCAGGAAGGAAAGCCCGGCTGGGCCGCTCGCTTCCGCACGAAGATGAAGGCGCGCAAGGACGCGAAGTGATTGCCCCGAGCCCAAACGGGATGGGACGTTCATGCCTCTGATGCGACGCATCCTCCTGTTGGGCCTCGTCCTGGCTATCCTGGCGGGCGGCTTCGCTCTCTGGCTGATCGCCAATGCCCGGGCGATGCCGGTGGTGCGCCGGATCGAGATAGCGTTGCCTTTTCCCGCCGGTGCGCCGCGCCGCCCGGTGCGGGTGGCTCTTATCACCGACACCCACCTTTCGGGCCCCGACAACAGCCCGGACCGGATGGCGCGGATCGTCGCGCAGGTGAACGGCCTTCGACCCGACCTCATCCTGCTGGCGGGCGACTATATCGGCGACAACAAGGGCGGGGCCACCTATGACGCGCGGGCCAGCATCGCGCCCTTCGCGGGGCTGCGCGCTCCGCTCGGCGTGGTCGCGGTGCTGGGCAACCACGACAATCGCAGCCGGAAGAACCGCGTGGCGCTGTCGCGGCCGGACTGGCGCGCGGCCTTTTCCCGCATTGGCGTGACTCTGCTCGACAACCAGGCGGTGCGCCGCGGGCCGCTGGCGATTGGTGGGCTGCGCGACATCTATACCGGCAGGCCCGACATTCCCGGGACGCTGACGGCTATGCGGGCGACAGACGGCGCGCCGGTGATCCTGTCGCACGGGCCGGATGTTTTCCCCTCGCTTCCGGATACGCCTTCGCTGACGCTGGTCGGGCATACTCATTGCGGGCAGGTGGCGCTGCCCTTCGTAGGCATCGTCTATGTGCCGTCGAAATTCGGGACGCGCTACGCTTGCGGCATCTATCGTCAGGGCGCGAAGACGATGGTCGTGTCCGCCGGCATCGGCACCAGCGGCCTGCCGATCCGGATGCTGGCGCCGCCCGATGTCTGGCTGATTACCGCTCGTCCATATTGACCGCGACGAGGCGCCGATCTGGGTCCCCGCGGTTAAATCTTCTCCATCCGTCGCTTGAGCCCCTGTTGCGCCGCCTTCATTAATGGCATGGCGATCTTCGCGTCCTATAGGGGCGTGGAATCAACGGTTTTCGGTTCTACGGGGCTATCCTTCATGTGCGGCATCATCGGTATCATCGGCAAGGACGAGGTGGCGGAGCGGCTGGTCGACGGCCTGAAGCGCCTCGAATATCGCGGCTACGACAGCGCGGGCGTCGCCACCGTCCATGACGGTGCGATCGAGCGGCGCCGGGCCGAGGGCAAGCTGTCCAACCTGGTGACCGAACTGCGCGACGAGCCGCTGCCCGGCACGATCGGTATCGCCCACACCCGCTGGGCGACGCACGGCGCCCCCACGACCAGCAACGCCCACCCACATGCAACGCGCGAGGTCGCGCTGGTCCACAACGGCATCATCGAGAATTTCAAGCCGCTGCGCGAGGAACTGATCGCGCGTGGCCGCGTGTTCGACAGCCAGACCGACACCGAGGTCGTCGCCCATCTGGTGAGCGAGCTGGTCGAGAAGGGGGCGGCCCCTCAGGAGGCGGTGGCGCAGGTGCTGCCCCGGCTGCACGGCGCCTTCGCGCTCGCCATCCTGTTCCGCAGCCATCCCGACATTCTGATCGGCGCGCGGCTCGGGTCGCCGCTGGTGGTAGGCTATGGCGAGGGCGAGACCTTCCTGGGTTCCGACGCGCTGGCGCTGGCGCCGCTGACGCAGAGGATCAGCTATCTGGAGGAGGGCGACTGGGTCGTCATCACGAAGGACGGCGCGGAAATCTTCGACAAGGACAACAATCCCGTCGAGCGCCCTATCACCATTTCCGGCGTGACCGGCGAACTGATCTCCAAGGGCAATCACCGTCACTACATGCTCAAGGAAATCTACGAGCAGCCCGTAGTCGTGGCGCAGACGCTGCGGTCCTACCTGCGCCGCATGGAAGACCAGGTGTCGCTGCCGATCCCGGATTTCGACCTGGGCGGGATCCGCCGCGTCACCATCGTCGCCTGTGGTACCAGCTTTTATGCCGGCATGGTCGCGAAATACTGGTTCGAACAGTTCGCCCGCGTGCCCGTGGACATCGACGTGGCGAGCGAATTCCGTTACCGCGCGCCCGTGATGGAGGAGGGCGGTCTGATGATCGTCATCAGCCAGTCGGGCGAGACCGCGGACACGCTGGCGGCGTTGCGCCATGCGCGGGCGGAGGGGCAGAAGATCGCCGCCGTCGTCAACGTGCCCACCAGCACCATGGCGCGGGAGGCGGATCTGCTGCTGCCGACCCATGCCGGTCCGGAGATCGGCGTCGCGTCGACCAAGGCGTTCACCTGCCAGCTCGCCGTGCTCGCCGCCTTCGCCGCCAATCTGGCGCGAGCCAAGGGGCGGCTGGACGCGAAGGCGGAGAAGGAACTGGTGCGGCACCTCGCGGAAGCGCCGGCCGCGCTCAACGCGGCGCTCGCCTATGACGAATCGATCGAGGGGATGGCGCATCTGGTCGCGTCGGCGCGCGACGTGCTGTATCTCGGACGCGGCCCGGACTATCCTCTGGCGCTGGAAGGGGCGCTGAAGCTCAAGGAAATCAGCTACATCCATGCCGAGGGCTATGCTGCGGGCGAGATGAAGCATGGCCCCATCGCACTGATCGACGACCAGGTGCCGGTGATCGTGCTGGCGCCGAGCGGCCCGCTGTTCGAGAAGACCGTCAGCAACATGCAGGAAGTGCAGGCCCGCGGCGGCAAGGTGGTGCTGGTGTCCGACTATGACGGCGTGCAGGCGGCGGGCGAGGGGTGCATGGCGACCATCACCATGCCCAAAGTCCACCCGCTGATCGCGCCGATGGTCTATGCGGTGCCCGTCCAGCTGCTCGCCTATCATGTAGCCGTGGCGAAGGGCACCGACGTCGACCAGCCGAGGAACCTGGCCAAGTCCGTCACGGTGGAGTGACGCGCGTCCGCATCAATCCGCCGTCGCGGTCGCCAGCGGCGCCTTGCTCGTGGTAAACGGGGGCGCAGCATCGTTCGTGTCCATGCGGTTGAACCGCGTGTTCACGACATAGAGATGCTGCCCGGCAAGGGCAGCCGTAGCCGGCGCGGCCAGGCCGCTGAGTGCGTTGCTCTTGACCAGTCTGCCCATTTCAGGTCGGCGGCGAAAGCGATGGTCACCACCTCCGCCCGAGCCGTCGCGATCGCTGAGTTTGTAAGGCTTGTCCTTGGGCTTTGCGCGCGACACCCATGCCGCTGTAAGCCCGGATTTCTGCCGCTTTCCGCTCGATATGATGGTATGTCCCCATCGTGATCTCGGGGCCTACCATCAAATCGTCCATCATTTGGGTGAGAGTTGATGAAACGGCCCTGAACTGACGGAGCCACTGTAGCAGAAAAATCACTGAAAAACAGCCACTTACGGGACGCCCTCAGACGCTCCGAGAGGCCGTAATGGAGGCCCGAGCCGGAATCGAACCGGCGTATACGGATTTGCAGTCCGCTGCGTCACCACTCCGCCATCGGGCCTCGGCAAGTGGGACGCCGCAGATGTGAGGCTTTCGCGGCAAAGTCAAGCCGGCGCGCCGCGGCGCGTCAAGAATCTTCGTGCGCCATGGAAAGCCGCTTGGCGATCGGGGTTTGCTGATTTAGAGGTCGATGATCCTTCAACTGTATTGCATTACCAATACAGTTGTGCCAAGCGAGGAACTGTCGTGACCGAGCAGAATTTTTCTTCGATGCGGGCCGCCATGGTCGAGAGCCAGCTTCGCACCAGCGATGTGGACGACCAGCGCGTCATCGCCGTGATGGCCAGGGTGCCGCGCGAGGCTTTCGTGCCTGCGGAGCGCCGCGCCATGACCTATGTCGACCGGCCGATTCCGCTGTCCGGCGGACGCGCACTCAATCCGCCGCTCGTCACCGGGCGGTTGCTCAAGGAAGCGCAGGTCGAGCCGGGGGAGAAGGTGCTGCTGGTGGGCGCTGCCACCGGATACAGCGCCGCCTTGCTTGCGGAATTGGGTGTGCAGGTGACTGCGGTCGAGGAAGAGGGCGGTCCAGAGATCGCCGTGCCCGGCGTTACTGTGTCGCGCGGGCCGCTCAACGCGGGCGCTCCCGAGGGTGCTCCCTATGACGTGTTGTTCATCGACGGCGCCGTGGAGGAAGTACCTGCCGCGCTCGTTCAGCAGCTTGCCGATGGGGCCCGGGTCGTGACCGGGATTGTCGAGCGCGGGGTCACGCGGCTGTGCAGCGGCCGGGTGGTGGGCGGTATCCTGGGGCTCGCGAGCCTGACGGATATCGAGATGGTGGTGTTGCCGGGCTTCAAGGCGCCCGAACGGTTCATATTCTAGACTAGAGGATCAGGGCGGGGGTTCATGACAGCAAAGCAAATGTCCTTGAGGCTGACTGCCGCCACGGCGCTGCTGTCGATGAGTACGGCCATGGCCGTTCCGGCGCTGGCGGAAACCCTGCAGGGAGCGCTTGCCAAAGCCTATCGCGCCAACCCGACGCTGACCGGCGCCCGGGCGGGGCAGCGCGCGACCGACGAGAATGTGGCGATCCAGAAGGCTGCAGGACGGCCCGCGCTCGACGCCAACGGCAGCTATACCGAAAGCATTCTGAAGCCGACGATCAGCTTCACCTCGCCCCAGCGTACCATCAATACGCAGGCACAGCTCAGCGTGCCCGTCTATTCGGGTGGTACGGTTCGCAACGGCATCAAGGCGGCCAAGACGCGGGTCGAGGCCGGGCAGGCCAGCCTGCGCGGGACGGAAGCGAGCATCTTCTCGCAGACTGTCGCCGCCTATATGGACGTGATCCGCGACATGGCGATCGTCTCGCTGAACCGGGCCAATGTGAACGTGCTGGAGGTCAACCTTCAGGCGACCAATGACCGGTTCGAAGTGGGTGACGTGACGCGCACCGACGTTGCGCAGTCGGAATCGCGCCTCGCGCTGGCCCGATCCGACCTGCAGACCGCCGAAGCGAACCTGATCAGCAGCCGGGAGAACTATATCGCTCTGGTGGGCGAGGCGCCGGACAATCTGGAGCCCCCGACCGAACTACCAGGCCTTCCCGCGTCGCCCGACGTCGCGGTGCAGGTAGCGCTGAACGACAATCCGGACATTCTGGCCGCGAAGAAGGAGCGCGAGGCGCGCGGTTATGATGTCAAGGCAGCAAAGGGCACGGTGATGCCGACCGTCTCGGCCTTCACCCAGGCCGGCTACACCAACTACCTCCACTCGCTCAACAGCAGCGCTCAGGACGCCAACGGCAACATCGTCGAGGGACCGCAGATCAACAAGCAGGCGGCGGCCGGCGTGCAGATTTCGATCCCCCTCTACCAGGGCGGGCGGCCCGCCGCGCAGGTGCGGCAGAGCCAGGCGCTGGAATCGCAGGCAATTGAAGCGGAGATCGAAACCGAGCGTAGCGTGATCGCGCAGGCCCGTGCCGCCTATGCCAGCTGGCAGGCGTCGTTGCAGACGATCCAGTCCAGCCAGAAGGCGGTGGATGCCGCCGCCCTGTCGCTGGAAGGCGTGCGGGCGGAAAATTCGGTCGGCAGCCGTACCATCCTTGACATCCTGAACGCCGAGCAGGAATCGCTGATCGCCAAGGTGGAACTGGTCTCCGCGCGGCGCAACGCCTATGTCGCGGGCTTCAGCGTGCTGGCCGCCATGGGCCATGCGGAAGCGAAGGATCTGGGGCTGGAGAGCGGTCCACTCTACGACCCGATGGTCAATTACGAGCGCGTTCGGGGCAAGTGGTTCGACTGGGACTTCGACCCGAAGCCTACGCCCCAGGCGACGCGTACCGTTGACACGACCGCACAAAACGCCAATGTGAACCCTGCACAGGTTCAGGAGCCCTAGATTTTTCGACGGGCCTGATTGTCAGGAAAGACCCATGGGCGACATGAGCAAGGAACCCTCCATGGAGGAGATCCTCTCCTCCATAAAGCGGATCATCGCGGAGGAGGGCGAGGTGGCGGTCCATGCGCCCCGGCGCGGTAAGGCGCCGGCGGAACTGGGCGTTCCCGCTCGGCAGATCGAGCCCGCGGTCGAGGAAGTGCTGGAACTGACGGACGAAGTGACGGCGGAGGAACCCATGGCTGTTCCCAGGACGACGCGCCCGACCCAAACAGCAGAAACGGAGGCCGGGAGCATCCTTTCGGTGGAAAGTGAGATTGCGGCGCGCCATTCGCTCTCCGCGCTGTCCTCCATGCTCGTGACCCCGCGCGAGGGTGAGGACAATACACTCGACGGACTGGTGCGATCGCTCCTGAAGCCGATGCTCAAGGAATGGCTGGACATGCACCTGCCCGGGTTGGTGCAGGAAATGGTGGCGAAGGAAATCGCGCGGATTACTGCGCGCTGAAGTCCCTATAGGCTTTGCCCGATCGTCAGGGCTTGATGATGCCCGTCAGCACTGCCGGATTGCCGTCGCTTGCCAGCGGCTTCACGCCGATCAGCTGGGCGAGCAAGGGATAGACGTCGACATTGGCGAAATCCGCCGGGGGATGGAAACCGGTATCGAACGCCGGGCCGTTGGCGATGAAGAGCGCCTGCATTTCCGGCGCGCGGTTGTCCCAGCCATGGTCGCCGCCGCTGATGGGCTTGGTGGGCGCGCTTTTCTGATACACCCAGCCGGTTTCTGCCAGGCAGAAATAGGGTGGGACGCGGCGGTGCGTGCCATAGTGGAAGCGCGCCGGAAGCTCCGCCTTGCGCCAGCACTGGCCGTGGGGCTGCGGCTTCAGCAGCGCCGCTTCCAGCTTCGCCTCATGGCCCGGCTGGGCGGCGAGGCTGGCATAGGGGCCGGTCTCGACGATCCGATAGTCGGCCGGATCGGCCAGCTTGTCGAGCGCGATGACCCGGTCATTTGCCTTGGCCGCCATGCCATGGTCGGACACGATCACGAGGTTCACGGGCTGGCCCAGCGCCTTCAGGCCATCCAGCAGCATTCCGATATAACCGTCAACTTCGCTCACCGCCTTGCGGGTTTCTGGTGCGTCGGGGCCATATTGATGGCCTGCCGTGTCGACGATGTCGAAATAGAGCGTCAGGAAGCGGGGGCGGATGTCCGCGGGGCGGCGCAACACGTCCAGCACGCTGTTGACCCGCTGGATGCCGGAAATCTCCTGGTTGAACTGCGCCCAGTCGCTCGGCCGGGTGCCGCCGGTCAGGGTGTAGGGCCAATCCGGCGCCTTGGTCGCGCCCCAGGAAACGTTCGAGCCGGGCCAGAACAGCGTCGCCGTGCGCACGCCCGCCTTCTCCGCCGTCACCCAGATCGGCTCGGCTTCCTTCCACCAATAGGGATCGTCGGTCGCCATCGTGAACTTGTCGTCCGGGCGGCTCGCATCCTCCATATTGTTGGCGACGATGCCGCTGCGGTCGGGCCGGTCGCCAGTGACGATCGCCCAATGATTGGGAAAGGTCTTGGTCGGGAAGGATGGGCGCATCGCTGCCTCGACTCCGCCCGCCGCCAGCGCGGACAGATGCGGGGTGACGCCGCGCGCCAGATAGTCGGGACGGAAGCCGTCGATCGACACCAGGATGGTGACGGGCTGCCGCTGCTCCACCGGCGCCGCCGCGGTCGCGGCCGGGCGATGGGCAGCGGGCGCACAGGCGCCCAGCGCAAGGGTGAGCGAGAGAAGCAGCGCGACTGCGGGACGACGGGGAAGCATGGCGACTCTTATGTTCGTTGGGATGGGGGAGGCTTAGCAGGCAGACGGGGTCGGTAAAGTGACGATTGGTTCACCCGGAGACATGCGCCGCGAGCACGGCCCAGGCGCGGCGCTTCGCCTCGCGCGGGAGGCTGGCATAGGCGCCGCTGGAGGAGGGGAGGTCGATCAGCGCAAGGTCGGGCCTGGACCCGATCTGGCGGCGGCCATGCAGCGCGGCGGTCCGGCCGTTGAAGGCGACAGCCTCCAGCGAGGGCAAGCGGGCGATGAAGGCGCCGAGGTCGCGCAGTTCGGCGCCCCGGATCGCGCTGTCGAGGCTGCCTTCGCGATCTGCGCTTTCGATCACGTCCCAAAGGCCGACATGGCGTGCGCGCAGACGCTTCAGGCGCAGCGCATAGGGAAGGGCGCGCAGATCCTCGCCCAGCACATCGCCGATCAGCGACCAGAAGGCATTGCCGCGATGCGCATAATATTCGCCTTGCCGGATGGAGGCATCGCCGGGCAGGCTGCCCAGGATCAGCAAGCGGGTATGTTCATCGACGCTGGGCGGGAAGGCGGATTTGCGCTGCATGATCTATCCGCCGTTCGCCCTGAGTCCGAACGGGCCTGGTAAGGCTATACGTTGAACCGGAACAGCATGATGTCGCCGTCTTGCGTCACATAGTCCTTGCCTTCCGAACGCCACTTGCCCGCTTCCTTCGCGCCCGCCTCGCCGTTGAACTGGATATAGTCGGCATAGGCCATGGTTTCGGCGCGGATGAAGCCCTTTTCGAAATCGGAATGGATTGCGCCGGCCGCCTGGGGCGCCTTCGACCCCTTGTGCACTGTCCAGGCGCGCGCTTCCTTCGGGCCGACGGTGAAGAAGGTGATGAGGCCGAGCAGTTCGTAGCCCGCACGGATGATGCGGGCGAGGCCGGCTTCCTCCAGCCCCAGCGCCTCCAGATATTCCTGCCGCTCCTCGACCGGCATGGTCACCAGTTCGGCCTCGATCGCGGCGGAGACGATCACGGCCTTGGCACCTTCGGCCGCCGCCTTGTCGAACACGCGGGCGGAGTGGGCGTTGCCGGTAGCGGCGCTTTCCTCCTCGACATTGCAGACATAGAGGACGGGCTTGGCGGTCAGGAGCTGCGCCTGGCGGAAGATGCGGGCTTCCTCCTCGTCCTTCGGATCGGTGAGGCGGGCGGGCTTGCCGTCGCGCAGCAGGTCGAGCGCCTGGCCGAGCACCGCTGCGGCGGCCTTCGCCTCCTTGTCGCCCTGCGCCGCCTTCTTGGCGAAGGAGGGCACGCGCTTCTCCAGGGATTCGAGGTCCGCGAGCATCAGCTCGGTCTCGACCGTCTCGGCATCGGCGATGGGATCGACCTTGCCCTCGACATGGGTGATGTCGTCATCTTCGAAGCAGCGCAGGACGTGGACGATGGCGTCCACCTCGCGAATATTGGCGAGGAACTGGTTGCCGAGCCCTTCGCCCTTGGACGCGCCGCGCACCAGCCCGGCGATGTCGACGAAGGCGAGCTGCGTCTCGATGATCTTGGCCGATCCGCCGATCTTCGCGATGGCCTGCAGCCGCTCGTCGGGCACGGCGACCTGCCCGACATTGGGCTCGATCGTGCAGAAGGGATAGTTGGCCGCCTGCGCTGCCTGCGTTTCCGTCAGCGCGTTGAACAGGGTGGACTTTCCCACATTGGGAAGACCGACGATACCGCAACGAAAACCCATGAAACTGCCTTCGAATTCTGGAATGATGGGCCGGGCCGATACCGCCTTCGCGACCTTTTGACCAGCCTTCGGGCGGGAAGGGGGTGGACAAAGTGCGCAGTTGAAATGCGCCGGCGCGCCCCGACATGGCGGGGAGGATGCGAGGAGGAAGCGATGGACAAGAACGGCACGGCCATGTGGGTCGACAAGACGGGACGGCGCTGGCCCAAGCGCCCGGCCCATGAAACGGGCGTCGCGGGGCGCTGCCCGCGCTGCGGCGAGGGGCATATCTTTAACGGATTCCTGACGGTGCGCGACCATTGCGAGGTGTGCGGGCTGGACTACAGCTTCGCGGACCCCGCCGACGGCCCGGCGGTGTTCGTCCAGCTCTTCGCCTGCGTGCCCGGGGTGATCTTCATCATCATGCTGGAGATCCTGGCCAGCCCGCCGCTCTGGGTGCATCTGGCGCTGGGCGTACCGGTGCTGATCCTGACCACGGTGCTGCCGCTGCGGCCGATCAAAGGATGGCTCGTCGCGGCGCAGTTCACCAATCGCGCGCAGGAGGCGGGGACGGCTGCGCTCTGGGCCAAGCTGCACGGCACCGATCGGCAGTAATCCGCCGCCCGGCGGTGTTCGTTCAATGGCGGAAGAAGATGGTCACCGATGCCACATGGTTGACGCGGCTGTTGCTGCCCGCCTGATTGATGAGCTGGTTCAGATAGCCGAGCTCCGCCGTCGAGGCGCCGGGAAGACCCAGTTCCACGCCGAGGAAGGTACGGAGCTGGTCGAAGCCGCCCCTGGCGCCCCAGTCGGTGTCGTTGAGCGCAACGAACCCCTCCGCATAGACAAGCGCATTCACCGCGTTGCTGTCGGCCCGAAGCGGCTTTTCGTAGCGCAGCATCTCGCGCAGCCGCCAGCCCATGTCGTCGCCATCGGAGCGCCAGCGCTGTTCGAGTCGGGTGCGCGACGACAGTTCGCCACCCCAGGGCTTGCCCAGTGTCCAGCTGAGCTGTTGGAAGCTGCGCTCCTCATTCACATCCCGGCCGCCTTCGACCGGCACGACGATATGGGCATAGCCCTGATAGAGCGTCGCCGCCGGCGACAGCTTCCAGCCGACCGCGCCACGCAGGAGCAACTGGTCCAGCCGCGACACGCCGTCACCGAAGCGCGGCTGAAGCTCCGCGAAATAGACGAGGTCGCCCTTGATCGATCCCATCGCGGTCAGGTTCAGCCAGGCCTGTTCGTCCTCCGCGGTGCGGGCCTGCGCCGCAGTAGAAAGAAGGGCGGGAACGGCAGCGAGGGCGAGACGGAGCGGCAGGCGCATGGCATCCTTTGGAGCTGGACGGAAGGCCGCCTGCCCTAGCGTAACCTCATTGCTGCTCTGTTGCTCGCCGGTAAGCTTTTGCAGGTGCGAAATCAGGTGATGACGCTGGGCTGGTCCATGCCGGTGTGGCCCGCGATGTCCGCCACGTCCTGCGCGGCGGCGATCAGGGGCGCGAGCGCTTCGCCGGTGGGCAGGCCGAGGTCGCCGTCCGGGCCGACATAGCGTTCGATATAGACACGCAGCGTGGCGCCTTCGGTGCCGGTGCCCGAGAGGCGGAAGACGACGCGCGACCCATCGTCGAACAGGATGCGCACGCCCTGGTTGCGGCTGACGGACTGGTCGGTGGGATCGGTATAGGCGAAATCGTCCGCGCTGCTCACCGTGCCGCCGCTGTTGACGGTGCCGGGCAGGCCTTCCAGCCGGTCGCGGAGCGCCGCCATCAGGGCGTCGGCTCGGTCCTTGGCGATCGCCTCATAGTCGTGGCGGGCATAATAGTTGCGGCCATAGGTCGCCCAATGCTCGGCCATGATCTGCGCGACGCTCTGCCGACGGGCGGCGAGGATGTTGAGCCAGAGCAGCACCGCCCAGATCCCGTCTTTCTCGCGCACATGGTCGGAGCCTGTGCCCGCGCTTTCCTCGCCGCAGATCGTCGCCATGCCGGCATCGAGCAGGTTGCCGAAGAATTTCCAGCCGGTCGGCGTCTCGTAGAGCGGGATGCCCAGCTTTTCCGCCACGCGATCGGCCGCGCCACTGGTCGGCATCGAGCGGGCGATGCCCTTCAGGCCGATCGCATAGCCGGGCGCGCAATGCGCGTTCGCCGCCAGCACGGCGAGCGAATCCGATGGGGTCACGTAGCAGTGACGGCCGATGATGAGGTTGCGGTCCCCGTCGCCGTCCGACGCGGCCCCGAAATCGGGCGCGTCGGGCGCCATCATCCGGTCATACAGGTCCTTCGCGTGAACCAGATTCGGATCGGGATGGTGGTGGCCGAAGTCGGGCAGGGGGGTGGCGTTCATCACCGTGCCCGCAGGGGCGCCCAGGCGTCGCTCGAAAATCTCGACCGCATAAGGGCCGGTGACCGCGCTCATGGAATCGAAGGCGAGGGTGAAGCCACCCGCGATCATCGCGCGGATCGCGGTGAAATCGAACAGGCTTTCCATGAGGTCGGCGTAGTCGGCGACAGGATCGATCACCTCCACCGACATGTCGCCCAGTTGCGAAACGCCGATCGTGTCGATGTCGACATCGTCGGCCTCGAATATCCTGTAGCTGTCGATCGACAGGGTACGGGCGTGGATCGCGTCCGTCACCTTTTCCGGCGCGGGGCCACCGTTCGAGACATTATATTTGATGCCGAAATCCTCGTCCGGTCCGCCCGGATTGTGGCTGGCCGAGAGGACGAGCCCGCCGAAGGCGCCGGAGGAGCGGATCAGGTGCGACGCGGCAGGGGTCGAGAGGATGCCGCCCTGGCCCACGAGCACGCGCCCGAAGCCATTGGCCGCCGCCATCTTCAGCGCGATCTGGATCACTTCCCGGTTGAGGAAGCGGCCGTCGCCGCCCAGCACCAGCGTCTCGCCCGCGAACCCGTCCAGACTGTCGAACACCGATTGGATGAAATTTTCGGCATAATGGGGCTGCTCGAAGATCCGGACCTTCTTGCGCAGGCCGGAGGTGCCGGGCTTCTGGTCGTTGAACGGCATCGTCGAAACGGTCTGAATCACGCGATTTCCCCTCGGCTGGCGGAGCCACGGCGCTGCTATGCCCCGGTTATGGAACAGGGGCAATCGTCGCCGCGCGCTTCGTCGCGGTGACTGGGCGGATGGGCGCGGCCGCGCCGATTCTCTTCGCGGGCGCACAATAGAGAGGTGTGGGAGTTCCGTTTCATCGCCTGAATGGCGGCACAGGCGTGATTCTTCTCACGCCGCGTCGCGACAGAAACTGCTATGATCCCTTGTCCCTTGAAGGAGACCGATCATGCCAGCCGGAGACAATCTGCCGCCGCCCGAGAGCACGCTGCCGCTCAGCCTGTTCGAGATGCCCGAATGGCTGGTCCGACCGTCGGTGGAGGCGTGCCGGTTGTTCAACACCGCGCTGGACGGCATGTTCTACGACGTGCCGGGCCTCAATGCCGAACTAGGCGCCAAGGACGATGTGGCGGGGGCGATGGGAGAGAAGCTGCCTTCGCGCATCGTCGATTTCAATGCGCTGGCCGATCCCGAAGGATCGCTGCTGCTGATCGACGCCACGACGGCACCCTATGTCCATAAATACAAGGATGTAGGGCTGTTCCTGAACTCATCCTATGAAGAGACGCGGCAGGTGATGATCGCCACCATCACCGGCGTCGGCAGTTCCGCGCTGGGCAGCGCGGCGCTGGCATGGGACATATCGGTGGCACTGGGCAAGCCCGTGCTGGCGATCGTGCCGGGCTATGGCGTGGCGGACGTGATCCTGCAGGGGATGGGCGGCTGGTTCGGCTTTGGCCTGTACGATTATCTCCATGCCAAGAGCATGGTGCAGAACAGCCTCGCGAGTCTCGCGCCGCGGACAGCCTGTATCGGGCGCGCCTTGCCCGCTTCCACGCCCGAAGCGAAGACACTGCATGGCGGGCCGGTGTTCCGCACCGGATCGGGATCATCGGACGTGCTCCATGCGATCATGGAGCATCGCGAGCGGCCGCTCGGGCTGCTGATCGGGCACAGCAAAGGCGCGTTGCAGATCGGCAATGCGATCCAGTCGCTACCGCCCGACCGGGTTCATGGGTTGAACGTCGTGACCCTGGGCTGCCCGATCGCGGAGAATGTCGCGGAGGTCGCCTATCATCAATATCTGGGGCTGTTCGACGCGCTGGGACAGCTCAACATGTGGGGTAACCTGCCCGACAAATGGGTGCCGACCTGGCACAGCACCAACCCCGCCCTGCCGCCGGCGATGAACGCGGGCGCGCTGACAGCGGAGGCGCTGGCGGGGCAGTTAAATAATAACGCTTGAAAGCAGGTTCAGACCATCAAGGGCGGATTTCACAAGCGATCCCATCGCCATCGCGATCCATCTTTTCGCTGTACCCTGGCTCACCGCGATAAATTGGTGCGGTCCCGGCCGCTCGGGCATCGGTGCATGTGCGCCAGGAGTCACCCGGTCGTGGTTCCCGTTTACGTGCATCCCTGCCTTGAACTGCGTTCGGCCTCGAGTTTTCCGTTATTTTCTTCGGCTGATCTTCGCTCGACGCAACGCCAATCGAACTGAAGGCCGTGCCAGCGCACGTGACGATCGCGAGGTAGTAAAGGGTTCTATTCAAGTGAGCTTCGTCAGGCTAACAAACATTCACTTCGCGGCAATGCCCTGTCGGTCATGAGTGATCAATCTGCCAGCCGCAACGCCACCTCGTTCATGAAACGGGCGTCATCGCCCTTCGCCAGCCATTCGGCCTCCGCTGCGATTGCGCCCAGCATGTCGGACAGGGCGTCTGTCTCGCTCTTGTGATAGTTGCCCAGCACATAGTCGTGCACGCGGTCCTTGTGCCCCGGATGGCCGATGCCGATCCGTACCCGGCGGAAATCCGGGCCGATATGGGCGTCGGTCGAGCGTAGGCCGTTATGTCCGGCATTGCCACCGCCGCGCTTCACCTTGACTTTCATCGGCGCGAGGTCGAGCTCGTCATGGAAGACAGTCACGTCCGCCGGCGTCAGCTTGTAGAAGCGCATCGCTTCTCCGATCGAGCGACCGCTTTCGTTCATGAAGGTGGCGGGCTTCAGCAGGACGATCTTGTCGGGGCCGATGCGGCCTTCCTGCACCCAGCCCTGGAACTGCTTCTTCGGCGGGGAGAAACGGTACATGTCGGCGATGACGTCCGCCGCCATGAAGCCGACATTGTGCCGGTGCATCGCATATTGGGGACCGGGATTGCCGAGGCCTGCCCAGATCTGCATCAGCCTTCTCCAGATAAAGCAAAACCCCGTCCGCCCCGAGCCTGCCGAAAGGGCGCCTCTTTCTTCCGGGAAGGCCAGGCCTCATGGAAGAACAGGGCTTCGACAGGCTCAGCCCGAACGGGGTTGAGCAGAACCGCATCAAGCGGGCCGAAGGGCTTACTCGCCCTCGGCCTCGGCAGCGGCTTCGCTTTCCTGGCTCTTCAGAGCCGAGGGGGCGGCAATGGTGGCGATCGTGAAGTCGCGATCCTCGATCGCGGGCTTGGCGCCCTTGGGCAGCTTCACCGCGCTGATGTGGATCGATTCGCCGACGTCGAAACCGGTCAGGTCGACGAGGACATCGTCGGGGATCTCGGCCGCGTCGACGATCAGTTCGACATCGTGACGCACGATATTGAGCACGCCGCCGCGCTTCAGGCCGGGCGAGGCGTCCTCATTCTCGAAGCGCACGGGCACGTTGACGTGCACGGTGGCATGTTCGGAAACGCGCAGGAAGTCGGCGTGCAGCGGACGGTCGGTCACCGGGTGGAAGGCGACATCCTTGGGCAGGGTGCGGACGGCCTTGCCGCCGACCTCGACCATGACGACCGAATTGAAGAAGTGGCCGGTGCCGAGCAGCTTGTTGAGGAGCTTTTCCTCGACGTGGATCGACAGGGGTTCTTCATTGTTACCATAGATGACGGCGGGTACGCGGCCCTCGCGGCGGAGAGCGCGGGAGGCTCCCTTGCCTGCCCGATTGCGTGCCTCGGCCGACAGCGTAAGCTGCTCGCTCATTGCGTGTCTCCAAAAGCAGATTGTGTCCAGTTCCCGCCACGCCTCCAGGGATGACCATCGCGGGAAGGCGCGCCTCTAGCAGAAACATGCCAAAAGGCAAGGGCTGTCGCGCGTCAGTCCTCCTCGTCCACAAGCCGATCCGCATCGCCATCGGCGGCCTCGTCGAAGGCGTCGGCAATCAAATCGGTGAGGTCGCCCAGATCCTCCTCTATCTCTTCCCGCGTGACGCCGGCCTCGGTAGCATCCTCCAGCAGTCGCTCGACCGTCTCCGCGATCACCGCGTCGCCCGGATCATAAGGCTCGGCCCCGATATTCTCGGCAATCCATTCGTTCGCGAACTCAACCCCGCGCTTGCTCATCGACCGCTCCTGCCTTGCGTGAGTCGAAGCATGGATAGCGCCGATATGTGACGCTGGTCGGTCAGGAACGCGAACGGGCTACTGGACGCGGGTGACGGTGAATCCCCGGGCCTGGAGCAAGGCGATCAGATTTTCCCGGCCGGTCAGGTGCCCCGCGCCCACCGCGAGGAAGGGATGGCCGGACAGCGCCTCGATTGCCTTCACCCAGTCGCGGTTGCGGGCGACCAGGATCGCTTCCTCAACCATGGGGTCGGGCTGCTCGCCGCGCTGGTCCTCCTTTGCGATCGCCTCCATGTCGCCCTTGACCCAGGCGTCGAGGATGCGGTCGTAGAGACCCTTCATATCCTTTGCCTCATGCACCGTCTGCACCAGCAGGCGGCGCTGGGCGGCTTCTGGCAGCGTGTCGAAGGCGCCGAACTGGCGCTCCACCGTCTCCAGCCCGCCGATCGGCTTGCCCTTCGCCTTGAAGGCGGCGATCAGCACCGGCTCGACGCCTTCTTCCTGGCTGACGTGCAGCGACTGCTGGGCGGCGGCGGAGAGCAGCATGGCAGCCGCCCAGCTTTCATAGCCGGACAGTTGTTGCGAACTGGTGCCGCCGTCACCGAGCGCCTTGTCGAGCGCGGCCCTTTCGTCGGGCGGCACACGGTTTTCCAACGGCGGCAAGCCGGCGGAGCGCCCCATCTTCTCGAACAGCATCAGCGTCTTCTGTTCGTCTTGCAGGTCGGCCGCCTCCAGCACCAGCCGGTCGGCCTTGCCCATGGCGTCTGTGATGGCGCCTGTCTGCCACGCCACGCCTTTCGGCAGCACATGGATGGTGCCGAACAGCCAGCCGTCGAGACCGCCGCGTTGGACGCGCCAGAGCGCGGGGCCGCCCTGCTCGGGCGGTGCGGGCGCCTTGTCGCTGCAAGCGGCTGCGAGAGATAGCGCGAGAAGGGCCAGCAGCCGCGCCAGCAGGCGCATCGTTCCGCCCCTCATTTCGGCACCCGCCTGGCGCGGAGGCCGATGGCGTCGAGCTGCGCCTGGACGCTGCCGTCGCCCGCGAGATGGCCAGCGCCCACCGCGATAAAGACGGTGCCGGGTTTGTCCATCCGCGCCTTGATCCAGCGTGCCCAGTTGGCATTGCGCTGGAGCAGAAGCACCTTTGCCAGTTCTGGCGTGGCCTTGAGCGACTCGTTCATTTCCGCGGCCAGTTTTTCCGGCTGTCCTGTCCGCCAGGAATCGAGCAGCGAGGCGAACTCGCCTTCGAGATCCGGCAGGCCGTCCACTGTGGCATTAAGGAAAGCGACCTGCTGCGGGATCGGCAGGTTGGCGAAGAAGTCGATCTGCTGCTCTACCGTCTCGAGCGCATCGACCGGCTTGCCCGCTGCCTTCGCTGCCGCCGTCAGCGTCTTTTCCGCGCCCAGGTCATTGCGGTAACCTAGCCGCTCCAGCGGCGCGACCGACAGGATCATGCCCGCCATCCAGGGATCGAACATTTCGAACGTTTCCGCGGGGAGGCCGTTGGCCGCCATCGCGGCGAGATATTTCTCCCGCGCGGTGGGTTCCAGCCGGTCGGACAGCCTGGTCCCGTCGCGGCTGAGCGCCTTGGTGGCCATGGTCTGGCCCATGGCCTGGGGATCGTCCGGCTCCACGATCTCGACCACCAGCTCGTCCGACCGGTCGAAGGCCTGTCGGATGCCGCCACGGAACCAGTCGATGCCGGGCTTCATCACATGGACGGTGCCGAACAGGTAGATGGTGGTGTCGGCATCTTTCACCTGCCACAGCGCCGGTGAGGCGGAAGCAGAGGCAGGGCGGGCAAGGGCCAGGGCATCGGGCGCGAAGGCGCCGATCAGCAGCAGGCCGGCGATCAGCCAGCGCGGAAGGGGGCGGGTCATCGGGCGCGGGCCGGTCGGGTGCTCATGCGCCATCCATGGGGACGCGGAGGCGGCGGGGCAAGGGGATTAACCCTCAAAAAAGCCGCCTTTCCCTTGACCCTTCGCCCGCCCTGCGCCAAGGCGCGGGCCAGAAACATCCCATTGGCAAGGACCGTCCGTGGCCGAAGGCAAGCCGCTTTCCTTTCAGGATCTGATCCTGACCCTGCACGCCTATTGGGGCCGGCAGGGCTGCGTCATCCTGCAACCGCTCGATATGGAAGTCGGGGCGGGCACGTTCCACCCCGCCACCACGCTGCGCAGCCTGGGACCGGACGCCTGGAACGCCGCCTATGTGCAGCCCAGCCGCCGCCCGACCGACGGCCGCTATGGCGAGAACCCCAACCGGTTGCAGCATTATTACCAGTATCAGGTGATCATGAAGCCGAGCCCGGCGAACCTGCAGGATCTGTATCTGGGTTCGTTGAGGGAAATCGGCATCGACCCGCTGGTGCACGACATCCGCTTCGTCGAGGACGACTGGGAAAGCCCGACCCTGGGCGCCTGGGGCCTCGGCTGGGAGGTGTGGTGCGACGGCATGGAAGTCACCCAGTTCACCTATTTCCAGCAGATGGGCGGTTTCGACTGCAAGCCGGTGGCGGGCGAACTGACCTACGGCCTCGAACGGCTGGCCATGTACATCCAGGGCGTCGACAGCGTCTATGACCTGGCGTTCAACGATCACGGCGTGACCTATGGCGATGTCTTCCTCGAGAACGAGAAGCAGATGTCGAAATGGAATTTCGAGGTCGCCGACACCGAAAAGCTGTTCCGCTGGTTCCGCGACTGCCAGGCCGAATGGCAGCAGTGCATCGACAATGACGTGCCGCTGGCCGCGTTCGAACAGGCGATCAAGGCCAGCCACACCTTCAACCTCCTCCAGGCGCGCGGCGTCATCTCGGTGCAGGAGCGCGCCAGCTATATGGGGCAGGTGCGCGACATGGCGCGGGGCAGCTGCGAAGCCTGGATGGAGCATAACAAGTGGGCCGAGTGATGACCGATTTCCTGCTCGAACTGCGCTGCGAGGAAATCCCGGCGCGCATGCAGCTGAAGGCGTCCGATGATCTGGCGCGCCTGTTCACCGAGGAACTGGCGAAGGCGGGCCTGACGCCGCAGGGCATCGACAGCTTCGTGACGCCCCGCCGCCTGGCGCTGATCGCGCGCGGCCTGCCGCTGGAGACGGCGGCGGTGAGCGAGGAGTTTAAGGGACCGCGCACCTCCGCGCCGGCGCAGGCGCTGGAGGGCTTCCTGCGCAAGACCGGGCTGACGCAGGATCAGCTGGAGGATCGCGACGGCGTGTGGTTCGCCGTGGTGAATAAGCCCGGCCGCGCCACCGCGCAGGTGCTGGCGGAGGCCGTTCCCGCCGTCGTCCGCGCCTTCCCCTGGCCCAAGTCGATGCGCTGGGGCGCGGCGTCGCAGACGACCGAAAGCCTGCGCTGGGTGCGGCCGCTGCAGGGCATCGTTGCGATCCTGGGCGAGGATCTGGTCGATCTGGAGATCGAGGGTATCCGGTCGGGCTATACGACCCTGGGCCATCGCTTCCATCATGCGGGCGAAATCACCATCGGCGGCGCGCACGACTATGCCGAAAAGCTGCGCGCCTGCCATGTCATCGTCAGCCATCAGGAGCGGCAGGCGATCATCGAGACGAAAGCCGCCGAGGCGGCCGCGGCGCATGGCTATACCGTCATCGAGGACAAGGGGCTGGTCGCGGAGAATGCGGGACTCACCGAATGGCCGGTGCCGCTGCTGGGCGATTTCGATCCGGCCTTCCTTGAGGTGCCGCCTGAGGTCATCCAGCTAACCCTGCGGATCAACCAGAAATATTTCGTGCTGCGCGACGCGGCGGGGAAGCTGGCGCCCGCCTTCATCTGCACCGCGAACATCGACGCGAAGGACGGCGGCGCGGCGATCGTCGCGGGCAACCGCAAGGTGCTGGCCGCGCGGCTTTCCGACGCCCGCTTCTTCTGGGAGCAGGACAAGAAGACCAGGCTGGAGGACCACGCGAAGAAGCTGTCGCGCATCACCTTTCACGAGAAGCTCGGCACCGTCGCCGACAAGGTGGAGCGCGTGGCGAAGCTGGCACGGTGGCTGGTGGAGGAGGGGATCGTTTCTCCCGTCACCCCAGTGAAAGCGGGGGTCTCGCTTTCTTCTTCCGGCGCTGAAGGCAATGAGATGCCAGCTTCCGCTGGCATGACGAAAGAGGAATTGGCTGACCTCGCTGAACAGGCCGCTCGCCTCGCCAAGGCCGACCTCGTCACCGAAATGGTCGGCGAGTTCCCCGAATTGCAGGGCGTGATGGGCGGCTACTATGCCCGCGCCGAGGCTCTGCCCGACGTCGTCGCTGACGCGATCCGCGACCATTACAAGCCGGTCGGGCAGGGCGACGAAACGCCCACCGCGCCGGTGACGGTGGCGGTGAGCTTGGCGGACAAGCTGGATACGTTGTTCGGCTTTTTCTCATGGGATCTTAAGCCGACCGGCTCAAAAGATCCGTTCGCGCTTCGGCGCGCCGCCATAGCAATCTATGCCTTGGCTTCGGAAAACTTATTGAGGTTTTCGATTGCTAAAGTCGCTTACGAAGCAGCTTGGAGTTTCATTTATTGGCGGACTTTTGAAGACCACGAGTTCGGACAAGATTTGATTGATCGCTATTTTGACTCCGAAACTCAGGAGTCGGAAGGTTTTGGAGAGTGGTTCGAAAAGTCAGAGAACGGACTTTGGAAATACACTCGGACGGACACGGCGCGCTTAGCTAACGATGTTTCGGAGTTCCTGACTGACCGCCTCAAGGTCCAGCAGAAGGAAGCCGGAGTCCGTCACGACCTGATCGACGCGGTGTTCGCGCTGGGCGGGGAGGACGATCTCGTCCGCCTGCTTGCGCGGGTGAAGGCGCTTCAATCTTTCGTCGCGACCGATGACGGGGTTAATCTGCTCGCGGGGTACAAGCGGGCGGCGAATATCCTGAAGAAGGAAATGCCGGGTCTTTCCTCCGTTCGCCCTGAGCCTGTCGAAGGGCACAGCCGAGCGGAGGCGAGGCCAACCGGTGGCGCGGGCTTCGCTGACGCTCAGCCGGGTGCTTCGACTTCGCTCAGCACGAACGGGGTGGACGCACTTTCCTACACCCCCGAACCCGCCGAGGCGGCGCTGATCGCGGTGCTC